>NZ_JBIWMA010000007.1:129741-177324 GCF_044766465.1 Streptomyces sp. NPDC102259 | reverse complement strand
CCCGCTCCTCGCGCCGCCCGCTCCTCGCGCCGCCCGCTCCTCGCGCCGCCCGCTCCTCGCGCCGCCCGCTCCTCGCGCCGCCCGCTCCTCGCGCCGCCCGCTCCTCGCGCCGCTCCGGCTGTCGGCGGCGCGCCTGCCCGCTGTCCGGGCCGTCCTCGGAAGGTCAGTGCTTGGCGAGCAGGTCCGCCGGGAAGGCGCCGGCGGCGAGCGCGATGCGCACGAAGCCCGCGCCCAGCTCGGTCAGCCGGGCCACGCCGTCCGCGCCCAGGTGCGCGTACGGGGCGCGGTCCAGCCGGTCGGTCTCCCGCTCGATCTCCTGGCGCAGCGCGCGGCCCTGCTCGGTCAGTTCACCGTTCCCGTCCAGCAGGCCGCGCTCCCGCAGCCGGCCGACCGCCGCGTCCCAGTCCTCCCGGCTCCAGCCGCGGGTGTCGAGCACCCACTTGGGCGACATGCCCTTGCCGGTCGCCGTGTGGGTCACCATGGCCTCCAGGCCGTCGAGTCCCGCGGCCATCAGCACGGCGAGGTGCCCGTCGCCCCGGTGTTCGCGCAGCAGCGTGGCCGCGTGCCAGTACGCGAGGTGCGGCTCCTCGGGGACCGGCAGGTCGGCGTGGGCCGAGTACAGGGGCCGGGCGCCGCGCGAACAGGCCTCGGTGGCGCGCAGGGTGAGCCGTGCCGCCTCCGCCATCTCCGTGGACGCGATCACGTTCTCGCCCAGCTGGCGCCGCAGCGTCGTGTCGACGGCTCGCGTGCGGGCCGCCAGCACCTGATCGGGCGAGGCCGACTCCCATACCGCGGGCACGTACCGGGCGACGAGCGTGTGCTTGTAGTTGTAGAACGTCGCCGTCACCGCGCCGGCCCCGACGGGCCCGAGCGCGGCCGCCCGCACGGCGAAGTTGACGGCCCGCGGGTGGGTGACGCCGAGCGCGCCCAGCTCCCGGCCCACGTCCGGGGAGAAGTAGTGCGTCGCGTGCAGCGAGTTGAGTGTGCTGTGACAGTGGCGACCCGCGCGCGGGTCCGGAGCGACGGTGGTCATGACCGGCACGATACCGACCGGTCGGTAACTTTTCCAGGCCCGACGGCGGGCTCCCGGCCCCCGCCCCGAGCCGCCTTCTCGTGCGTCTGGCCGTCGCGTCGCCGAGCGGTTCGCGGGCGTCGAACGGCGCGGTGGACGAGCGGCATTGACGCACCGGGCGGCGACGGCCGCGTTTCATCCGTTGCGAAGGTCGGGCGCGGATTGGTCTGGGAAGAAATGCCGTCCGATCGGGTGATCGACCAATCCGTTCCGCGTTCAGGCCCGGATTCCCCACGTGACGGACGGCGAGAAGCAACCACGAAATGCCCGCAGTTGGCTGCGGCCGGCGCTCGGCGCGCTCAGTGGGGCCGTCGCGGGATTCGCCGCGCTCGCCGTCGCCGAACTGGTGTCGGCGTGGGTGCGTCCGCAGGCCGGACCGGTCGTCGCGGTCGGCGGTGCGGCGATCGACCGCACGCCCGCGGCCGTCAAGGACTGGGCCGTCAGGAATTTCGGCACCGACGACAAACTCGTTCTCCAGCTCGGGATCCTTGCCGTACTCGCGCTGATCGCCCTCGCCTTGGGCGTTCTCGCGCTGACCCGGCGGCGGAGCGGATCCGCCGGAATGGTCTTCTTCGGCGCCGTGGGCGCGGCAGCGGCGATCGGGCGCCCGGATTCCACGGGGCTCACCGACGCGCTCCCCTCCGCCGCGGGTGCGGTCGTCGGGGCCGGTCTCCTGTTCCTTCTCGCCGGCCGCCTGAAGACCCGGCGGCCGGCGCCGAGCCGGCCCGTCGCCACGCAAGGCGACACGTTCCAGGGGCCGGGGTGGGACCGGCGTGGGTTCGTCCTCGCGGCGAGCGCCGCCGCCGTCGCGTCCGCCGGGGCCGGAGCGCTCGGCCGGGTCCTGAACTCGTCGAGCGGCCGTGACGCGGTCGCCTCCCGCAAGGCCCTGGTCCTGCCCGCCCCGGCCTCGCCCGCCCCCGCGGTGCCCAGGGGCGCGCGGTCGCGGATCCCCGGGGTCAGCTCCTTCACGACCCCGAACAAGGACTTCTACCGCGTGGACACCGCGCTGGTGGTGCCCCAGGTGGACGCGACCACCTGGCGGCTGCGCATCCACGGCCGAGGGGTCGCCCGCCCGGTCACGCTGTCCTTCGACGACCTGCTGCGGCGGGAGCTGATCGAGCGTGACATCACGCTGACCTGCGTGTCGAACGAGGTCGGCGGCCCGTACGTGGGCAACGCCCGCTGGGTCGGCGTACGCCTGGCCGACCTGCTGGCCGAGTGCGGGGTCACGCCCCCCTCCGGGGGAGGGCCCGCCGATCAGCTGGTGGCCCGGTCGGTGGACGGCATGACGATCGGCGGCCCGGTCGAGGACGTCATGGACGGCCGCGACGCGCTGCTCGCCGTCGGCATGAACGGCGAACCGCTTCCCTTCGCGCACGGTTTCCCGGTCCGCATGGTGGTGCCCGGCCTCTACGGCTACGTCTCCGCCTGCAAGTGGATCGAGGACATCGAGCTCACCACGTTCGACGCCTACGACCCCTACTGGGTCGAACGCGACTGGGCCCGCAGGGCTCCGATCAAGACCCAGTCCCGCATCGACACCCCCAGGCCCTTCGCCCGCCCCACGGCCGGCGCCGTCATGGTCGCCGGCGTCGCCTGGGCCCAGCATCGCGGTATCGACAAGGTCGAGGTCCGCGTCGACGACGGCCCCTGGCGACAGGCCCACCTCGCGGCCGAGGACTCCCGCGACACCTGGCGCCAGTGGTCCTACTCCTGGCAGGCCACCAGGGGCGGCCACACCCTCACCGTGCGCGCCACCGACCGCACCGGCGCGGTGCAGACCGAGGAACGCGCCCGCACCGTCCCCGACGGCGCCACCGGCCGGCACTCCGTCGTCGTCACCGTCGACTGACCCCCCGAGCCACCTTTCCCCACCCCATAGGAACGCGGCGCTCGCCGCGTCGACCCTCAGGAGAAACACCATGAACACCCGTATCCGCCGTGTCGCGATGACCGTGGCCGCTGCCGCCGTTCTGCCGCTGGCGCTGAGCGCCTGCTCGGACAACGGCAGCGACTCCGGCGACGCGGACTCCGCCGGCCGTGCGTCGACCTCGGCGACCGCCTCCGACGACGGCATGGGAGGCTCCGGCAGCGCCGCCACGGCGGACCAGCCGTTCGGTCCGGCCTGCTCGACGGTGCCCACGAGCGGGTCCGGCTCGTTCGACGGGATGGCCCAGGACCCGGTGGCCACCGCGGCGTCCAACAACCCGGCCCTGTCCACGCTGGTGACCGCGGTGAAGAAGGCCGGCCTGGTCGACACCCTCAACAACGCCCAGGACATCACCGTGTTCGCCCCGACCAACGACGCCTTCGCCAAGATCCCCAAGGCCACCCTGGACAAGGTCCTGAACGACAAGGCCCAGCTGACGAAGATCCTCACCTACCACGTGGTGGGCCGGAAGCTGGCCCCGAAGGACCTGGAGAACGGCTCCTTCGACACGCTGGAGAAGTCGAAGGTGACCACCTCGGGCTCGGGCGAGTCCTACACCGTCGACGACTCCGCCAAGGTGGTCTGCGGCAACGTCAAGACCGCCAACGCCCACGTGTACATCATCGACACCGTCCTGATGCCCACCGGCTGACGGCGCGACGCAGGCCGGGCACCGGCGGTTGGTGCCCGGCGGGGTGTCCTCGATGCCGAGTGCGTGGCGGAGGCGGGCCCAGGTGCGCAATGCGTGGCGGAGGAGGCGGACCCAGGTAGTGCTACTACGGCACAGGGGACGGCGTCCCCGGGTCCTGATCCCGACCGCGCGAACCGGAGAGTTCCGCGGCGAACTGAGCCCCGGTCAGCAGGGCGAGGTTGGACAGCCACAGCCAGACGAGGAAGACGACGACGCCCGCGAGCGAGCCGTAGAGCCTGCTGTACGCGTTCAGGCCGGAGGCGTACCAGGCGAAGCCCGCGGAGACCGCGAGCCACAGTGCGGCCGCCAGAGCGCCGCCGGGCAGACTGTGCCGGCGCAGACGGGCCGGGGCCGGACCGGTGTGGAAGACGACCACGACCAGGAGGGCGACCAGACAGAGCAACAGCGGCCAGCGCAGCACGTTCCAGGCCCAGGTCACGGTGGCGTCCACGCCGATGATCCGGCCCGCCGCCTCGGCCAGCGGACCGGTCAGCAACAGGACCAGGGAACCGGCGAGGAGCAGCCCCAGCAGGGCGAGGGCGGTCAGCAGGATCCGGGGCGCCTTGCGCCAGGGCGAGCGCCGGTCCTCGACCCGGTGCATGTGGTGCAGGGCGCGGCGGAAGACGGCGAGATAGCTGGAGGCCGACCACAGCGCACTGGTCGCGCCGGCCACCAGCAGCGGCCAGGCCGTGCTGTCGGCGCCCAGCGCACGGGACAGCACGGCGTGCAGGTCGGCGCCGGACTCGGCCGGGGCGTAGGCGGTGACGTGGGTGACGAATTCCTCGGCCGTTTCCGGGCTGATCAGCCCGAACGCGAGGACGGTCACCAGCATCGCGGGGAGCACGGCCAGGATCGCGTAGTACGTCAGCGCCGCCGCGTAGTCCGTGATGTCGTCGTTCCACAGGGACACCGGCGTACGCCGCAGCGCCGACCACCAGGCGGCGGGCAGCCGGGGCCGGAGGGTGCGGCGTGCCTGGCCCGTGTACGGGTCGGCGGACATGGCGGCGCCGGAGGGCCCGGGTGCCGGGGCGCCGCCGGACGTGCGCGCTTCGAGGGCCGCCGCCCGCCCCCGACGGCGTACCGGGCCGCCGGGGGCGGGCAGGGCCCCCGTGATCATCCCTACGAACTGTCTGCTCATGTCCCTCCACCTCTCACCCGGATCCGCTCCCGCATACCCCGAGCCGGGCCGCAGTTTCCGGAGCCGGGACGCGGCCGTGCTCGCGGGCTCTCCCTCGTCGGACGGGCGGACGCCGTCGACGGGAGCGGGCGGGCCGCCGCTCAGGAATCGGAGGGGTGGATGATCTGCCACTCCTGGTCGTCGGTGTTGGAGCAGGTGAACAGCGTGAGGTCGGTTCCCTTGCCGCCGGTGCTGTATCCGGCGACGTCCAGGCATGCGTTGTTACTGGCGTAGTTGCGGATCCAGTAGGCGCCGCTGTCCTGTTTGTCGAGCCACCACAGCTGGTTGTCGGAGGTCGTTCCGGCGCAGGTGTACTCCAGGATCGGCGACCTGATGGGCTTGGCGCCGTAGTCCGCCAGATCCACGCACAGCTGGTCCTTGACGTTGCGGATCTGGAAGAGGGCCGAGCCGCCGGGTCCGAGCTTCGGGTACCCCACCTCCAGGTTCCACCGCTGGGTGTCGGCGGTGTTCTCGTCGCAGGTGTCCTGCACCACCCGGCCCGCCGAGTCGGTGTCGTCGGCGGCGGGGAGGTCGGCGCACATCTTGGTGGTCGTGTCGCGCAGCATGACGTCGGACGCGGGCAGCACGCTCGGGGTCTTCTTCTTGGCCGGCGGAGCCGCGGAGCCGCCGCCGCCTCCGCCGGCCTGCGCCGAGGGTGACGCGGCCGCCGGGGCCGACTCGGCGGGCGCCGAGGACACGGCAGGCGCCGAAGGCGGCGCCTGCGGCGCCGAGGGGGAGGGCGACAGCGTGCTGACGGCGACCTCCTGCAACTCCCGGGCGGAGCTGGCGACCCTGGGCTTGTAGGCGATCCACACCATCACGAGGGCGATCGCGAGCGCCAGGAAGATCCCGAGCGTCCTGGCCAGCCAGCCGGGCAGGAAACTCCGCTGCACATAGGTGCCCTCGACCGTGAGCGGCGTCACCCCCGACCGTTTCACCGCGAGGGTGTACGGCCGCTCCGTCTTGGACCCGAACCAGATGATCTGCCGCGGCTTCAGCGTGGCGTTCACGAACGCGGCCCGGCCGGGCTCGATCTGGAAGCTGCCCGGCTGGAGGTCGTACGACAGTTGGTCGCCGTGGTCGCTGCCGCTCAGCGACCCGGTCACCTTCGTGTTGCCGAGGTTGTCGACGGCCAGCTTCGGCCGCCCCCGGAAACGGCCCTTCACCGTCGGCGGGACCAGCTCGGCCCGCACCTCCGTGAAGGGGGCGATCGTCAGGTTCCCCTCGGGAACGGCGGTCGCCTCCGGATGCTCGGTCGGGGTGATCCGCACCGCGTACGGGTTCGGGCCGGCTGTCGCGTCGGACGTGCGCGGCGGCGCGAACGTCAGCTCCACCGTCCCCGTCGTCCCCGGGTACAGCCGCAAAGAGCCGGGCTCCACCGTGGTCCAGGGCGCGATGTCACCGATGGGTTCGAAGCGGTACTCGTCGACCACGTCACCGGTGTTGCGCAGCCGCAGCCGCACGGTCGTGCTGCCACCGGGATCCACGGTGGCCGAGGAAGGTTCGAGGGAAGTCCAAATGCTCACCGCTCGACGCTACGGGGGCGGGGCCCGTCCGTCAGGAGCCGTCGGGGCAGGCCGAGCTGCCCCGACGGGCACCGGCGGTCCCGCGGGCGCCCCGGTGGGAGTGGTCATCAGGGCGGCCCGTCCCCGCCCGGCCGCTCCTGCAGCCGCCCCTGTTCCAGCAGTTCGTCGAGGTCGCTCAGGCGGTCGAGCCCCCGTACGGCCGGCGCCATGCGCGGATCGTGCTCGAGCCGGAAGCGGTGGCGATGCAGGAACGCCCAGTGTCCGACGGCGTACGGGCAGGCATCACCGCCCGCCCGTACCGTCGGGCGGTACGCGCGGGGACCGCGGAAGTCGCTCATCCGGTCCGGTGTCAGTGGTGCATGAGCAGCATGATGGCCGTGCCCATGGCCGTCGATCCGTGCCAGAAGTGGTCGCAAGGGCCGCCGATGCCGGTGGAGACGCCCATCTGGCCCGGGGCTCCGCGCAGTCCGGGCATGTCCCGGGTCAGCGACCCGAGAGCGTAGGCCAGGAGACAGAGCGTCAGGGCACCGGTGATCGCGTCGCCGGTCCGCGCGTCCGTGAGGCCGTCGTGCCTCACCGGCATCCACGCCATGGCGACCATGCCGACCGCGTAGGGCGACCTCCGTACGACGCAGGCCAGTCGGGTGCCGCGGTGGCTCAGGACCGAGGTCAACGGGAACCACAGTGCCAGGGTGGCGAAGAAGACCGTCTGCCCCGGCGGCGGCACTTCGCTGACCCGGTGCCACGGCATCACCGCCATGGCCGACGCCATGACGATGTGCAGGAGCCGGTCGCCTCGTTCGTGCCGCCCGAGGCGTCGTGGCGGCACGACCTGCCGCAGAGCGTGCACGGCCGAGGCCGCGAACAGCGCTGTCAGCATGCCGTGGACGACATCAGTGGCGCTCATGCCTCACCGCGTTCTCCCACGGAGCGGACAACCCCCGTTGGCAACCGCCTCGTACGGGGCCGGCAGCGGACAGTCAGTCGGTGGGGCGCGGGGCGCGGAGATGGGCCCGCTGGGCCAGTTCCTCCTCCTCGACCAGTTCGAGCATGGGCTTGCCCGGCGCGCACAGCATTGTCACGACGAACCGGGTGCGCGCGTCGGTCAGCGCGTTGCCGTCCTGATAGTGGATCGGGTCGCCGCCCGGCTCCCAGAACGTCCCGCCCGCCTCGATCACACGCTCGGGCTCGCCCTCCAGCTCGAAACGGACGGCGCCCTCGACGACGTAGCCGAACGCCGGTCCCGAGTGGCGGTGGGGCGGGCTTCCCGGGTCTCCGGGCTCCCACTCGACGAAAATGGTCATCGCCGACGCGCCCTCGGGGACGGTGAGCGGTGCGGTGTCCTGCAGCATCCTCGCCGCCGTCTTCCATCCCTCCGAGTGGGTCTGCGGTCCGGTCTCCTGCGTCGCGTCCGTGTCCGACATGGGTCGGCCTCCCTTGGATTCACCCTGCCATGGCCGCGCCATGGCCTTCGTGGTGATGACCGGGCTCCGCACGGATGTGTGACACCCGCGGCCACATCAGTGTCACAACATCGAGGGCAGCCCTGTCCTAGACGGTGTGAGGGACCGACGTCGCCGCAGCCTCACGAAGCCATCCGGGGGGTCACCGGCCCCTCGACAGGAAGGGGCCCGAAATGCGAGTCGTTGTAGCAGGAGCCACCGGTCTGATCGGTTCCAGGACGGTCGCCAGGCTCCGGGACCACGGTGTGGAGGTCGTGCGCCTGTCGCGCCACGACGGCGTCGACGTCACGACCGGAGAGGGCCTCACCGAGGCCCTACGCGGCGCCGACGTGGTGGTGGACGTCACCGACACGACCTCCCGCGGGGAGCTGGAGAGCCTGGAGTTCTTCGGCACGGCGACCCACAACCTGCTGGAGACAGCGGCGAATGCGGGCGCGGCGCATCACGTGATCCTGTCGGTTGTGGGGGCCGAACGCCTGCGGGCGGGCTACTTCCGTGCGAAGGCACTGCAGGAGGAACAGGTGCGGCGTTCGCCCCTGCCCTACTCGATCGTGCGTACCACGCCGTTCTTCGAGTCGGTGGAGTACACGGCGCGCTCGGCGGCGTACGGAGACACCGTCCATGTCGCGCCCGTACTGATCCGCCCGGTGTCGGCCGACGATGTCGCCGCCGAGATCGCCCATGTCGCTGTGGGAGTACCGCTGTTCGGTGTTCTGGAGGTCGCCGGTCCGCAGGAGCACCGCCTCGACGACCTCACCGCGAAGCTGCTGGCCGCGCGCGGCTACCTGTCGGACGTGGTCTCCGACGCTCATGCCCCCTTCTTCGGCGCGATGCTCGGGCAGTGGGCGCTGCGGCCCGGGGCGGACGCCCACCTGGGGCACGAAACCTTCTCCGAGTGGCTCGCGCGGCGATGACGTCGGCGGCGCCCGAACGTCTCCTCCGCCCTGCACCCCACGCCCGACGCCCTGCACCCCACGCCCGACGCCCCGACAGGAAACGGCCATGAGCGAGCTCGATCAACTACCCGACCAGGACACCGAGGAGACCGCCGAATGGCAGGCGTCACTCGACGCCGTCGTGCGGAACGCGGGGCCGGATCGAGCCGTGTACCTGATGCGGCGGGTGCACGAGTTCGCGGCCCGGTCCGGCGTGTCCCTGCCCGGGCTCCTGTCCTCCGACTACATCAACACCGTCCCCGCGTCGGCTCAGCCGGCCTATCCCGGTGACCTCGCCATGGAGTCCAGGATCACCGCCCTGAACCGCTGGAACGCGGCGGCGATGGTGACCCGCGGTGCCCGGTTCGGGCTCGGCGGCCACATATCCACCTACGCCTCGGCGGCCTGGCTAAAGGCATCGTGCGGGGCATCTACCTGTTCCGGCAAGCCGAGCCCGCCGGGACAGCACCACGGATCCAGCTGCTGGCCTCCGGTACGGCCATCCACTGGGCGCTGCACGCCCAGGAGTTGCTGCTGTCCCAGTGGGGCGTCCATGCCGACGTCTGGTCGGTGACGTCCTGGACGGAGCTACGCCGCGACGCGCTGGAAGCCGACCGGGCGCGGCTGCGGGGAGGAAAGCGCGTCCCCTATGTGACGGCGGCGCTGGCGGACGCGCCCGGGCCGGTGCTGGCGGTCAGCGACTGGATGCGCCAGGTTCCCGATCAGATCAGCCAGTGGGTCGGCCACGACTACTCTTCGCTGGGCACGGACGGCTTCGGGCTGTCGGACACCCGGGACGCCGTACGGCGCTACTTCCGGGTGGACGCCGAGTCGATCGTCGTCGCGGCCCTGGACGGACTGGCACGTGCCGGCGCGATCGGTCCGGAGACGGTCGTGCGGGCGCGCGACCGGTATGACTGGCGCGGGTGACCGTCGTGAGCTCACCGACGGCCGATTCTCCGGAGTGCCTCCCGTGCGATGATGATCGCGGCACGGGAGAAGAACCGTTTCATCGTATTGCCCGAACGGCCGGACCCTTCCGCCCCGACTGTGTGCCTCGTACGGCCATGACCTGTGCCGCCAGGTGGTGCGCCACCCGCCGTACCATGGGCAAGCGCTTGCGAGAACGGGTCGGAACTGAAGGCGGCACGCATGGGTATCGGGGACGACACGGACTCCCTCGACGAGGCGACGGACGTGTTCATGACGGCACGTCCCCATCTCTTCGGCATCGCCTACCGAGTCCTCGGCAGCACCACGGAGGCCGAGGACGTACTCCAGGAGGCGTGGCTGCGGTGGCAGGGCGCCGACCGTGACGTCGTCCGCGAGCCGAAGGCGTTCCTCGCCACCGTCACCGCCCGTCTGGCGCTCAACGTGGCCCAGTCCGCCAGGGTGCGGCGCGAGTCGTACATCGGCCCCTGGCTGCCGGAGCCGGTCGACACGCGCGCGGATCCGCAGTTGGGCGCCGAGCGGGCCGAGGCGCTCGACACGGCGGTGCTCTTGCTGCTGGAGCGGCTCAACCCCGTGGAAAGGGCCGCCTACGTGCTGAGGGAGGCCTTCGACTACCCCTACCAGCAGATCGCGGACATGCTGGAGACCAGTGAGGCCAACACGCGCCAGCTGGTCAGCCGCGCGCGCAAGCACATCTCGTCGGAGCGCCGCAAGCCCGTCGAGGCCACCGAGCACCGACGGCTGATGGAGGTGTTCGTCACCGCGGCACAGACCGGCGATCTGGCCGTGCTCGAAGGCATCCTCGCCGACGACGTGGTCAGCTACACCGACGGGAACGGGCTGCGCGGGGCGTCCAGGTTCCCGGTCGTCGGTCTGGTGCACGTCTCCAGGTACCTCGCAGCCTTCGCCCCGCGCTTCTGGCCGCAGAAGGAGGTCCACTGGGTCGAGGCCAACGGCGGTCCGGCCGCCCTCGTCTCGGCCGGCGGGACGGCCGTGGTTCTGCTGACCCTGGACATCTCGGAACGCGGCATCGAGCGGGCCATGTGGGTCATGAATCCGGAGAAACTGGCACCCTACGTGGCCTCCCTGAAGGATGGCACCACGTTCTCCTCCTGACGCCGCCGCGCGCGTCACGAGCAGGACTTCGACGCGGAGCCTTCGCTTCCCTCCGCACCACGCCGGTGGCCGTGACCGGCGGGACCGCGGCCCACGGGCGGTCCTCGGGGAGGACACGCTCGGACGACGGAAGCCTTCGGGCGACAGGTCGCGCTCGACGCCACCGTCACGCCGACCACCATCACGCCGGCCTCCTGGGGCCAGGACGGCCCCGAGGCGTCACAGATCATCGGACTGTCCGGTCGTACTGGGTGAAGACCCAAGCGATCGGAGTGGACCGTGGCTGTCACCGAACAACGTCTTTCCACCATGGTGCTGGTGATCGGCACCGGAGGTGCCGGCCTGCGAGCAGCAATCGAACTGGCCGAGGCCGGCATCGACGTCCTCGCCGTCGGCAAACGCCCCAAGGAGGACGCCCATACGGCATTGGCGGCCGGCGGCATCAACGCGGCCCTGGCCACCATGGATCCCGAGGACAGCTGGCAGCAGCACGCGGCCGACACCCTCAAGGAGAGCTACCTCCTCGCCGATCCCCGCACCGTGGAGATCGTCGCGCAGGGCGCCGCCCGGGGCATCGACGATCTGGAGCGCTACGGCATGGCCTTCGCCAGGGAGGAGGACGGCCGTATCTCACAGCGCTTCTTCGGCGCGCACAAGTTCCGCAGGACCGCTTTCGCCGGCGACTACACCGGCTTGGAGATCCAGCGCACCCTCATCCGGCGCGCGGAGCAACTGGACATCCCCGTGCTGGAAGGCGTGTACATCACACGGCTGCTGGTCCACGAGGGCGCCGTGTTCGGCGCGTACGGCTTCGACCTCACGAGCGGGCGGCGCTACCTGATCCACGCGGACGCGGTCGTCCTGGCCGCCGGCGGTCACACCCGCATCTGGCGGCGTACCTCCTCGCGGCGCGACGAGAACACGGGGGACTCGTTCCGCCTGGCCGTGGAGGCCGGGGCCAGGCTGCGCGACGCCGAGCTGGTGCAGTTCCACCCGTCCGGCATCATCGAACCGGAGAACGCCGCCGGCACCCTGGTCAGCGAGGCCGCCCGCGGCGAGGGCGGCGTCCTGCGCAACGCGCTCGGGGAACGCTTCATGGCCCGCTACGACCCCGAGCGCATGGAGCTGTCCACCCGTGATCGCGTGGCTCTGGCCGCGTACACGGAGATCAGGGAAGGGCGCGGCACGCCCAAGGGCGGCGTGTGGCTCGACGTCTCTCATCTGCCACGGCAGACGATCATGACGCGCCTGCCCCGCGTCTATCAGACTCTGCTGGACCTGCAGATGCTGGACATCACCCGCGATCCGATCGAGATCGCGCCCACGGCGCACTACTCGATGGGCGGTGTGTGGGTGCGCCCTGAGGACCACAGCACCGACGTCCGTGGCCTGTACGCCATCGGTGAGGCGTCGAGCGGGCTGCACGGCGCCAACCGTCTCGGCGGCAACAGCCTCATCGAGCTGTTGGTGTTCGGCCGCCTCACCGGTCAGGCGGCCGCCGCGTACTCGCAGTCGCTCACGGCGCAGCCGCGGTCGGCGTCGGCCGTCGCGGAGGCCCGCGCGGAGATCGACGAACTGCTCGCCGCCGACGGGGCCGAGAACGTCCGAGCACTGCAACGCGCGATCCGCGACACCATGACCGAGCACGCGGGCGTCGTACGCGACGAGGACGGCCTGCGCGCCGGACTGGCGGAACTCGCGGTGATCGAGAAGCGTATGGAGGCCGTCGGCATCCACCCGGACATCGCGGGCTATCAGGATCTCGCCCACGCCTTCGACCTCAAGTCGGCCGCGCTCGCGGCGCGGGCCACCCTCGAATCGGCCCTCGAGCGTCGCGAGACGCGCGGCTGCCACAACCGCAGTGACTATCCCGGCCTGGATTCCGCACTACGGGTGAATCTCGTGTGGTCCCCGACGACGGGTGTCACCCGCGAAAGCATTCCGGCCGTTCCCGAAGAGATTTCCTCCCTGATGGAGGAAGTCTCGACCGCGGGAAAACTCGTCGAATAGGGGGTGTCACAAACAGAGCCCCTGCCCGGTCTCTACTGGTAGCAGGCATCAGGGAAACGCGAAAGGAATTCCGTCATGAAGGTCGTAGTGATCGGTGGAACCGGGCTCATCGGCTCGAAGGTGGTCGCCAGGCTCGGCGAGCACGGACACGAGGCGGTCGCGGCGGCGCCCAGCACCGGCGTCAACACGTTGACGGGCGAGGGGCTGGCCGAGGTCCTACAGGGTGCGTCGGTGGTGGTCGACGTGTCGAACTCGCCCTCGTTCGAGGACGAGGCCGTCATGGACTTCTTCCACACGTCGACGACCAATCTGCTGAAGGCGGAGACCGAAGCGGGCGTGGCGCATCACGTGGCACTGTCCGTGGTCGGCACCGACCGCCTCCAGGGGAGCGGGTACTTCCGCGCCAAGCAGGCCCAGGAAGACCTGATCAGGGCGTCCGGCAACCCTTACTCCATCGTGCACGCCACCCAGTTCTTCGAGTTCGCGAAGGGACTCGCCGACGGGGTCACCCAGGGTGACACCGTGCATCTGCCCGACGCCAAGATCCAGCCCATCGTCTCCGACGACGTGGCCGCGGCCGTCGGCCGCACCGCGGTCGGGGACCCGGTGGGTGGCGTGGTCGAGGTCGCGGGTCCCGAGGCGTTCCAGCTCGAGGAGTTCATTCGCATGGGACTCACGGCCCTGAACGACCCCCGCAAGATCGTCACCGACCCGCAGGCGACGTACTGGGGCGCCGAGCTGCAGGAGAACACGCTTCTGCCGGGTACCGACGCACACATCGCCGGCACGAGGTTCGCCGACTGGCTGGCACAGCAGAAGTAGACATCGTTTCGGGTGGCCCTTTCCTCCCGGACGGGCCACCCGAGCCTCTCAAGGAACGGCTCAGCGGATTCCGCCGCCAGGCAATCGACATGCGTCTTCGGTCGTCCCATGGGAACGCGGCGACAGCACTAGGAGCACCATGGCCAAAACCCGGGAAGGGCGAACCGATATCGCGGTCGCGATCGTGGCGCTGACCGCGGAAGCGGCCGAACTGGAGACTCGCGTCACCGAACTGCGGAAGGAGCTCATGGACGTCGACCGACGCATGACAGCCGTCTCGGCCGCTCTGTACCGGCTTTCGCCCGCATGACTTCCGGAGGGAGAACGTGACTTCCGGAGGGAGAACGTGAGCGACTCAGGTGAAGGAGAGAGCGCCCTGGCGACGGCGCGTCCTCCGGGACCGCGACTCGGCGGGCATTCAGGCCGACGTCGCCTCGCCTTCGAGCGGCGTGCTGCGGATTTCCCTGCGGGAGGAGATGCCGAGCTTCGAGAACACCTTGCGGAGGTGCCATTCGACCGTGTGGGGGCTGATGAACAACTGGGCGCCGATCTCGGGGTTCGTGAGCCCGTCGCCTGCGAGACGAGCAATCTGCGCCTCCTGCGGAGTGAGGGCTTCATCCGTCGCCGCGGTGCGTTTACGAACCTTCGCTCCCGTGGCCTGCAGCTCGCGCCGCGCACGCTCCGCGAATGCCTCGGCCCCGATCTGGCTGAGCATTTCGTGGGCGGCGGCCAGGTGAGCACGGGCGTCCGCGCGGCGGTTCTCG
This sequence comes from Streptomyces sp. NPDC102259, assembly GCF_044766465.1. Taxonomy (NCBI): domain Bacteria; kingdom Bacillati; phylum Actinomycetota; class Actinomycetes; order Kitasatosporales; family Streptomycetaceae; genus Streptomyces; species Streptomyces sp. NPDC102259. The sequence goes on along the minus strand of NZ_JBIWMA010000007.1, from coordinate 162,867 downwards.
CGGCGAAGCCACTCGCCGTAGAGAAGCTGGACGCGTGCGAACTCCGTCCGGACCTCGGTGTCGCCGAGCCGCGCGATCGCCTCGCGGTACAGAGCGTCGGCGGCCTGCCCGTCGCTCACCAGCGCACGGACCCTGGCCGAGGTGCCGAGAGCCCAGTCGGTGCCGCTGGCCCGCGCCATGTCATGGATCGTCCGGACCGTATCGATCGCGTCTTCGGGTCTTCCGAGTCGAGCTGACGCCTCGATGAACTCAACCATCGACTGGAGGTACAGGCCGAGTTCCTGTGGGTTCGCGCAACCGCGCTTGGCGGCCGCGTAGGCCTCCTCGTATCGGGCGAGGCCGTTGTAGAGCACCGCCGCCGCCCACTGCGTCGCGGTCACCACCTTGCCCTCCCCTTGGAGCAGATGGTCTTGGGTGATCGCCTCGATCGCCTGCTGGGTCTCCGGCTCCCGGCCCTTCCACGGCTCGACGACCAGTGCCCCGTAGTGCGCGAAGAATCTGCTGCCGGTCGCCTCGCCGATCGCGGTCGCCTCCACGACGAGGGAGTCGGCGCCGGCGAGGTCGCCTGCGAAGACCCGATTCGACAGGCGCAGCAGGAGAGCCGACGGCAGCACGGACAGGGTTCCCGTCTCGCGTGCCAGGTCGACCAGCCCCGCCGAGAGCACGGACCAGCTCTCGAAGTCCCACGTGCTGTGAGCCGAGCGGCATGCGAGCGGGAGCCAGCCGAGACCCTCCTCACGCGAGACCTCGTCGGTGCGGAACGCGGCCAGCGCCTCCAGCAGCATCGGCGTGCCCGCGGCGTAGCCCTCCGTGGACACCTGGGCAAGGCCCGCCAGAAGCAGATCGTCGCGTGTCGGCTCAGCGGGCCTCGGTGCGCTCAGTACGGCCTTCGCCACCGCGAGGACGCCGTCCTTCGGGAGCCGGCCGGCGGTGAGAGCCGCGTAGATCGCGTCGCGGTAGGTTTCACGGGCGCGCCTCGCGTCAAGCGGTTCGAGCCGCTTGGCCGCATCGAGCAGCAGCGGCAGACCTGCGCCGGCGCTCTTCGACGCGGACAGGATCTGACCGCGCAGCAAGGTCGACCGGGCGGCTCCCAGATCGTCGAGGGGACCCAGTTCCGCCGCGTCCGCCAGCTCTCGGGCGGCGTCGAACGCGCCGGCGTGATACTTGGCCTGCGCCGCTGCCAACGCCCTGGCTCCGCGGCGTGCGGGGTCCGGGGTCAGCTCGGCGGCTCGATCGAGAAAGGCCGCCGCCGCGGCGATTCCGCCACGCGCCCGCGCCCGGTCCGCCGAGCGCTCCAGCTCGGCAGCCACCGTCTCGTCAGGTCCGGCGGTCGCACGCGCCAGATGCCAAGCCCGACGATCGGGATCGAGCTGGGCATCGGTCGCGTCCGCCAGCGCTCTGTGCACCTCGCGACGGCCGTCCAGGCCCGCCGCGCGATAGGCCGCCGAGCGCACCAGCGGATGCCGGAAGCGCACCCAGGCGCCGAAAGTGATCAGCCCCGATGCCTCGGCGTGCTCCACGGCGGTGTCCACGACGATCCCGAGCCGCTCGGCAGCACGCCTCAACAGCGTCACGTCGCCGACCGGCTCGGCGGCGGCGGTGAACAGCAGGCGTTGCGTCTCGGCCGGGAGGGACCGGACTCGGCGGAGGAAGCCCTGCTCGATCTGGCGCGACAACGGCCGTGCGTCGGGACGCACGAAGCCGTCGGTCAGGTCCACAGGGGCCAGTCCGCGAGGCAGTTCGAGCAGGGCCAGCGGGTTGCCGCGCGTCTCGGCGACGATGCGGCTGCGTACCCGGTGGTCGAGCGGACCGGCAACGATCGAGTCGAGGAGTTTTCCGGAGTCGCTCTCGGTCAGGCCCGGCACGTGCAGATCGGGCAGATCGAGCAGATCGGAAACCGGCTCGCAGGCGTTGGCGTCGCGGACGGCGAAGACGAGCACGACCGACTCCGCGAGCAGCCGACGGGCAACGAACTCCAACGTCTGCGCCGACACGCGATCCAGCCACTGCGCGTCGTCGATGAGACAGACCAGCGGCTGGTCACCGCCCGCTTCGGCGAGGAGACTCAGCGTGGCCAGGCCCACGAGGAACCGGTCGGGTGCGTCACCACCACGCAGCCCGAACGCCGTGGAGAGCGCGTCGCGTTGAGGCCCGGGAAGATTGTCGACGCCGCCCAGCAGGGGGGCGCAGAGCTGATGCAGTCCGGCGTAGGAGAGCTCCATCTCGGACTGGACGCCGGCAGCCCTGACGATGCGGCATCCGGTGGCGCGCTCGAAGGCGTAGTTCAAAAGCTCGGTCTTCCCGATCCCCGCCTCACCGCGCAGGACCAGGACTCCGCTTCGCCCCGACCTGGCGCCTGTCAGGAGGTCGTCGAGGACCCGGCACTCGTCTCGCCGCCCGAGGAGTCCGGCCAATGGACCACGGCTCGTCATGGCAGCCTCCCTGGTCAGGATGGACCGGCGTTCTACGTACGTCCTTCGGATCGCTGCGGCCGTGATCGGGGGCGGTCGTGCCCAGATGCCGGGGGCGTCGGTGGGTGCGGTCGGGGGCCGACTGCGTTCGGCGTCACCGGCCGTCGGCACCCGAATGGCCATGGCCTGCTTGACCAGCGGCAGAGTGAAGCATAGGGGCTGGTTGTGGATACCGCACCCTTGAGCATCGTCACCCTCGGTAGCGGAGCGGTGATCCCTCCGCGGTTCCGGGGCCGATCGGCAGGTACTGCTCGTGTCGGCTGGGAAGGTGCAATTGTTCCTGGCCCACCGCCCGCGCACCCCCCCTGGCCACCCATTCCGTCTACGGCCGGACCGGTCTCGTCGCCCGCTACGGTCGCCAGGTCGCCGCCGTCATCGGCCTCGACGTCGCGAACGACCGCGTCGCCCAGGTCGGCCCGGGACGGTGAAGCGGGCGTCACGCCGACGCGGTCACACACCGCCCGGCACGGCGCGGGGCGACATCGCCGCTCAACGCGACGACCCCAGGATCACCACGGCGCACGCGATCATCGCCAGGGTGATCAGCGCCATCGCGGTAAGTGTTCCCCGCAGCCATTGCCGGATCCGCACGTGGTGTTGCGCTTCCAACGCCTCGACACGCTCGGCGATGTGGTCGGTCACCATGTGGGCGACGTGTATCTGCGCGTCGACGTACCACTGCCCGATGTCCCGCTTCTGCTCGGGGGTGAGCCCCTCCACGCGCGCGGTGAGGTCCGCCACGCGCCGGCGCGTCGCTCCCATATGAGCCTGCTGATACAGGAAGCCCTCGATGTCGGTGAGGCCGCGGGCGGCCTCCTCACGTGCGGACACGGCGTACCCCCGATGGAAACGAGAACTCCACATGGTCATGGCGTGCTGCCTTCCTTCGTACGGCCGGCACCCGGGCCCTGAGTCCGCCCACTCGTGACGAAGGCGTCCCGCGGGTGCTGCACGGAGGCGAGAGACACGAGATCCCGACCGGTGAGAGCCGCCGTGAGCCAGACCGCCAGAACGCGGATCTTCCGCTCCCAGCTGGGCACCGCCAGCACGTGATAGCCGCGGTGCATCAGCCATGCCGGGAATCCCTTGATGACGATGCCCTTGTACTGGAAGACGCCCCGCCCGAGGCCCAGCGTCGCCACCACGCCCAGGCTGCTGTGGCGGTAGTTCCGGACTCGCTTCCCGCGCAGGTCGGCCACGAGGTTCTTGGCGAGGCGCCGACCCTGCCGCACGGCGTGCTGGGCGTTCGGTACCGTGCGTGCGCCCGGCACCGGCGAGGCCAGGTCGGGAATGGACGCGTCGTCCCCGGCCGCCCACACGTTCGGCACCGGCTCGCTGTCCGTGCCCACGCGCAGATCGGCGCGGACCAGGAGCAGCCCGCGCTCGTCGACCGGCAGGTCCGTGTGGTTGTGCACGACCGGGTTCGAGGCGTTGCCGGCGGCCCAGACGATCAGCGTGGAGTCGTACTCCTGGCCGTCGGAGAGGACGACGTGGCCGTCCTCGGCGGACAGCAGTTGCGTGTTCAGGTGGACATGCGCGCCACGACGTTCCAGGTGGCGCACCACCCACGCACCCGGTCTGTCGCTCACCTCGGGCAGGATGCGGCCCCGGGCCTCGACCAGGTGGAAGGACACTTCGTCCATGGTCAGCTCCGGATACGACCTGAGCATGGATGTCGCCAGGGACAGCAGCTCACCGAAGCCCTCGACGCCGGAGAACCCGCCTCCCACGAACGTGACGGTGAGCAGCTTTCGCCGCTCGGGGCCGGGCGGCAGCGACGCGGCCTGGTCGAACGCGGTCATCAGCCGGTCCCGGATCGCCACGGCCTCCTCCACGTGCTTGAGGCCGATGGCCCGCTGCGCCAGTCCGGGGATGGGGAAGGTGCGGGTCACGGCGCCCGCGGTGACCACGAGGACGTCGTAGCGCAGCTCGTAGGCGTCTCCGCGCACCGGGCGGACGGTCACTGTGCGGTCCGCGTCCCGGATCGCGGTCACGGTCCCCGCGATCAGCCGGGTACGACTCAGATGCCGCCGCAGTGAGACGACGGCGTGACGCGCCTCCACCGAGCCGGCCGCCACCTCCGGCAGGAAGGGCTGATAGGTCATGTACGGGCGCGGGTCGACGACCGTGACCCGCGCCTCGCCCGCCCGCAGCTTCTTCTGCAGGCCCCATGCGGTATAGAAGCCCGCGTAGCCGCCGCCGACGATCAGAATCTCTCGCATGGTTCCCTCTGCTTTGTCGTCCGTCACCCCATAGACCACGTAGGCCGCGCGGATGTGACACGCGACGGGCCCGGATCCACCTGCACCACGCCGCCGGCGAGTCGAGCAGAGGGCGGCGACCTTGCCGGTGTGCGTGTGCGTGTGCGTGTGCGTGTGCGTGTGCGGGCGAGTGAGCTGGACGCCGCGCGGGCGGTTCACTCGCCTGTCCCGTATCGCTGCTGGTCAGGGCGGCTCTGGCAGCTTGGGCCACGGACCGACCACGGCACGACCACGAAGCCGCCCACGGCCTTCCAGGGTGCGATCGGCTGCCCCCCGGTGCGACGTTCGTTGTCAGCGGCCATCGAGCCTCTGACCCACGGAGCACAGGAGCCGATCGTGGACGCACACCTCGTCGAAGCAAGGCAAGGTCGGGAGACGGCGGGTACCACGGCCACCCCGACGATCGGTGACCTGGACGACGCGATGGCGGTGTTCAACCGTGCCAGACCCGGACTGCTCAAGATCGCCAACCGAATCGTCGGGAACGCGAGCGAGGCCGAAGACGTCATCCAAGAGGCATGGCTTCGGTGGCAGGGCACAGATCGTACGGTCGTCTCGAACCCGCCGGCGCTGCTCAGGACGACGACTGTCCGGCTGGCGATCAACGTCGTCCAGTCCGCCTGGAGGCGTCGAGAATCCTGCGCCAGTCCTTGGCTTCCGGAACTGCTGGACACTCGTACGACCCCGGAGGCAGCGGCCGAGCGGCAGGACGCCGTAGAGCGAGCGGTTCTCCTGCTGATGGCAGCGCTGACGCCGAGGCAACGTGCCGCGTATGTCCTGCGAGAGGGCTTCGGCTACCCGCACAGCCGGATTTCCGAGATCCTGGGTCTCAGCGTCGCCAATACGAGGCAGCAGGTCAGCCGTGCCCAGGAGCGGCTCGCTCAGAACCGACGCAGGCAGCCCGTGGATTCGGTCGCGCATCGGCGGCTCGTCCAGGCGTTCTTGGTAGCAGCGCAGTCCGGCGACCTCGCACAGTTGGAACGGGTCCTTGCCGCGGACGCCGGCCACCGATCGACGTGCGGGCCGGTGTCGCGAGCGGCGAGCGCGGCGTCGTCGCTGGTGTGATGCGCCTGGGAGTCCGGGAACCCGCCGTGCCCGATCCCCACTCCCGTCGGCGGAGCGAAGCCGAGCGGGCCCACCGCGTCGGCGCGTCCGCAGTGTCCGCCGCGACCGCCGAGGCAGGTTCCGAAAGCGGGCCGGTCCTGGTGGCCGCGGCGCTGCGCACCGCCTTCGAAACAGCCCCGACACGGCGACCGACCGGGTTCAGACGCGGGCACAGCGCCGGCACACCGACAGCGCCGCCCTAACGGTTGGCGCGGTAGAGGCCCCGGCCGGTCCGTTGGACGCGGGAGGCGCCGACCATGCGGTCAAGGGTGCTGCGGATGCCGTTGATGCTTCCGCTGTCGGTGTCACGGCCGAGAGCCGCGGCGACATCACGGGCCCGCACGTCGACATCGCCGACTTCGGCGAAGTACGCCATGATCTGCTCGGTGAGCCGGCCGTACGCCTTCTGCCCGTGCGGGCCGGAGCCGGCGGCGACAGTACGTGCCGTGCCCTTGCCCCCCTTGGCTTTCCGCCGCGGTGCAGTCGCCTTCGCCGCCGTGTCCGCGGGCTCGGCGGAGGCACTGTCGGTCCGCGGTCCGGCGGTGGCCGCGGTCTGGTCCTGCCGCGCGGCCGAAGCACCGGCCGTACCCGTCAACGCAGCGGCAGGATCGAGCATCACGGCTTCGAGAGCGCCGAGGGCCCGCTGCACCGAGCCGAGATGTGCCACGACCGCGGCCAGTTCCCTTTCCAGCGACTGCTTCTGGACCTGCAGGCGGGCCAGGTCTCCTTGAAGGCTCTCAGCGGTGATCTCGATGTTGTGCGCTGTGCGGGCTACAGAGACCATGTGTTCCTCTCATCCTCAACCCTCGCCGCAGCGCCCCGGCTCACGTGCGGTGACGCTCGGTCCGAACGCGGACACGGGTTCCCTCTGACATCATATGCAAGCTGTCAGTGGGCATTCCGCATCGCACGGTCACGTCAGATGCGCGGCGCGGCGGACACAGTGCGTCGGAGGCTGACCTCGAGCAGGGCGGCCTCGGGCTGCCGGAACACACTGGCAGCGGCAGGGTCGGATGAGATTCGGGCCCGCGCGCACACGACAACAGTGTGTTTTCCGGAGGCCGACTCCCCAACGATGGCCCACGACACCTTTCTGCTCCGGTTTCTGTCACAGGAGCGAGCCCCGCCCGGTCTATGAAGCACATGCGATGGGGTCGGACGTGACTTTCAGTGACCAGAGTTGCTGCAGTACCCGAACAGGCCGTGCCGTTGGTCGGAGCGCCCGCAACCACGCGGAAGCAGTGTGGTTGCGCCCCTTGGCAGCCGCAACCGGAGAAACGGAGACCTCACGATCATGCACCTCGAACCGTCCCCTATGGCAGGCGACCTCGAAGAGGCTGTCTCTGTCTTCGTCCAGCACCGGAGACGTCTCTTCGGAATCGCCTACCGCGTGCTCGGCAGTGCGGTCGAGGCGGAGGACGTGGTCCAGGAAGTGTGGTTGCGGTGGCAGAAGACCGACCGCTCCGCGGTGGTGAGCCCGGTGGCCTTCCTGTCGAGTGCCACGACGCGCTTGGCCATCAACGTCGCACAATCGGCGCGGGCGCGCCGGGAGACCTACATCGGGCCATGGCTGCCCGAGCCCGTCGACACGAGCTCGGACCCGGAGGTGGGCGCGCAGCGCGCGGAAGCCCTGGAAATGGCCCTGCTGCTGGTGTTGGAGAGGCTGAGTCCCACAGAGCGGGCGGCATACGTACTGCGCGAGGCCTTCGACTACGCCTATCCCGAGATCGCTGAGATCCTCCGGCTCAGCCTCGTCAATGTGCGGAAGATCGTGAGCCGTGCCCGCAAGCACCTGTCGGACGAGCAGCGCGAGAGCGTGGACACCGCGGAGCACACGCGGCTTCTGAACGCCTTCGTCTCAGCGGCTCGAACGGGGAACGTGGCTTCGTTGGAAGCCCTTCTCGCCCCCGATGCCGTCAGTCTGTCCGACGGCAACGGCATGCGGGCCTGCGCTCGTATACCGGTGCTGGGCCGTGCACGCGTCGCTCGACTGGCGGTCTATCGGCGACTGTGGCCGGACGTGGACGTCGGGTTGGTCGACGCCAACGGCCGTACGGGTGCGCTGCTCCACCGGCACGGCGAGCCCATCGCGTTGCTGCACATCGCCGCCTCCAAGGAGGGCATCCACCAGGTGATGTGGGTGTTCAACCCGAGCAAGATCGCCGCGTTCACCGCTTCACGTTCCCGCTTCTCCACTGCCTTTCCGCCCGGCATCGGCGGGCGTGCGACGGTGGCAGTGTGAGGGCCCGCACGGCGAGTGGGCGCCGCACACCCGCCGACCGGTCCACCGGGCCGCCACCGGAGGATCGGCGGCCAACCGCTGTGTGCTCCACGCCTTCGACAGCGCCTCTCACAGGTGATCAGGACCGGCCGTCGTCCCGCTGGGACGGGCTTTGGCCGGATCTGTTGCCACCGGGCGCGGGGGTTGGTTCCAGGGGCGCAGTTTGTCGGGGTTGAGGGTGACCCACACCTGGGTGACGTGGTGGTCGGCGATGTCGAGGCTGATGACGGAGGCGACCTGGTGGTCGTAGCGGGCGACGAGGCCGGTGCGGCCGTTGACGGAGTGGGTGGTCAGGGTGGTGCGGGGGCGGCCGGCCAGGAGTGTCAGCAGGCTGTGGGCGACGGACCGGCTGCCGTGGACGGGCCCGGTCAGCGCCCTGACTTTGCCGCCGCCGTCGAAGAACGCGGTGGCGTCGGGGCACAGAGCCGAGGCCAGGAGGCAGGCGTCCTGGGTCAGGCAGGCCCGGCGGACGGTGCGGGTGAGCGCGTCGTGCTCTTGCGGTGTCGTGGGGTGTGAGCGCTGCAGCCGGAGGCAGCGGCGGGCCCTGTCGGTGAGTTCGGCGCACTCCGGCTCGGTGCGTCCCACGATGTCGGCGACCGTGTCGGCGCTCATCCCGAAGACGTCATGGAGTACGAACGCCGCCCGTTCGGCCGGTGACAGGGAGTCCGGCGCGTCCAGCAGAACCCGGCTCACCTCCTCCGCCGGCGATGCCTGCGCCTCCTCGGCGTCGCCCGCCTCGATGGGGGAGCCCTTCCCCCGGAGGGCCGAACCCCGGTCGGGGAGGGCGAGTCGGCTCAGACAGATCCCGCCCGCGGTCTCCGCGAGCCAGGCCCGCGGCGCCGTGATCAGCCCACGTGCCGCCTCTGACTGCCCGTACCACCGACGGTAGGCCTCATCGACAACACGTTCCGCCTCACCGGGAGTGCCCAGCATCCAGGAGGCGACATCCAGCAGATACCGACGTTCCTCGAACAACTCGGCGATCGGCACCGCGTCAGCGTGATCCATACGGCATCCTCCCTCTGCCCGGGCGGGGTGCCACCTTCCGTGCCCCTGCTCCCGAAGGGGGGTGAGAACAGTCGATGGCTCAGCTCTCGCGCACCACACCTCACGTGTTTCTCGGCTCAATCCGTTAGACCGTGTTCACGCGGATCTTGTGACACCAGCCTCAGTGATCACGAGGGTGAGGGCGCCGCCGCGCCCTGCGGAACGCGGCTGTATGTCACACATGGGCCGGTTGCCCGGTCTCATCTGACAGCCCCGGTACCCCTCACCGGGACCGGAAGGACCATGACCGCGTTCCGGGGCCTCCACGCCGAACGGCGAATCTTGGAGGTTCTCCCATGGTTGTTGAACGAGGAGACCATGTCATGTACTGGCGCGAACGGGCAGCTTGCCTGCACGTGGAAGATCCCGATCTGTTCTTCCCGATAGGACACAGCGGGCCGACGCTCGAACAGATCGAGGAAGCCAAGGCGATCTGCGGCCGTTGCCCCGTCATGGAGCAGTGCCTCGACTGGGCCGTGCGGGTGGAGCAGGTGGAGGGCATCTGGGGCGGCACCACGGAGAGCGAACGTCGTGCGATCAGGCGACTCGAGGCCCGACGGACGGCCAGAATCAGGATCGGCACGGTGGCGTGACGGTCCCGGCACCCGCGGCTGAGCCCGTGGCCGGGTCCTGAGACCGCCCGGTGTCAGGGCGTTCACAACATCCGGCCCGGGACAGGCTACACCTGCCATGACACACCGCACGATGCGTTCCGTCGCCGACCGTAGTCAAACAGTGTGACGAGGATGCGCAGCACGCCGATGCCTTCTCACCGGGAGACGTGTCACAGCCGTGCGTCGTACCCGGTCATACGGGTGGAAGCAGTCCATGAGCCCGCGGCGGCGACGGTCGACCTGCCGTCCCCGTGCCGCTCGGTCCGGATGGGGCGCACACCGCCCAGGACGTGCTGTGAACGACGCGGGCGGGGCCGTCCGGGCCGGGCCCCGTGAACGAATCATGAATGGTGGTAGGGATGGGTGACGGCAGCCAGGAAAACGATGTGCGCGGAGTGACCAAGGGCGAAAGGGTTGCCGAATGGGCCGGCGGCCGCCTGGGCCTCCACAACCCGCTCAGGGCGAAATCGCGAAGAGCCTTTCCGGACCATTGGTCGTTCATGCTGGGAGAGATCTGCCTCTACAGCTTCCTCATCATCGTCGTCACGGGTGTCTATCTGACGTTCTACTTCCACCCGTCCATGAAGGAAGTGGAGTATCAGGGCAGCTACGCGCCGCTACAGGGGCAACTGGTGTCGGAGGCGTTCAACTCGACCATGCACATATCGTTCGACGTCCGTGGCGGCCTGTTGATCCGGCAGGCCCACCACTGGGCGGCACTGGTCTTTGTCGCCGCCGTGCTCGTCCACATGATGCGCGTGTTCTTCACTGGCGCCTTCCGTAGGCCTCGCGAGCTCAACTGGGTTTTCGGTTTCCTGCTGCTGGTCCTCGGAATGTTCGGAGGGCTGACGGGATACGACCTCCCGGACGACCTCCTGTCCGGAACCGGACTCGCGGTCGTGAACGGAACGATCCTCTCCGTCCCGATCGTCGGAACCTACCTCTCCATGTTCCTCTTCGGAGGTGAGTTCCCAGGAAACGATCTGGTGGCGCGCTTCAATACCATCCACGTTCTGCTCATTCCTGCCCTGATGGTGGGACTGCTTGTCGTCCATCTCTTCCTGGTCCTTCGTCACCGACACACGCAATATCCAGGTCCGGGCCGGAGCGACAAGAAGGTGGTGGGTCTGCCGCCCAAAGTGCGCGCCGTGAAGTCCGCGGGGTTCTTCTTCCTCGTCGCCGGTGTCATCTTCGTCATCGCTTCCATCGCACAGATCAACCCTGTGTGGGTGTACGGCCCCTACCGTGCCGACCAGGTTTCCGCCGGATCGCAACCCGACTGGTACATGGGCATAGCCGACGGGCTGCTGCGGGTCATGCCCGGCTGGGAGATCGACTTCTGGGGCCACACCCTGGCTCTGGACAACCTGATCCCGCTCACGGCCGGCGTCGGTCTCCTCCTTGCCATGGGCGCATACCCGTTCATCGAGTCCTGGGTGACCGATGACGACCGCGATCAGCACCTTCTCGACCGTCCGCGCAACCGACCGGTGCGAACGGCATGTGGTGTCGCATGGATCAGTTTCTATCTGGTGGCGCTGATGGGCGCCGCGAACGACATCATCGCCATCCGCTTCCATGTCTCGGTCGAATCAGTGACGTGGGCGGTTCGCGTCGGTCTCTTCGCCGTGCCCGTCACCGCTTACGCCGTGACGAAGCGGTGCGCGCTCGGGCTCCAACGCCAAGACCGCGACAAAGTGCTGCACGGCCGCGAGACCGGCATGATCAAGCGTTTGCCGCACGGCGAGTTCGTCGAGGTGCACGAGCCGCTCAGCCAGGAACAACTGCGCGTTCTCACACAACACGAGCAGTACAAGCCGATCGGTCCCGGCCCTTCGGGCAACGGGGGAGGACCGGATACGGGATCGCGCCTTGCGCAGCTCCTGCGTGCCAGACTCAGTCGCAGCTTCTACGGCGAAGGCACGCAGATAACCAAGCCGACCGCGCGGGAGTACAAGGAGATCACCGGCGAACACCGGCACTGACACGGACGCGCCGCTGCCCGACGTACGCAACCGTCACTGCCGGCGCGCCGGACAGCAGCCGTGCGCGCCGCGTGGATCGTGTCGGAGGACTCGTCCACAACGTAGTACAAGCCACAGGCGCTGGGAGTCGCCGGAGCTTGCCCTGCCGCTTCAGGAGCCGTCACCGCGATCGGCTGCGGCTCGTGAGGTCAGGAGACGGTGCACAGGACAGCGCCCGGCGATGGGCCGGGGTTCGTCTCCTGACGCTGGATCGGTCGATCGATCCCACCCCCGATCGCCTCGCCGGCCGGACAGGGCACCCGTGAACCGGTGAACCTTCCCGGTCGCGCCACAACCGTGTTGACCGCCCCCGCAAGGCAGTGCTTGAGTCGGCGCGTGGACAGCATTTCTGCCAACCGGCGGTTCTGGAACCAGATCAGCAGCGCCTACCAGCACGAGCACGACCCGCAGATCGGCGCAACGCCCCGGCTGTGGGGCACGTACGCCATCCCCGACGCGCACCTGCACGCCCTGGGCGACGTCACCGGCAAGCGGGTCCTCGAACTCGGCTGCGGCGCCGGCCAGTGGTCCAGGGCGCTCGCCGCCGAGGGCGCCACCGTGGTCGGGTTCGACCTGTCCGAAGCCCAGCTCGCCGCGGCAGCGAGCGCGATGGGAGCGGCCCGCTACCCGCTGGTGCAAGGCGCCGCCGAACACCTCCCGTTCGCCGCCGACAGCTTCGACCTGGTGTTCTGTGACTACGGCGGGCTCAGCTGGGCGCCCCCGCACCTGGCCGTCCCGCAGGCCGCACGCATCCTGCGCCGCGGTGGGCGCCTGGTGTTCAACGTCGCCAGCCCATGGTTCGAAGCCTGCTACGACGAAGCCGCCGCCCGCGCGACCACGACGCTGCACCAGGACTACTTCGGGCTGGACACCATCGCTGAAGACCAGGGCGCGGTCAGCTATCAGCTCACCTACGGCGACTGGATCAGGGTCCTGCGCGGCGCGGGTCTCGTCATCGACGACCTCATCGAGCCGCGGCCCGAACCCGGAACAGCCAACGGCTACAACCAGACCGACCCGCCCGACTGGGCATACCGCTGGCCGGCAGAAATACTCTGGGTAACCCACAAACCGTAGACACCGCCGCACCGGGACGTGAAGGTGTCCCCTCCCCGGTTGACCCTGGAAAGATCCCACGCCGACTGGCTCACGAACTGCCGCAGAGCCTGCGTGTTCCCTTCCGGCAGCCGCTCGGCCATCGGCTGAACCGACCTGCGCCGCCCGTCGAGCAGCAGGCCCCGCAGACAGCACTCGCTCCTAGGCGGAGGTCGCCTCGCCTTCGAGCTGCGTGGTGTGGATCTCCTTGCGGGAGGAGATGCCGAGCTTCGAGAACACCTTGCGGAGGTGCCATTCGACCGTGTGGGGGCTGAGGAACAACCGGGCGCCGATCTCGGGGTTCGTGAGCCCTTCGCCGGCGAGACGAGCGATCTGCGCTTCCTGGGGGGTGAGGGCCGCGGGCGTGGCGACAGTGTGTCTGCGCACCTTCGCTCCCGTGGCCTGCAGCTCGCTTCGCGCGCGTTCGGCGAACGCCTCGGCCCCCATCTGACTGAACATCTCGTGTGCGACGCCAAGTTGGGCACGGGCGTCGACACGGCGGTTCTCGCGGCGCAGCCACTCGCCGTACAGGAGCTGTGCGCGGGCGAGTTCGAGGCGGACCCGGGTGCGCGCGAGCCGCTCGATCGCCTCACGGTAGAGCTGCTCCGCGCGATCGCCCTCGCTCAGGAGCGCCCGCGAGCGCGCTTCCACGCCCAGTGCCCAGTCGGTGCCACTGGCTTGTGTCGTCTCCGAGAGCTGCTGGAGCGCGTCGCTCGCCAGAGCGGGTGAGCCGCTCCGTGCGGCCGCCTCGATCAGCTCGATCAAGGCCCTTCGCGGCGTGCTGAACTCCCTTTGGTGGGCGGCTGCCTCCTGCGCCGCGACCAGTGCCTCCGCGTATCGGCCGCGACCGTTGCAGAGCACCGCGTGGTACCAGTGGGCGACGGTGACGGCGGCCCCCTGGCCACGCGGCACGGCCTCGCTCAATATCGCGTCGATCAGCGTGCGGGCCTCGCGCTCGCGGCCGCGCCAGACAGGCAAGCCGAGCGGCCCGACGCGCACCGGGTTGCTCCCGGTCGCCGCACACACGGTTTTGACCTCCTCGACCAGCGACGCGGCCGCCGACAGCTCCCCGGCGAAGAGGTGCATGGCGGCGCGGGAATCGAGCGCATCGGGGAGCTCACTGAGCGCGCCGGCCTCACGGGTGATCGCCACGTGACGGGTCGCGACCACGTGCCAGCGCTCGTCGTCCCACAGATCCGCGGCAAGGACCGACGCCAGCCAGAGCCAGCGCCGCGCCTCCTGAGCGGGGATCTCCTCGTCACAGAACGCTTTGAGGACTCGTTTCATCATCGGCGCCGCAGCCGAATAGCCGTCGGTGAGACGCACGGCGAGGGCATCCAGCAGCATGTCGGGCACCCGCGGAAGCTGCGACGGCGGCGCGCCGCGGGCAGCCTCGCCCACCTCCCGCAGGCCTGGGCCGCGCGCCAGGCGGCCGGCGAATATCGCCGCCGCGATGGCGTCCAAGTAGGTCTCACGGGCGAGTGCGACGTCGAGCCGCCCGAACCGGCGAGCGGCGGCGAGCAGCAGCGGGGGAGCCTCACTGCCGCGGTTCTGGGCGAACGCGATCTGGGCATGCAGCACGTCGATCCGCGCGCGCCCGCGCTCATCGAGGGGCCCGGCCTCCGCTGTGGCAAGGAGGGCAGCCGCCGGCTCGAACGCCCCGGCTTGGAGCTTGGCCTGTGCGGCATCCACCGCGCGATGCGCGCGTCGGGCAGGATCCTGCGTCAGCGTGGCCGCGCGCTGGAGGAACGCGGCCGCCGCCGCGATGCCGCCGCGCGCCTGCGCCCGGCCCGCGGAGCGCTCCAACTCGGCAGCCACCATCTCGTCGGGTCCCGAGGCCGCGCCGGCCAGATGCCAGGCCCGACGATCGGGATCGAGCTGGGCGTCGGTGGCGTCGGCCAGCGCCTTGTGCACCTCTCGCCGGTCGCTCGGGCCGGCCGCGCGATAGGCCGCCGAGCGCACCAGCGGGTGCCGGAACCGTACCCGGGTGCCGAGGGTGATCAGCTCCGCCGCGTCGGCGTGCGACGCGGCTGCGTCGGCGTCGATACCCAGCCGCTCGGCCGCACGCCGCAACAACGTCACATCGCCGACCGGCTCGGCGGCCGCGGTGAACAGCAGACGTCGCGTCTCGGCCGGAAGCGACTGAACGCGGCGGAGGAATCCCTGCTCGATCTGACTCGACAAGGGGGACGCGTCCGGACGCCCGAAGCCGCCGGCCAGCTCCGCCGCGGGCAACCCGCGAGGCAGCTCGAGCAGAGCCAGCGGGTTACCGCGCGACTCGGCGACGATGCGGTCGCGCACCCGCTGGTCGAGCGGTCCGGTGACGACCGAGTCGAGGAGTGTTCGGGAGTCGCGCTCGGTCAGCCCCGTGACGGTCAGCGCGGGAAGGCTGCCGAGGACCTCGTCGGCACTGGGCTCGCGGAGGGCGAAGACGAGCACGACCGATTCCGCGAGCAGCCGGCGGGCGACGAACTCCAAGGTCAGTGCCGACGCGCGATCCAGCCACTGGGCGTCGTCGACGAGGCAGACCAACGGCTCGTTCCCTCCGGCGTCGGCCAGGAGGCTCAGAGTGGCCAGGCCCACGAGGAACCGGTCGGGCGCATGGCTGGCCCGGAGCCCGAACGCAGTGCCGAGGGCGTCGTGTTGAGGCTCGGGCAAATGGTCGAGGCCGACCAGCAGAGGAGCGCAGAGCTGGTGCAGGCCGGCATAGGAGAGCTCCATCTCGGACTGGACGCCGGCAACCCTGACCGTGCGGCATTCCGCACGATCGAGGAGGTATCTCAGCAGTGCGGTCTTCCCGATCCCCGCCTCACCGCGCAGAACCAGGACCCCGCTGCGCCCAGCCCTGACACCTGTCAGGAGGTCCTCGAGAGCCCGGCATTCGTTGTCCCTGCCGAGGAGTCCGGCTCTTGAACCGCTCCTCGCCATGGCAGCTCCCATTTCAGCGCACTCCGGCCGGTATAATAATACGTTTCCGGACAGGTGCGCCTGCGGTGGTCGTGTGAGCAGGACGGGCTCCGGCACAACCTGTGTGGTGCGAGCTACTCCACGTGACGGCCGAAACAATCCTGCCCGGCGCCGGCCTCGGCGGTCTCGTCCCCGCCCTCACCGGGCTCCAGCGGCACGCCGGAGACCGGTGAGGGGATCCCGGTGCCCCCCTCGTCGACACAGACCTCGAGCAGAGGCGTGTCGGCCTCGACCGTCTCGCCGCCCCGCTTCGGCCGGCTCAGGCAGCCCTGGGGCACCCGTGGCCCTTCGGCGAGGCGCGGGAGGAGCAGGCGGACGGCGGCCACGGCCACGGCCATGAGCGCGCCTCGGCGGCCGTCCGGACGGGATGTGCGCGGGCCACCGCGCCGTGCCCGCGCGCGTCAGCGCTGCGCGAGCCACGCGCCGAAGGTCGTGTGACCGATGTGTGCGCCCGGTCCGGGCAGAAGCGCGCGCCTCCCCACTTCGGCGGCCAGGAGCCTGGCGCGCACATCGGTGACGACACTTCTGGCGTCGCCCTTCGCGGCGAGGAGCTTCGCCGTGAGGTCGTCGAGGCGGTACTCCTCGGGACCGGCCACCTCGAGCGTGCCCAACAGAGGCAGTCCCACGGCGACATGCGCGACGGCGGCGGCGACGTCGTTCGTCGCCAGGGGTCGGATCAGCGCGGGCGCGACGTGGACCCCGTCCGGGCGGGTGTCCGCCACAGCCATGGCCTCGAGGGACTCGAAGGAGAGCGCGGCACGCACGATCGAATGAGGGATCGAGGACTGCCCTGACTGATACTCCTGCAACTCTTTCGCAAGGAAGTAGCCCGACCGCAGCCGCCCGGCTCCCGCCACCGACA
Organism: Streptomyces sp. NPDC102259; assembly: GCF_044766465.1. Lineage (NCBI taxonomy): Bacteria > Bacillati > Actinomycetota > Actinomycetes > Kitasatosporales > Streptomycetaceae > Streptomyces > Streptomyces sp. NPDC102259. Next base: position 146,141 of record NZ_JBIWMA010000007.1, on the reverse strand, counting down.
GGACCACGTGATGCTCGACGCCGGCCGAGACCGCCGCGGCCAGGAGGTTGGCCGTCGCGATGCGGAAGAACCGCAGGCCGGCTTCCTCGGTGCGGGTGGGCGCGTCGGTGACGTCCACCACCACCGCGGCACCGCGCAAGGCCTCGTCGAGACCGCTGCCCGTGATCACGTCGACACCATGGCGGCGTGAGACGGGCACGACGTCCACACCATGGTCACGGAGTCCGGCAACCGTCCTGGCGCCGATCAGCCCTGTGGCCCCTGCGACAACGACTCTCATCCTGGTCCTTCCCGTCGAGGGGTCTGCGACCCCGTGTATGTGCACTCCATACGACAGGACTCACACCATCGTTGTGACACTGAGCGGGAGGTGTCACACGAGTGACGACATCTGTCACACCAGCATGACTCACGCGGTCTTCACTTCGAGAGACAACGAACCGAGCCCGCTGCCGCACCGTCGTCGTACGCGGCCATCGGCGGCTACGTCATCACCCCCGGCATCATCGACGAACTGCGTGAGCAGACCCGCCGTTGGTACGAGCACCGGTCCGGCGAGGTCTACCTGACCCACGCCATCAATGCCTACGCCGCCACCCGCGCGGTGTACGGGCAGGTCATCCAGGGCCGTTGGTACGACACCGGCAACCCGGACGACTACATGGTCGCCCAGATGGCGTTCGCCCTCGCCCACCCGGAGTACGGCCCCGTCCTGCGCCACCTGGTCGCCGAACTCGACGGCGACCGGGCCGGCGCCCACCAGGCGAAAGCCGGCACCTGACCTGCCGCCGCCGTCGTCTGCTCCCGGGGCGGCCGCCCGTCGGGGAAGGCTTCGGCAGCCGCCTCCTGAGGCAGGCCGACCCGGGAGACGGCGATCAGCGCGGGTCGGCTCGTCCTCCAAGAAGGAGACGAACACCGGGAGATCCGCGGCCCGCGATCCCTCAGCCACCCGGCTCCGTCGCCGAGCGTGGCGGGCTCTACGCCCCGCACCCTGGCCGGGCTCCTCAAAGCGACGGTTTGCCTGGCGCCGCGGTCGCACGGAGAAGGGCGCGGATGGCCGCGATCACGGTGTCGGCGGTGCGGTCGAGGTGGCTGCGGCCGTCGGGCAGCCGAGCCGTCGGGCTGATGTAACTGCGCGGCCCGACGTGCGTGGCCGGGTCGAGCCGGTGCACGGTGATCTTCCCGGCCCGAACGGCCCGGTTCCATCCACTACGCCGGAACAGCCGCCAGCGCTGCGGGAAGATCCAGGTGCCGACCCGCTCGATCCGGTCACTCGCGCTGGTGAGCTGATGCAAGTGCTCGGCGTGGGTGAGGTCGTTGGCGCCGTTGTGGAAGCCACCGAGCGTGATCAGCAGGAGCGGGCAGCGCAATTGGGTGTGCAGCTCTCCGACCGCACCGGTGGCGACCTGGGCGCCGCCGCTGTAGCTGAGCAGCACCACGGGTGTACCGCTGTCGGGCCGGTAGCCGGCGAGCCGGAGCTGGGTGGCGATCTGGGAGCCGACGGCCCGGTTGTACAGGGGGCGGTAGCGGTGGTCGGCGGCGACGAAGGTCTGCACGACGTTGTGCAGGAAGAGCAGCAGCCCGATGCGGCGGCGCAGCCACGCCCACACCGGCCGGTCGGCAAGGGGGTCGGCCAGCGGCGAGTAGGGCTGCACCTGTCCCAGCACCCGTAGTTCCGGCGCTCCGGCGATCAGGGCCTTGACCAGTTGGCCACCGTCGCGGCTGTCCAGGACGCGGCGTTTGCCGATGCCGTCGAGGTAGACCAGGTAGGCATCGGGGGGACTGTCGGGGGCCGCGCCCCGGGCGTAGGGAACGCCCTCCGGGAGCTCGGTGACCGGGGCCCGCCAGCCGGCGCCGTAGGCAAGAACCTCGTAGCGGGCCAGCAGAGCCTCAGCCAGCAGAGCAGGCCCGATCACGCCGCCCCAGAGCAGGATGGCGTTCACGCGATCGACTCCCGCGCCGCGTTCGCGCTGATCCTCACGACAAGACGCCGAACGGCCTCTACGGCGAGACCGAGCCCGGTCCCGGCGACGGCGACGCAACCAGCGGCGCTGGGCCGGTCCAGTCCGCTCGCCGCGGCCAGCGGGCCGACCAGTCCGGCCCCGACCCCCACGAAGAGCAAGAAGTGGAGCAGGGGCCCGAGCAACGGGAAGGCGAGCACGGCGGCGAGCACCAGCGGGGCTACCAGGCCCGGTGTCCACACCAAGCCGGTGCCCGGTGGCGGAGAGGGGAGGACCGACTCGGCCAGCGTCCACGCGGTCAGCGGCCACAGCGCGAACACCACCCCCTCGACGAGGCCGGCGGGCAGCAGCAACCCCGCCACGAAGGTCCGCGACATACCAGGCCTGCGCGCTACCAGCGGCAGGATGCGCCCGGCGGTCTCCGACACCCCGGCGAGCAGGAGCAGGACGACGACGGCGGGTGACATCACTCGGCCTCGCTGTGACGGAGCGACGCAGTCTGCGGACCGACCGGGCCCGCCGTCCGCAGGTACCGCTCGAGTTCGTCCGCGGCGCGCCCATATCCACCCGCCTCGCGCTGGGACGTCCGCAGGGTGCTCGCGGCCGCTCGGAACCCGGGCTCGTGAAGGAGGCGCCGGGCGAGGACACGCACCGAGCCCCTGGCGACGTCCTGGGTGGGCATCGACAGGCCGGCGCCGAGCTCGACGACGCGCCGGGCCACCATCGGCTGGTCGGCGCCCTGCGGGATCACCAGCAGCGGAACCCCGGCGTACATGGCCTCGTTGACACTGTTCATCCCGCCATGGGTGACGAACAGCGCCGCGCGGGCCAGCACCTCCGGCTGTGGCACGAAGCGGCGGGCGAGCACGTTCGAAGGCAGTGGCCCGAGTGTGTCGGGATCGGTCTGCCCGGTGGAGACGACCACGGTGCCGCCCAACGGGGCGAGCGCGGTGGCAAGGCTGCGCAGCAACTGTGGGTCGGCGTTGAAGACCGTGCCCAGCGAGGCGTACAGGACCGGGTCCTGCAACCGACCGGCCGGGAACGACGGGTCGGCCGGTCGGGCGCCGATGCTCGGGCCGACGAACCGGTACGACTCGTCGAAGTCCTCGACGGCGGGCTGGAACGCCCGTGAGGTGTAGACCAGGTTGACCGGCTGGCGGATGTTCGCCAAGTCGAGCACGGGCAACCCACGCGCGTCGAAGCGGCGGTGCAGTCTCCAGCGAGCCCGCGCGTAGCCCCGGACGTCGCGGAGCTGAGCCGTTGCCGTGGTCAGAAGGTCCCAGGAGCCACGGGTAGGGCTGGGGACATGTCGGTTGAGGGCGAACGTGGTGAACGACGAGGCCGCCGGCACCCCCAGCTCGCGGGCGGCGACCGCGCCCCACAGACAGGCACTGTCGTGGACGATCAGGTCGGGTCGGTCGCGGCGCAGATCGGTGAGCACCGCGGGCAGCAAACGCACAGCGGTGCTCGCGAGCGCCTCCATCCAGGTGACCGGCGTGGGCGGATCGGGGAGCGGCTGATCGCCCCCGGGGTAGAGGCGCACGGTCGCGCCGGTGGCCTCGATCTCCGCACGGAACGCGGGCGAGGTGTGGTAGGTGACAGCGTGGCCGCGCCGAACGAGCTCGGCCACCACCGGCAGCGTCGGGTTGACGTGCCCGTGCATGCCGATGTTGAGGAACGCGATGGTACTCACAGGTCGACTCCCACTGTGGAACAGGTTGACGCCTCGCCCGGGCCGGGGGACGGCGCCGAAGGATCATCGGCTCGATACAGCCCCGGCCCGTTGATGCTCAGCCCGTCCAGAAAGCGCCCCGCCGCGCGGCAGGCGGTGCTGATCAGCCGCTGGGAATGGCCGAAGTCCCACGGGGCGGGCCACGTCTCGATGCCGGTCGGCAGCACGACGGTCGGAATGTTCCGGGACACCTCGCGCAGATCACGCTCGATCTGGTGGTGCAACAGCAGGAGCCCGGCCCGCGCGGCGACCGCACCGGCCCGTCGGCGCGGATCGGCGGGGCGCAACGGCGAGCTCTCCGGCCCGGCCGCGACCACCACCACACTGGCCGCCCCGGCCTGCTGGGCGGCCAGCACCGGGACATAGGCGATCACCCCGCCGTCGACGAGCGTCCGACCCTCGCGATCCACGGGGGGCAGCATCCCGGGAATGGCCGCGCTGGCCAGCAGCGCGGACTCGAGGTCTCCGTGGTCGAGCAGCACCGGATCCCCGGTGGCCAGGTCCATGGCCACCGCGGTGAACGGGACCGCCAACTGCTCGATCCGTGAGGGCAGCCCAGCCCGCGCGATCAGCCGACGCAGGCCGCGATCGGTGAAGATGCCGGCCCTTGAGGACAGGTAGCCAAGCGGATACACCTCACGGCGACGCAACTGGGTCCACACGTGGTCCAGCCATGGCGCGGCCCGGTCGGGGTGGGCGGCCGCGATGGCCCCGTTGAGGGCGCCCACCGAGGTTCCGATGATCAGGTCGGGGACGAATCCGCGCTGCTCCAACGCGTATCCGACACCGACATGCGCCGCTCCGAGCACGCCACCGGCGCCCACCACCACGGCCACGGGCCGGGGAAGGGCGCTCAATCCGGCCGACGCCGGGTCGGCGGGCGGCCTGCTCGACGCCGCCTCGTCGAAGCCGAAGTGCGCCGACGAGGCTGGTCTTCGGCGACGGGAAACCCTCATGATCCACCTTTCTCACCACGGCACCGCATCGGATGGGTCTCCCTACTGGACCGGGCAGCCACCCGATGTGTGACACCGTCGGTCCGGGCGCGACAGCTGAAGCTGTCATTGAGGGCACGCGGGCAGGCAGTGTGAGTTCGCGAAAACACGGTGTGATCAGGACAGCCGGAACGCTCAGCGGTTCCGACGGACTCGTCCCCGGTCGCCCTCACGGCTGCGCGGCGTGCAGGATCGCGGCCGACGCGGCGATCCGGTCGAGCAGGAACAGCGCCGCGACGCACAGAGCGATCCAGACCGACAGCACCACGACACCGTTGACCAGCCCGTCGTGGTGGAAGTAGGCAAGCCCGTCCAGGGCGCGGACGCCGACGCCCGGAGGCATGACCGAGGTGAGGGGCTTCAGCCAACCAGGCAGAAATTCGGGCGGCAGCACGCCGCCGCTGCTGGCGTTCCCCATCACGATCATGAAAATCGACGCGAGCAGAACCCCGAGCGGACCGAAGATCCGGATCATGAGGATGGTGCCTGCCGCAACTGCCCCCGCCATCAGCGCCACAAGGCCCGCGATGCCCAGAAAGGGACCGGGTATGGCCCCGAAGGCCGTACTCGCGATGAGGGCGGTCGCCAGGCCGCCGACGGCCGCGAACAGCGCCAGACTGGTCACGCGCTGCCCGAAGGAGAGGCGCGGTGCCACTTGGTAGGTCACCTGGCCGAAGAGGAACCCTGCGAGCACCAGCCCGAACGAGGCATAGAAGACCGACAGGCCCCGGCTGTCCCCGCTCGAGAGCGGAAGGATGTCGTCCACGGGCCATTTCCCGTCCGCCGGCTGACAGCCCGGGGCGCACGGACTGGCCAGCGGAGCCACCAGCGCGGACACCGCGGGGCCGTTGGCACCCGCGTACACGATCCTGGGATCGCCGTCGTCGGCCAACAGCGCGGCATAGGCCTGGCGATGCTCGACCGCCCGACGGGCCGAGGCGTTGTCCGGGTACCGGTCGACCTGGAAGCCGTCCGGTGAGACACGTTGGAGCCGGACGTCGAAAAGCGCCGCCGTCCGGTCGGATGCGGCGACGGCCACCGGCAGGCGGTGCGCCTGGGGCGTATGGAAGGCCGCGAGGAAGACGCTGACGAAGACGAGACCGATCGTCAGCACCGTGATCACGGGCTTGAGCACCGCCTGCGGACCGGTCAGCCCCGGGCGTTCTGGTGGGGCGTCGGACTGTGCTCCTGGATGGTGGCGGTGTCGTCCTGGCCCCGGGTCGGGGTCAGGGTGATGACTTTGACTTGGGGTGTCTGTGCTGGACATGGCTCCTCGACCTTCATCATGTAAGCTAGCTTATAAGTTACCTTACAAGTGGAGGGCATCGGTGGCGGTGAAGGATCCCAGTGAGCGCATCGGCTACCTGATCTGGCAGCTCTCACAGGCGTACGCGCAGCGCCTCGAACGGGTGTTGCGCCCGCTCGGACTGACCCAGGCGCAGTTCAGTGCGCTCGTCCGATTGAGCCGGGACGGGGCGATGTCCAGTGCCGAACTCGCCCGCCGCTGTGGCGTCACCGCCCAGTCCATGGGCGCGGGACTGCGGAGTCTGGTCGAGCGTGGGCTCGTCGAGCGGCGTCCCCACCCCACTCACGGGAAGATCATCGAAATGTGCGTCACACCCGCGGGCGAGGCACTGGCGCTGCGGGGCGAGACCGCGCTCGAACCGTGCGAGCAGGAGACCCTGGAACCCTTCCTGCCCCAGGAGCGGGAACAGGTACGCACTCACCTCCGTCGCATGCTCGGAGCCCTCAACGCCGCGGCACTGGGACCGGACTACCGGGATCAGCACGGCGGAACATGAGCCGCGCACGGCCCGGAGCGGAGTCGGACCGTACGTGGCAGACCAAGGGCCGGGCAGCGCCGGTCAGCCGAACTGGCCGGGCCGGTAGTCGCCGGCGGGCTGCCGGTTGATGACGTTGACGCGGTTGTAGGCGTTGATGACGGCGATGAGGGAGATCAGGGCGACGAGTTGGTCCTCGTCGAAGTACTTTGCCGCGTTCGTCCAGGCCTCATCGGTGACACCCCCGGCCGCATCGGCGATGCGGGTGCCCTGTTCGGCCAGTTCCAACGCGGCGCGCTCGGAGTCGGTGTACACCTTGGCCTCGCGCCAGGCCGCGACCAGGTGGAGGCGTTGCACGGCCTCTCCCGCCGCGCCGGCGTCCTTGGTGTGCATGTCGGTGCAGAATCCGCAGCCGTTGATCTGACTGACCCGGATCTTCACCAGTTCCCGGGTCGAGGCCGGCAGTGTCGAGTCCGAAACAACCCTGTCGGCCGAGTTGATGTGCTTCAACACCTTTCCCGCGAGGGGGTGGCCGAAGTAGTCGAGGCGCGATTCCATACTGATCTCCTTGCCGCGTGGCGGATACACACTATTGACCGAGGTGTCAGGGTGATGTGTGACAGGAAGTCGGGTGCGACGCGCATCTCACGTGCCGCGCTCCGGATGGCGCCGAGGGCAACGAGCTGACCGCCGACATCGAGGTCCTGAGGTGGGACGCGAGAACGGGCACGCTGACGTCCCGCCAGCTCCTGACGACGAACGCGCCAGGTCACACCGGCACCACGAGCGCCGCCGAACTGGCCGTCAGCCGGGACGGCCGCCACGTCTACACCTCCAACCGCGGCGACAACTCACTGGTCGTCTTCTCGGTCGCCCCGGGTACCGGCCTGCTCACCGAGGCACAGCGCCTGCCCTGTGGCGGCGTCACACCGTGGAGTTTCTCCCTGCATCCCGAGGAGCGGTGGCTGTTCGTCGCGAACGAGGCCAGCAGTACGGTCGACCTCTTCCGTGTGGACCCGCGATCCGGGCGCCTCACGAACACCGGCATCTCCGTAGCGGTCCCCAATCCCGACTGCGTCGGGATCCGCTCCTCGCACGGCACCGCGGGATCCAACAGCTTCTGATCACGGGACTTCGCCGGGCCCGGCCGGTCACCGGCCGCCGGGACCGGCGAAGTCGCGCCGGCGATGCGTCGGGAGACGGTGGCAGCGCGAACATGATGAGTCCCACGGCCGCCGCAGCGAGCCTTCCGAGCAGGAGAGCGCTGCGCGGGCGCAACCTCGGGTTCAGGAATGCCGTCGAGCGGTGCATCGCTCGGATCAAGGTCGCCCGTCAGGCCGTACCGTACCTGCCCGCCGTCCTCATCTGGACCCGCAGGTGAGAGGACGCCGACGTGAGCCGGGCTATGGGAGGTCTGTGCTCGGTTGGCGACGCCAGTCCCATCCGGGGTAACGGTCCACCAGGGGGAGGAAGTCGATCGCCTGCAGGATCTCGTGGTGGTTGGTGTCGACAAGTCCGTCCACGCCGGGCAGGACGTCGCGGAGGAAGGCCCGGGCCGCGTCCATGGACTGGCACGACACATAGACCGCGTACGGTTCGCCGATCCGGGTCCTCACCTCATCGAGTTCCTCCGGCTCGTAGTCCGAGAGGATGCCGCCCGAGAGGTCGATGTAGTACGAGTACCCGTGCTGGTGCAGCTTTTCGTCGCCCGTCACGGGATCATGCACCAGCCCCAGGGAACGGATTCGCCCTTCAAACGACGGGCGTCGCTCCGCGGGGACAAGGATGATCACAGATGGCCAGGACACGCGTCCACCTCCCCGCACGACGGTAGCCGAGCGGTCCCCTCGGGTCGCCGGATTTTCCATCGGCTCGGCCCGGACTCTCGCCAGGTGGTCCTGCGACTCAGGTCATCTGGACGACGACCTTGCCGGCCTTGGTGCGGCCCTGCTCGACGTACGCCATCGCTTCGAGGGTCTGGTCGAACGGGAAGGTGCGATCGATGACGGGGCGGAGAACTCCGCTGTCGTAGAGGGCGCCGAGCTCGCGCAGCTGGGAGCCGTTGGCCTGCATGAAGAAGAACTGGTAACGCACGCCCAGCGCCTTGGCCTGCTTGCGGACCTTGCGGCTGAGCGTGTTCAGCACCAAGCCCATGAACGAGGGGGCGCCGAGCTGCTTGGCGAAACCGGCGTCCGGCGGGCCGGCGACACCGACGGCCAGGCCGCCGGGCTTCAGCACGGTCAGCGACTTCTCGAGGTTCGCCCCGCCCAGGGAGTCCAGCACCAGGTCGTAGCCGGACAGCACCTTCGAGAAGTCCTCCTTGGTGTAGTCGACGACCACGTCGGCGCCGAGGCCCCGGACCAACTTCTCGGAAGCGGTGCCGGCAGTCGTCGCCACGGTGGCGCCGAGGTGCTTGGCCAGCTGGATGGCCGTCGACCCGAGGCCACCGGCACCGGCGTGGATGAGTACTTTCTGGCCCGGCTTCACAGCGGCACGGTCGACGAGGATCTGCCAGGCGGCCAGGGCCACCAGCGGCACCGCGGCAGCCTCTTGGAGGGTGAGCGAGGCCGGCTTGGGCGCGACGTCGTCCTCGTCGATCGAGATGAACTCCGCGAAGCCTCCGATCCGCAGGTCGCGCGGACGGGCGTAGACCTCGTCGCCGACCTTGAAGCCGCGTACGGCTGAGCCGACCCGCGTCACGACGCCGGCCACGTCGTGGCCGAGCACGAACGGAGGCTTGTACTTCAGGAGCTGCTTGAACTCCCCGTCGCGGATCATCTTGTCCAGCGGGTTGATGCTGGTGGCGCTCACCCTGACCAGTACGTCGCGGTCCCCGACGGCGGGCTCGGGCACCTCTGCGGCGCGTGCGCCGTCCTTGCCGTACTTCTCGACGACGAATGCCTTCATGTCAGTCAGCCTTCTGCGTGATCTTCTTCGGGGGCTTCTTCACGGCGGGTGCGTTTGTTCGGGCAGCTGGTGCGTTCAGTTGCCAAGGTGCCGGCGGAGCCACTGGCCCATCTGCTGGATCGCCTGGTCCACCTCGGGCACGCGTCCTGCGCCCAGGATGAAGGAGTGCTGTCCTTCGGGCATGGCGTGGACTTCGGAGGTGACCTTGAAGTCGGCGAGTCGGCGGCCGAGGTCGGCGCCGTCGTCGGCGAGGGTTTCGTACTCGCCGTAGTGGACGGTGGTAGGGGGCAGGCCGGTCAGGTCGGCGTTCGCGATGCTGATCGCGGGGTCGGTGAAGTCAACGCCGGGTTCCTGCAGCCAGGCGGCGCGGAAGAGTTCGAGCGTGGCCCTGCTGAGCATCTTGTCGTTGTCCTCGTTCTCGTCGACCGAGGGGTTTTGGATGGTGAGGTCGGTCCACGGGGAGATGCTGACGATCGCGCCCGGGGTCGCCTCGCCCTTGGCGAGCAGGCGCAGCGGCAGCATCACCGCGAGGGTGCCGCCGATCGAGTGGCCCGTGCTGCCGATGTTGCGGGGCTCGTAGCCCTGTGAGAGAAGCCAGCCGTAGGCCGTCTCCGCGTCGTCGAGCTGGGCGGGGTACGGGTGCTCGGGTGCCAGGCGGAAGTCGACGACAAGGGAGCGGGCGCCGGCTGCCTTGGCGATGTGGCCTGCGGCCTTGCGGTCGGAGTGCATGGAGGCGGTGACGGATCCGCCGAAGTGGAAGTGGAGCAGCGCCTTGTCGGGGTCGGCGCCTTCGGGGATGGCCCACAGGGCGGGTACGCCGCCTGCGTCGACCTCGGCGTAGGTGACGCCTTCCGGCTCGGTGGACGCCTTGTGATGGGAGTCGACGATGTCGCGGATCACGGCCAGGTCGAGACCCGGCGTGCCGGACTTCGCGCTCACGCCGGCGAGGAAATCCGCGAACTCGTGCGCCTGTTGGCTGACTGCCATGGTGGTGCTCCTTGCGAGGGGGCCGTGCCCGTGTTCGGCGCGCGGCGGGGTTGGTGTGCTGGTGTCGACGCTACGGGCTGAGTATAGAAAAGTAAACTCAGATGCGGTTAGTATCACTGCATGGATGCGTTGAGTGATGCACTGGCAGACACCGGCTTGGACCCCCGCCTGGACAGGGACACGTCGAACTGTTCGATCGCCCGGACCCTTGAGGTCGTGGGCGAGAAGTGGACGATCCTGATCCTGCGCGAGGTCTGGTACGGCTCCTCCCGCTTCAGTGACTTCGAACGCGTCCTGGGCTGTCCCCGCAACCTCCTCGCCACCCGGCTTCGCATGCTCGTGGAGGAAGGGATCCTCGTCACCGAGACCTACAAGGAACCCGGCGCGCGCAGCCGGCCCAAGTACGTGATCACCCCCAAGGGCATGGACCTGGTGCCCGCCGTGATGGGGCTCCTGCAATGGGGCGACCGCTACCGCGCCGACCCCGACGGACCGGCCATGCTGACGCGACACCGTGGATGCGGCGCCCACGTCGCCCCCGAGATCCGCTGCGCACAAGGCCACCTCGTACAGACCGAAGACATCGAAAGCATCCCCGGCCCCGGATTCCGCATGAAACCGCCGCAGTGAGCCGGGCGCGGTCGCGCCGGTCGATCGACGCGACTGTTGAGTGCGGCGATCGCCGTCGGCAGGGCCGCCGGACGCCCCGGCAAGGGCCGCCCCGCCGCCTGCGCGGCACGAGCCGCCCGATTGGTCCAACCTGAGCCGAAGCGCGACAGTCGTCACATGGGCAGGCTTGTTGTCCTCGCGATCACTGGTTCAGCCCAGGGTGATCCGAGCGACGACCGGCAGGTGGTCGCTGCGGGTGGCGGGCAGGGTGCGGATGTGGCCGACGGTCGCCGAGCGGGCCATGACCTGGTCGATGCGGGCCAGGGGGAAGGCGGCGGGGAAGCTGAACGCGAAGCCCTGCTCCGCTGTGTTCATCCGTGAGGTCAGCGGGGCCAGCCCACGGTCGTCGACGGTGCCGTTGAGATCGCCGAGAAGGAGGGCCGTTCTCAGTTTCTCGGCGGTGATGGCCTCGCCCAGCAGGCCGGCGCTCTCGTCGCGCCGGGAGGAGGCGAGGCCGCTCGCCCCGATGCGGACCGAGGGCAGGTGCGCGACGTACGCCGCGATATCGCCGTACGGCGTGTGGACCACGGTCCGCAGCCCGCGACTCCAGGTCTCTGCGATTCCTCGGGGTTTGATGTCCACCGGCCGGGCGCCGGTCAGCGGATGCCTCGACCAGAGTCCGACGGTGCCCCGGACGGCGTGGTACGGGTAGCTCGGAGCGAAGGTCTTCTCGTACACCGCCAGCGCCGGGGGCACCAGTTCCTCCAACGCGATGAGGTCGGGCTCGGCGTCAGCCAGGGCGCGGGCCGTGCCCGCCGGGTCGGTGTTCTCGTCGCTCACGTTGTGCTGCACCACGACCAGGTCGTGCGGGCCAGGCTCCGCCCCGGGCAGGAGCAGCCCGCCGAAGAGGTGCGTCCAGGCCGCCACCGGCAGCAGCAGCGCCGTCAGCGCGGTCGCTGAACGGCGCACAAGGCCAGGACGAGCAGCACCACGACCGCCAGGCCCAGCCACGCGAGGAACGATTCCAGCAGACTGCCCAGGCGGCCCACGGAGTTGGGCACCGCCCGGTGGAAGGCCATCAGCCCGGCCGTCAGCACCGCGAGCACGGCGGGCACCCGCCCTCCTCGCCAGACCGGCCGGTACCGCGGTTCCCGTATCGCTCTCCCCACAGCCCACGGCCCAGATCGGCGCCGCGTCCACCGGGCCACTGCTGCCTTCCCCTCCACCATGGCTTCCCATCTGCTCGCCCCTCCTGCCCAAGACGGGTCACCAGGTACATCAGTTCCGACCGCCCCGCTCCCGCCACGCCGGCACCGGCAGCCGGGCGGCGGCGAGCGCCGGCCGTTGCGATCAGGCGCGGATTTCTGTGCAGCCCATCAGACGGTGACAACCAGGAAGGCGTAGGTGACCAGGGCGATCACGCTCCAGCGGTGCCAGGAGTTCCAGCAGGTGACCTGGGCTTTGTCGAGGTGGCAGATCTCCTTCGCGCCCTGGAAATCGTCCTCAGCCCGCCACCTGCGGCACGCCGGTGACACCAGTCGCGCCAGTGCCACCGGCCCCGGGGTGAAGCAGCGGTAGGAGGACACGGCGAGGTCACCGCCGACGACACCCCTGACGGACACGACCGCGACGCGGGGACGTCCGTACTGCTGTTCCGTCGGCACCGCTGCACCCGCTACTGCGCTGTTGTGAGACAAGGTCCATTTCGTTCTCAGTCGAGTGGCCGTCGTCCGAGGCGCCGCATCGGGGCTAGATCGATTAAGGAGGCCGGTAACAGGCGGTTCGGGACGAGGCGAGAGTGATGACGCACCGTTGATCGGTCGCGCGGTGCAAGCGCTGCGGAATTTCGGTGCGGTACCGGGTCGGTCAGGACCGGCGGGGCCCGCGCCGCCGTACCGGCAGACGCAACAGGTCCGTGCCCAGCGCCACGACCGGGAGGCCTCGGGCGTCCGCGTGCGCGCCGGGTCGGCTCGCCGAGCCGCATCGCCCCGCCGGCTGCCTCATCCGGTGCACAAGCGCGTCATCCTTCACGACCTCACCGAAGCGGGACTCGCCGGCGTCGCGGACGGCCGGGGCACGCATCGCCGCCATCGACGACGCCCTCGCCGAGATCCTGGGTGACGGAGGGAAGGACGAGATCATCGGACAGCTGCGCACGCTGCTCTTCGCGTGGGAGGTGAGGATCCCGCCTGCGCGGGGATGTGGCCGGTGGTCCGGACCGGACCGTGAGCGGCGCACGGCCCGCGGTGGTCACACTGACGCGCGTGCCACGATCCGGCCGGGCACGGGCGCCAGCTCTCCGGTGCCGATGCCCAGGGCGTTGCGGGCGGCGATCCGTCCGAGGACCTCGGCATCGATGTGGACGGTGGTGAGCGCGGGCGTGGACAGCGAGCCGTGCTCGGTCTCGTCGAAGCCGATCACGGCCATGTCCTCGGGCACCCGCAGCCCGAGATCCCGGAGGCCTGCCAGGCTGCGCTGCGCGATGTCGTCGTCGAAGGCCGCCAGTGCGGTCACGTCGGCGTGGGCCGCCAGGAACGATTCGATGGCGGCCGCGCCGGCCTCCCGCGGCCTCGGCACGACGAAGCGCTCCAGGGGTGGAAGTCCTCGACGCCGGGCGGCCTCCTGGGCGAATCCGAGCCGGGCCTCGGTCAGCGGGAAGTCGTGGTCGGGCATGGCCAGGGCGATCCGGGTGTGCCCACGGTCGGCGAGGTAGCCGATCTGCAGCGCGGCGTTGGCGGCGAACCCGTTCTCCCAGTCGTCCTGGGTCGGTTCGTGTCCCCGCATGTAGGCCTCGCCGAGCCGGAGCACCGCCCGCGGCGCGATGGTGTCCAGGACCTTCTGCGTGGCCTCGGGGATCGAGTGCCCGTGCCGGACCAGCAGGATGTGGTCGTGCTCGGCCAGCTCCTCGTCCAGGCCTCGGACATAGCTGCGGGAGAAGTTGCCCTCCATGCCCCAGTCGACGTTGAGCACCACGATGCGCGAAGATCCCTCACGCAGGGCGCGGGCGATCCCGTGCGGGACGTATCCCAGGTCCTGGGCGGCCTCCATCACCCGCTCCCGGGTGGCCGCGGAGATCGTCTGGCGGGGGTCGTCGTTCAGTACGAAGCTCACCGTCGCCCGCGACACACCGGACGCCTTGGCCACGTCGGTCAACGTCACTCGGCCCGAACGGCCCATGCCCGCGTACTCCCCTCGTCAGCCGTGCACACCGCACGCCCTCGCAGGCAGAGATCTCCGGCCGGCCTTTGGCGCGTTGGGTTTCACTCTACGCGCTAGATCGATTCAGCCCTCCAGGACGAGACGTCGATCTGCCGCACCCTCGCTCGCGATGGACAGCAACCGACGTGCCTTCAGTTCGGTCTCCTCCCATTCCCGCTCGGGTTCCGAACCCCAGGTGACGCCCGCTCCGGTGCCGAACTTGAGAAGCCCTTCGCCGCGGTCGATCCAGAAGGTGCGGATGCCGACCGCCAGTTCACCGCGACCGTGGTCGGCGTCTACCCAGCCGATGCCACCGCAGTAGGGACCGCGGGCTGAGGTCTCCAAGGCCTTGATGATTCCCAGGGCGCTCTCTTTGGGCGCCCCGGTGACCGAACCGGGTGGGAACGTCGCCGTCAGCAGCTCGGGCCAGCCCACACCGTCACGCAGTCGCCCTCGCACCATGGACACCAGGTGCACGAGCCCGGGGTGCTTCTCGACCGCGCACAGGTCGGGTACGGCCACGGTGCCGGGGACGCAGACGCGGCCGAAGTCGTTGCGGACGAGGTCGACGATCATCACGTTCTCGGCGTAGTCCTTCTCCAACAGATCCGCCTCGGTACGGCCGGTTCCGTTGATGGGCCCCGACGCCAGATCTGTCCCGGTGCGCCTCAGGAAGAGTTCCGGCGAGGCGGCGGCCACCTCGATGCCGTGCCGCGGCAGGCGGACGACACCTGCGTACGGTGCGGGATTGCGGTGTGCGAGGAGACCGGAGAGTGCCATGACGTCGGCTTCCGGCGCGATCGGGGCGGACAGGACTCGGCACAGGTTGGCCTGGTAGATCTCACCGGCGGCGATGTGCTCGCGGATACGAGTCACGCCGTTCGTGAAGGCGACGCGGTCGAGTGAGGAGGTCCACGCGTCGGCACGAGGGCCGCGCCACGGCACCGTGGAGAATCGGTGGTCCTCCATCCGTCGTACGTCGCGGAAGCGGGCGCACGTCAGACGGCCCTCGAAGTCGGCCATTACAGCCCAGAAGCCCTCGGAGTCCAGCGCCGCGGCGTCGTGGGTCACGTCCGCGAGACCGGTGGCGAGATGTCCGCCGAGCAGTGCCATGGCAGGGAACTCGTCCATGGCGAACCTCCTTCGCCGCGAGCGGCTCGTCACTGCCGGGTCCACGTTCCGGCGGGTTCTCAGGCCGCGACGGCTTCAGGCCCGGAACTCCACCGGGCGGCTCGCAGCGTGTTGGCCAGGAGCATGGCGATGGTCATGGGGCCGACGCCGCCGGGGACGGGGGTGATGCGACCGGCGATTCCGTCGAGTTCCCCGGAGCGGACGTCGCCGGCGAGGCCCGAGGGTGTCCGATGGATGCCGACGTCGATGACGACGGCGCCGGGTCCGACATGTTCGGGGCCGATGAGCCCGCGGACGCCTGTGGCGACCACGACGATGTCGGCGGGGCGGGTGACCGCGGCGAGGTCGACGGTGAACTCGTGGGCCACCGACACGGTCGCCCCGCGCTGGAGGAGCAGGTGGGTCAGGGGCTTGCCGACGAGCTCGCCTCAACCGGCCACCGCGACGTTCGCCCCCTTGAGCGGTATCCCTTCGGCATCGAGGAGTTCGATGACTCCGCTGGGCGTGCAAGGGCGCAACCCGCGCTCCCCGCGGGCGAGGAGGCCGAGGCTGGCGGTGGTGAGGCCGTCGACGTCCTTGGTGACGGGGATGCGGTCGATCAGCCGGGCCTCGTCGAGCTGCCGGGGCAAGGGGAGCTGGAGCAGGATGCCGGAGACTTCCGGGTCGGCGGCCAGTTCGTCGATGACGGCGGCCACCTCGTCGTGGGTCGCGTGCCGGGGCAGGTGGCGGTGGAAGTCGCGCATGCCGGCTTCCTTGATGGCACGCCGTTTGGCGGCCACGTACACGGCGCTGGCCGGATCGTCGCCGACGAGGACGGTCGCCAGTCCGGGGACACTTCCCGGACTCGTGGCCGCGGCCGCCGCAACCTCCTGTGCGACCTGCGAGCGGATCCGTCGGGCGATGGTGGTGCCGTCGATCCTGGTGGTCATGGTCGAACCGCCTTCTTGATTTTCTTGTCGTGAGACACGCTTCGTCCGAGTGGGGGCAGCCTGTCGTGGGGGGGGGGGGGGGGGGGGGGGCCGCCCGGCCGCCCGGCGCCGGGGGGGGGGGGGCCGGGGGGGGGGGGGGGGGGGGGGGGGGGGGGGGGGGCCCCCCCCGC
>NZ_JBIWMA010000007.1:0-129731 GCF_044766465.1 Streptomyces sp. NPDC102259 | reverse complement strand
GTGCCTTGGGGGTGCTCCCGTCCTCTCTCTTTTTTTTGGCGCCCCCCCCCCCCGCGGGGGGGGGGGGGGCGCCCCCCCGCCCGCCCCCCCCGCCCCCCCCCCCCCCCCACGACAGGGCCTGTCCCTCTGCACCGGGCGGTTGTGCGTGCCGGAGGTCAGTCCTCCGTCAGGCAAAGACGATGGTGTGGTTGCCGTCGCGCATGACCCGGTCCTCGGCGTGCCACAGCACGGCGCGGGAGAGCACCGCGCGTTCCACGTCGGCGCCGCGGCGGGTGAGGTCGGCGGCCGAGTGGGCGTGGGTGACGCGGACGACGTCCTGCTCGATGATCGGGCCCTCGTCGAGGTCCCGGGTGACGTAGTGGGCGGTCGCTCCCACCAGTTTCACTCCCCTCTCCTTGGCCTTGGCATACGGTCCGGCGCCGATGAAGGCGGGCAGGAAGGAGTGGTGGATGTTGATGATCGGGATGCCGACGCTCTCGATGAACTCTCCGGAGAGGATCTGCATGTAGCGGGCCAGGACGACGAAGTCGACGTTGCCCTTGAGCAGCCGGAGGTGTTCCGCCTCGGCGGCGGACTTGTCCGCGCCCTGGCAGGGCACATGGAAGAAGGGAATCCCGAAGCCGCGGACCTCCTCGGCCACGTCGGGGTGGTTGGAGATCACCATGGCGACGGTGACGGGCAGTTGCCCCTGACGGTGGCGCCAGAGCAGGTCGAGCAGGCAGTGGTCGGACTTCGAGGCGAAGATCGCGACCCGTTTGGGCACCGACAGATCGCGCAGGGTGTAGCTCAGCCCGAACGCGTCCACCAGGTGCGCGTCGAGGTCGGCCCGCAGCGCGGGCAACTCGGCCTGGAGACCGTCGAGTCCGAAGACCGTGCGCTGGAAGAAGGCACCGCCGTGCGGATTGTCGGAGTACTGGTCGAGGGAGACGATGTTCGCGCCGTGGCGGCTGAGGACGGACGTCACGGCGGCGACGATGCCCGTGGCGTCGGCGCCCTGCAGGATGAGCGAAGCCTGCTGGGCGGGCTGCTTGCTCGTGGCGGTACGGGCCGGGGCGTCTTGGGTGAGGGTCATGCCGGGCTTTCCTTCCGGAAGCGGGCGGCCCAGTCGGAGGTGGCCTTGAGTCCGCCGAACGTATAGAAGTGGATCTTCAAGTCGCCGTGGCGGCCGGGGTCGTGGGCCGCGGCGAGGTCACGCAGGAAGCGATCGGGTCCTGCCGTGCCCATGAGGTTGCTCAGGGAGAACCCGTATTTCGTGACGACCGAGGCGCTGGTTCCGACCCCGAAGCGGGCGGCGTACGACATGAGCCGGCGCACTCCGGCGGGCCCGGGCACTCCGATCCGGACGGGGAGTTCGACACCCCGGCCACGGACCTGTTCCACCCAGGCGAGCACCGGGTCGACGTCGAACCCGAACTGCGTGATGATGCCGCCCTCCAGGGGCTGGGCGGCGAGCGAGGCGTGCTTGTCCCGCAGTGCGGACCAGAGCACGCCGTCGTGGATCGAGGGATGCCCTTCCGGATATCCGCTGACGCTCACATGGCGAACGCCGTACTCCTGGAGCAGGCCTGTCTCGATCAGGGACAGCGAATCGGCGTAAGGGCCCTCGGGATCCGCCGGATCCCCGCCGACGACGAACACGTTGTCGCAGGTGCCGTCGTCGCGCAGGCCGGCCAGGAACTGCTCGAACTCGGCACGCGACCCCAGGCGGCGGGCCGATATGTGCGGCACCGGAACGAACCCGAGCCGCTTCACGGCCCGGGCCGCCGCCAACCGCATCTGCAGGTTCTCGTTGCCGAGGAAGGTGACATTGATCCGGGTGCCCTGCGGAATGCTGTCGCGGGCCTCTTCCAGCTTGGGGACGTCCTTCCCCGTCATCTCCAGGGAGAAGTCCTCAAGCAGCGAGGTAATGACCGCTGTGCGCACTGTGCTTGCGGGATTCATCGTCTTTCGTCTCGCTCTCTCGTCTGCGGGGGCCGGGTTCGTTGGCACGCCCGCGGCACCGCCGAGGCGGCCCGGTCGACATGTCGTCGTGTGAGGAGCAGGCCGGGCCGGCAGGCACGGTGCCGCGCAGTCGGCTGAGGTCAGCGGTCGCGGCGGTAGAGGGTGCGCGCGTGCTGGTTGAACGGGGAGGGCTGGACGGTGGCACGGATGCGGGGGAAGCCGAGGTCGGCCTCGGGGTCGGTGCCGGAACCGGGGTGCTCCCCCCAGACCACTGTCACCTCGGTGCCCGGTGTGGCGTGTTCGGGGTCGATCAGGGTCTGCGCCAGCACCGCCCCCACCGGGTCGATCGACGCGCTCTGCATGGTCACGCCGACCAGACCGGTGGCGTTCTCCACCCGGTGCCGGGCGTAGGAGAGGACGAAACCGGGGTCCTCGCCCTGTCCGATGACGCCACGGACGTCGTCCGGGTCGAGGACGAGGGTCACCTTGGTGCGCAGCGGCTCGTCCTTGGCCTTCACCAGGGCGTCCCGGCCCACGAAGTCGTGCCCGAAGTGGATCACCTTGCCGTAGCCCAGCTCGTACGGGGAGACGTAGTAGTCCTCGATGTCCTCGGAGAAGTAACTGCCGTTCAGCGGACGCTTGCCCTCGATGCCGAACAGGGGAAGGTACCTGCGGTATTCCACCAGGTCCGGGTCGGTGTAGATGCCGGGGACGGGCGAGGGGACCCAGCCGCTCTCCACACTGGGCGTGGCGTACGCGAGGGCGCCGACCTGGATCAGGCCGAGCGGTTCGCCCGCCTTGAGGAACGTCTCGTGCACATACGCGGCGTGCTCCCACGGGCCGATGAACTCGAAGCCGGCCTGGCCGGCCATGCCGTGACGCAGGGCGCGAACGGCGCGGCCGTCGAGGGAGACCGCGGCGGAGTGGAAGAACTTCGTCTCCGGCAGTGGCCCGCCGAAGGCCCGCTCGACGAGTTCCGTCGCCAGCGGTCCCTGGATCTGGTACCGGAACAGCTTCGGATCGCCGCCACCCGGACGGAAGGCGGAGGACGGGTCGGTGACGAAGCCGACGTCGTAGCCGCCCTTCTCGGCGTGGTACTGCACCCAGTGCTGCGCAGCCGGGATCCCGCTGAGCAGGTACTTGTTCTCGCCCTCCCGAGCGAGGATCCCGTCGGTGACGATGTGGCCGTCGCGGGTGACCGGCACGTACTGCTTGGCCTGTCCGATCGCGAACTTCTCGAAGTTGTTGACCCCGTGCTCGGCGAGCACCTTCGTGGCGTCCGGACCCTCGATCCACATGTCGTACATGTGGTGCGAGAGGTTGAGGAGAGCCACACCCTCGTGCCAGGCGGCCTGCTCCTGACGCCAGCCGGAGTACTCGCGCTCGACGACTTCGGGGGTCCACGGTTCGGCGCCCGGCTGCCACAACAGCTTGATCGGCGAACCGGCCTTGTCGATCGCGTCCTGGAGGGTGGGGATTGCCATGGTGACTCCTTGCTCGTAGCGACTCTCAGCGGTCTGACTCATGAAAGCTAAATCGATCTAGTACGACGCCGAAAGACCCCTTGCCCGGCTCGGCACGTTCGGGAGATCACGTCACTAAAACGATCTAGCGGCTAGCGGAGTGGCCTCGCTCAAGGCGAGTGTCAGTGGGCAGGTTTCTTACGGTTCCCGGTCGAGGTGTGCGCGGTAGGCGGCAGCCATGCGCACCGCGTCGAGGGCTGCGCGGACGTCATGGACGCGCACGCAGAACGCGCCCCCGACAGCGGCGAGCGCGGAGACCGTCGCCGAGGCCACGTCCCGCCCCGCGGGCGGCACCTCACCGGCGCCCCCGGCCGCGAGGGCCGCGCCGATGAAGCGCTTCCTCGACGCGCCGACGAGCAGTGGATACCCCAGTTGCCGGAGAGATCCCAGGCGGGCCAGCAGGGCCCAGTCGTGCTCGGGCCGTTTGGCGAACCCGATTCCCGGATCAAGCACGACGCGGGCCAGATCGAGGCCCCCGTCCGCCAACTTCCTGACGCGTAGGCCGAGTTCGGCGATGACATCGGGGACGACATCGCCGTATTCGGCATGCCGGTCCATCTCGCGGCTCGGCGCACGCCAGTGCATGGCGATGTACGGAACACCGGCCGCGGCGACAGTCGATGCCATGGCCGGGTCGGCCAGGCCGCCGCTCACGTCGTTGACCAGCCGAGCACCCGCCTCGACGGCGGCCCGGGCCACGGGTGCGTGCATGGTGTCGATGCTCGTGCACACGCCGGCCCGGGCAAGTGCGCGCACCACTGGGACGGTCCGGGCGAGTTCCTCCTCCAGACCCACCGGGTACGCCCCCGGCCTGGTGGACTCGCCGCCCACATCCACGATGTCCGCGCCCTGAGCGGCGAGCGCCAGCCCCCGGTCGAGGGCGCGTCCGGTGTCCGCGTAGAGGCCCCCGTCGGAGAACGAGTCGGGGGTGATGTTGAGGATCCCCATGACCAGGCATCGGCCGGGCCGGGGCGGCCCTTCCAGTTCGGTATGCGTGCCCGGCCGCCTGACGGCGACGTCTCGCACGGTTGGCATCGGTGACAACCTCCTTGATCCCGCGGGTCCCGCCGCGAGAAAGGAATGCTAAATCGATTAGGCCGTCAGGTTACAGGGAGAAGCTTAATCGTTCTAGTCCGTTCCGGGTGACCGTCTTAGAGATCGCCGGGCCCACTTCGACGGGTTCGAGTCGATCGCGATCCCACGCTTGGGCGAGCCCGCCGACAGGCGGGGGGTCCCGCAGGGGCGACCGGGTCAATCAGAGCTGGGTGACGTCGGTTCGGCGGTGGTCCGGCTTGAAGGGCAGCGTGGTGACCGTCGCCCGGATCTCGCGCTGCGGCGTTCCGGGGCGACCTCACAGCACGGTGACTTCCGTGCCGGGTGCCGGGTGCCGCGTGGGCGTGTTCGAGGTGGTTGGGTCACTTGAGGAGCTGGTGAGCTGCGCGGGTGCCGGGTGTTCGGGTACTGGATCACGTTAGGCGGTGTCCACCATCGACGTGCAGCACGGTTCCGGTGATGAATCCGTTGTGCATCACCGACAAGAATGCCTGGGCGATGTCGTCGGGCGTGCCGACACGTCGGGCCGGGAGGCGCTCGGCCAGCTCGGCGAAAGCCGCCTGTTTGTCCATGGCGAGTTGGTCCCAGATAGGGGTGTCCACCCAGCCGGGGGAGATCACGTTCACTCGCACGGGCGCCAGTTCGATCGCCAGCCCGTACGTCAGCGACGCGAGCGCGCCGTTGGCCGCGGCCATGATCGTGTTCGACCCGTTCGGCCGGTACGCGTTGATGCCCGAGGTGTATGTGATCGAGCCAGTGACCCGCCCTGCCGCGTGTTTGCCGACCAGCCAGGCACCGAGCAGTTTGGTATCCACGATGGCCCGTGCGGTCGCGGTGGCGACGTCCTGGGTTCGGCCGTACACGCCGGTCGCGTCCGCCGCGGTGACCGCCACGTGATCCACTCGCTCCACCTGGGCGAACAGTTCGGCCACGTCCTCCTCCCGCCCTATGTCGGCCGCGATCGTGCTGATCTTCCCCTGCGCGGGGCGCTCCAGTTCGGCCCGGGCCGTCGCGAGCCGGTCCGCGGATCGGCCGACGATCGTTACATCCATGCCCTCGGCGAGCAGAGTCCGGGCCAGGGCAAGCCCCATGCCGGAGCCGCCACCGATGATCATCGCGTCAGTCATGATTCGAGGCTGCGCTGACGGACCGGTTCCGGGAAGGCCGTGTGGTTCCTGGGTGTGCCACGGCCACCCAGGAGCTGATCGACTGGTGGCAGACTCGAAGCCGTGAATGCGATGGCCGAGTTCCTTCGGATCCGGCGCGGGCGGATCGGCCCGGCCGACGTCGGGCTGCCCACCGGGCCAGGCGCCCGGCGCACACCCGGGCTGCGCCGCGAGGAGCTCGCCGCGCTGGCCGGCGTGAGCGTGGACTACTACACCCGGATCGAGCAGGGGCGGGAGACCGCGCCCAGCGAGGCGGTACTGGGCGCGTTGGCCCGGGCCCTGCGGCTCACTGCCGACGAGCACGCCCACCTGCTCGGCCTCGCCGACCAGGTCGCCGGGCGGACACCGCGCCGCCGGCCCGTCGACCCGCGACCGGCCGGCCCTGGCCTGCGGCTGCTGCTGGAGTCGGTCCGGCCCAGCCCGGCGTACGTACTCGACGAGGTCAACGACGTACTGGCCGCCAACCCGGAGGGCCTTGCGCTGCTGCCCGGGCTCAGCGACTGGCCGCCCGGCCGGCGCAACACGATCCGGTACACGTTCCTGCACCCGGCCGCGCGGACCCTTTTCACCGACTGGGACCGGGT
The DNA here is from genome assembly GCF_044766465.1 of Streptomyces sp. NPDC102259. NCBI lineage: Bacteria > Bacillati > Actinomycetota > Actinomycetes > Kitasatosporales > Streptomycetaceae > Streptomyces > Streptomyces sp. NPDC102259. Next base: position 123,464 of record NZ_JBIWMA010000007.1, on the reverse strand, counting down.
GGCCCGCAACAGCGTCGCGCACCTGCACACCGCCGAACTGACCGCCCCGGAGCAGACCGCCGCGCTGATCGCCGAACTGTCGGCGGTCAGCAGCGAGTTCGCCGCTCTGTGGCGCCGGCACGAGGTATGGGTCAAGCGCGCCGGCGAGACCGCGTTCCGGCACCCCGTGATCGGCCCGATCACCCTCGCCAATGAGGTGCTCAGGTCCGCTGGCGACAGCCAGCGCATGCTGATCTACCAGGCCCCGCCCGGGACGGCCGAGCACGATGCTCTGGTCCTGCTGGCAATGACCACGGAGGACGTGGGAACCCCGTGAAGTCGAAGTCGTGGACGTGATCTGACGGGCAGCATCCGCCGACACCCGGCTGACTGGCCGTGTGGTACCGCAGATACGAAAAGACCGGCGGCCAAGTGCGGTATGTCCGCAGCACTCAGACGGTGCTCTGCATGGACATCAGGACATGCGGGCGGCGGTAGTGGCGAAGCTCACGGAGGTCGGAGCCGGTCGCTGCGTAGGCTGGTCGCCGTCGTCATGGCGTCGGGTCCGGGGCGGTGCGGGAGGTCCTCGGTGCGGTGACGGTGCGTCAGGAAAGTCGGCGATGGGTCAGCATCAGTCCTGAGAAACCCTGCGAATGCTGCCCGGGCACGCGACTGGTCATAATGTAAGGAAACAGCCCTTGACCTGCAATAATGCAGGCAGGGAGCCTAGGTCCAGGAGTATCTCGATGCTGCGCACCATGTTCAAGTCCAAGATCCACCGTGCCACCGTCACCCAGGCCGACCTGCACTACGTGGGATCGGTGACCATCGACGCCGAGCTGCTGGACGCTGCCGACCTGTTGCCGGGGGAGCTCGTCCACATCGTCGACATCACCAACGGGGCGCGGCTCGAGACGTATGTCATCGAGGGCGAGCGCGGATCGGGTGTCGTCGGCATCAACGGGGCCGCCGCCCATCTCGTGCACCCCGGCGATCTGGTGATCATCATCAGTTACGCTCAGGTGACCGACGCCGAGGCGCGGGCCCTGGAGCCGCGGGTCGTGCACGTGGACCGTGACAACCGGATCGTGGCCCTCGGAGCGGACCCCTCGGAGCCGGTACCGGGCTCCGACCAGGAGCGCAGCCCGCAGGCGGTGTCGGTCTGACCGCAGCAGTCAGCGCACGCAGCGCACGCATCGCACCGGGAGTGCCCATGAGCGACATCGAGATCCGCGACGACCGGGCGGCGGGCCGCCTCGAGGCCCTCGGCGACGGCGGTGAAGTCGTGGGGCACATCGAGTACTTCGTCCTGGAGTCGCCCGCGCCGGCCCTGGTACCGGTGCACACCCTCGTCGAGCCGGCCCACGAGGGCAAGGGCATCGCCGGGTCGCTGGCGCGGGAGCTGTACGCCGCATCGAGGCGCGAGGGCATCCCCGTGGCGCCGCTGTGCCCGTACGTCGTGAAGTGGGCCGAACGGCACCCCGAGGAGGCTCCGGCGGCCGACCCCGAGCTGCTGCGCGCCGCCAAGGACTGGCTGCGCGCGCACCCCGGCCGTTTCTGACCGACGCGCCCGCGCCGGGCTCATGGGCGGGGATCGGCCGGTCGAGTCCACCCGGGTGAGTGGCAGAGGCCGCCCCGGGTACGCGGGGGATGAGTCCAGAGCCAAGCCTCACATCCGGCCGGAGGACACCATGACCAACCCGTACGCCGACCCCGTCCACCCCGATCGCGTCCAGCCGGATCCCGTGCAGCCCGATCCCGTCCAGCCGGATCCGGTCGGGCCCGGACCGACGCCCGGCCCGGACCCGGGCCCCCCGGAGCCGTTCCCGAGCCCGGTGCCCGTTCCCGAGCCGCTGCCGGGCCCGGACCCGACGCCGCCTCCGCGGCCCGGTCCGCCCCCGGGTCCCTCGCCGTCCCCGATCCCGCCGGGGCCGGAACCGGTCCCGAGCCCGGAACCGGGCCCACCCCTCAGCTGACGGGACGAGAGGACGAGAGGACGAGAGGACGACGGACGACGGTGGGCGACGGGAGACCGTCGCCCACCGCGGTGTCCTACGTCCCGCCCTCGACGAGGACTACGCCTCGGTCTCCGACCGGTCGCCGCCCCACAGGGTGTGGAACGCGCCCTCACGGTCCACCCTCCGGTAGGTGTGCGCCCCGAAGAAGTCCCGCTGTCCCTGCGTGAGCGCCGCCGGCAGTCGCTCCGCACGCAACGCGTCGTAGTAGGCGAGCGCCGCCGCGAACCCGGGCGTCGGCACGCCCTGAAGCGTCGCGGACACCAGCACCTCACGCCACGGGTCCTGCGCCGCCGCGATCTCGGACGCGAACGTCTCGTCGGACAGCAGGCTCGGCAGGTCCGCCCGGTTGTCGTACGCGGCGCGGATCCGGTCCAGGAAGGCCGCGCGGATGATGCAGCCTCCGCGCCAGATCGAGGAGACGGCGCCGAGATCGATGTCCCAGCCGTACTCCTCGCTGCCCGCGGCGATCTCGTGGAAGCCCTGCGTGTACGACACGATCTTCGAGGCGTACAGCGCCTGCTCCACCCGGTCGGCGAAGGCCTGCGCCTCCGCCTTGCCCAGCGCGGACGCCTTCGGTCCTGCCAGGCCGCGCGAGGCCTCGCGCAGCGCCGCGTGGCCCGACAGCGACCGCGCGAAGACGGCCTCCGCGATGCCCGAGACCGGAACGCCCAGGTCGAGGGCGATCTGGACGGTCCAGCGGCCGGTGCCCTTCTGCTCCGCCTGGTCGACCACCACGTCCACGAAGGGCCGGCCCGTCGCCGCGTCCACGTGGGACAGCACCTCGGCGGTGATCTCGATCAGGTAGGAGTCGAGGCGGCCGGTGTTCCAGGTGCGGAAGATGTCCGCGATCTGCGCGGGCTCGTACCCGGCGACATCGCGCAGCAACTGGTAGGCCTCGCCGATCAGTTGCATGTCGGCGTACTCGATGCCGTTGTGCACCATCTTCACGAAGTGGCCGGCGCCGTCCGGGCCGATGTGCGTGACGCAGGGCGCCCCGTCCGCCGCCTTCGCCGAGATCTTCTCCAGCATCGGGCCCAGCGACTCGTACGACTCCGGTGAGCCGCCCGGCATGATGCTCGGGCCGTGCAGCGCGCCCTCCTCGCCGCCGGAGATGCCCGCGCCGACGAAGTGGATGCCCTGCTCGCGCAGTTCGCGCTCGCGGCGGCGGGTGTCGGCGAAGTGCGCGTTGCCGCCGTCGATGATCATGTCGCCCGGTTCGAGCAGCGGGGCGAACTCCCGGATCACGGCGTCGGTCGGCTCGCCGGCCTTCACCATGATCACCAGGCGGCGGGGCCGCTCCAGCGCCGCCACGAACTCCTTGGCGGTCTCGGCGGCGACGAACTCGCCCTCGTGGCCGAACTCCTCGACCAGGGCGTGGGTCCGGGCCGCCGTGCGGTTGTGCAGCGCGACCGTGTAGCCGTTGCGTGCGAAGTTGCGGGCGAGATTGCGGCCCATGACCGCGAGTCCCGTGACGCCGATCTGAGCTGAAGTGCTCATACGGTTGGCTCCTCCAGGGGTGTGCCCGTGCATTCGGTCAGTGTCGTTCCGGGACCATCTTGACGGGTTCCGCGGCCGGATTCCCGCCCGGGGCGTCCGGCGTCCGCCCGCGCGTCGGAGCGGCCGGTTGTCGCCTTGTCATGGCCTGGTCGCCGCCCTTACTTTTGCCCCTCCTGACGCATGTCGAGGGGGATCTCCATGGCCGTACGCGGTCGGCACCGCCGGTATCAGCCGAACAGGATCAACCGGGCCTCACTCACCGTCACGGCGGGTGGCGCCGGGATGGCGCTGCCGCTGATCGGCACCGGCGCAGCTCAGGCGGCCGACGTGGACACCTGGAACAAGGTCGCCGCGTGCGAGTCGACCAACGACTGGCACATCAACACCGGCAACGGTTTCTACGGCGGACTCCAGTTCACCCAGTCCACCTGGGAGGCATACGGCGGTCTGCGGTACGCGCCCCGTGCGGATCTGGCCACCCGGGACCAGCAGATCGCCGTGGCCGAGAAGGTGCTGGACGGCCAGGGGCCCGGCGCCTGGCCCGTCTGTTCGGTGCGGGCCGGACTGAGCCGGGGCGGCGACACCCCCGACGTCCACCCCGGCGGCGCCTCGACGAAGTCCGCAGGGCAGTCCGCCAAGTCGTCCGCGCCGTCCGGGTCGTCGGCGTCGTCCACCAAGACGTCGAAGACGTCCCTGGACGACGTACGGCCCCAGAGCACACCCCAGTCCCGCGCGGGCACCACGGAGATGTACACCGTGGTCCACGGCGACACCCTCTCCGGCATCGCGGACACCGAGGAGGTCAAGGGAGGCTGGCGGGGGCTCTACGCCGCGAACCGGACGACCGTCGGCGGCGACCCCGACCTGATCCTGCCGGGCCAGCGGCTCAGCCTGGACGGCCGGGCGGGTGCCGCGACCAAGGCTCCGAGCGGCACCAAGCCCCGGACGGAGAAGCCGAAGACCTCCCCGGGCGCCAAGGAGGGCAAGCCGGCCAAGAGCACCAAGGCCAAGGACAAGGCAAAGGACTCCGACGACAAGGCGACGACCGGCCATTCCCTCGTGTCGCCGGTCAGCGCCTCCACCGGAACGCCGTACCACGCGACGGGTTCGTCCTGGTCGAAGGGCTACCACACCGGCGTCGACTTCCCGGTGCCCACCGGCACGTCCGTGAAGGCGGTCAAGACGGGCGAGGTGGTGAGCGCGGGCTGGGCCGGCTCCTTCGGCTACCAGGTGATCATCCGGCACGCCGACGGCCGCTACTCGCAGTACGCCCACCTGTCGGCGATCTCCGTACGGGACGGGCAGTCGGTGAGCGGCGGCCAGCGCATCGGCCGGTCCGGCTCCACCGGCAACAGCACGGGCCCGCATCTGCACTTCGAGGTGCGGACCGGGCCCGGTTTCGGGACGGACGTCGACCCGGTGGCGTACCTCCGGGCCGGCGGCGTCAAGATTTGACGCGCTCCCGATGCCGGTCCACGACCGGCATCGGGACGTACAGACCTCCGTACAGCGGGGTGTAGAACGACGGAGGCACGTCCCCGCCCGGCGGGTCCTCCTCGTAACGGTCCTCGCCGTCGACGACCGTGGTCGGTGTCAGTACGAGCCGCTCCTGCGACACCTGTGCCGACCGCGCCCGCACCGGTGCCGCTCCGGCGAGCCGCAGGTCCTCCAGTGCCGCTTCCGCCGACCGCACACTCTCCGGCAGCGGCGCGCCCGGCTGCTCGGGGAACCGCATCCCGCCCGTCGCGCTTGCGGTCTCCTCGGCCGTCGGGGCCGGGGCGATGGTCCGGTCCTCGGCCGTACCCGCGTCCGCCCCGGTCTCCGCCCCGCTCTCCGCCCGGGTCCGCGGGGCCGGGACGGCGGCCGCCGCCGGCTGCGGCCGGGCGCCCTGGAGGCGCTCCGTCGTCAGCAGGATGAGTCCGCCCGCCGCCACCACGCCGCAGCCCAGGGCGAGCGCGGTGCCCGTGGTGCCGTAGCGGAAGGTCTCGCCGAACATCGTGATGCCGACCGCGGCCGCCACCACCGGGTTGACCACGGTCAGCGTGGCCAGCGGGGCCTCGAGGCCCGCACCCCGGTAGGAGGCCTGCGACAGCAGCATGCCGGCCGTGGCCAGCACGCCGATCACGGCCAGGGACGGGACGTCGGCCGTCGAGACGCCGCCGGTCCAGTCGACCGCGACGGTCTTGGTGAACACCGACGACATGCCGAACGCTATGCCCGACGCGGTCGCCAGCAGCATGCTGCGGACCGCCGGGTGCCGGTGCGCGGCCCGCCCGGCCACCATCAGGGCCACGACCGCGCCCGCGGTGACCACGGCCACGCTGACCCGCTGCGGGGTGCTCAGCGACTGTGCGTCGGACGCCCCCACCAGGGACAGCAGACCGGCGAGACCGACCGTCGCCATGATCGCGCCCCGCCAGGCCGTCGCCCCGGCCCTGCGGCCGACGAACAGCGCGGCCATGGGCAGCGCGAACACGATGGTCAGCGCGCCGAGCGGCTGAACCAGGCTGAGAGGACCGTAGGCGAGCGCCACCACGTGCAGGAGTCCGCCGAGGCCGTTCAGCGCCACCGCGGCCCACCAGCCCGGACGACGCAGCGGGGCGTACTCCTCGGCGGGCGAGGACAGCGCGACCTGCTCCTGCACGATCGCCCCGGCCGCGTACGCGACAGCGGAGACGAGCGACAGGACCACGGACAACGCGAGGGCGCTCATGAGCTGCTCCTCTGCGTGAGGCGGGGGCGCGGGGCCCGGCGCGGCGAACGGTCGGCTCTCATAACCAACACGATGCCTTGTCGATCTGTTCCCGTCGTCGTACCTAAGCACGCAATAAGTCCTACTACCGATGGAGTACTGAGGGCCCGCTGTCCTCCCTCAGGCGGGTGACGGACCAGGGATCCCCCTGAGCACGACCCCCGACGCCCTTGGTACTACTGCACTTCGTGGACCTCGACCTCGATCTCGCCGCGCTCCGCCCGCTCGGCCCCTTCTTCGCCCTGCGCACACCACCGGGCGGCCCGGGAGGACCGGCCGCGGCGTTGCCGAGCCTCGCCCTGGCCTACCGGGAGACCCCCGGATCCGCGGCACCGGACGTCCCCGCGGATCCGCTGGCCTTCCGTGTCCGCAAGGTGACCCGTGCCCTGCGCGCCTCCGAGGACCGGATCGGGGCCTCGGTGGCGCAGCAGGGACTCGCGGCCCGGCTCTGGTCGGTGACGCTGGGCTGCGCCGTCCTGTACGGAAGCGTCCCCGACCTCGCGCCGGGGCTGCTGCGCTGGGACCCGGACGCGGCCGCCCCGGACGACCTGTGGCTGACCGAGGTGCGGGCCCGGCCCGGGGACGCGGCGACGGTGGCCGCGACGGTCCTCGACGACCACCTCGAGCCCCTCTCCGCCGCGCTGCGCGCCCGCCACCGGGTCGCGCCGGGCCTGCTGCGGGGCAACTCCGGATCGGCGCTGGCCGGAGCCGCCCGCCAGCTGGACCTGTGGGCCCGTGCGCACGGCCGCCCCGACATGGCCGCACGCGCGCGTGCCCTCACCGCCGAACTGTTCGCCCACCCCCTCCTCGCGGCCACCGGGACACTGACCGGCACCGCCTTCCGCCGCCGCAGCTGCTGCCTGTACTACCGGGTGCCCGGCGGGGGCGTCTGCGGCGACTGTTGCTTCACACGACCCCCGCGCTCTTCCCCACGCGCCCCGTCTGGGTGACCATGAAGGGAGCCGGTCGCTGAGAGTGGGGGGTTCCGGGTGCGTGTGGGACTGCTGACCCGGGAGTATCCCCCGGACGTGTACGGCGGTGCGGGCGTCCATGTCGAGTTCCTCGCCCGTGAGCTGAGGCGGCTGGTCGACCTCGACGTGCACTGCTGGGGCGAGGGCCGCACCGAAGGGGTCCAGCGGCATCGCCCCTGGTCGGCGCTGGACGGCGCCAACGACGCGCTGCGCACCTTCTCCGTGGACCTCGCCATGGCGGCCGCCCTCGAAGGCCGCGAGCTGGTCCACTCCCACACTTGGTACGCCAACCTCGCCGGTCACCTGGCCAAGGAGCTGTACGGCGTTCCGCACGTGGTGACCGCGCACTCGCTGGAGCCGCTGCGGCCCTGGAAGGCCGAGCAACTCGGCGGCGGCTACGCCCTGTCGAGCTGGGCCGAGCGGACCGCGGTGGAGGCGGCCGACGCGGTGATCGCCGTCTCCGGCGCGATGCGCGAGGACATCCTCGCCTGCTACCCGACGCTCGCCCCGGACCGGGTCCACGTCGTCCACAACGGCATCGACACCGCCCTGTACCGTCCCGACCACGGCACCGACGCCCTCACCCGGATCGGCCTGGACCCGGACCGTCCGTTCGTGCTGTTCGTCGGCCGCATCACCCGGCAGAAGGGCGTGCCCCATCTGCTGCGCGCCGTGCGGGACATCGATCCCGCGGCGCAGGTCGTGCTGTGCGCGGGAGCGCCCGACACCCCCGAGATCGACCAGGAGTTCCGCGATCTCTTCGCCGAGCTGAGCCGGGCCAGGGACGGCGTGCACTGGATACCGAAGATGCTGCCGCGCCCCGAGGTGATCCAACTCCTCACGCACGCGTCCGTGTTCGTCTGTCCCTCGGTGTACGAACCGCTCGGCATCGTCAATCTGGAGGCGATGGCCTGCGGCACTCCCGTCGTGGCCTCCCGGGTCGGCGGCATCCCGGAGGTCGTCGAGCACGGGGTGACCGGGACGCTCGTGGAGGTGGGCGAGGACTTCGAGGCGGGCCTCGCGCGGGCGCTGGACGCGGTCCTCGGCGACCCGGCGGCCGGGCGCCGGATGGGCGAGGCCGGACGGGCGCGCGCGGTGGGGGAGTTCGGGTGGGACGCGGTGGCCCGGCGGACGGTCCGGCTGTACGAGGAGATCGTCAAACAGGCTTAGTTCCCCCGGTCGGGGGCAACCATGGTTTCAACCAGGGTGAGGGGAGCGGCCATGCGTCGTGGTGGGCCTTCGGTGCTAGGGATCGTGCTGGCGGGCGGTGAGGGCAAACGCCTGATGCCGCTCACGGCTGACCGCGCCAAACCGGCGGTCACGTTCGGCGGCACGTACCGGCTCGTCGACTTCGTGCTGTCCAATCTCGTCAACGCCGACATCCTGCGCATCTGTGTGCTGACGCAGTACAAGTCGCACTCCCTGGACCGGCACATCACCACCACCTGGCGGATGTCGAGCCTGCTCGGCAACTACATCACCCCGGTCCCGGCCCAGCAGCGGCTCGGCCCGCGCTGGTACCTCGGCAGCGCCGACGCCATCCTCCAGTCGCTGAACCTCCTCTACGACGAACGGCCCGAGTACGTGGCCGTGTTCGGCGCCGACCACGTCTACCGCATGGATCCGCGCCAGATGCTCACCCAGCACATCGACAGCGGTGCGGGGGTGACCGTGGCCGGGATCCGTGTCCCGCGCGTGGAGTCCTCCTCGTTCGGGGTGATCACGCCGGGCTCGGACGGGCTGACGGTCGACCGCTTCCTGGAGAAGCCGGCCGACCCGCCCGGGCTCGTCGACGACCCGGAGTACGTGTTCGCGTCGATGGGCAACTACATCTTCACCACCAAGGCGCTGATAGAGGCGCTCCAGCGGGACGCCGAGGACGAGGGCTCCGTGCACGACATGGGCGGCTCGATCCTGCCCCAGCTCACCCAGCGCGGCGAGGCCCAGCTGTACGACTTCCACGACAACCACGTGCCCGGCGAGACCACCCGCGACCAGGGCTACTGGCGGGACGTCGGCACGCTCGACGCGTACTACGACGCCCATATGGACCTGATCGCCGAGCGTCCGGCCTTCAACCTGTACAACCGCAGCTGGCCCATCTACACCCACTCGGGTCAGCTGTCCCCGGCGCGTTTCAACGCGGGCGGCATCGCCGGCGAGTCGATCATCAGTTCGGGGTGCCTGATCCGTGGACAGGTCACCCGCTCGGTGCTGTCGCCGGGCGTGGTGGTCGACCCCGGAGCGGTCGTGCAGGGCTCGATCCTGCACGACAACGTGCACATCGGACGGGGTGCGGTCGTGCGCGGTGCGGTGCTCGACAAGAACGTGGAGGTCCCTCCGGGTGCGACCATCGGCGTGAACCCGGAGCGCGACGCGGAGCTGTACACGGTGTCGCAGGGCGGCGTGATAGCCCTGGGAAAGGGCCAGCAGGTGCCCTGAACTTAATGCGCTGTTAACTGTGTGTAGCTTGATCGTACTTGACCGTAATCGCCCGGGCGCGCTTGACTGATTGCCTCCACTCTGAGCGACGCGAGGCAAGCCCTTGACTGCTGATGATCTGCTGGCCCCCCTCGACCTGGCGTTCTGGAACCTCGAGTCGGCCGAGCACCCCATGCACCTGGGGGCGCTCGGCGTCTTCACGGCGCAGTCGCCCACCGCGGGCGCCCACGCCGCCGACCTGCTCGCGTCCCGCGCCGCCGCCGTCCCCGGACTGCGCATGCGGATCCGGGACCTGTGGCGGCCGTTCGACCGCTCGGAACCGTTCGACCTGCGCCGGTCGCTCGCCTTCGGCGGCGCGACCCGGGAGGCGGACCCCGACTTCGACCCCCTGCACCACGTCACGCTGCACGCGCCCGCCGCCGACTTCCAGACCGAGGCCGGGCGGCTCATGGAACGCCCCCTGGTGCGCGGCCGCCCGCCCTGGGAGGCCCACGTCCTGCCCGACGCGAACGGCGACGGCTTCGCCGTGCTCTTCAAGTTCCACCACGCCCTCGCCGACGGCCTGCGCGCCCTGACCCTGGCCGCGGCCGTCCTCGACCCCATGGATCTGCCCGCGCCCCGGCCCCGCCCGGCCGAACCGGCCCGCGGGCTCCTCCCCGACGTGCGCAGTCTGCCCGGCATCCTGCGCGGAGCCGTCTCCGACGTGGGCCGCGCCCTCGACATCGGCGCCTCCGTCGCCGTGCACACCCTGGGCATGCGCCCCACCCGCGCCCTCAGCGCCGCGCCCACCGGCACCCGCCGCACCGCCGGCGTCGTCATCGACCTCGACGACGTGCACCGGATCCGCAAGGTCGCCGGCGGCACCGTCAACGACGTGCTGATCGCGGTCGTCGCCGGGGCCCTGCGCCGCTGGCTCGACGAACGCGGCGACGGCAGCGAGGGCGTCGTGCCGCGCGCGCTCATCCCCGTCTCCAAGCGCCGCCCGCGCACCGCCCATCCGCAGGGCAACCGGCTCTCCGGGTACCTGATGCGGCTTCCCGTCGACGACCCGGACCCGCTGCGCCGCCTCGACACGGTCCGCGCCGCCATGGACCGCAACAAGGACGCGGGGCCCGGCCGGGGCGCCGGCGCCGTGGCCCTGCTCGCCGACCACGTCCCGGCCCTCGGCCACCGTCTCGGCGGCCCGCTGGTCGGCCAGGCCGCCCGGCTCTGGTTCGACATCCTCGTCACCAGCGTGCCCCTGCCCAGCCTCGGTCTGAAGCTCGGCGGGAACCCGGTGACCGAGGTCTTCCCGTACGCCCCGCTCGCCCGCGGCCAGGCCCTCGCGGTCGCCGTCTCCACCTACCGCGGCCGGATCCACTACGGCCTCGTCGCCGACGCCGAGGCGGTCCCCGACCTCGACCGGTTCGCGCGAGCCCTGACCGCCGAGGTGGAGACGCTCATCACGGCCTGCGGGTCTTGACGGGAACGGGTTTGGAGGAGAGGCCCGGCGCTCCGTAAAATTCGTCGTTCGAGGGCGGACTCGGTCGGAGCGCCGCACGGGTGATCAGGGAAGCGGCAGCGCGATGACGGTGACAGAGGACGGCTCGACGGCGGTCACGGAGGAGGTCGTGACGGAGGAGGTCGTGGACGAGGTCGTGTACGGCCCCGGCATCGACCCGGAGCGGCTCGCCGTCTGCCTCGCCGTGCTGGACGAGCTCGACAAGCTGGACGTCGACCACCCCGACGCGATCGCCGTGCGCCGGGCCACCGCCGGCGTCTACCGCACCGTGAAGCAGCGCCGCCGTCAGGACCGCCGGGCCGCCAAGACCGCCCACGACAAGGCGGTCACCGAGGCCACCGCGACCGGCTCCGCCCAGCGCATCGACGACGAGACCGAGGGCATCCTGCCGTCCTCGGTCACCGGGGAGGGCAGGATCGCCGGGATACTCCAGCGTCCGCGCTCCTGCTACACCTGCAAGACCCGGTACGTCGAGGTCGACTACTTCTACCACCAGCTCTGTCCGGACTGCGCCAACGAGAACCGCGCCCGCCGCGACGCCCGCGTCGACCTCAGCGGCAAGCGCGCGCTGCTCACCGGCGGCCGCGCCAAGATCGGCATGTACATCGCGCTGCGGCTGCTGCGGGACGGCGCCCACACCACGATCACGACGCGCTTCCCGAAGGACGCCATCCGCCGCTTCAAGGCCATGGACGACTCGGGCGACTGGTTGCACCGCCTGGAGGTCGTCGGCATCGACCTGCGCGACCCGGCGCAGGCCGTGGCGCTCGCCGACCGGGTCGCCGAGGCGGGCCCGCTCGACATCCTCGTCAACAACGCGACGCAGACCGTACGCCGGCTGCCCTCCGCCTACGCCGCCCTGGTGGGCGGCGAGAGCGCCGCGCTGCCCGCCGGTGAGCTGCCCGCCCACCACGTCATCGGCGCCTTCAACTCCGGCGCGGTCGACGGGCTCGCCACGCTGCCCCTCGGCACCGGCGGCCCGGACGCGCAGAAGGTCGCCGACCTCGCCCTGGTGGCGGGCAACGCCAGCATCGCCCGGCACCTCGACGGCACCGCCATCGACGCGGGCGGCCTGGTCCCCGACGTCGTCGACACCAACACCTGGGTGCAGACCATCGAGCAGATCTCCCCGGTGGAGCTCCTCGAGACCCAGCTGTGCAACTACACGGCACCGTTCATCCTGATCAGCAAGCTCCGCCCGGCCATGGCCGACGCCGCCGGGAAGGCGGCCAGCGGGCGCGCGTACATCGTCAACGTCTCGGCGATGGAGGGCGTCTTCGGCCGCGGCTACAAGGGCGCCGGCCACCCGAACACCAACGCCGCCAAGGCCGCGATGAACATGGTGACGCGGACCAGCGGCCAGGAGATGTTCCAGACCGACGGCATCCTCATGACCTCGGTCGACACCGGCTGGATCACCGACGAGCGTCCGCACTACGACAAGCTGCGCCTGGCCGAGGAGGGCTTCCACGCCCCGCTCGACCTGGTCGACGGCGCGGCCCGGGTCTACGACCCGATCGTGCGCGGCGAGCAGGGTGAGGATCTGTACGGGGTGTTCCTGAAGGACTACGCGCCGGGCAAGTGGTGACGTCCCGGGGTGCGGGTCGCGCGTGACCGGTCGTCCCCCGGGGACGCGGTGCGTGCCGCCCGTACCCTCGTGCCGCCGTCCACCACCAGGTCCGCGCCGGTGACCCAGTCGGCCTCGTCCGACGCCAGCCACAGCACCGCCCTCGCCACGTCCGCCGGCTCGCCGATCCTGCCGAGCGGCAGACCCGGCGCGATCTCCGCTTCCCCCGGCTCCCACACGAACCGGGCCATCTCGGTCCGCACCAGGCCGGGGGAGACGGAGTTCACCCGCACTCCGGGGCCCAGTTCGCCCGCGAGCTGCCGGGTGAGGTGGAGGAGGGCCGCCTTGCTGGTGCCGTAGGCGCCGACGGCGGGGCCGACGTGCCCCGCGCCCTCCGTGCAGATGTTGACGACCACACCGCCGTGCGCACGCATCCAGCCCCGCCACGCGCACTGCACCAGCCGCAGCGGCGCCTCGACGTTCACCGTGAACGCCTCCCGCCAGGCGCCCGGATCGGCGTCCATGAGGGGACCGTAGGGCTGGTTGGTCGCCGCGTTGTTGACCAGCACGTCCAGCCGGCCGAACGCGTCCAGGCAGAGCTCCGTCAGCTTCCGGGGATGCCCGGGGTCCCCGACGTCGCCGGCCAGTCCGACGCCGTCCAGCTCCCGGGCCGCGCGACGGACCCGGTCCGGGTCCCGCGCGCTGACGCACACGCGCGCCCCGGCGTCGGCGAGCGCCCGTGCCACCGCCCAGCCGATCCCGCGCGTGGCCCCCGTGACGACGGCGGCCCTGCCCCGCAACCCGTACGACGACGTCATCGGCGTACGGTCTCATGACGGGGCGTCAGTCGACAGCCCCGAGACGCGAGTTCCGTGCCGCCACGAGTTCCAGCACCGTGCGCCAGTCCTCCAGCACGCCCGCGTCGAACCCGGCCACCCGGCCGTCCTCGTCGGCCTGGCGCAGGCTGAGCAGATCGTCGTCGGCGGTGGGCCCGTGCCAGGGGTGCAGCCGGACGAGGCGCGAGACGCGGGTGCCGAGCAGGGGGCGTACGGCGTCGGCGGCCCGATCCGGCCGGCCGGTGGCGTCGGTGGGGCACAGCAGGTGACCGATGGGGTGGACGAGCCCGGTGAGCTGGAGTTCCTTGTCGGCGGGGCGGCTGCGGCGCAGCAGTGCCGCCGTCTGGAGCGCGTGATCGTGCAGGTCGACGCCGGACACACCGCGGTCCGGGGTGTCCCGCACGCCCCGGCAGGCGTACAGCAGGTCCATCAGCTCCTCGACGCTGCGCAGCTCCATGCGTCAGTCCTTCCGCGAGACCGCCGTTGCCGGACGCCAGCAGACCATGGCCTGCTTGCGACCGGACGAACGGCACTTGAACTGCGCGGCGAACTCTCGGGCGAATGCGCGGCCTCGCTGGGCCGCCACGCCCATCAATATCCCCCGGACGGGTGAATCAAGAAGGTGTATCAGGGTGGAAAAGGGTTCAATTCACCTGCGGTGACATACGGGTGACTTGCCATGGTTACCCCAAATTTTCAGCCCTATCGAGCGGCTACCCGCTCATTTGGTTAATGTGTAGCGGACGGACAGCAGTACGGAGTGCCACCCACACCCACGGTCCGTCATGGGACAGGCCGCTTCACAACGGCTCGCCCTCCAAGAAGTTGCCGGCGCCACCGCGTCCTCGACCGACTTGAGCCAGGCCCGAGGGAGCGTCAGGCGCCGGACCGCAGACTGGCCGGCACGCCCCGAGGGTGACCCGACACATAAGGAGTGCGCGGTGACACCGGAGAAGACGAATCGCGAGCAACGTCCCAAGGAACGCACGGAGCGGGCCGGCCGCCGACCCGGCGAGATCGGCAGCCTCGACGTGTGGGCCCGCTCCGCCCCCATCCGCCTGGCGGGCTACGAGGAGGACCTCGCCGAGCCCCACATCCTGCCCAGCGTGGACTGAGCCGCTCGCGGTCGCCCGGCTCGGGTGTGCGCCAGACGCGCCCGAGCCGGGCTCCTGCCCCGCTCAGTCGAGCGGAGCCGTCCGCCGCCACGGACGCAGGCTCTCCAACTGCTCGGCGAGCCGCAGCAGTTCGCCCTCCCGGCCCGGCAGGGCCACCAGCTGCACCGCGGTGGGAGCACCGGACGGCAGCGTGCCGAAGGGGACCGCCATGGCGGGCCAGCCGGTCAGGTTCCACGGCGGCGTCAGCGGCGAGTAGTTCGTGTTCACCAGGACGTTGCGCAGCCAGCCCCGCTCGTGCCACGGCGCCGACTTCGGCGACCGTCGCGCCAGCGCCGGGGTGAGCAGCACGTCGTACTCCGCGAAGAACGGCTCGAGACGCCGGCGCAGTGCGTCCCGTGCCGAGCCGCCCCGCACCCCCGACAGGAAGCGCCGGCCGACGGCCGCGTGCACCCGGGTGCGCCGGGTGAGCAGTCGAGCGTCGAGGCTCGCGGCGTCCACGGCCGTGCCCGCCGTCCAGTGCGCCAGCGAGGTGACGCCCAGCGACAGCGGATACGGCGGCTCGGCCCGTTCCACCTGGTGCCCCGCCCGGATCAGCACCCCGGCCGCGTCCCGCGCGGCGTCCGTGTACGGCCTGCTCACCGTGACCCCGGCCAGGGGGCTGCGCACCGAGACGGCGATCTTCAGCCCGCCGGGCTCCCCGGCCGAGGCGATGTCCGTGTCCGCGAGGACCGACAGCATCAGCCGCGCGTCCTCGACCGTCGTGGCGAGCGGACCGTTCTCCGACATCCCGAACCAGTCGCCCTCGCCGATCCCGGCCGGCACCACCCCGTGGCCCGGCTTGATGGTCACCAGGCCGCAGTTGGCCGCCGGGATCCGCAGCGAGCCCATGCCGTCGTTGCCGAGGGCGATCGGCACCAGGCCCGCGGCGACCGCGGCCGCGCTGCCGCCCGACGAGCCGCCCGCCGTGCGGGAGGTGTCCCAGGGGTTGCGGGCGGTGCCGTGCACGCCCTCCGTGGTGCCGAAGACGCACAGCTCCGGCACGTTGGTCAGGCCCACGACCACCGCGCCGGCCGCCCGCAGCCGGGCCACCGTGACATGGTCGGCGTCGGCCGGGGTGTCCGATGTCGCGGCCGAGCCGACCCGGGTCGACTCGCCCCGCACGGCGAGGTTGTCCTTGACCGCCACCGGGACCCCGGCCAGCGGCAGTGCGGCCAGGTCGTCCCGGGCGGCCAGCGCGTCGGCCTCGGCCAGGGCCGCTCGGGCCCGCACCGTGCGGAACGCCCCGATCCGGCCGTCCAGCAGCTCGATGCGCGCGAGATGCTCGGCCACCACCTCACGGGGCGTGACCTCCTTGGCGTGTACGGCGGCGGCGATCTCGACGGCGGTCCGGCCGACCCAGCTGGTCACAGGCAACTCCCACGGTGTGCGTGCACTACTGGCGAGTACGTAGGAGAACTCTGCCCCGCCGGGAGTCCCGCGTCGAGAGGCGGCCGTGGCTCGGGGCCGTCGAGAGGCGGCCGTGGCTCAGGGCCCCACCTGCCCCCTGAGCCACTCCTCCACCTCGCCGACGTGGGCGGCCGCGGCCGCCCGGGCGGCCTCCGGGTCGCGGGCGGCCAGCGCGCGGTGGATCGCGGCGTGTTCGCGGCGGGTCCGGGCGAAGGCGCCCTCCTCCTGGTAGCCGCGCCAGACGCGGGCCCGGAAGGTGCGGGAGGAGAGGCCCTCCAGGATCGCCGCCATCGTCTCGTTGCCGGCCGCCGCCGCGATCACCCGGTGGAACTCCAGGTCGTGCGCGAGGATCTCCTCCGGGTCGTCCGTCGCGTTCATCGCCGCCAGGTGACCCTCCACGACGGCCAGCTGTTCCGCGGTGATGCGGGCCGCGGCCAGCGCGGTGGCCGTCGACTCCAGGATCCGGCGCACCTGGAGCAGTTCGACCAGCCGCGGACCCCGCGACAGGTCGGCCACCACTCCGAACGTCTCCAGCAGGTCCCCCGCCTTCAGCGCGGTGACGTAGATCCCGGAACCGTGCCGGGCCTCCAGCACCCCCAGCACGGTGAGCGCCCGGATCGCCTCGCGCATCGAGCTGCGGGAGATGCCCAGCTCGACCGCGAGATCGCGCTCGGTCGGCAGCCGCTGGCCGGGTTCCAGCGACCCGTCGGTGATCATCGTCTTGATCCGCTCGATGGCGCGCTGTGTCACCGTGCCCTTCGGGGCGGCGGTCCCGCTGCGCGGGGTGTCTTCCACGTGGCCTCTCCTGTCGCCGGTGTGCCCCGATCCCCGACCGAGGTGGTCGGACCACTTGGACCCGGAACTCGTCAAAAAGCTACCCGGGGGGTGTTGTGGAGCGGAAGTGGTCTGATAAATATGCGGCAGGTATCCCGCCGGCGACTTCCATGCCGCCGACCTCGCGATCCGGAAGGAGAAGGCGGCGTGAGCGACTTCGAAGGGCTGACGGCCCTGGTGACGGGGGGTGGCTCCGGCATCGGGCGGGCGACCGCGGAGCTCCTGGCCGAGCGCGGCGCCCGGGTCGCCGTCCTCGACCTGGATCCGTCGGGCGTGCACGAGCCCCTTCTCGGATATCCCGCCGACGTCACCGACGACGCCTCCGTGCGGGTGGCGGTCGCGGCCGCCGTGGCCGACCTCGGGGGGCTGGACATCCTGGTCAACAACGCGGGTGTCGGCGCCCAGGGCACCGTCGAGGACAACGACGACGCCGAATGGCACCGCGTCCTCGACGTCAACGTCGTCGGCATGGTCCGCACGGCCCGCGCCGTCCTGCCCCACCTGAGGCGTTCCTCGCACGCGGCGATCGTCAACACATGCTCCATCGCCGCCACCGCGGGCCTGCCGCAGCGCGCGCTCTACAGCGCGACCAAGGGCGCGGTGTACTCGCTGACCCTCGCCATGGCCGCCGACCACGTACGCGAGGGCATCCGCGTCAACTGCGTCAACCCCGGCACCGCGGACACCCCGTGGGTCGGCCGGCTGCTCGACGCGGCCGACGACCCGGCCGCCGAGCGCGCCGCCCTTGAGGCCCGCCAGCCCACCGGCCGGCTGGTCGGCGCCGACGAGGTCGCGGGCGCCATCGCCTACCTGGCGAGCCCCCTGTCCGGCGCCACCACCGGCACCTCCCTCGCCGTCGACGGCGGGATGCAGGGCCTGCGGCTGCGGCCGGTGGGCCGGTGACCACGCTCGGGCGCAGCGGCGTCCCGGTCAGCCCGCTCGCCTTCGGCGCCGCCGTCATCGGCAACCTCTTCACCGAGGTCGGCGAGGAGCAGGCGCACGAGGCGGTGGCCGCCGCCTGGCAGCAGGGCATCCGCTACTTCGACACGGCGCCGCACTACGGCCTCGGCCTGTCCGAGCGCCGCCTCGGCGCGGCCCTGCGCGAGCACCCCCGCTCGCGGTACACGGTCTCCACCAAGGTGGGCCGCCGCCTGGAGGCGACGGACCGGGGCGGCGACGACCTGGCCGACGGCTTCGCCGTCCCCGCCACGCACCGCCGCGTGTGGGACTTCAGCGCCGACGGCGTACGACGCACCCTGGAGGCCAGCCTGGAACGGCTCGGCCTCGACCGCGTGGACGTCGTCTACCTCCACGACCCCGACGACCATGGCGAACAGGCCTTCCGCGAGGGCTACCCGGCGCTGGAGAGACTGCGCTCGGAGGGCGTCGTCGGGGCGATCGGCGCCGGGATGAACCAGGCGGAGATGCTCACGCGGTTCGTCCGTGACACGGACGTCGACGTGGTGCTGTGCGCGGGCCGGTACACGCTGCTCGACCAGCGGGCCCGGGTGGAGCTGCTGCCCGCCGCCGTGGAGCGGGGGGTGTCGGTGGTCGTCGGGGGCGCCTTCAACTCCGGTCTGCTGGCCGACCCCCGGCCCGGCGCCACGTTCGACTACGCGCGGGCGCCCGCCGAACTGCTGGACCGCGCCCTGCGCCTGAAGGAGACCGCCGACCGGCACGGCATCACCCTGCGGGCCGCCGCCCTGGCGTTCTGCGCCGCCCACCCGGCCGTCGTGAGCGTCCTGGTCGGCGCCCGCTCGGCGGCCGAAGTGCGCGACTGCGCCGCACAGTTCGCGACCCCCGTCCCCGCCGCCTTCTGGCAGGAGCTGCGGGACGCCGGGCTGCTGCCCCCGCAGGAGCCGTCATGAGGGTCGCCCTGCACACCAGGGTCCGCGCCGACCGCGTCACCGCGTACGAGGCCGCGCACCGGGAGGTGCCCAGGGAGCTGACGGACGCCATCCGCGCCGCCGGCGCCGTCTCCTGGACGATCTGGCGCAGCGGCACCGATCTGTTCCATGTCCTGGAGTGCGAGGACTACCCGCGCCTCCTCGCCGAACTGGGGAAGCTGCCGGTCAACGTGGTGTGGCAGGCGCGGATGGCCGAGCTCCTCGACGTGGTGCACGACTACTCCGACGAGGGCGCGGGCGCCGGTCTGCCCGTCGTGTGGGAGCTGCCGTGACCGTCGACGCGCACCACCACCTGTGGGACCTGTCGGTACGGGACCAGGACTGGATCGCCGAAGGCAGCCCGCTCCGGCGGGACTTCACCGTCGACGACCTGACGCCGCAGGCCCGCGCGGCCGGAGTCGACCGCACGGTCCTCGTCCAGACGGTCACCGTGGCCGAGGAGACCCCCGAGTTCCTCGCCCTCGCGGCCGCGAACGACCTGATCGCGGGGGTCGTCGGCTGGACCGACCTCACCCGCATGGACGTCGCCGACGAACTGGCCCGGCTGCGGGAGCTCCCCGGCGGCCGCTACCTCAAGGGCATCCGGCACCAGGTCCAGGGCGAGCCGGACCCGCGGTGGCTGTTGCGGGCGGACGTGCACCGCGGGCTCACCGCCCTCGCCGCCGCCGGCCTGGTCCACGACCTGGTGGTGCTGCCCCACCAGCTCCCCGCCTGCGTCGAGGCGGCCGCCTCGCTGCCCGGACTCACCTTCGTCCTCGACCACCTGGGCAAGCCGCCGATCGCCGCCGGCGCGCTGGAACCCTGGGCGTCCCACGTCCGGGCCCTGGCGGCGCTGCCCAACACGGTCTGCAAGCTCTCCGGCATGGTCACCGAGGTCGATCCCGCGTCCTGGACCGTCGACGACCTGCGCCCGTACGCGGACACCGTGCTCGAGGCCTTCGGGCCGGCCCGGCTGATGTTCGGCTCGGACTGGCCGGTGTGCACGCCCACCGCGTCCTACGGCGAAGTCCTGGACATCGCACGGCGGTTGACCGACCCGGGCGCGCACGGCGAGATCTTCGAGACCACCGCCGTCCGGGTCTACGACCTCTGAGCCGATCCCGCCAGCCGCGTCGGCGGCAGATACTCCCGCACATACGTCCGATGCCAGTACGCGCCCGTCTCCCGCAGTTCCCGCCAGGTGGTGCAGCGGTAGCGGAAGAGGCGGGCGCGGATGTGGCGCGGGGGCTCGTCGGCCGGGAACGGGGAACGGCGCAGCAGCTTCAGCGTGTCGCGGTCGTTCTCCAGCAGCCGTTCCACCAGGGCGGTGAACCACTCCCCGGCATAGGCGGGGGAGAGCGCAGCGAACCACATCATCCAGTCCAGGCGCAGATGGTAGGGGGCGAACTGGCGCGGCCAGTGCCGGGGATCACCCGGCTTGCCCTTGAACTCGTACTCCCGCCAGTCGGAGTCCTCGCGCGGCACGTCGTCGAGCGTGCCCTCGATCACCACCTCGTGGCGGATCCGGCTGACGCTGCCGAACGCGCCGTAGGTGTTGACCAGATGCAGCGGATCGAAGGAGCGGTTCATCACCTGGCGGCGGGAGAGCATGTTGACCACCGGGCGGTAGCTGAGGAACAGCAGCAGCGCGATCGCGGTGAGGACCACGATCTCGTACCAGAGGGGTGCGGCGGGGGCCGACCGGCGGCCGGCGGGCAGTCGGAGCGCGGACACGGCCAGGACGACGGTGATCCAGTTGAGCCAGGCGAAGTTGCCGGACAGCACCAGCCAGAGTTGGGTCAGGATCATCAGACACGCGGCCGCCGTCGCGATCGGCTGCGGGGCGAACAGCAGGAACGGCACGACGAGTTGGGTGAAGTGGTTGGCCGCCGCCTCCACGCGGTGCAGCGGCTTCGGCAGATGGTGGAAGAACCAGCTCAGCGGGCCGGGCATCGGCTGGGTCTCGTGGTGGTGGTAGAGACAGGTCAGCTTCCGCCAGCAGGCGTCGCCCCGCATCTTGATCAGACCCGCGCCGAACTCGACCCGGAACAGGATCCAGCGCACGGCGAAGAGCACGAGGATCGGCGGGGCCACCTCGTCGTTGCCGAGGAACACGGCCAGGAAGCCCGTCTCCAGCAGCAGGGACTCCCAGCCGAACCCGTACCAGGTCTGGCCCACGTTGACGATCGACAGATAGAGCGCCCACGGCACCAGCCACAACAGCATCGCCGCCCCCAGGGGCAGCAGGCCGTCCAGACCGGCGAGCAGCGCCGCCGACACCGCGCAGCCGGTCCAGGCGCAGCCCGCGAACAGGCGGTCGGAGTAGCGCAGCTGGAACAGGCTCGGCGCCCGCCGAAAGGGCACCCGCTCGACGAAGCGTGGCACCGGCAGCATCCCCCGTTCGCCGAGCAGCGCCCGGAACTGGAGGGCGGCCGTCAGGAACGCGACCAGGTAGACCCCGGCCAGGGCCCGCTGGAAGACCAGGCGGCTCAGCCAGTACTCGGGTGCGGTGAACCAGTCCACGGCCGTGCGCTCCTTCTCTCCGGTCGGGCGATGTCACCGTGTGTGGTCAGGCCCTCCGGTTGCGTGACCCTGGTGGGTGAAGCAGACAATAGTGGTCGAATCACCTCCTGGTGAGGGACCGAGACGATGCGGGAGAACGTGGTGCGACTACCCACTGCCACTCTCCTCACCGCCTGTGCGCTCTCGGCGGCGCTCCTCGTCGCCGGACGCGGTGGTGCGGGGGAGAAGATCACGATGCCGGGCGCGGAGTCCGTCGTCCCGGCGGCCGAGGGGCGTGTCGTCTCCGGCGACCCCTTCACCGGCCTCTTCGCCGATCCCGCGGCCGTCGACCCGGATTCCGGCTCCTCCTTCGCCGACAGCGACAGCGACAGCGACAGCGGCACCGACCCCGGCGCGGCAACCGGCTCCGGCTCCGGCGACGAGCTCGGTCCGGGCGAAGACCCCGGCTCCGACGAGGGCCTCGGTTCCGGCCACGACCGTGCTGCCGACCCCGGTGAGATCGGCCCCGAGACCGTGCCGGAAGTCCCCGACCTGCCCGACGGCGGCGGGCTGATCCCCGACGGGCCGGACGAGTCCGACGCGCTGGACCGGTCCGACAGCATCTTCGGCAGCCCGCTCGACGTCGTCCTGGGTTGACCGTGGTCCCGGGTCCTGGTTCCCCGGTCGAAGAATCGGACAAACCCTGGCAAGGTGGCCCCATGGTTGATCGGGGAGCGAGCGCCCTGTCTCTCCCGGACGACTGGCCCGCCCACCCGGATCCGATCCTGGCGCTCAACCGCATGGGCAGCTTCGACTGGGACCTGGACTCGGGGCAGTTCCACATGGACGCCCGAGCCCACGAGATCTTCGATCTGCGGCCCGACGAGTACGACGGCAACCCCGTGACCCTCGCCGTCCGGGTCCCGCCGACCGAGGGCATCCGCCTGGACGGGCTGGTCGCCCAGGCCATCAAGGACGGCAGCGAGAACTACGGCGCCTACTTCCGTATGCGGCTGCGCGACGGCACCCTGCGCTGGACCCACACCCAGGGCTACATCCGGCGTGACGGGACCGGCCGGCCGCGTCGCATCGTGGGCATCGTGCGGGACGCGACCGACGAGCTCAGCGATCTCGCCGCCCGCCGCGACGAGGCCGCCCTCGACGACGCGCGCCGCGAGCAGACCAACGTCGTCCAGCTCACCACGGCGGCCCTGGCGCACGCCCGTACCGTGCGCGACGTCATCGACGTCCTCAAGGACACCCAGGGCCTCACCCACCTCGGCGCGACCAGCCTCGTCATGGGACTGGTCGAGGCCGGCCGGATCCGGCTGATCGCCGAGGGGCCGGAGGGCAGCTTCGTGCCCGGCACGCTGGTCACCCGCCTCGACGAGCCCTACCCGATGAGCGAGGTCGTGCGCACCCTCACCCCCCGGTTCATCGAGTCGCCGGAGGAGTTCGCGGGCGGCTACCCCGTGCTGTGGCCGCACCTCACCGATCTGAAGATCACCTCGGCGGCCTATCTGCCGCTGATCGTGCAGGCCCGCCCGATCGGCGCGATGGGGCTGCTCTACAGCGACCGGCGGGGCTTCACCCAGGAGGACCGCAACATACTCGTCGCCCTCGGCAGCAGCATCGCGCAGAGTCTCCAGCGCGCGATGTTCTACGAGCAGGAGAAGGACATCGCGCAGGGCCTCCAGCAGGCCATGCTGCCGCGCACCATCCCCAGCGTGCCCGGCGCCGACGTCGCCGTCCGCTACCGCGCCGCCACCATCGGCGGCTCCCTGGGCCGCGACATCGGCGGCGACTGGTACGACCTGATCCCGTTGCCCGGCGGCCGGGTCGGCGCCGTCATCGGCGACGTCCAGGGCCACGACACGCACGCCGCCGCCGTCATGGGTCAGCTGCGGATCGTCCTGAAGGCCTACGCGGCCGAGGGCCACACCCCGGCCACCGTGATGGCCCGCGCCTCGGTCTTCCTGCACGAGCTCGACACCGACCGCTTCGCCACCTGCCTGTACGCGGAGGTCGACCTCTCCACGGGGGTCGTCCAGGTGGTCCGCGCCGGGCACATCGACCCCCTGCTGCGCGGCCTCGACGGGACCTGCCGGCGCGTCCCGGTGCCCGGCGGGCTGCCGCTCGGCCTGTCCGCCGAGTTCGGCAGCCTCGAGTATCCGGTCGGCACCGTGGAGCTCGACCCCGGCCACACCCTGCTGCTGTGCACCGACGGGCTGGTCGAGCAGCCCGGCGCGGACCTCGACGACGGCATGCGGGCCCTCGCCGCCCTGATCGCCGCGGGCCCCGCGGACGTCCGGAAACTCGCCGACCAGCTCATCGAGGTCGCCGAGGAGCGCGGCGGGGACGACGACGTCGCCCTGCTCCTGCTGCGCCGGCGCGGCCCCGACAGCCCCCAGGCCGGGAACCGGCTCCAGCAGCATGTGGCCCCCGGCGACCCGGAGGCCCTCAGCGAGGCCCGGCACATGATCCGCGCGGCGGTGCGCACGTGGGGCGTCGGGGGCCGCGCCGACGAGGTCGAACTGGTCGCCGACGAACTGATCACCAACGCGCTCATGCACACCGAGGGCGCGGCGATCGTCACCCTGCGGGTGCTCACCGGCAGCGAACACCGGCTGCGGGTGGAGGTGGAGGACTCCTCCAGCGCCCTCCCGCGCCGCCGTGAAGCGGGCGAGTCGGGGGTCTCCGGGCGGGGCCTGCTGCTGGTGGACCTGCTCACCGACGCCTGGGGCGTGGAGGCGCGGGGCGGCGGCAAGTGCGTGTGGTGCGAGTTCGTGCTGCCGGAACGGAGCTGAGGACTCCGGCCCCGGATGGCACTCTGGACGTATGCCGGAGCTCCCCGAGGTCGAAGCGCTGAAGGACTTCCTGGCCGAGCATCTCGTCGGCCACGAGATCGTCCGCGTGCTGCCCGTCGCGATCAGCGTGCTGAAGACGTACGACCCGCCCGTCACCGCCCTCGAGGGCCGGGAGGTCACCGCCGTGCGCCGGCACGGCAAGTTCCTCGACCTGGCGACCGGTGACGGCCCGCACCTCGTCACGCACCTCGCCCGCGCGGGCTGGCTGCACTGGAAGGACAAGCTCCCGGACGGTCCGCCCCGCCCCGGCAAGGGGCCCCTGGCCCTGCGTGTCGCACTGGAGACGGGAGCGGGCTTCGACCTGACGGAGGCCGGCACCCAGAAGCGGCTCGCGGTCCACGTCGTCCAGGATGCGGGGCAGGTCCCCGGCGTCGCCCGTCTCGGTCCCGACCCGCTCGCCGCCGACTTCGACGAGGCCCGCTTCGCCGCGCTGCTCGCGGGTGAACGGCGCCGGCTGAAGGGCGCCCTGCGCGACCAGGGCCTGATCGCCGGCGTCGGCAACGCCTACAGCGACGAGATCCTGCACGCGGCGAAGATGTCCCCGTTCAAACTGGCGGCCACCCTGACGCCGGAGGAGACCCACACCCTCTACGAGGCCCTGCGGACCACGCTCACCGAGGCGGTCGAGCGCTCACGGGGCCTGGCGGCGGGACGGCTGAAGGCCGAGAAGAAGAGCGGGCTGCGCGTCCACGGCCGCGCCGGCGAGCCCTGCCCGGTCTGCGGCGACACCATCCGAGAGGTCTCCTTCAGCGACTCCTCGCTCCAGTACTGCCCCACCTGCCAGACGGGCGGCAAGCCGCTGGCGGACCGGAGGATGTCCAGGCTGCTGAAGTAGTCACCACGAGCCTTTGCCCACCAAGTAGGCGACGAGCACGAGCAGGGCGAGTATCAGGACCGGGACCGCCAGGCCCTTCGCCACCGCCGTCATGCTCCATGTGCCGTGCGTCGACGACCGGGCGAGCGGCCCCTGCCGGGCGCCGAGGTCGTGCCGGGCGAACGCGCCGACAGCGAGCGCCACCGCGGCGGTGATCAGGGACGCGGTGAGCAGCGGAAGCACTCCGTGGTCCTGCACGTTGTCCTCGATGTTGCCCGACCCCCCGTCCTCTATGCGGTCCAGGACGGCCGCCACCGCCTTCGGGAGGGTCACCAGCAGCGTGATGACCGCGGCCGCGGCGAGAGCGAGGGCCGCGCCGGCCAGGGCCGGGGCGCGCCGGGACGCAGTCGCGGGCCGGCCGCCGCCGGCCTCCCGACGGGTCCCGTCCCGCTCCCGACCGGTCCGCTCCCGCTCTCGACGGGCCTCGTCCTGCTCCCGACCGGTCCGGTCCCGTTCCCGACGGGCCTCGTCCCACTCCCGACGGGCCTGGTCCCGCTCACGGCGGGCCTCGTCCTGCTCACGGCGGGTCTGATGCGTGGGGTGCCGGTGTGGGTTCGTGAGGTCCACGCGGGTCTGGGTCTCGTCCGCGGTGGTCCGGGACGGGTCGCCGGTCGATCCTGGTGGCCGGTGTCGCTCCTGCGGGCCGCCGGACTGCCCGACGACCACCGTGTCCTGGGCATTGGCCGATCCGTCCGCGGGCCCCGTGGCGTCGGTCGTCGGTTCGGAGGCGGGCGCCGCGACCACCACCGCCTCGACGCGGATCACCGCCTCCTCGGCCACGCCCTTCAGCGCGATGTCACCGGACAGGGGTCCCTCGACGGCGGTGTCGATCCGGACCCGCAGACCGCTCGCGGTCGGTTCGACGTGCAGCCACGACTGGCCGGGCTGGACGACGCAGTGCCGGGCCAGCGGCGGGCCGGTCATGGTCACGGCCCGCTCCTCGGGCGTGGAACCCTTCGGCACCGGGCCGAAGTCCAGGTGGTCGGGGGACGGCGCGAGGCGGATGTCGCGCAGCGCGCGGCTCGCCTGGTCGGCGATCTGCTGGATGTCGTTGCGCTGGACCTCCTCCAAGGCCTGGCGCGCCCCTTCCGCCAGGGCCAGGGAGTCGTTCCGCAGCCGGGAGCGCAGCTCCAGCACGGCTCCCTGCCGGGTGAAGGCGTTGTCGCTGTTGACGGCAGCCAGCAGGGAGGGCGGCGAGGGGAGGGCGGCGATCTTGATACGGCCGCGCCGGCTGTGTGCCAGATGCAGCTCCCCCTGCATCTCCACCGTCTTGCTCGGCGTCTGGTGGGGGTTCTGCTCCTGTACGCGGTCGAAGACGTAGTCGTACAGGTCGTCCAGGGAGACCTCGCCGTCCGCGTCGAGGTCGGCCTCGCCGGTCTCCAGGCCCTGGACCACCGCGTGCGTGAACACCGAGGGCCGCGGAGCGGATTTCTCGGCGAGTTCGTCGCCCTCGAAGGCGAACTCCATCGAGCTGGACGCCGTGATGACGGCCCAGCCCCGGCCGCCGGGCGGCCTGTCGTGGGTGAAGCTCTCCAGGACGTCGACGTCCCCGGAGGCGCGCATAGAGGACGATCCCCGCGAGAAGGCGCCGCCGTAGCAGCAGTCGAGGAACAGGACGCTCCGGCCGGCCCGGGTCCGGGACATGCACCCGCGGACGAAGTGGGCGGGGATCGCCGTGGCGTCCAGCAGCCGGGGCTCGGTGTCGCTGGCGGCGAAGTACAGCTCGCCGGACTCGCTCTTCAGACCGTGGCAGGAGAAGTGCAGCACGAGGGTGTCGTCGCGACGGCGGTCGTTGAAGAAGCCCTGGATCCGGCGGCGCATGGTGTCGGCCGGCGCGTTGCGCACGACGTCCACCTCGAAGTCGCCGATCTGCGGGTCGTGCAACACCCCGGCGAGGGCGGTGGCGTCCTCGGCGGGCGCCCTGAGCTGCTTGAGTCCCTGGTCGGCATAGCGGTCGTTGGCGATGATCAGCGCGTGTCTGGCGCCCGTCATGGCTGGGCTCCGGCCGTGGAATGACGTCGTTCGAAGAGGTCGAAGGCCTTCGCGAGCTGTTCGTCGGTCGCCTCGGATATCTCCAGCACGTCGTCGTCCAGCGTCAGGCGCAGCGCGGGGCGGGACTCCCGGTGGCGTCCGCGCCATTCACGGATCACGTCGAGGACCTGGCTCAGCCCCTTGGCCGTGCTGCCCAGCGTCACCAGCAGGGCGCCGATCGCGGCCACCTCGACGACCCGGGCGCCGGGCGGGGCCGGCTCGCCGGGGACGGACGTCACGTCCTCCACGTCGAGTTGAAGCAGTTCCTCGCGCAGACAGCCCGTCAGGTCCGCGATGTCCTCGGGGTCCGCGCCCTCTTCGGTCACCAGGATGCGCAGGGTCGTGTCCACCGGCTCAGCCCCTCCTCCGTCGTACGCGCAGGGGCGGCGCGGAGTCGGAGTCACCGGGGGCTCCGCGTCTTCTTCCACAGCAAATTTTCCGCCGTTCTCCCCATGGTCGCAAATCACGCGGAGCACGGAGGAGGACGGGCACAGCGTCAACTTGCGCGATTCCGGGGAGGGAAAGAGGCTGGAATCAGCTGCTCGGGCCGTTCGGCGGAGCGCACATCACCGCGGCGGTGGACGGCGTGGCGTCATGAACCCGCCAGCAGTGCACCGGACGTCGTGCACCAGACGCCGTGCACCAGACGCCGTGCACCAGAGGCCTGTTCCGCCGTACTGCGCCCAACTCGCCCAGACTCAGCTCGTGTTGCGCCCGGGACCTCGGTCTTCCGTCCCGGGTTCCGCCGACGTCGATGCCGAAGTGACTTGAACTCACTTCCGCGCGACGTCAGTGGGTCTCGAGCGTCACCAGGTGCTCTCCGGCCGCGGTGCGCAGCTCGTAGCGGGCGATCTCGTCGGGGTGCCAGGCCGCGGCGCCCTGCATGGTGTTGGGGCGGGCGTCGTGCTTGGGGACGTTCCAGCTGGTGACCGTCTGCTCGGAGCCGTCGAGGCCGATGGCGATCAGCCGGCAGGAGCGGGGGCCCGCCCCGTCCTTGACCTCGAGCTCCACATGGCTGCCCCACGCCTCGTTCTCGGTGGTGACCTGCGCCCACACCCCGGACTTCTCGTCCGTCGCGGTGACCCGTACGGCGCTGTCGGCCTCGGCGCCGGCGCTGCCCGCCATCATCGCGAGCACGGGGCCGGCCAGGGCGACCACCACCGAGGCGGCCACGGCGTAGAGCACGCGTCGGCGTACCGCCCGGTGCCGGACGGCCACCTCGCCCAGCAGCCGGTCCAGCAGCTGCGGGCCGGGCCCGGCGAAGGGGTGCACGGCGCGCGGGGTGGCGCGCCGGTAGAGCATCATCTGCCGTGTGGTGGGGCCGAACTCGGTGACCTGCGCCGCACACTGAGGACACTCCATGAGGTGGTCCTCGAAGCGGAAGGCTTCCGTTTCGTCCAGCACGCCGAGCGCGTACGCGCCGACGTCGCGATGCCTTTCCAGGGACCTCATGCCGAAACCTCGTGCCTTTGAGTGCCAGTGGGGTTACTCCTTGCTCCCACCGGTACGCACCCGGCCGTCGAATCACTCAAGCCACGTACCGAATCGTGACCCAGATGTTCGGAGCGGACCGGTCCCCGGATTGGTGTGAATCTAAAAAAGATGAATCGCCAGGTGGCCGAGGGGCAGTCCGAGCTGCCAGGCGGGCGTCCAGACCTTGGGTCCGTCGTCCTCGCCGACCACCGGCGCACCGCCGGGAACCGCGTTGAGATCGGGAGCGAGCAGCTCCGTCTCCTCCAGCCAGCGCCAGGCCGCGGCCGCCAGGTCGAGGTCGGGAGCCGGTCCGTCCGACTCGGCCGCCTCGGCCTTCAGTTGAGACATACGTTCGTCGACCCAGTTCTGCCACGGCTGGTCGTACGCCGTGAGCGAAAGCCAGGTCTCGAGCTGGGTGACGACCCGGATGCCGGGCAGTTCGCCGTCGGTGTCGGACAGGAAGATGGTGAGCGCCAGGGCGTCGCGCCCGGCGCGGAACTCGAAGGACGTCGGCGGCATCAGATCGCCGGTCCGCAGCAGTTCGTCGGCGATGTACTCGGCGTACAACCAGGCCATGGGGACGGTCAGTTCACCGCCGCCGGTGCCGTCCGTGCTCTGGTGACCTCTGTGCAGCATCCCTTCCTGCCTTCCTCCGGTGCTTGCGCTCGCCCGTTGCCGGGACGCTGGGGACCCGGTCACCGGGCCCCATCCGGAACACGGATAAGGACACCCGATTACTCATAGGGGGTCCACGGCAAGGCGCTTTACGGAGACTTGACCCAGTCGTGGGTTTCAGCGCAGGTCGGCCGCGTATCCCGGAAGCACCCGGCGCAGGGCACGCAGTGCGTAGTACGCGCGGGATTTCACGGTACCGGGCGGAATTCCGAGGGCTTCGGCGGCCTCCGCCACACTGGCCCCCTGGAAATACACCAGCACCAGTACTTCACGGTGCTCCGGAGTGAGAGTCTTCACAGCCTCGCGCACGTCGAGGGTGGCGGCCGCCCGTTCGGCGTGGTCGGCGCAGACCGGCGCGTTCTCCAGTACCGCGTCCCCGACCTCCGCGGGACGCGCCTGCCGGGCCCGCCGCGCGTCGATCGCGAGCCGTCGGCCGACGGTGAGCAGCCAGGGCCGTACGGAGTCGAAGGCGTCGGCGCGCAGGGCCTCGGGGTGCTGCCAGGCGCGTACCAGGGTCTCCTGGACGAGGTCCTCGGCGCGCTGGCGGTCGCCGTCGCACAGCCTCAGCAGCAGCGCGAAGAGCGGTCGGCCGTGCTCGCGCTGGAGCGCGGCGAGCTCGTGCTCGGCGGTCGTCGTTCGGGCGTTGAGGGTGGTTCCGGCGGTCATGGGCGTATGGCACCGCAGTGCGCCGGTTCGGGACAGGGCACGCACACGGATCTGCGGCGGACGGTCGATCGCGTCGACGAACGGTTCGACGAACGGTCCGGGCTACGCCGATCGCGGGCATCGGCCCTGGACGAAGGGAGTGCCGGGGCGGACCGGGGCCTCTCATGGATTAGTACTGATCCATGCGTAAATATGACAATCCATGGGAAGTGGGGTGACCCGGTGATCGCCCGCAGACACCAGGTGGCCCTGGCCCTGACGGCCGTGCTCACCTCGGCCGCCGCCTGCCAGGCCCACGACCACGGGCCGGCCGAGCGGCCCGGCCGTCCGGCGCCGTCGGCCGCCCGCGGCTTCACGCTCGTCGCCTCCGGCGACATCCTCCCGCACACCACCGTCATCGACCGCGCCGGCTTCGACGCCGGGGGCGCCGGCTACGACTTCCGTCCGATGCTCGCGGGCATCAAACCCGTCGTCTCCGGCGCCGATCTGGCGCTGTGCCACATGGAGACCGTGTACGGCGCCAACGGCGTCTACACCGGCTACCCGGACTTCAAGTCCCCGCCGGAGATCGCCGCCGCCCTCGCCGCCACCGGCTACGACGGCTGCTCCACCGCCTCCAACCACAGCCTCGACGACGGCGCCGCCGGCGTACAGCGCACCCTCGACGCGCTCGACGCCGCCGGCGTACGGCACGCGGGCACCGCCCGCACCGAGGCGGAGGGCAACTCGGTCACGCTTCTGCGCGCGGGCCCGGCGAACGTCGCCCACCTCGCCTACACCTACGACACCAACGGCCACCTCGTCCCGCAGGGACAGCCCTGGACCGTCAACCTCCTCGACGCGAACCGGATCCTCGCCGACGCCAAGGCCGCCCGGAAGGCGGGCGCCGACGTGGTCGTCGTCTCCGTGCACTGGGGCACCGAATGGCAGGACGCCCCGGACGACCGCCAGCTCACCCTCGCCCGCACCCTCACCGCCTCCCGCACGGGCGGTCGCCCCGACATCGACCTGATCCTCGGGACGCACGCCCACGTCCCCCAGGCGTACGAGAAGGTCAACGGCACCTGGGTCGTCTACGGCATGGGCGACCAGATCGCGGGCGAGATGTTCAACCACCAAGGCGTCCAGGACGCGCGCGGCAACCAGTCCACCGTCGCCCGCTTCACCTTCGCCCCGCCCGCCCGGTCCGGCGGTCGCTGGGAGGTGCGCAAGGCCGAGTTCGTGCCGCAGTTGTTCGACATCGACGCCGGCCGGGTGGTCGACCTCGGCAAGGCCCTCGCCCAGGGCGCGGACGTCGAAGGGGTACGCGACCGGATCAGAGAGGTCGTCCTCGGCCGGGGCGCGGCGAAGGACGGGCTGGTGATGGGGAAGTGAGCCGCGAGTAGGCGCGCACGGGGTGGCCGGGGGCTACGGCACCACCGTCACCGGCCACCGCCCCGCCTTCACCAGCCGCACCGCGACGGACCCCACGATCCGGTGGCCGGCCTGTTCGGAGGCGCCCACCACCACCGCGTCCGCCTTGAGCTGGTCCGCCGCCTTCACGAGGCCGCCGTAGGGGTCGCCGTGGAAGGTGTGGAACTCCCAGCGCACGTCGAATATCCCCCGGGTGCGCTCGGTGGCCTCCCGGATCTGCGCGACCAGGTCCCGGGCGATCTCGTCGGTCGTCTCCGCGACCGGCACCCCGAGCGCCGCGCCCGCCGCGAGCACCGGCTGCACGTACACCACGGCGAGCAGCGCGTGCTGCCGGCGGGCCAGGCCACCGGCGTACGCCGCGGCCCGGAGCGAGGAGTCGGAGCCGTCCACCCCCACGAGGATGACCTTGGGCCCGTCCGTGCCCCGCTCGAACTGGTGCGCGGGCTGCTGCGAGTGCTGTTCCGTCACGGCCCAGAGGCTATCGGAAGCCGCAGGTCCGGCCGGTGCGCGGGCCGCTCGACGGGCGGTCCTGCCCCGGTGTTCCTACAGTCGGAACATGAGTGCCACCGTGGAGAGCGCCACGGCCGAGGGCGTCCCGGGCCCGGCACGGCGGCCCGCCGGCCGCTTCCTGGGCCGGGTACCCCAAGGCTTCGCGACCTTCTTCGGCGCCCTCGGCCTGCTCTGCGTCCTGCTGGCCCTGATCCCGCCGCTGCGCCGCCTGCTGCGCCCGGTCGTCCGCTTCCTGGACCTGCTGATCGTCCCCGTCAGCGCCAACCTCGCCTACGCCGTCTTCCTCTTCCTGCTGGCCGCCGCCACCGCCGCCCGCAAGAAGGTCGCCTGGTGGCTGGTCGTCGTCTACCTCGGCCTGCTCGTCCTCACCGACATCCTCGGCATGGCCGTCGGCCTGTACGGCGAGTCCCTCCCGTCCCTGGTGGTGTGCGCGCTCGCGCTGGTCCTCCTGGTCGTCGCCCGCGGCGAGTTCTACGCCGCCTCGCGCCGCGCGGCGGTCCGGCGGGCGCTCGCCGTCCTGGTCGTCGGGCTGGTCCTGGCCATCCTCGCGGGCTGGGGCCTGGTGGAACTGTTCCCGGGCACCCTGCCCGAGAGCCAGCGCTTCGGATGGGCCGCCAACCGGGTCCTGGGCGGCCTGGTCTCCACCCGCTCCTTCGACGGCCGGCCGCCCCGCCCCCTCTTCTTCCTCCTCGGCCTCTTCGGCGCCCTCGCCCTCCTGAACGCGGCCGCCACCCTCTTCCGCTCCCAGCGGATGGAAGCGGCCCTGCACGGCGACGAGGAGGCCCGCATCCGGGCCCTGCTCAAGGCCTACGGAGACCAGGACTCCCTCGGCTACTTCGCCACCCGGCGCGACAAGGCCGTCGTCTTCTCACCCAGCGGCAAGGCCGCCGTCACCTACCGCGTCGAGGCCGGGGTCTGCCTCGCCAGCGGCGACCCCGTCGGCGACCGCGAGGCCTGGCCGCACGCCATCGCCGCCTGGCTGGACGCGGCCCGCCTGCACGCCTGGGCACCCGCGGTGATGGGCGCCTCCGAGGACGGCGCGAAGGCCTTCGCCCGCGCCGGACTCGGCGCCCTCCAGCTCGGCGACGAGGCGATCCTGCCGGTCGCCTCCTTCGACCTCGGCGGCCGGGAGATGCGGGTCACCCGGCAGGCCGTGAACCGGGTGCGGCGCACCGGCGCCGGCTGCCGCGTCCGCCGCCACTCCACACTCACCGACCAGGAGATGGAGGAGGTCCTCGGCCGCGCCGACGCCTGGCGCGACACCGAGACCGAACGCGGCTTCTCCATGGCCCTGGACCGCCTCGGCGACCCCGCCGACGGCGACTGCCTCCTCGTGGAGGCACTGGACGGCGACGGCCGCCTCCTCGCCCTGCTGTCCTTCGTCCCCTGGGGCCGGGACGGCATCTCCCTGGACCTGATGCGCCGCGACCGCTCCGCCCCCAACGGGGTCATGGAGTTCATGGTCGCCGACCTGTGCGCCGCCGCACCGAAGCTCGGCGTGCGCCGGATCTCCCTCAACTTCGCGGTCTTCCGCTCCGCCTTCGAGGAGGGCGCCCGCATCGGCGCCGGACCGGTCCTGCGGCTGTGGCGCCGGCTGCTGCTGTTCTTCTCCAAGTGGTGGCAACTGGAGGCCCTCTACCGCTCCAACGCCAAGTACCACCCCGAGTGGTACCCCCGCTTCCTCTGCTACGCCGACGCCGGCTCCCTCGCCCGGGTCGGCCTCGCCTCCGGTATCGCCGAGGGCTTCGTCTCCGTACCCTCGCTGCGCAAGCTCTGGGGCAAGCGGAACGCGAAGGGCGGGCCGCGCCCCGCCACCACCGAGGGCCTGCCGCCGTTGGCGGCGCTCGGCCTCGACGGAGGGGACGAGGCCGGGGACACCGGTCCGGACGCGGGCCTGCCCGAGCAGGTCCGCGTCCGGCACCGCAAGCTCGACCGGCTGCGCGCCGAGGGCGTCGACCCCTACCCGGTGGGCGTCCCGCTCCGCACCCACACCCTCGCCCAGATCCGCGAGGGGGAGACGGTCACCGTCGCCGGCCGGGTCATGCGGGTACGCGACTTCGGCGGCATCGTCTTCGTGACGCTGCGCGACTGGTCGGGCGACCACCAACTCGCCCTCACCCGCGAAGCCCTCGGCTCCTTCAGGACCGACACCGACCTCGGCGACCATCTCGTCGTCACCGGCACGGCCGGGACGAGCGACAAGGGCGAGCCCACCGTCTTCGTCGCCTCCTGGCAGCTCACCGCCAAGTGTCTGCGCCCCCTGCCCGACAAGCGCCGCGGCCTCAGCGACCCCGAGGCCAAGGTCCGCATGCGCTATCTCGACCTGGTCGCCAGCCCCGCCGCCCGCGATGTCGTGCGCGCCCGCTCCCACGCCGTCCAGGCTCTGCGGCAGGGCCTGTTGGAGCGCGGCTACCTCGAGGTCGAGACCCCGATGCTCCAGCAGATCCACGGCGGCGCCAACGCCCGCCCCTTCACCACCCACATCAACGCCTACGACCTCGACCTCTATCTGCGCATCGCCCCCGAGCTGTACCTCAAGCGGCTGTGCGTCGGCGGCCTGGAGAAGGTCTTCGAGATGGGCCGCACCTTCCGCAACGAGGGCGTCTCCTACAAGCACAACCCCGAGTTCACGATGCTGGAGGCCTACCAGGCGTACGCCGATTACGACGTGATGCTCGACCTGGTCCGCGAGCTGATCCAGGGCGCGGCCACGGCCGCCTTCGGCTCACCTCTCGCCCGCAAGGACGGACGGGAGTACGACATCTCGGGCCGGTGGCCGGTACGGACGGTCCACGGGGCGATCTCCGAGGCCCTCGGCGAGCCGATCGACGCCGACACCCCGCTGACGGTCCTGAAGCGGCACTGCGACCGCGCCCACGTCCCGTACACACCGGACGACGGCCGGGGCGACGTCGTCCTGGAGATGTACGAACGCCTGGTCGAGGAACGGACCCAACTCCCGACCTTCTACAAGGACTTCCCCACCGACGTCTCCCCGCTCACCCGGCAGCACCGCACCGACCCGCGGCTCGCCGAACGCTGGGACCTCGTCGCCTTCGGCACCGAACTCGGCACCGCCTACTCCGAGTTGACCGACCCGGTCGAACAACGCCGACGCCTCACCGAACAGTCCCTGCTCGCCGCCGGTGGAGACCCCGAGGCGATGGAACTCGACGAGGACTTCCTCGACGCCCTCGAGTACGCGATGCCGCCGACCGGCGGCCTCGGCATCGGCGTCGACCGCCTGGTCATGTTCCTCACCGGCCTCACGATCCGCGAGACCCTGCCGTTCCCGCTGGTACGACACCGCTGATCCGCGTCTCTTCCACTGTTCGGACCGACCGTGACTGCGCCGGGCGGGTGGAATCGTGCCGCCGGTCCGGTGTCGGTGTGGTGCGTCGGGGCCCGGCCGGGCGACTGATGACTGCATGAAGAAGGATCAGTTGTTCACGCGCCGCCGGGCGTTGCTCGCCGGCGCCGCCGCCGTCGGAGCGGTCGGCACGGCCGGAGTGTTCCTGTGGGGCGAGGGCGGCGAGCCGGTCCGGGCCGCCGCCCCCGCCGCGGGCGCCCCGGCGCAGAGCCTGCCGCTGAAGCCCTCCGCCTACCGCCTGCAGCCGCTCACCGGCTACGGCCCCCCGCGCACCGCCCTCGGCCGCACCCCGGTGCGTCACGAACCGCTGCTGAAGATGACCGGCCGCGGCCGCACCATGGTGCTGACCTTCGACGACGGACCCGACCCCCGCTACACCCCCGGCATCCTCGACACGCTGGCGCACTACGACGTGCGCGCGATGTTCTTCGTGTGCGGGGAGATGGCCTCCTACCACCAGGACCTGCTGGCACGGATGGCCGACGAGGGCCACGTCGTGGGCAACCACACCTGGTCCCACCCCCTGCTGACCGGCCTCACCCGCCGTCAGATCCGCTCCGAGATGTCCCGCACCAGCGACGTCATCGAGGAGGGCTACGGTGAGCGGCCCCGCTGGTTCCGCGCCCCCTACGGCGCCTGGAACCGTGCCGCCTTCCAGCTCGGCGCCGAACTGGGCATGGAGCCGCTCGCCTGGACGGTCGACACCCTCGACTGGACCGCCCCCGGCGCCGGCACCATCGTCGAGCGGGTCGAGAAGGGCGCCGCCCCCGGCGTCGTGGTGCTCTCGCACGACGCCGGGGGCGACCGCACACAGAGCGTGCGGGCACTGCGCAGATATCTGCCGCAGCTACTGGACTCCGGCTACCACATCACCGTCCCGCACCGGCGGTACACCTGACGTGAGCCCCTGCCCGCCCGGCCGGGAACCGCTCAGCGGACCTCGGCCAGGCGGGCGAAGGCGACGACGTTCCCGTCGTATCCGTTCGCCTTGGAGAAACCGCCGCCACAGGTGATGACCCGCAATTCGGGGGAGCCCTTGGAGGCGTAGACACGGTCGCCGGGGAAGTTGTTCTTCTCGAACACCTCGATGCCGTAGATCTCGAAGACCGCCGTCTTTCCGTCTCCCCGCGACACCTCGACGCGATTTCCCTTCTTCAGGGCCCCGAGACCGTAGAAGACGGCCGGTCCGAGTTTGTTGTCGACATGACCGACGACGACAGCGGTCCCCTTCTCGCCGGGCGAGACGCCACCGGTGAACCAGCCGGCCAGATTCGGGTCCTCCGGCGGCGGCGCGCCGACCCAGCCGTCCGCGTCCAGGCCGACCGACGTGACCGGCGCGTCCACCCGGATGGCGGGGATCCGGACCCGGTCCGGCACGGCGTAGGGCAGCGGTGCCGGGGTCCGGCCGAAGGCGCCGGCGGTGCGGCCGTCCGCGGCCGCCGCCGACGCGGGCTGCGGCGGGCCGATGTCGAACTCTCCCGACCCGTTCCGGATGAGCGCGAGACCGGTCAGCAGAACAAGCGCTATCACGCCCCATGGCGCGCGCTTCCGCCGCCGCTCCTCTTCTTCCGCCACCTCGGACAGCTCGTACGCAGGCATTCGCCATCCCCTTTCGACACGGCCGTCACCGCGTCCCTTCGCGCATACGAGAACGCTAAGTCCCCGAGCGGGAAGCGGCGACGGGGCGGCAGCGAACGGGTGGCTCCGACGCCGTTCGGTGCGCCATCCGAGTTGCCGACGGAAGGAATTTTCTGACGGTCCGTGACCTGCGGCGATATCCGATTGTGTGCATTTCGCTCGGCGTGTCCTCTCACCAGGACGGACCATTCCCGAAATGCGGGCGCGTGCACGGCATCTGAGGGTCTTTTCGGGAGGCGCTTTCTCGCCGACATGCCGGGGACGGGCCCCGGGGCGCCTTCCGCGGAGGATCACATGCGCATCATTCGTGTTCTGGCGGTCTCGGCGGTCTCGGCCGCCGCGGTCGCCTCTCTCGGCGTCACCGCCCCGGCCGCCGTCGCGCGCGACGGTATGGGGGCCAACCCGAGCAACATCGTGGCCCTGCCCGCCGTCATCGCCCGCGGCGGCCAGATGACGGTCACCGTCGACGGCTGCCCCGGCGGCGGCACCATGACCTCGGCGGCGTTCCCCCAGGCCAACCTGACGCCGATCAACGGCGCCAACCAGACCGCCAAGGGGACGGCGACCATCAACGAGAACGCCCGGCCCGGCACCTACGACATCACCGTCAACTGCTCCGGCCGGACCCTGACCCGCCCGGCCGCCTTCACCGTCATCGGCGGTGTCCGCGGCGGTCTCGGCGGCAGCACCACCACGGGCGCCACCCCGACCGACATGGCGATCGGCGGCGGTCTCGTCGCGGCGGCCGTGGTCGGGGGTGGTCTGTTCTGGATGCGCCGCCGCGCCGAGCGCCGCGTCTGAGGTCCGCCCCGAAGGGGACCGCACGTCGCACGTGACGCGGGCCTTCGCCCCGGTCCCGCGGGGATCCGGGGCGAAGGCCCGCGCGCGGCGGAGTCGTCGGTGATGGCCCGTCAGCCGCCGTCCTCGTCGGCGCGGCGCCGCGAGAACCAGTACGCGGCGCCGACCGAGCCCGCGATGAGCGCGGCGCCCAGCCCGATCTCCTCGAGATCGAACCCGGCGACGGTGCCGCCCTCACCGGCGTGCACGCCCTGCGGGAGGGGATAGGGAGTCGGCGTGAGATCGACCGGACGGCCGCCGGAGATCGTCAACTCCTTGACGGCGCTGATGCCGCCGCAGGCGAACGTCACCCGGTACGAGGCGCCCGGCTGGGCGTCCCAGTCGACCCTGGTCACCGCGGAGGAGGACCCCCTGGGGATGACGACCGCGTCGAACACGCCCGAGGAGACCGTCACGGAGCTTCGGCAGCCACTGGTGTCGCGGTCCACCTGAAGACTGACCTGTCCGCCCGCCGCGACCGTCGAGGGCAGCACGCTGTAGCCGTTGGACATGACGTAGTGGTTGTCGTCGTCGCTCGCGACGGCGGCCGGTGCGGAGAAGGTCAGGGCGGTGACGCCCAGCAGTGCGGCCGAAGCGACGCGTATCGCGTGCATGGTGGATCCTCCGGTCCCCGAGGAGCAGCTGCGGATCTTTTTCCGCTTGCGTCATAAATGCACCTCGATGACCGAAACGCTAGGAACATGTGTGCCCTCCCGCGCGCGCAGTCGCGCGAATGGGGCAAGCGTGTGGGCCGCCCAGGGGACGTCGTTCCCGCAACCGGGGGACGGCTACGGCGTGGCGGCCGTCCCCCGTCGCGGGAGCGCGAGATGAGCGGACGTCAGCCCTGGACGCCGGGGAAAAGATGGAGGAACGGTTCCGCCGACGCGGTGACGCCCCGGCTGTAGGGCGCGTCGAAGTCCCAGATGAGGAAGAGCAGAAACGCGATCAGCGCGGAGAACAGCCCGGCGAGCACCAGTTCGCGGGGCGTACGCCGGATCTGCAGCGCGAACACCATGCCGATGGTGATGGCGGCCCCTGCCAGCAGCCCGAACCACACCACGCCGGGCATGGTCGCCCCGGTCGACTCGGCGCGGGCGTTGCGTGCCTGGTCCGCGGCGGCCATCTGGTCGAGCAGCGGCTGGTAGGCCTGCGCCTGGAAGTCGGAGGCCGGCTCGTAGTCGGTGACGTCCACCCGGACCCGCTGCAGGAGTTCGTCGCCGCGCTTCGTCACCTCGCCGTCGTCGGCCATCGACTTCCACTCGACGGTGACGACGTGTCCGACATAGGCGTTGACATCCTCCCGAATGCGGTCACGGGCGTCGGCCGGGTAGACGCGCACCCGCTCCGAGATCTCGTGGAGCGCCTGCGCCTCCGCCTGGACGTGGTCCTGGGCGACGCTGCGCGCCTCCCAGACGCCGGCGATGGCCAGGCCCAGGACGATGGCGTACACCACGCCGATCCACATCGTCATGTACTCGATGACGTCCGGGGTCTCGGAGGGGTCCTCGTCCTCGGGCGCCCTGCGGTGCCGAAGGAGGGTGATCACGACCACCACCGCGCAGGCGGCGAGCATCGCGAGGGTGAGAACAAGCCATTCCGGCAAGAGATGCCTCCAGGGTCGGCACTAGCGCGGCCGCAGCGCGGCGACGGCGATCACCGCGGGCACGGTGACGAGCAGGACGTAGGTGACCGGCGACTGGCCGCGGCGGACCGGTCGCTGCTGCCGCGAGGCGTGGTACGCCGGGTAGCTCACCGGGGTCGCGGACGGGCGTGGCGTGGGCTTGGGCGGGGGCTTGGGTGTCGGCGTCGGCTCGGGGACGGGAGCCGGTGGGGGCGGCGGGGCCGTGGGGGCCGGCCGAGGGAGCGGTGCCGCGAGGCGGGGCGGCGCGGGCGGCTCAGGGCGCGGCTTCGGCGCCGGCGGCCTGGGCTCGGGAGGCGGCGGCGGTGGGGGCGTCGGCTTCGGGGGCGGGGTGGGGGTCGGTGTGGGCGTGGGGCTGGGCGTCGGCCTGGGCGGGGGTTTCGGCTTCGGCGGGGTGGGGGGCGGGGTGGGCGTCGGCGTCGGTTCCGGGCACACCGGGGGAGTCGGCCATGAGCGACTCCCCGCGACCGCCACCGCCTCGATGCCGTCCGGGCCCGTCGAGGCGTACGCGCACGCGTCGGCCGCGGCCACCCCGGCCGGGACGGCCGCGAGGATCCAGGCCGCGGTCACCAGGGCCAGGGTCCTGGTGACGAGGGCGGATCGGGTCGGTTCGGGTCCATGCACGACGGAGATCATGCGGCGTCTCGTACCGGCTCACGCCCGTGCCCGGTGGGGATTGCCCCGAACGGGGGAAGTTCACGTCCACAGGTTTGCCGGGCGGTGCGTTCGCGCATCCGGCAGGCCGTGCGCCTGTGCGATCCGGCGGCCTGGCGCGGCCGGTGTCACAGGTCACGAAAAGAAATTTGTGCCGTGTTTGAACACAACGACCGTCACCATGCGTACTCAGTGCCGTGCGGCGGCGCAGCAGGGCGCTGCAACACCTTGTGACGATCGGGGAGTTGTTGACGATGAAGACCACCTGGCGGAGCGCCTCACTTGCGGCGAGTGCTGTGGCCGTGCTGGCGCTGACGACGGCGTGCGGTTCTGAGAGCGGCACGTCGTCGAGCCAGAACGTCGGGGCCACGGCTCCGGCCGGTGGCATCGCGGGTGTCGGCGTGGGCACTGGAGTCGGCAGTGGCGTCGGCTCCACGGCGAGCGCCAGCGCGGCCGGAGGGACCGGTGCGCAGA
The DNA here is from genome assembly GCF_044766465.1 of Streptomyces sp. NPDC102259. Lineage (NCBI taxonomy): Bacteria > Bacillati > Actinomycetota > Actinomycetes > Kitasatosporales > Streptomycetaceae > Streptomyces > Streptomyces sp. NPDC102259. The sequence goes on along the minus strand of NZ_JBIWMA010000007.1, from coordinate 82,997 downwards.
GCGCCGGCGAACTGGCCATCACCGCGAACGGCGAACTCGGCAAGATCCTCACCGACGGCGGCGGCAAGACCCTCTACCGCTTCGACGCGGACACCGCTGAACCCCCGAAATCGAACTGTGACGGCGACTGCGCGACCGCCTGGCCGCCGGTCTCCGCCGATGACATCTCCGCCGGCGACGGCATCGACAAGTCGCTGCTGGGCGAGGTCACCCGCACCGACGGCAGCAAGCAGCTGACCGTTGCCGGCTGGCCCGCGTACTACTACGCCAAGGACGCCAAGGCCGGTGACATCACCGGTCAGGGCGTGGGCAACAAGTGGTTCGCGCTCACCCCCGAGGGCAAGAAGGCCAAGGCGTCCGGCTCGTCCTCCGAGTCCGGCACCGAGCTGGCCGGGCTGTCCGTCCGCAAGGACGCCAACCTCGGTGAGATCGTCGTCGACAAGAACGGCATGACGGTCTACCGCTTCCTGAAGGACAAGGCCTGGCCCGAGCCGGTGTCGAACTGCAACGGCGCCTGCCTCGAGAAGTGGCCGGCCGTCGCGCCGGTCGCCTTCAACGAGACCGAGGGCATCCAGGAGAAGGGCTACATGAACTTCACCCGGTCCGACGGCACCAAGCAGCAGACGATCAACTGCTCGCCGATCTACACCTTCTCCGGTGACAAGTCGCCCGGCGACATCAACGGCCAGGGCGTGGGCGGCACGTGGTACGCCGTCGCGCCGAACGGAAAGCTGGTCGGAGCGCCGGCGCAGTAGAGGTCACCTCCCCAGGGCTGATCCCGCAGCTGCCCCATCGCGCACGACCATTGGTCCGCCCCCTCCGCGCCGCACGGAGGGGGCGGACCGTTGTGCTTGGCCGTTCCGCCGGCCCGGCGTGCCTGTCCGGCGTCCGGCGTGCTTGTCCGGACGCCGCTTCCTGTGCGTAGACTTTCGCCGCCCCGCGGACCGCTCCGGAACCCTCCGGAACTCTCCGGAACGACCCGGGCACCCCAAGTAGCCCCTCAGGGGGGGTCGATTCGGCACGTGCCGCAGGCAGTGACCGGGAACGGACGGTCAATTTCCGTTTCCCCTCGCCCGTTTGGCGGGCGATCAGTAGCCTCAGCTCGAACACCGGATCGCCTACGCCTTGGAGAGATAGATGGAGCGACCCGCCTGGGCCCCTCGGAGCATCGACATCTCGCTGCCGAGCGTCTCGCGGATCTACGACCACTACCTGGGCGGCTCGCACAACTTCGAGGTCGACCGGGAGGCAGCCCGCAAGGCCATGGAGTTCATGCCGGGGCTTCCGAAGATCAGCCAGGCGAACCGGGCGTTCATGCGCCGGGCCGTGCGGTACGCGGCCGACGAGGGCGTCACCCAGTTCCTCGACATCGGCTCGGGCATCCCCACCTTCGGCAACGTGCACGAGGTCGCCCAGGCGGTGAGCCCCGGAGCCCGCGTGGTCTACGTCGATCACGACCCGGTGGCCGTCGCGCACAGCCAGGCGGTGCTGGCCGGCAACGCCGACGCGGATGTCGTGGCCGCCGATCTGCGCAAGCCGCGGGAGATTCTGAGCAGCCCGCAGGTGACCGAATTGATCGACCTGGACCGGCCGGTGGCGCTGCTGCTCGTCGCCGTACTGCACTTCGTGGAGGACGCGGACGACCCGTTCGCCGCGGTGGCCGAACTCACCGCCGCGCTCGCGCCCGGCAGTCTGCTTCTGCTCACCCATGCCTCGTACGAGGGAATCCCACTGCCACCGGAGCGGGCCGGGGGCGCCGTGGACGTGTACAAGGACATCCGCAACCCGCTGATCATGCGCTCGCGTGAAGAGATCGCGCGGTTCTTCGAGGGGTACGACATGGTGGAACCCGGACTGGTGCCGATGCCGCACTGGCGGCCGGACACGGCGCCGGAGGACGAGGACCCCTGGGCCCTCTCCGGTTTCGCCGGCGTGGGGCGTACGGCGTGACCGCCGAGCCGGACGGGCCGGAGGACAGACTGCGGCGGTTCGCGACGATCTGGAGCCGGGCCGTGTACCCGGTGACCTCGACGTCGCTGACCCGGTCCGAACTGGAGGACGAACTCCTGCCGCTGGCCCGGCGGTTGCGCGAGGCGCTGCTGGAGCGCGCCTTCGACGCCGACACGGGAAAGGCGGTCGGCGCCGCCCTCGTCGACGCGCACTGCACCGACCCCGAGGCGCTCAGCCGCTCCCTCGACTGCGTGGACGCCTATCTGGTGCTCTACTGCGGCGAGAACGGCCCCCAGGAGGATCTGCGCGCCCGCTCCTCCAGGCTCCAGCACGCCATGGCGGCCGGCTACGCGCAGGCCCTGCGTGAGCGCACGCTGGCCGAACAGGAGGCCATCGCCCAGGCCGCGTTGCGGGCCCAGGGCGTCGTCGCACAGGCGCTGCACGCGAGCGAGGCCCGCTTCCGCGCGGTCTTCGAGGGCGCCGCGATAGGAATCGGCATCGCCGACCTGGAGGGCAACGTCCTCCAGATCAACGGGGCGTTGCTGCGGATGTTCGGCGGCTCCGAGCAGACCCTGCGCGGCCGTAAGGTCCAGGACCTCACCCATCCGGAGGACGCGCCCCAGACCTGGAGGCTGTACGACGAGCTGGTGCGCGGCGAACGCGAGCACTACCACACGGAGAAGGCGTTCAGCCGCCCCGACGGAACGGTCCTGTGGACCAACCTGACGGTCTCCCTGCTGCGCGACGCGGACGGCGCCCCGCAGTACTCGCTGGCCCTGATGGAGGACACCACCGAGCGCCGGCTGCTCAACCTGCGGCTGCGTTACGAGGCCACCCACGACGCGCTCACCGGCCTGCCCAACCGCACCCTGTTCTTCGAACGCCTGGAGAAGGCGCTCGGCGCCGGCGTCGGCCAGCGCTTCGGGCTGTGCTACCTCGACCTGGACGGCTTCAAGACCATCAACGACAGTCTCGGGCACGCGGCCGGCGACCGGCTGCTCGTGGAGGTCGCCGACCGGCTCCAGTCCTGCGCGACCGCGCCCGGCGAGATGGTCGCGCGCCTCGGCGGCGACGAGTTCGTCGCGCTGACCACCGGCCCCGACACCCGCCACGAGGTCGACGAACTCGCCGCGCGCATCATGAACGCCCTGATCGCGCCGGTGAGCATCGACGGCCGGGACCTGACCGTGCGCGGCAGCATCGGCATCGTCGAAGGCCCGGCGGGGGAGCGCAGCGCGGCGGAGGTGCTGCGCAGCGCCGACATCACCATGTACCGGGCCAAGTCGGCGGGCGGCAACCGCTTCGAGCTCGCCGACCCGGAGGCCGACGCCCGCGCGATCACCCGCCACGGGCTGACCACGGCGCTCCCGGCGGCCCTCGACCGCGGCGAGTTCTTCATCGAGTACCAGCCGCTCGTCCACCTCGGCGACGGCAGTGTGCGCGGCGCTGAGGCCCTGGTGCGCTGGCTGCACCCGCAGCACGGGGTGCTCGGTCCCGACCGGTTCATCCCGCTCGCCGAGCACACCGGGCTGATCGTGCCGCTGGGCCGCTGGGTCCTGGAGGAGTCGGTCCGGCAGGCCGGCGAGTGGCGGGACCGGGGCGGCGACACGGCTCCCCTCCGGATCAACGTCAACCTCTCCCCGTGCCAGCTCACCCATCCCGGTCTGGTGCAGGACACCGTCGACATCCTGGAACGCGCGGGCGTCGCACCGGAGGCGCTGTGCCTGGAGGTGACGGAGTCGGCGTTGATCGGCGCCGACGACGACCTGCTCAAGCCGCTGCGCCGGCTCGCCGAGATGGGCGTCGACATCGCCCTGGACGACTTCGGCACCGGCTACTCCAACCTGGCCAACCTGCGCCGCCTCCCGGTGAGCGTGCTCAAACTGGACCGCTCCTTCACCCAGGGCATGCAGCAGTTCCCGGCGGACCCCGTCGACCTCAAGATCGTCGAGGGGATCGTCTCGCTCGCCCACAGCCTGAACCTCGCGGTCACGGTGGAGGGCGTGGAGACCGGCGCGCAGGCCGAGCAACTGCGGATACTGGGCTGCGACACGGCCCAGGGCTGGTACTACGCCCGCCCGGGCCCGCCGGACCGGCTCCACGAGCTGGCCCTGGTCGACGCGACGGGCTGACCGGACAACTCGGTTGCGGGGCCGCGTGGGTCACCCACGAAGATGGGCGGGTGACCCACGAGAACGACGACACGAACGATGACGTGGACGGCGGCGCGAACGGCGGCGTGGACGAGGCGATCGCCGGCGAGCTGGCCCTCATGGACCCCGCCGTGCGCGCCTCCCGAGCCCGCTTCGAGCGGCTGCTCGACCCCGAGTTCGTCGAGGTGGGCTCCTCGGGCCGCCGTTACACGTACGAGGACATGCTGGCGTGGCTGCCCGACCACCCGGGCAGCTCGCAGGGCGGCCCCCGTTACGAGCCGCCGGCGATCACGGGCGTCTTCCTGGCTCCCGGCCTGGTGCACCTCACGTTCGAGACCCGCTTGGACGGCCGGCGCACCCGCCGCAGCTCGCTGTGGCGCAGGGGAAGCGGGGAGACCGGCTGGCGGATGTACTACCACCAGGGCACACCGGTGCCTCCCGGGGCCGAGTAGCGTCGGCCCGCCCCGCGGCCGGGTGGATTCAGCCCGCCTCCCGCGCACGGGCGTCCTCGGCCACCGACACGGCCGCCCGGACGAGCGCCGCCGTCGCCGTCGAGCGGGACTGCTGGGGCCACGCGACGGCCAGGACGGCCGGGGGCGCGTCCAGGACCGGGCGGTAGACGACGCCCGGCCGGGGATAGCGGTCGGCGACGGACGCGGGCAGCAGGGCGACGACCTCGCCCAGGCCGACCAACGTCAGGAGCTGGGCGAGGTCCTGGCCCCTGCCGCGTACCTCGTCGATGTAGCGGTGCACCTCGTCCGGGCGCAGCCCGAGATCGCCGACCCGCAACGCGGCCCGGGCGGCGAGCGGATGGCTCACGGCGAGGGCGGCGACGCGCGGTTCGGCGGCCAGGTCCTCCGTGTCCAGGCCGGTGCGGTCGTACGGCTCGTAGACCAGGGCCACATCGGCCTCGCCCCGGCACAGCAGCCGGGACTGCTCGTGCCAGGCGCACAGGCGGACGGCTACCGGCACCGCCGCGGGGTCGGACGCGTACCGGGCGAGGATCGCCTCCAGCAGCCCGGCGTCCCCGTCGGCCTTCACCGCCAGCGCGAGCTTCGGTTTCGGGGCGGCGGCCCGCCGGGCCCGGCGCCCCGCGGCCTCCAGCGCGGCGAGCGCGAACCGGGCCTCCACCAGCAGGACTTCGCCCGCCGGGGTCAGTGCCACGCTGTGCGTGGTCCGCTCGAACAGCATCGCCCCCAGCTCCGTCTCCAACTGGCGGATCGCCCGGGACAGCGGCGGCGGCGAGATGCCGAGCCGTTCGGCGGCGCGGGCGAAGTTGAGCTCCTCGGCGACGGCGACGAAATAGCGCAGTGGGCGGGACTCCATGGGGGCCCTCCGATCGGTATTGCCCTGAGGGTAACAACCGCGAGCCGATCGGTCCTTCAGTTCGGACGCGCGGGGCAGCAGGCTCGACGTCGTACCGCATACCGACCACGCCGTCCCAGGAGCAGTTCATGATCGTCGTCACCACTCCGACCGGCCAGATCGGTCGCGAGGTCCTGGCCCGTCTGCTGGACGCCGGCAACGGCGCGACACCGGTCCGGGTGATCGTCCGCGACCCCGCCCGGCTCGCCCCGCGGATCCGCGAACGCGTCGAGGTCGTCCAGGGGTCCCACGCGGACCCCGCCGTCCTGAAGGAGGCGTGCGCGGGCGCGGACCGGATCTTCTGGCTGGTGCCCCCGACGCCCGGGGCCGACAGCGTCGAGGGCCACTTCCGCGCCTTCACCGAGCCGCTGTGCGAGGTGATCGGGGGCCACCAGGGCGTCGAGCGGGTCGTGGCCGTCTCGACCCTGGGCCGGGGCGTCGCCCGGAACGCCGGGCCGATCTCGGCGTCCCTGGCCATGGACGAGGCCATCGCCGCCACGGGCGTGCACTACCGGGCGCTGTGTCCGCCGTCGCTGATGGAGAACCTGCTCCGCCAGACCGCCTCGATCCGCGCCGAGGGCGTCTGGTCGGAGGCGCTCGAGCGGGACCGCGTGGTGCGCACCTGCGCGATCCGGGACGTCGCCGCCACGGCGGCCCGGCTGCTCCTCGACGACTCCTGGACCGGGTACGCCGACGTTCCGCTGGTGGGCCCCGACGATCTGACCCCCGAGGGCATGGCCCGGGTCGTCTCGGAGGTGCTGGACCGGCCCGTACGGGTGCGGCAGATCACCGTCGCCGAGCAGAAGGCCAGGCTGACGGGCTTCGGCGCCACGCAGGCTTGGGCGCAGGGTGTGGCCGACATGATGGACGCCCAGAACACCCAGGGCTTCTACGGCGCCGCGCAGCCCAGCACCCCCGACACCGCGCCCACGAGCTTCCGCCAGTGGTGCGAGGAGGTGCTGAAGCCGGCGGTGTGAGGCCGGGGTGTGGCTCAGGATGTGCTCGCGCGCGCTTCTGCGGGCTCGGCCTCCAGTGACGCGCGGTCGAAGATCAGCAGGCCGAGGAAGAAGAGCCCGCCCGCGGCGAGCAGCCCGACCACGATCAGGACGGGCACGAGCGCCTCCGCGGGCGACGCCAGCACGAACAGTGAGGCGACCGACCACACCAGCGCACAGATCGCGACCGGCAGCTCGAAGCGGCCGAGGTGGAACGCGTCCTTGCGGCGATCCAGCCCTCGGCGCACCGCCAGGTAGAGGACGATCGTCGAGCAGTAGATGAGCGCCGGCAGGATCGTCGACGCCGTGATCAGCTTCAACAGCGCGGCCCCGGGCAACGCGATCATCAGCACGACTCCCACGAGGAAGATCAGGATGGTCGCCGGGACCGGCGTGTGCGTGCGCGGGCTGACCCGTCGCATCAGCCGGTGGGCAGGGAAGCGTGCGTCGCGCGACATCGCGAAGACGATCCGCGAGCACGCGGCCATCACCACCATCCCGGCGCCGAAGAACGCGAACGAGATCGCCGCCAGAAGCACTCTCTCCATGACCGGACCGAGCTGATCGCGCATGATCGCCGCGACCGGCGAGTCGCTGGCGGTGATCCGCGGGATGTCTTTGAATCGCGACGGTGAGGGAGATCAGGAACAGCATGCCCAGCAGCCCGGCGGCCACGACGGATCCCACGATCGCGCGCGGCACGCTCCGGTAGGGATCCTTGGCCTCCTCGGCCAGGTTCGCCGCGGCGTCGAAGCCGACGAGCGTAGCGAGGCCCATGATCATCGCAGCCATTAGCCCGCCGCCCACGCCGAAATAGTTGTGGGCGTGCGACGTGACACCGCGCGAGGCGAGGTTGGCGGGCGTGCCGTCACCCGTGACCGCCACCGCGATGACGAGCGCGATCCCCACCACGATGACCAGCACCATCTCGAGCCCCACCGCGGCGGTGTTGATCAGGCTGACGATGCGCGTCGAGGCCACGGTCAGCACGGCCTGGACGAGCAGCACCACGAGCGTGATCAGTCGCGCCGTGTCCTCGTCCGGCTGCATGCCGAAGAGCGGTATGAACGCCTGACTGGCGAGTGCGTCGTCGACCGCCACGACCGCGATCGCCAGGTAACAGAACGTCAGCCAGCCGAAGCCCCAGCCGATCTTCGGGTTGGCCAGCCGAGAGGCCCATTGGTAGGACGAGCCGCTGAGCGGAATGCGAGCGGCGAGCTGCGCGACCACCAACGCCACCAGGGTCTGCCCCACCGCGGCGACGGGCCACAGCCACAGCCCGACCGGCCCCGCGTTCTGCAACACGTCGTCGTACGTCCCGAAGATGCCGACCGCCACCGAGATGAACGCGAACGAGATCGCGAACACCTGAAAGGAGCCGAGCGACCGTTTCAGCTCCTGCTGGTAGCCCCCGCGCTCGACGGAACTCTCGTCGGACTGCACACCCTCGGAGGCATCGGCCACCTCGGTCACCTCACTTTCCGGCGGCCCCGGCGGCCGTCCGGCACCCATCTATCTCATGACATACGGCGCATTCCTCTCAGGCCTGCCGTGCGTCGATCGCGGAGGGCACTGTGGAGGAATTTGGCACCGGAAGGTCACCGGAAGGTCACCGGAGCGGAACGCGGCCTCATCGCTCCAGCAGCATCCGCTGGAGTTCGCGGGCCGCCCGGGGCGGGGCCACGTCGCTGCGGTGCGCGAGGGCGATCGCGCGGTGCAGACCGGGTCGGGCGAGCGGGGTGACCCGCAGTCCCCGGCCCGACCGGGCGGCCACCATCCGGGGCACGACGGCCACTCCCAGTCCGGCCCGCACGAAGCCGAGCACCGCGTCCATCTCCCCGCCCTCCACCGCGAAGTCCGGCTCGAACCCCTCCGCCCGGCATGCGGCCACGGTCAGTTCCCGCAGGTCGTAGCCGTGCCGGAACATCACCAGGCGCTCACCCTCCAGGTCGGCGATCCGCACGGTCCGCCGCCCGTTCCCCGGCCGCGAGGCCTCCGGGGAGGACACCACCACCAGGTCCTCGCGCAGCAGCTCCACCGTCGTCAGGGCCGGGGACGGGGTGGGCAGCGGCAGGACGACCAGAGCGAGGTCGAGGGCGCCGCGGGCCAGCTCCCGGACGAGGTCGTGCGAGCCGCCCTCCTCGATCAGCAGCCGGATGCCCGGATAGCGGTCGTGGAAGGCGCGCAGCACGTCCGGCAGCAGACCCGTGCACAGACTCGGCGTCGCTCCGAGCCGCACCCGCCCGCTGCGCAGCTGCACCAGCTCCTGCACCTCGTACCGTGCGGTCTCGGTGTCCGCGAGGATGCGCCGCGCGAGCGGCAGCAGCGCCTCGCCCGCGTCGGTGAGGGTGATGTTGCCGCGCGCCCGCAGGAACAGATCCGCCCCCAACTCCCGCTCCAGCGCCTTGATCTGCTGCGACAGCGAAGGCTGCGCGACGTGTACGAGCTCGGCGGCCCGGGTGAAGTGCCGGGTCTCGGCGACCGCCACGAAGTACTGGAGCTGCTGGAACTGCATGCCCCAAGACTACGTCGGCGATAGTCGGAGGCTATGGAATCAAGGCCAACCATGTCTTGGACCGATGGGGTGGTCCGGCCCTAGCGTCTTGACCCATGGCTCTGGCAACGCGGACGGGCCGACGGCCGTCCATGGCGCGCACCGTGTGGGACTCCTCCGTCGGCAAGAAGACGGTGATGGCGGTCAGCGGCATGATCATGCTGCTGTACCTGGTCGTCCACGTCATCGGCAATCTGAAGATCTTCTTCGGCGCGGAGGAGTTCGACCACTACGCCCACTGGCTGCGCACCGTCGGCGAACCGTTCATGCACTACGGGTGGACGCTCTGGCTCGTGCGCGTCGTCCTGGTCGTCGCGGTGGTCGCCCATGCCGTCTCCGCGTACCAGCTCAGCCGCCGCGACATCAAGGCGCGGCCCAGCAAGTACGTGCACAGGAAGGCGCGGGCGAGCTACGCCACCCGCACCATGCGCTGGGGCGGCATCATCCTCGCCCTCTTCATCGTCTGGCACATCCTGGACCTGACCACCGGCACCGTGCACAGCGGCGGCTTCCAGGCGGGCCACCCGTACCAGAACGTCGTGGACACCTTCTCCACCTGGTACGGCAACGTCATCTACATCGTCGCGATGCTCGCCGTCGGCCTGCACGTCCGGCACGGCTTCTGGAGCGCCGCCCAGACCCTCGGCGTCGGCAGCCGCACCCGCGACCGCGCCCTCAAGACCGTCGCCGACGTCCTCGCGCTGCTGCTCACGGCCGGCTTCCTCGCCGTACCCGTGGGCGTCATGACCGGAGTGGTGAGCTGAACATGACTGCCTTCTCCCCCTACGCGGACTACCGGACCGGTGAGCCGGTCGTCGACACCAAGGCCCCTTCCGGCCCCGTCGCCGAGCGCTGGGACAAGCGCCGTTTCGAGGCCAAGCTGGTCAACCCGGCCAACCGACGCAAGCACACGGTCATCGTCGTGGGCACCGGCCTCGCGGGCGGCTCGGCCGGCGCCACCCTCGCCGAACAGGGCTACCACGTCGTCCAGTTCTGCTACCAGGACTCCCCGCGCCGCGCCCACTCCATCGCCGCCCAGGGCGGCATCAACGCGGCGAAGAACTACCGCAACGACGGCGACTCCATCCACCGGCTGTTCTACGACACCGTCAAGGGCGGCGACTTCCGGGCCCGGGAGTCCAACGTGCACCGGCTCGCGCAGATCTCGGTCGAGATCATCGACCAGTGCGTGGCCCAGGGCGTCCCCTTCGCACGGGAGTACGGCGGCCTGCTCGACACCCGCTCGTTCGGCGGAGTGCAGGTCTCGCGGACCTTCTACGCCCGCGGCCAGACGGGCCAGCAGCTCCTGCTGGGCGCGTACCAGGCCCTGAGCAGGCAGATCGCCGCCGGCAACATCGAGATGCACCCGCGCACCGAGATGCTCGACCTGATCGTCGTGGACGGCAGGGCCCGCGGGATCGTGGCGCGCGACCTGATCACCGGCAGGATCGACACGTACTTCGCGGACGCCGTCGTCCTGGCGAGCGGCGGTTACGGCAACGTCTTCTACCTGTCGACCAACGCCATGAACTCCAACGCCACCGCGATCTGGCGGGCGCACCGGCGAGGCGCGTACTTCGCCAACCCCTGCTTCACGCAGATCCACCCGACCTGCATCCCGCGCACCGGCGACCACCAGTCGAAGCTGACGCTGATGAGCGAGTCGCTGCGCAACGACGGCCGGATCTGGGTGCCGAAGGCGCTCGGCGACACCCGTCCGCCGAACGAGATCCCCGAGGACGAGCGCGACTACTACCTGGAGCGCGTCTACCCGTCCTTCGGCAACCTCGTGCCCCGCGACATCGCCTCCCGCGCCGCGAAGAACGTCTGCGACGAGGGCAGGGGCGTCGGACCCGGCGGCCAGGGCGTCTACCTGGACTTCGCCGACGCCGTCCGGCGGATGGGCCGGGCAGCGGTCGAGGAGAAGTACGGCAACCTCTTCGACATGTACGCCCGGATCACCGCCGAGGACCCCTACACCGTGCCGATGCGGATCTACCCGGCCGTGCACTACACGATGGGAGGCCTGTGGGTCGACTACGACCTCCAGACCACCGTCCCCGGCCTGTTCGCGATCGGCGAGGCCAACTTCTCCGACCACGGGGCCAACCGCCTCGGCGCCTCCGCGCTGATGCAGGGGCTGGCCGACGGCTACTTCGTGCTCCCGGCCACCATCAACGACTACCTCGCCCGCAACCCGCACCAGGGCGAGGTGACCGACGAACACCCCGTCGTCCAGGAGGTGTTGGCGGAGACCCAGGACCGCCTCAACCTGCTGCTCTCGGTCGACGGCGACCGCACCCCGGACTCCTTCCACCGCGAGGTCGGCGAACTCATGTGGGAGTTCTGCGGCATGGCCCGCACCGACGCCGGTCTGCGCAAGGCCCTCGAACGCATCCCGCAGATCCGTGAGGAGTTCTGGCGGCGCATCAAGGTGCCCGGCACCGGCGAGGAGTTCAACCAGTCCCTGGAGAAGGCCAACCGCGTGGTCGACTACCTGGAGCTCGCCGAGCTGATGTGCCTCGACGCGCTGCACCGCGCCGAGTCCTGCGGCGGCCACTTCCGCGAGGAGTCGCAGACCCCGGACGGTGAGGCGGCCCGGCGCGACGACGCGTTCGCCTACGCGGCCGCCTGGGAGTTCACCGGGACGGGCGAGGCCCCGGCCCTGCACCGGGAAGACCTGGTCTTCGAGTACGTCCATCCCACCCAGCGGAGCTACGCATGAGGCTCAACCTGCGCGTCTGGCGGCAGAAGAACGCGGACGCCGACGGCGCCATGTCCACGTACGAGGTGGACGGCATCTCACCCGACATGTCCTTCCTGGAGATGCTCGACACCCTCAACGAAGAGCTCATCCTGCGTGGCGACGACCCGGTCGCCTTCGACCACGACTGCCGCGAGGGCATCTGCGGCGCGTGCTCGCTCGTCATCAACGGCGACGCGCACGGGCCGGAGCGGACCACCACCTGCCAGCTGCACATGCGGTCCTTCCGGGACGGCGACACGATCGACGTCGAGCCGTGGCGGGCCGCCGCCTTCCCGGTCGTCAAGGACCTGGTGGTCGACCGGAGCGCCTTCGACCGGATCATCCAGGCCGGCGGTTACGTCACCGCCCCGACCGGCGCCGCCCCCGAGGCGCACGCGACGCCCGTGCCCAAGCCCGACGCCGACTTCGCCTTCGAGCACGCCGAGTGCATCGGCTGCGGGGCGTGCGTGGCCGCCTGCCCGAACGGCGCGGCGATGCTGTTCACCTCCGCCAAGGTCAACCACCTGAACGTGCTGCCGCAGGGCGCGCCCGAGCGCGAGACCCGGGTGCTGGACATGGTGGCGCAGATGGACGAGGAGGGGTTCGGCGGGTGCACGCTGGCGGGCGAGTGCGCGACCGCCTGCCCGAAGGGCATCCCGCTGGTGTCCATCACCGGTATGAACAAGGAGTGGCTGCGGGCCGCTCGGAAGGTCACGAAGCGGTAGCGCCGTAGGGCGGAGCGTCGTTTCGGGCCGCGGGTCCGTTCGGGCCGGTCGCGCAGTTCCCCGCGCCTCTGGGGGGTCGCCCCGACGCCCGCTTCGACAAGAGCCGTTCGCCGACGAGGTGCGGACGGGCGGGGCCGGGAGTGGTGCTCATCCCCGGCCCCGCCAGGCATGCGCGATGCCGGGCGGGCGGTGACTCCCGGCATTCAGCAGCCGCACATCCACGGGCCCCGTGCCGGTCACGCCGAGGCCAGCCGGGCGCGGAAGAAAGCAGGTGCGTATCCCCGTGCACCGTCCCCATGCTTCTTCCGCCCGGCGCAGGAGACCTCCATGACCGCCATGCCCGTCGCACCCCCCGCTCTCGCCGTCCCGCCCGGCGGTGCCGGCTATCTCGTGTCGCTCGCCCGCGACCAGGACGACGTCCGGGCCGCGCAGCGGCTGCGCCACCAGGTGTTCGCCGGGGAGCTGGGCGCCCGGCTCGACGGCCCGGAACCGGGCCTGGACACGGACGCCTTCGACGCGTACTGCGATCACCTTCTCATCCGGGACCGGGCCACCGGCGAGGTGGTCGGCACCTACCGGCTGCTGCCGCCCGAGCGGGCCGCGGTCGCCGGACGGCTCTACTCCGAGGGCGAGTTCGACCTGAGCCCGCTCGACGCGATCCGGCCCGGCCTGGTCGAGGTCGGCCGCTCGTGCGTGCACCCCGACCACCGCGACGGCGCCGTCATCGGGCTCATCTGGGCCGGGATAGCCCGCTACATGGTGGACCGCGGCCACGAGTGGCTGGCCGGCTGCTGCTCCATCCCGCTGGCCGACGGCGGCACCCTGGCGACGGCGACCTGGGACCGGGTGCGCGACAAGCACCTCGCCCCGCCGGAGTACCGGGTACGGCCCCTGCGGCCCTGGACCCCGAACGACGCCGTCCCGGCCGCCCGCACCGAACTCCCGGCCCTGCTGCGCGGCTACCTCCGCCTCGGCGCCTGGGTGTGCGGGGAGCCCGCCCACGACCCCGACTTCGGCGTCGCCGACCTGTACGTGCTGCTGCCGATGAGCCGCGTCAACGCGCGCTATCTGCGGCACTTCCTCTCCCTCGTCCCGGCCTGATGAGCGTCTGGCTGCCCAGCGCGCCCTGCACCCCGCGGGCGTGCGTGGAGGCGACGGTGTCCCTCACGGCCGTCCCGCGGGCCGCGCTGCGGCTCACGGCGGTGGTCGTGCTGGTCCTGGTCGGGGTGGTGCTGGCGCCGGTCGGCGGACGGTTCCCGTCCCGGGTGGTGCGGTGGTGGAGCCGGACCGTGGTGCGGGCGGCGGGGGTGCGGGTGCGGGTGACCGGCGCGACCGCGCCCACCGGAACCGGGCTGCTGCTGGTCGCGAACCACATCTCCTGGCTGGACATCCCGCTGCTGGCCGCCGTCCGCCCGGCCAGGATGCTCGCCAAGGACGAGATCCGCAGGTGGCCGGTGGCGGGCGCGATGGTCGCGCGCGGCGGTGTGCTGTTCATCGACCGTGACCGGCTGCGGGCGCTGCCCGAGACGGTCGCCGCGATCGCCGAAACGCTGCGCGCCGGGCGGGCGGTGGCGGTGTTCCCGGAGGGGAGCACCTGGTGCGGCCGCGCCCAGGGGCACTTCCGGCGGGCGGTGTTCCAGGCCGCTCTGGACGCCCGGGTGCCGGTCCAGCCCGTGCGCATCCGCTACCGGGACCGTGCCGGGGCGGCCAGCACCGTGACCGCGTTCGTCGGCGACGACCCGCTGCTCGCCTCGCTGTGGCGGGTCGTGTCGGCGCGCGGCCTGGTGGCGGAGGTCGAGGTCCTGCCCGCGCTCGCGCCGGGCAGCCACCCGGACCGCAGGGCGCTGGCCGCGGCCGCCGCCGCCCGGGTGCGGGGCGAAGCGGGGGAGGGGCGTCCCGTCGCCCCGCTCGGCCGGCCCGTCGGCCTGTCCGGGCCGGCCGGCCACCGCCTCGGCGGTCGCCGCCGGGTGCCCCGCAATGCCGGTGAGCGAGCCGGCGTGCAGGCCGACGCCGGACGAATTCCCGGTGAGCGGGGGGCTGTCGGGGCGTCTTGATGGAATCATGACGCACTCTGACCTCTGACCTCTGACCTCTGAGGGGAGCGTGCGCGTGAGCGGAAGCCCGGCCGGCCGGACGGTACTGGTGACGGGAGGCAGCGGCTTCGTGGCCGCCCATCTCGTCCAGCAGCTCCTGGAGCGCGGCTACCACGTGCGCACCACCGTGCGGGCCACGGCGGACGCGGCCAAGCGCCGGCCCCTGCGCGCCCTGGGGGACGCCCATCCCGGCCGCCTCGACCTCTTCGAGGCGGACCTGCTGGCGGAGGGTTCCTTCGACGAGGCCATGAAGGGCTGCGCGGTGGTCTTCCACGTGGCCTCGCCCTTCCTGATGCCGGAGAAGATCAAGGACGGCCGACGGGACGTGGTGGAACCGGCCCTGACCGGCACGCGCAACGTCGTGGCGTCGATCGGGCGCACCGAGTCCGTCGAGCGCCTCGTCCTCACGTCCACGGTGGGCGCGATCTTCGGCGACTACGCCGACGTACGGGAGATGGACGACCAGACCCTGTCGGAGAAGTACTTCAACACCACCAGCACCGTCGACAACAACCCGTACCACTACGCCAAGACGGTGGCCGAGCGGGCCGCCTGGGAGGCGGAGGCCGCCCAGAGCCGCTGGCGCATGGTCTCCGTGAACCCCGGCCTGATCCTGGGCCCCTCCCTCACCCCCGGCTCGGACTCGGGCAGCCTCTTCCTCCTGGACGAGCTCTTCAAGGGCTACTTCTTCTACGGCGCACCGGACTTCAGCTTCACCACGGCCGACGTCCGCGAGGTCGCCGCCGCCCACATCGCTGCGGCGGAACACCCCGGGGCGCACGGCCGCTACATCGTCGCGGCGCGGGAGATGACCTCGTTCCACCAGATGTCGAGAGCCCTGCTCAAGCACCACCCGCGCGACCGGCGCCTCCCGCGGACCGCCCTCCCGCACTGGCCGGTGCGGATTCTCGGCCCCGCCTTCGGCCTCTCCCAGGAGTACATCCGAGGCCACCTCGGCATCCGCTTCCGCGTCGACAACCGCAGAAGCACCGAGGAACTGGGCCTCACCTACCGTCCGATCGAGGAGACCCTGGTGGACCACCACCGGGCCTGGCGGGAGCAGCGCGGCTAGCGGCGCGTGCCCAGCACCCGGCGCAGATACGGCGCCGTCGCGCTCTCCCGGACCCCCGCCACCTCCTGCGGCGTCCCCGTCGCCACGATCCGTCCGCCCGCGTCGCCGCCGCCGGGCCCGAGGTCGATCACCCGGTCGGCGCCCGCCACCACGGACATGTCGTGCTCGACGACGATCACCGTGTGTCCGGCGTCGACCAGGCCGTGCAGCTGCCGCATGAGGACCTCGACGTCGGCCGGGTGCAGGCCGGCCGTCGGTTCGTCGAGGAGGTAGAGCGTGCGACCACGCCGGCCCCGCTGCAACTCGGCGGCCAGCTTGATGCGCTGGGCCTCACCGCCGGAGAGTTCCGTGGCCGGCTGGCCGAGGCGCAGATAGCCGAGGCCGACGTCGAGGAGGGTGGCCAGACTCCGCGAGACGGCCGGGACGTCGGCGAAGAAGTCCGCCGCCGACTCCACCGTCAGGTCCAGCACCTGCGCGATGTTCCGGTCCCGGTACGTCACTTCGAGTGTCGCGGGGTTGTAGCGGGCCCCGCCGCAGTCCGGACAGGGCGCGTACGTGCTGGGCAGGAAGAGGAGTTCGACGCTCACGAACCCCTCGCCCTGACAGGTCTCGCAGCGCCCTCCGGCCACGTTGAAGGAGAACCGGCCGACGCCGTACTTCCTGGCCCGGGCCGCGTCCGTCGCCGCGAAGACCTTGCGGACCTCGTCGAACAGGCCCGTGTACGTCGCCAGGTTCGAGCGCGGGGTGCGACCGATCGGCTTCTGGTCGACCGCGACCAGCCGGCCCACGCCCGGCAGGTCCTCCGTGATCTCCCCGATGAGCGTGGACTTTCCCGAGCCCGACACACCGGTCACCGCCGTGAACACGCCGAGGCCGAACTCCGCGGTCACCCCGCGCAGGTTGTGCCGGGTCACTGGACCGATCGTCAACCGGCCCCGGGCGGTGCGGACTTCGCGGACGGGCGCCGGGGAGTGGCCGAACAGGAAGCGTGCCGTCGCCGACTCCGCGACGGACGCCAGCGCCGCCACCGGGCCGCTGTGCAGCACCCGCCCGCCGTGCTCGCCCGCCCGGGGGCCCACGTCCACCAGCCAGTCGGCGGCGCGCATCACGTCCAGCCGGTGTTCCACCACGAACACCGAGTTGCCCGCCGCCTTCAGCCGCTCCAGCACCGTGAGCAGCGCCTCCGTGTCCGCCGGGTGCAGTCCCGCCGACGGCTCGTCGAGCACGTACACCACGCCGAACAGTCCGGAGCGCAGCTGTGTCGCGATCCGCAGCCGTTGCAGCTCGCCCGCCGAGAGGGTGGGGGTGGCGCGGTCCAGGCCGAGGTAGCCGAGTCCGAGTTCGAGGACGGGGGCGATCCGGGTCCTGAGGTCGTCGGTGAGGACGCGGGCCGTCTCGGACGTCCCCTCGAGGAGCTGGGCCAGTTCCGCCAGCGGCAGCGCGGCCAGTTCCGCGATCGTCCGGCCCGCGAACGTCACGGCGAGGGATTCCGGCCGCAGTCGGCCGCCACCGCACGCCGGGCAGGGGGCGGCCGTCAGGAAGCGTTCCGCCCTGGCCCGCAGGGTCTGGCTCCTGGAGTCCGCGAAGGTCTTCATCACATAGCGGTGGGCGCTCATGTAGGTGCCCTGGTAAGGGCGTTGGATGCGGTCGGCGTCCCGCACCGGGTGGACCGTCACCACCGGCTGCTCGTCCGTGAACAGGATCCACTCCCGCTGCCCGGCGGGCAGTTCGCGCCACGGGACGTCGACGTCGTGACCGAGCGCGTCGAGGATGTCCCGCAGGTTCTTGCCCTGCCAGGCGCCCGGCCAGGCGGCGATCGCGCCCTCGCGGACGGACAGCGACGGGTCCGGTACCAGCGACTCCTCGGTGGTGCGGTGGACCTCGCCGAGGCCGTGGCACTCGGGGCAGGCCCCGGCCGCCGTGTTGGGGGAGAAGGCGTCCGAGTCGAGGCGCTCCGCGCCCGGCGGGTAGTCGCCCGCGCGGGAGAAGAGCATCCGCAGCGAGTTCGACAGGTTCGTGACCGTGCCCACCGAGGAGCGCGAGGTGGGCGCCGAGCGGCGCTGCTGGAGCGAGACCGCCGGGGGCAGTCCGGTGATCTCGCCGACCTTCGGCGCGCCGACCTGGTGGATCAGCCGCCGTGCGTACGGCGCGACCGACTCGAAGTACCGGCGCTGGGCCTCCGCGTAGATCGTCCCGAACGCCAGCGACGACTTCCCGGAGCCGGACACCCCCGTGAACACGGCCACCACGTCGCGCGGGACGTCGACGTCCACGCCCTGGAGATTGTGCTCGCGGGCTCCCCGGACCCGGATGTACCCGTCCTTCGTGGACGGCTCGCCGCCGTGCGGCTCGGGTGGGCTCGGCATGGGGGAACTCCGTACGGGTCTTCGGCTGTGCGGGTCTTCGGTTGTGCGGCTTCCGCCGGGCGGGACAAACCCCACGATCCTATGCGCGCGGGGTGTGCGACGCCCGGTGAGCTGCGCGGGTGGCGGCCGGCCGGCCCCCGCCGCGCTCCGCGCGCACGATGCCGGCGAGCCGCCGATAGGAGTCCAGCAGCGCGGCACGGTCGTAGGTGCTGGTGGTCACCAGGACCTCCTGCGCCTCCGTCTCCTTCAGCAGCGTCTCCAGCCCGTCCGCGACCTGCTCCTCGGTGCCCGCGAGGTGGCCGGTGAGCCCGGACTCGTAGAAGCCGCGCTCCTTCGCGGTCATCGCGCGGAGCTCGGCCTCCTCGGCGGGCGGCAGCGGGGGGAAGGTGCCGTGGGTGCGTGAGTACGCCATCGACCAGGCCTCCGGGACCAGGAGCCGTCGTGCCTCCTCGGGCGTCCCGGCCACCGCGATCGTCCCGGAGACGACCACGTACGGCTCCGACGCCCAGGGGGAGGGCCGGAAGCGGGCCCGGTAGCGGTCGACGCCGCGCCGCATCCTCTCGCGGTCGCGGAGGTCGCCGATGACCATCGGCAGCCCCGCGCGGGCGGCGATCTCCGCGCCCTCGCCCATGGCCAGCACGAACGGCGGCACGGTCAGCCCTTCCGAGGGCCGCGCGTGCACCCCCGTCGGCGAACTGCCGAGGAACCAGCCGAGCAGCTCCTGGAGTTGCCCCGCGAAGTCGTCCGCGTCGTCCTTGTCCCGTCCCAGCGCCCTGCGCACCCCGTCGGTGAAGCCCACCGAGCGTCCCAGGCCCATGTCGACGCGGCCGGGGAAGAGCGACTCCAGGACGCCGAAGTGCTCCGCCACGACCAGGGGCCGGTGGTTGGGCAGCATCACCCCGCCGGTGCCGACCCGGATCCGGTCCGTCGCGCCGGCCACGGCCGCGGCCAGCACGGTGGGCGCCGATCCGGCGACCCCGGGCACACCGTGGTGCTCCGAGACCCAGAACCGGTGGTAGCCCAGCGCCTCCGCCTCCCGCGCCAGCCGCACGGTGTCCCGGAGCGCCTCGGCGCCGGTGTGGCCCTCGCGGGTGCGCGAGCGGTCGAGGACGGAGAAGCGGGCCGAAGCGATGACGGAGCTCATACAGAGTTCAACACCGCGGGGCCCGCTGGATTCCGCACCGCGTGACGCCGTGCGCGGGATCACCCGCCGGGTCGACGCGAGTCAGCCCTCGAGGAGCGGCGGACCGCGCGGTCCCGCCTTCACCAGGTACCGGGGACGACACGACGGACGTCGTCGACGGTGACCGGCACGAGCTGCGGTGTGTTCGCCCGGCCGGGGCAGACCGGGCGGGGCCGCTCGGCCGGGGGCGACTGTCTAGGGTGGACGGCGTGACCGACAGCAGCAAGCGGCCCCTCGCCGTCTTCGACCTGGACAACACCCTCGCCGACACGGCCCATCGGCAGCGGTTCCTGGAGCGCAGCCCGCGCGACTGGGCCGCGTTCTTCGCGGCCGCGCCGCAGGACCCGCCGATCCCGGAGGGCGTCGCGCTGGTGCTGGCCCGCGCAGAGGAGTGCGAGATCGTCTACCTCACCGGCCGGCCCGAGCGCTGCCGGCGCGACACGCTGGAGTGGCTCGCCGCGCAGGGACTGCCGGAGGGACGTCTCCACATGCGGCGCAACGACGACCGCAGGCCCGCCCGGCGCACCAAGCTGGAGGTGCTGCGCCGACTGGCCCGCGACCGGGAGGTGCGCGTCCTGGTGGACGACGACGAGTTGGTGTGCGGCGACGCCCGACGGGCCGGTTTCGCCGTCGTCCTGGCGCGCTGGACGGCTCCCTCGGACACGCTGGAGCAGGCGCAGGAGCGCGAGGGGCGTACCTGAGGGCCGACCGCACCTGAGGGCCGGCCGTACGGGAAGGCGCGGCCCGGTGCGGAGGGCGTCCGGCCGTCAGTCCGACTCGTCCAGACGGAAGCCGACCTTCAGACCCACCTGCCAGTGCGCGATGTCGCCGTTCTCGATCTGGCCGCGCACCTGCGTCACCTCGAACCAGTCCAGGTTGCGCAGGGTCTGCGAGGCGCGGGTGATGCCGTTGCGGATGGCGTCGTCGACGCCGTCCGGCGAGGTGCCGACGATCTCCGTGACCCGGTAGGTGTGTTTCGACATCAGGGTGCTCCTCTCGACCGTGACGGCCTCGTCACGTGTGTCACGCGTCACTCCACCGTGCCCCAAGCTGCGGCGGAGCGCGAGGCGTCGGACCGGACGGGCTGCTTCCGCCCGGACCCCCTTGACCCTCCGCATTGGTCCATACCAAAATCCGGGACACCCGCACGAGCGCCGCGCTCGTCCCCCACGTCGGGCCCCTCGCCCTGTCCGCCGGGCAGAACAGGACCCCCGTGAGACATCGCCTCCTCGCCCTCCTCTGCGTGTCCGCCTGCCTCCTCACCGCCTGTGGCGTGCTGCCGGGGACGGGGGGACCCGACCGCCGGACGGTCACGGTGTGGCTGATGAAGGACAGTGCGTCGCAGGAGTTCCTGGACCGGTTCACCGAGGACTTCGAGCACCGCCACCCGGACCTGGACCTCGACCTCCGCATCCAGGAGTGGACCGGGATCGGCGGCAAGGTGGAGGCCGCGCTGGAGGCCGAGGACCGGAACGGGCCGGACGTCATCGAGGTCGGCAACACCCAGGTCCCGCAGTACGTCGACGGGCACGGACTGCTCGACCTGACCCTGGAGTCCGCCGCGAAATGGGGCCGGGACGACTGGCTGCCCGGCCTCGCCGAACCGGGGCAGCAGCGCTTCCACCAGTACGGCATCCCCTGGTACGCGGCGAACCGGGTCGTGATCTACCGCAAGGACCTCTTCGAGCAGGCCGGCGTCACCGCACCGCCGGACACCCGCGCCGAGTGGCTGGCCGCCACCGAGAAGCTGAACTCGGGCGGGAACCAGGGCATCTACCTGGCCGGGCAGGACTGGTACACGCTCGCCGGGTTCGTCTGGGACGAGGGCGGCGACCTCGCCACCGAGGACGGCGGCCGCTGGGAGGGCGCCCTCGACACCCGGGCCGCCCTGCGCGGCATGGACTTCTACCGACGGCTCCAGTCCCTCGGCGGCGGCCCCGTGGCGGCGGACGAGGAACACCCGCCCCAGGCCGGGGTGTTCGCCGCGGGCAAGGTGGCGCAGATCGTGGCCGTGCCCGGACTGGCCCGGGCGGTGGTGCAGCAGAATCCGGACCTGGAGGGCGAGTTGGGCTACTTCCCCGTGCCCGGGAAGAACGCGGGCAGGCCCGGCGCGGTCTTCACGGGCGGCTCGGACCTCGTCGTGCCGCGCAACACCGACGTCAGGCGGGGCGCGATCGAGGTGGTCGCCGCGCTGACCGGCGCGAAGTGGGACACCGAACTCGCCCGCAGCATGAACTACGTGCCGAACAAGGCGAAGCTGGCGAAGTCCGTCACCGGCGAGGAGGGGGTCGCGGCCATGGCGGCGGGGGCCGCGCAAGGCCGCGCGACCCCCAGCACACCCGAGTGGGCCGCCGTCGAGGCGGACAACCCGATCAAGGACTACATGACGAAGGTGCTCTCCGGCGCCGACCCGGCGACCGAGGCCCGCCGCGCCGCCCGCCGGATCACGGAGGCGCTGACGGTGACCTTCTGACGGCCTTGGCCGCCCGCAGCGGTGCTCGGCGGCCGGTCCTCGGCGCCGGGTTCTCGGCGGGCGGTGTTTAGCGGGCGGTGTTCAGCGGGCGGTGCTCAGCGACAGTGCGAAGCGGCCCGCGGCGTCCGTCCACCAGTGGGTCGACTCCAGTCCGGCAGCCGCCAGTTCCGTGCGCACTCCCTCCTCCCGGAACTTGGCCGACACCTCGGTGCGCAGTTCCTCGCCGGCCGCGAAGTCGACGGCGAGGTCGAGCGCCGGAACCTTCACCGTCTGTGCCGTACGGGAGCGCAGCCGCATCTCGATCCACTCGTTCCCCGCGTCCCAGAGAGCGACGTGCTCGAAGGCTCCGGGGTCGAAGTCGGCCCCCAGTTCACGGTTGACGACGGCCAGCACGTTCTTGTTGAACGCGGCCGTCACCCCGGCCGCGTCGTCGTACGCCCGCACCAGCACGCCCTCGTCCTTGACGAGGTCGGTGCCCAGCAGCAGCGCGTCGCCCGGCGCGAGCAGCGCGCGCACCGAGGCGAGGAACTCCCGGCGCTCGGCCGGCAGCAGGTTGCCGATCGTGCCGCCGAGGAAGGCCACCAGGCGCGGCCCCGGGGTGTCGGGCAGTGCCAGCACCGCCGTGAAGTCGGCGATCAGGGCGTGCACGTTCAGCGCCGGCCGCTCGGCGATCAGGGCCTGCCCGGCCTGGGTGAGGGCGCTCTCGCTGACGTCGACGGGCACGTAGGTGTCCAGGTCGGTCAGCGCGTCGATCAGATGGCGGGTCTTCTCCGAGGAGCCCGAGCCGAGTTCGACGAGCGTGCGGGCGCGGGCCGCCGCGGCGATCTCGCCGGCCCGGTCCACGAGGATCTCGCGCTCGGCGCGTGTCGGGTAGTACTCGGGCAGTTCGGTGATCCGCTCGAACAGCTCGCTGCCGTGCGCGTCGTAGAACCACTTCGGCGGCAGCGTCTTCGGGGTGTCGGTGAGGCCGCGCTGGACGTCGGCGCGCAGGGCGGCGTCCGTGGCGTCCTCGGGGAGGGTGCGGGTGATGTGGAACGGGCTCACGTGCCGGTCTCCTTGGGTGGTGCGGACGCCGTGTCGGTGCTCGGTTCCTTCAGTGGGGTGAGCAGGACGTCGGCGCGGCTCGCCGCGAGCAGGGTGCGGTCGGGGACCTCCTGCCAGCGCGGATCGTCGTCGTACGGTTCGGAGGCCACGACCGTGCCCCGGCCGGGCTCGGCCAGGTACCAGAGGGTGTCGCCCCAAGCGGTGGCGGTGATGGACTCCCCGTCGGTGAGGAGCAGGTTGAGGCGCGAACCGGGAGCCGCCGCGGCGACCTCCAGCACCGTGTCGGCCAGTGCCTGGCTCCCCGTGTCGCCGGCGCGCAGCCGGGCGAGGACCAGCGCCCAGACGAACGCGGAGTCGTTGCGCGCCTCCATCGACAGCAGGTCCGCCGCGGGCAGCGAACCGGTCAGCGACTCCAGGGAGCCCGGCCAGCCCGCGACCGCCCCGTTGTGGCTGAACAGCCAGGTCCCGGCGCCGTACGGCGCCGCCGCGGCCTCCGCGTCGGCCCCGGCCAGCGTCGCGTCCCGTACGGCGGCCAGCAGGGCCCGGCTGCGTACGACCCGGGCCAGGTCGGCGAAGGACAGGTCCGCCCAGATGGGTCCGGCGCGGCGGTAGCGGGCCGGCACCGGGTCTCCCTCGGCGTACCAACCCACCCCGAAACCATCGGCGTTGACCGTCCCGTACCGCTGCCGCCGGGGTGCCCACGACTGGCGGTACAGACTGTGCGGGGGCTCCGTGAGGAGCCGGCCCAGCGGCGCCCCGGACCCCAGGTAGGCGAGGTGACGGCACATCAGACCGCCCCCGAGCGGGCCGTGCGGAACCCGGAGAAGATCTGCCGCCGGATCGGGTAGTCCCAGTTGCGGAACGTGCCCCGGCAGGCCACCGGGTCCACCGCGAACGAACCGCCGCGCAGCACCTTGTACTCGGGGCCGAAGAACACCTCCGAGTACTCCTTGTACGGGAACATCCGGAAACCGGGGTAGGGCAGGAAGTCGCTGGACGTCCATTCCCACACATCACCGATCAACTGACGTACCCCGAGCGGGGACTCACCGGCCGGGTAGCTGCCCGCCGGGGCCGGCCGCAGATGGCGCTGGCCCAGGTTGGCGTGCTCGGGGGCGGGATCGGCGTCGCCCCACGGGTAGCGCATCGAGCCGCCGGTCGCCGGGTCGAAGCGGGCCGCCTTCTCCCACTCCGCCTCGGTGGGCAGCCGGCGTCCGGCCCAGCGGGCGTAGGCGTCGGCCTCGTACCAGCACACGTGCAGCACCGGCTCGTCGGGCGGTACGACCTCGGTGACGCCGAAGCGGCGGCGCAGCCACTGCCCGCCGTCCCGGTGCCAGAACAGCGGCGCCCGGATGCCGCTGTGGCGAAGGTGCGTCCAGCCCTCCTTCGTCCACCAGCGCTCGTCGTCGTAGCCGCCGTCCTCGATGAACGCCTGGTACGCGCCGTTCGTCACCGGGGTGGTGTCGATGTGGAAGGGCGCCACCTCGCGCCGGTGCGCCGGCCGTTCGTTGTCCAGCGCCCAGGGTTCGCCGGAGGTGCCCATGGTGAACGGGCCGCCGGGCACGAGGACTTCGGCCGGACCGGTGAACAGCGGCACCGGATCCGGGTCGGGCGCGGTCAGGGCCTGCGGCCCGGTGCGGAGCTGATGGGTGATCAGCATCGTCTCGTCGTGCTGCTGTTCGTGCTGCGCGATCATCCCGAAGGCGAAGCCGGCCTCCGTCAGCCGGGCGCCGCCGAACTCGGCGGACTCCAGCACGTCCATCACCCGGCCGCGCACCTCCGCCGCGTACCGGCGGGCCTCAGCCGGCGGCAGCAGCGGCAGGGAGGGCCGTTCGGCGCGCGAGTGCTCGAAGGCGTCGTAGAGGCCGTCGATCTCGGGGCGCATCGCCTCCCGGCCGGCCACCGCCCGCAGCAGCCACAGCTCCTCCTGGTTGCCGATGTGCGCGAGGTCCCACACCAGGGGGGACATCAGCGGGGAGTGCTGGGCGGTGAGGTCGGGCTCCTCGACACAGCTCGTCAGGAGCGTGGTGCGCTCCCGGGCCGTGGTGAGGGAGGCGAGCACCCGGGCGCGGAGCGTGTCCGCGTCCAGGCCGGGGCCGGCGTCCGGGCCGGGAACGGCGTCCAGGGCCGGCCCGGTGTCCAGGGCGGGGTCGGTCATGTGCGGAGGTCCTTCCCGTACGCGCGGGTGTCCGTGCCGCGCAGGCGGTCGAGCAGGTCGTCGGCGGGAGTACGGCCCCTGAGGACGTACCGGTCCAGGTAGTCCGACACGGCGTCCGTCACCGCCTCGGTGGCGCCGAGGCGGGGCAGGGCCCGCAGAGCCGTGGTGAAGCAGGTGACGGCGACCTCGCGCAGCTCCGGGTCGGTCAGTCCGTACCGGGCCGCGTCGATCCACAGCGGATTGTGCGGGGCCGGCAGCGGCTGAGCCCGTTCGGCCAGCGGCTTCACCGCGCGGTAGACGCTCTCGGCGGCCTCCGGGTCGTCGAACAGCGCCGTCGTCACGGCGAGCGGCACGATCCAGCCGTCGTCGCCGGGCTGCGCGTCGATCATGCGCAGCTCCAGGTGGCCGCGTGGTCTGACCGGGGGGAACAGCGTGGTGAGGTGGTAGTCGAGATCCTCCCGGGTCGGCGGCGATCCGGTCCGGGTCCACTGCCGGAACGTGAGCCGGTCGGGCACGTCCCACGGCCCGCTGTCGCGCCGCACGCACATCACCGGCGCGTCCAGGACGTGCCGGGCCCAGGCCGTGCGCGGATCGCCGTTCAGCACGGGCCCGCCCGCGCGGCCGGCGCCTATCTCCGTCCACAGCAGCTGCCGGGTGGAACGCCAGCCGGTGGAGGCGCCGCCGAGCAGCGGGGAGTTGGCGAAGGCCGCCACCAGCACGGCGCCCAGCGTGTGCGACAGCCACCAGCGCCGCCCGTGCCCCAGGGGGCCGGGCTCCTCGTGCCCGGCGTCCAGGCAGACCTGCACGGAGGCCGAGGTGCACATCATGGCGCGGCCGGCCGGGCCCGTGCGGTCCAGGCACGCCTCCATGGCGTCGTACCGGGGCTCGCGCAGGAAGCGGCGGGGTGTGCGCCAGGGGTCCGTGCCGTGGCCGGAGAGGGCGAGGCCCTGCTCGCCCAGGACCGCGCGGACGGCGGTCAGATCGGCGGAGACGGTGCCCACGCACTCCATCAGGGAGGCGGCGGGCGGTGAGCTCAGTTCCAGCTGGCCGCCGGGTTCGACGGTGAGCGGTGAGCTCAGGGGCAGGGTGCGCAGTGCGGCGTAGGCCGCTTCGAGTCGTTCGGGTGGGACGGGGAGCCGCGGCTCGCGCAGCTCGTGGACGAGCCATTCCACTTCGACCCCGACGGTGCGGGGTGGTCCGGTCTTGAAACAGATGCCCCTGACCAGGGCCTCCACCTCTGCTTCGGTGAGGGCGCTGCGGGACGGTGTCTCGTCGGTACAGTCGCTGACTGAGTCGGACATGTCGGGATCCTCCTGAGATTCCACCATGCCACCGGTCCGGCCTCGGTGCGGCCGGGCAGGCATCGCTCGTCCCACCCAAAACCCTCGAACGGATCCGCACAAGGATACACAACCGTACATTTCGGACCGAGTTCGATCTGTTTTCCAGGCGTTCCCGACCGGTCCGTGCAGTGTTCCCCGACCCGGGAAACTCTGTTGCACGCCATGTCCAGGATCGCTCACGATGCGTGTATGAGCACGACGGGGGAGACGGGCGGGGCACGGGAGACCGTGCGGCCCGCGGCCATGGAGTCCACGGGGGTGGCGCCATGAGCGCGCGGCTGCGCGGCATCGCGCGCGAGACGGAGGAGATCGTCGCGGCGGGGCGGTACCGCGCGTCCGACGGGCGCGAGGTCTCCCTCGCCCCGGCGATCGAGACCGCCCGGGCGAGGACGCGGATGGCGGGACCGGGGCCCGTCGCGGTCCCGCGGGGGCCGGCCGTGGACTCTCCGGCGCATGCCCCGGGCGACACGTCGATCGAGGTCACGGGCGAGAGCAGCCTGGAGGCGGCCCGCCGGCTCGACGGCGCCGGTCCGGTCGCCGTGCTGAACTTCGCCTCCGCACGCAATCCCGGCGGCGGCTACCTCAACGGCGCCCAGGCGCAGGAGGAGGCCCTGTGCCGGGCCTCCGCGCTGTACACGTGCCTGCTCGAGGCCCGGGAGTTCTACGACCACCACCGCGCCCACCGCGACCCGTTCTACACGGACCGCGTCATCCACTCACCGGCCGTGCCCGTCTTCCGCGACGACCGGGGCCGTCTGCTCGACGAGCCCTACGGCGTCGGCTTCCTGACGGCCGCCGCCCCGAACGCGGGCGTGGTGCTGCGCACGGCCCGGAGCGCGCGTCCGAGTTGCCGGGCGCGCTGGCCGTCCGCGCCGAGCGGGTCCTGGAGACGGCCGCCGCGCACGGCTACCGGCGCCTGGTGCTGGGCGCGTGGGGCTGCGGGGTGTTCCGCAACGACCCCGCGCAGGTGGCGGGGGCGTTCCGGGCGCTCCTCGGCCCCGGTGGGCGGTTCGAGCGGACGTTCGGGCATGTGGTGTTCGGAGTGCTGGACCGGACGCCGGGGAGCGTGGTGCTGGGCGCTTTCGAGCGGGCGTTCGACCGGAGTGCTCAGGTCCAGCCGTAGCGCTCGTGCAGTCGGTGCCGGACCAGGTTGAACCGCATCCGGTCCAGCGCGCAGGCCTCACGGCGCATGCCGTCCTCGTGCAGCCGCAGGACGCGGTCGACGTCCACCCAGGAGTCCCGTCCGGAGCGGTCCCAGGGCCCGCCGCCGATCGGCACCCACTCGCGGTCGCCGTCGTGCCGCTTGCTCGACAGCTGTACGGCGAGGAAGGTCCCGCCCGCCTCCCGGGCGACGACGAGCACCGGGCGGTCCTTGCCCCGGCCGTCGTTCTCCTCGAACGGCACCCAGGTCCACACGATCTCGCCGGGGTCCGGGTCGCCGTCGTGGGCGGGGGAGTACTCGGTGCGCACCCGGCCGACCTCGCGGGGGTCGGCCTCGGTGGTGGCGGTGGGGCCGGAGCGGCCCGGGACGTCTTCATCGGTAAACGCGGTCACGGGGGCACCTTAAGCGGTGCCCCCGTGACCGCGTCGTCAGCGGGTCACTTCTCCTCGACCGGCACCCGCTGAACGGGCGGGCCCCCGGTCCCGTTGAGCGGCGAAGTGCCGTTCGTGCCCTGCCCGTTCGCGGCCTGCCCGTTCTGGTTCATCGAGGCGAGCAGCTGACGGGCCAGACCGAGTCCCGTCCCGCCCATGGTGAGCGCCTTGGCGAACACGTCCGCCATGCCGTCGGCGCCGTTGAGCAGCACCATGTTGTCGACGTTGCCGAAGGCGGACGCTCCCGCCTTCACGATCTCCGGCCAGTTCTCGGCGAGTTGCTGGGCGACGACCGCCTCCTGGTTCTCGGCGAGCGCGGCGGCGCGGGCCTTGATGGCCTCCGCCTCCGCGAGACCCTGTGCCTTCGCCGCCTCGGCCGCCGCCAGACCCCTGGCCTGTGCGGAGGCCGCCTCGGCCTCACCGGTGGCCCGGGTGGCGGCCGCGGAGGCCTCACCCCGGGTCCGGGTCGCCTCGGCCTCGGCGCCTGCTGCGGCCTTGACCCGGGTCGCCTCGGCGGCGGCCGCGAGCTCCGTCTCCTTCGCCTTGGCCTGCGCCGCCGAGATCCGGGCGTCGCGCTCCGCCTCGGCCAGCGTGCGCTTCTCGTAGGCCTGCGCGTCCGCCGGCTTGCGGACGTCCGCCTGGAGCTGCTGTTCGCGCCGCTGCGCCTCGAGTTCGGCGACCCGCGTCTCCTGGACGACGACCTCCTGCCGGGAGGCGGCGTCGGCGAGGGGCCCCGCCTGACGGGCCTTGGCGCCCGCCTTGTCCCGCTCGGCCTGGTAGCCGGCCTGGAGGATCTCGCTGTCCCGGGTGGCCTCCGCCATCCGGGCGAACGAGGCCTGCTCCGCCTCCGTGGCGAGACGATTCGCCTCCGCCTGCGCGATCCGCGCGTCCCGCTGCACGGCCGCCGCGTGCGGCATCGCCATGTTCTTGATGTAGCCGGTCGGGTCCTCGATCTCGTGGATCTGGAGCGAGTCCACGATCAGGCCCAGCTTCTCCATCTCCGTACCGCAGGCGGCACGGGTCTGCCCGGTGAGCTTCTCCCGGTCGCGGATCATGTCCTCGACCGTCAACCCGCCCACGATGGACCGCAGATGACCGGCGAAGACGTTGTGCACCCGCTCCGACATCAGCTTCTGCTGGTCGAGGAAGCGGCGGGCCGCGTTGGCGATCGACACGAAGTCGTCGCCGACCTTGAAGATGACCACGCCCCGCACCTTGAGCGGAATCCCCTGGTGCGTCACGCAGTCCACATGCAGTTCGGTCTCGTTCAGGTCGAGCGACAGCTTGCGCACCACCTGCACCCCGGGCATCACCATCGTCCCGCGCCCGGTGACGATGCGGAACCCCATGCCCGCCTCGAGGCCCTCGGTGCGGTGGTTGGAGCCGGAGATGACGAGTGCCTCGTTGGGCTCCGCGACGCGCCACATCATCTTGAACAGACCGATCAGAGCGAGGACGGCGACAACCGCAACCCCCGCAACGACGCCGACAACCATCGGCATACGCCCCCTTTTGATGGTGCCCTTTCGGCACCGAACGAAGGGAGTCTGCGCCTGCCCGGGTCAGGGTTGAAGACGCTGACGCATCCTTGTTGCAATCTTGACGCTTACGTTCCCGAAGACGTACAGAACGGCTCTCACCTGCGCCGGGACAGGCTCAACTGTCGTATGCCCGGGTGACGTAGACCGTCCTGGGGGGTAGGTGCTCCACGACCATCACCACCGTGCCGCACTCGATGCGGCCCGAGCCGTCCGCCGGGTGCGCGAGGAAGTGTTCGGCCCCGCCACGCACCCGGACGATCACCTCGCCGACGAGTCCGGGCCCGATCGTCCCGGTGACCCGCCCCATGAGCCCGACCATCGACGCATCGTCCATGGTCACAGCGTACGGGCGGAACCCGCTCATCCGGCCGGCGAGTCCGCGACCGCTTCCCGCGGCCACCGCTCGTGCCAGCGCAGCTCCGCCTCCAGTTGGGCGGCGAGCGAGATCAGCAACGGCTCGCTGTTCGCCGGGCCGAGCAGCTGCGCGCCGACCGGCAGCCCGCCGGGCGCGAAACCGGCGGGGACGTTGACGCCGGGCCAGCCCAGCACGTTCCACGGCCAGGCGTAGGGGCAGGCGGCGATCATGGCGCGGTCGGTGGCGAAGCCGCTCAGCTCCAGCATGGCGCCGATGCGGGGCGGGGGAGCGGCCGTCGTCGGCGCGAGGATCACGTCGTACGTGTCGAAGAAGCCGCCGATACGGCGGTGCAGGACGGCCTCCGCGCGCCGGGCCGCCCGCAGCGGGACCCCGCCCAGCAGCCGGCCCAGCCGGGCGGCGCCCCGGGTGCGCCGGTCGAGAAGCGCGGGGAAGGGCGCCTCGGCGACCCGCTCGGTGATGCCCGCGGTGGCCCGGGGCACGAAGGCGAGGCCGATCTGCCCGTACGGCGGGTCGGCCTCCTCGACGGTGTGGCCCAGGCCCGCCAGTGTCTCGGCGAGTTCGAGGACGCGGGCGCGCACCTCGGGTCGCAGCCGGGCGGGCACGGCGGTGAACGGCGGCTTCAGCGACAGCGCGATCCGCAGCCGGCCGGGGTCACGGCCCACCGCGGCCGAGGCGTCGACGGCGGGCGGCCGGTGCGGGTCGTGGGCGTGGTTGCCGCTCGCGGCGTCGAGCAGCAGCGCCGCGTCCGCGACCGTACGGGCCAGCGTGCCGTTGACCGTGATGCCGTGGAACGACTCGCCGCGCGGCCAGGTCGAGACGCGGCCGCGCTGGGGCTTGATGCCGACCAGATGCGTCCAGGAGGCGGGGATGCGGACCGAGCCGGCCCCGTCCGAGCCGAGCGCGGCCGGCACCAGACCCGCGGCGACCGCGGCCGCCGAACCGCCGGAGGAGCCGCCCGGGGTGTGCTCGGTGCTCCACGGGTTGCGGGTCGCGCCGAAGGCCGGGCCCTCGGTGAACGGCCACTGGCCCAGCTCGCAGGTGTTGGTCTTGCCGACGATCACGGCCCCGGCCGCGCGCAGCCGCCGTACCGCCTCGCCGTCCTCGGCGACCGTGGGGTGCGCGCCCTGGCAGCCGAAGGCGGTCGGTTCGCCCGCCACGTCCATGTCGTCCTTCACGGCGACGGGGACTCCGAGCAGGGGCGGTCTGTCCCCGGCGGCCAACTTCCGGTCGGCGGCGTCGGCTTCGGCGAGCGCCGCCTCGGCCCGGACGATCCGGAAGGCGTTGAGGGTGCCCTGGCTCGCCTCGATCCGGGCGAGGGTCCGCTCCACGAGCGTGCGGGAGGACACCTCGCCCTCGGCCAGCGCGCGGGCGGTGGCCGTCAGGCCTGCGGCACGGTCGGGCGTCATGCGGGCACCTCCGGGACGACGATGTCTACCGCACGGTAACGTCCGGCGGCCCGGCGGCGGAACGGCACGCGGGTGCAAGGGGCGTACCCGTCCGCCACCAGGGCGGCGGCCGACCCGCCACAGAAGTCCCACAGGCATCGTCCGTTCCTGCGCAAAGGATTGACGTGTTCCAGTCGCACCCCTACTTTCTGATCGACTTTCCGAACTGCGTTCGGGATGTCGAACCGCTGGACGTGCCTTGAGCCGTAGGAGAGCCGCCATGACGCCCCGTCCCCCCGCCCCGTCCCGCCGTGCCCTGCTGCGCGCGATGGCCGTCCTGCCCGCCACGGCACTCGTGCTCGGCGAGGCGCCCGGCCTGCTCGGCACGGCCCTCGCCGCCGCGCCGGCCGCCGGATCGGCCACCCGCTACACGATCGTGCCCTTCCTCAACAGCAACGACGGAACGGTGAACGTCTACCAGTCCGACGACGCCACCGACTTCCGGCTGGTGCAGTCCTCCGCCTACACCCCGCCGAGCAACCGCATCCGCGACGCGAGCATCTTCAAGCACACCAACGGCTACTACTACGTCACCTACACGACCCACACCTGGCAGGACGCCAGCACCACCATCGGGTTCGCCCGCAGCTCCGACCGGGTCAACTGGACGTTCCTGTACGACTACACGGTCCCGATCACCAACCTCTCCCGCGCCTGGGCGCCGGAGTGGTTCGTCGACAGCGACGGCAGTGTCAACGTCATCGTGTCCTGCTCGGTGACCAGCGACGAGTGGATCTTCACCCCGTATCTGCTGAAGGCCACCAACTCGGCTCTCACCGCCTGGAGTTCACCGGTCGCCCTGTCCGGCATCGGGTCGAACCACATCGACACCTACATCGTGAAGGTCGGCTCGACGTACCACGCGTTCACGAAGAACGAGACGGCGAAGTACATCGAGTACGGCACGGCGTCGAGCCTGGCCGGCCCCTACACGATCACCAGGACCGGCGACTGGGCGGGCTGGGGCAGCTACCGCGAGGGCCCGTCCGTCATCCAGCTCGACAACGGCGCCTGGCGCATCTTCTTCGACGGCTACGGCGACGGCTATTACTACTACAGCGACAGCTACGACTCCTTCGCCACCTGGAGCGCGCCCAAGGCGCTGCCCGGCATCTCCGGCACGGCACGCCACTTCACGGTCATCAAGGAGACGGTGACCGGCGGCCCGAGCCTCACGAAGAACGCCACCCGCTCCCTCCGGTCGGCGAACTACACCACGCGCTACTGGCAGGAGCAGTCCGCCCTGCTCAACCTGCCCGTGGTGACCGGTTCGAGCACCACCGCCGAGAAGCAGGCGTCCACCTTCACCGTGGTGGCCGGCCTCGCCGACGCGAACGCGTACTCCTTCCGCGACGCGGCCGGCAACTACCTGCGCCACTACTCCTTCCGCGGCCGCTTCGACGCCAACGACGGCACGGCGTCCTTCGCGAAGGACGCCACCTTCATCGCCCGGACGGGCTCGGCGAGCGGTTCGATCCGCTTCGAGTCGTACAACTACCCCGGCTACTACCTGCGCCACTACAACTACCAGCTCCGGGTGGAACAGTCGGACGGCACGGACCTGTTCCGCCAGGACAGCTCGTTCGTCGCGGCGACCGCCTGGGCCTGAGCCGATGGACCGGGCCGGGCCGACGGGGCCCCGGCCCGGTGGTCCACCGCCGCGACCTCACCGGTGGTGCGGCGACGTCAGGTAGTGCTGCCTGAGGAGCTCCTTGCCGTAGTCGTTGCCGTTGGGGGTGCGGACGACGGAGTGGACGTGCTTCTGGGTGGCGCCGCTGCCCTGGGTGGCGCCGTACGCGCCCGCGAGGGGGCCCGGAGCCTGGCAGTCGACCTCGATCCAGACGACCGGGCTGTGGACGCGGACGTAGAAGGCGTCGTCGTTGCCGGTGCCGCCGGCCCAGGTGACGTAGGTGTCGTCGAGGTGCTTGCGGACCTCGGCCAGCGTCACCTTCGCCACGTCGGCCCTGGCCCGCCCGGTGAAGGCCTGCACGATGCCGAGGAGCTCGGTCTTCTGGGCGGCCGTCAGGGCGTTGCCGCGGATGCCGGTGTACGCCTGGACCGCGTTGTCGGAGAACGCGCCCGCCGTCATCGACTCGTTGGACTTGGTGGACGACTCGATGGCGACCGCCTGCTGCGTCGCGCTGAGGGAGTTGATGAAGGCCAGGCCGGCGACGACCTCCTCGTGGCAGACGGTGACCGTCTCGCCGTCGATCTCCATCGAGGTCGGCTCCGAACCCCAGAAGCAGGGGCTCATCACGACCTGGTCGCCGAGGACGAAGTAGTTGATCACCAGGTGGTGGCCGTCGAACTGGAAGCCCCAGGGCTCGGTCGCCGACGGGGTGCCCATCACGGTCCAGTAATAGGCGTCCTCGTTGAAGGAGTTCGTGTTGCCGATGGCCTCGCCGGCCGCCTGGTTGATCCTCCGGATCTTCTCGGTGGTCTCCAAGCCGTCGGCGCTGAGCGCCGACTTCAACAGAGCGGTGCCCAGGGCCTTCTGGTCGTCGCTCAGGTCGGCGAGGGACACGCCCTGGCGGGCGTAGGAGTCGACGTTGCTCCACAGCCGCCACTCGGTGGAGTGGACCGTGAACTGCGTCGAGGCCTTCTGGGCGTCGCTGAGCCCGGCCAGGAAGGCGTTCGCGGCGGCGATCACCGGGGCGGTCCTCACGCCCGTGGAGTGGATCGTGAACAGGTCGTCGATCCGCTTGCCGTCGGTGGTGAGGCCGAAGAAGTCCTCGGTGATCGTCTGGTTGCCGGGACCGCCGGTTCCGCCGCCCGGACCCCCGCTGGGCGCGCCGCTCGGCACCGCGCTCGGATCGGCGGAGGCGGTGGCGGTGGCGTCGTCGGCCAGCGCGGCCCGGGCCCCGGCCCCGGCCATCGTCGCGACGGCCGTGGCACCGGCGGCGAAGAAGACCTTGCGCATGAAGTTGCGGCGGCTCGCGTGCGTGCGGCGGCCGGCGTCCGACTGTGTCTCGTGGGCCGTCGGTTCACCGGAGTCGAGCTCGGTCATCGTCGCTGGTTCCCTTCGTCAGGGGCACGTCCCCGCTGAACGGCCGCCGGGTGATCACTGTGGCGGAGCCAACTGAGGCAGGCCTGAAGCGGCGACCGGACGACCGTCGCGATCGGTGCGGGAGAGGTGTCCGCACCCGGTCCGGCCTGCGGTTCTGTGAGAGCCCTTAGAGTTGCGAGGACGACGGGACGGACGACGGGGCGGCGGAGCGGCAGGCCGTCGGGAGCGTCACCGAGAACTCGGTTCGCCCCGGTTCGCTGCGTACGTCGATCCGGCCGCCGTGCGCCTCCGTGAGGGCCGCCGCGATGGCCAGGCCCAGGCCCGTGCCGCCCTCCGCGCCCGGCGTACGGGAGCGGGAGCCGTCGGCCCGGGTGAACCGCTCGAAGATCGAGGGGAGCAGGCCGGGCGGGATGCCCGGACCGTCGTCCCGTACGCGAATCACGCACCGGGCGGCGCCGGACCGCGTCCCCGGCTCCTTTTCCGCCGCCGTTCCCGGCCCCGTCCCCGCCACCGAGGGCGTCTCCCGGGCCTCCAGGGTCTCCACGACGACGGTGACCTTGGTGCCGGCCGGTGTGTGCACACGGGCGTTGGCCAACAGGTTGGCCACCACCTGATGGAGCCGGGAGGCGTCGCCGAACACCGTCACGGGGCCGTCGAGGCGCAGCGCGAGCCGCCAGTCGTGCTCGCCTCCCGCGGCCTGCGCGTCCCAGACGGCCTCCGCGACCAGCGTCGCGAGATTCACCTCGGTCCGCTGGAGCGGCCGGCCCTCGTCGAGGCGGGCGAGCAGCAGCAGATCCTCCACCAGGCCGGTCATCCGGGCCGACTGGGCCAGGACGCGATGCCAGGCCAGTTCCGGCGCGATCGTCCGGTTGCCGCCGTTCATGTACTCGGCGTACCCCGCGATCGAGGCGAGCGGTGTGCGCAGCTCATGGCTGGCGTCGGCGAGGAACCGGCGCATGCGCTCCTCGGTGCGCCGGCGTTCGGCGAGCGAGGACTCCACGTGGTCGATCAACTGGTTGAGCACGACGCCGACCTGGCCGGCCTCGGTGCCGGGGTCGGTGTCCCGCGCGGCGACGCGGGCGAGCACGGCGACCTCACCGCGGTCCAGCGGCACCCGGGCGACCTCGGCGGCGGTGGCCGCGACCCGGCCCAGCGGGCGCAGCTGCCGCCGTATGACGACGGCGGAGGCGCAGGCCGCGGTGGCCAGTCCGAGGGCGGCGATCACCGCCTCGACGGCCACCAGACGGTCGATCACCTGCTGTACGTCGGCCATCGGGAGCCCGGCCAGGACGGGGACCCCGTCGCCGCCGAGCGCGGTCACCCGGTAGGTGCCGAGGCCCGGGACGATGCGGGTGTGCACCGACCCGTCCGCGGTGATCCCCTTCAGGGCGGCGCGCTGAGCGCCGGTGAGGACCCGCTGACGGCCGTCCTCGGTCACCACCTCGGCGGCGATGATCTCGCCGTCGGCGAACCGGGCCGCCAGGGTGCCGGCCGGCTGCCCGCGCTCGTTGAGGAACCCCAGATCCGTCGCGCCGCCCGTCCGGCGCTGCAATCCGCCCTGGCTGCGCTCGGCGGCGTCGGTGACGCGCTGGTCCAGATCGCCGAGCAGATAGACGCGTTGGACGAGTACGGTGCTGAGCGCCATGGCCGCGCACACGGCGACCAGGGTCACGGAGACGAAGAGCACGAGGCGCACACGCAGGGAGCGCCGGCCCAGACCGGTGCCGGCCGGCCTCGCCCCGCGCGGCCGGCCCGACAGGACCGTCATGCCCGTTCGTCCGCTGCTCTGATCGCGTACCCCGCGCCACGCACGGTACGGATCATCGGCACCCGCCCCTTGTCGATCTTGGCGCGCAGTCCGTAGATGTAGACCTCGACCAGGTTCCCCTCGCCGTCGAAGGAGGCGTTCCAGACGTGGTCGAGGATCTGGGCCTTGCTGAGCACCTGGTGCGGATGGCTCATGAGGAACCGGAGCAGGTCGAACTCCTTGGTGGTCAGCGGGACCGGCGCTCCGCCGCGCCGCACCTCGCGGGTGCTCTCGGCCAGCACGAGATCGCCCAGCACCCGCACGGGACCCTGGTCGGCGCTCTCGTCGGGACCGGCCCTGCGCAGCAGTCCGCGCAGCCGCAACACGACCTCTTCCAGGGAGAACGGCTTGGTCACATAGTCGTCCGCGCCGGCCGACAGCCCGTCGAGCCGGTGCTCCAGCGCGTCCCGTGCGGTGAGCATCAGCACGGGCAGCCGGGCGTTCTCGCCGCGCAGCCTGCGCAGTACCTCGACCCCGTCCACGTCGGGCAGCATGCCGTCGAGGACGACGACGTGCGGGGCGCAGTCCCGCGCGATGCGCAGCGCGCTGCGCCCGTCCGCCGCGGTGAAGGAGCGCCAGCCCGCCTCGGTCACGGCCGCGGACAGCAGCTCGGTGAGCTCGGGCTCGTCGTCGACTATCAGCACGCGAACCGTGCCTGCACGGGTACCGGGGGCGCCAGACATGGCTCGACCCTCTCTCCGTTCGCCATGAGGAGCATGTGCGCGAGCTGAGCGCGCGCCATGGGAGGGATCGGCCGCCCGGCCGGCGGCCCGCGCTCAGCGCCGCGGTGACCGGCGGACGGTCAGCACGGCGACGTCGTCGTGGCGGCGGTCGTCCCCGGCGTACGCGCGGGCGTCCTCGTGCAGGGCCAGGGGCAACTCGGTGGGGGAGAGGTCGAGGTGTTTCATCAGACGCTCGTCGACCGGGTAGAACGTGCCGTCGTGCGCGCGGGTCTCGGTGAGGCCGTCGGTGGTCAGCACCAGGGTGGAACCGGCCGGGAACGCGAACCACTCGACCGTCGTGGGTTCGGCGGCCAGTTCGGCGAGCCCGAGCGGGACGCCGGTGTCCACCGCCGGTGTGGTGACCGCGCCGTCGTGCACCAACCGGGGCGGGATGTGCCCGCAGTTGACGACCTGCGCCTCGGCTCCCGCGTCGACGCCGATGATGAGGGCGGTGACGAACCGCTCGTCGTCGCCGGTCTGTTCGGCGTAGAAGTTGTGCCGGACGACGGAGGTGTCCAGGGCGTCCACGAGCGCGGTCAGCGTGGGCTCGCGGTGGGCCGCCTCACGGAAGGCGCCGATGACGGCGAA
This sequence comes from Streptomyces sp. NPDC102259, assembly GCF_044766465.1. Taxonomy (NCBI): domain Bacteria; kingdom Bacillati; phylum Actinomycetota; class Actinomycetes; order Kitasatosporales; family Streptomycetaceae; genus Streptomyces; species Streptomyces sp. NPDC102259. The sequence goes on along the minus strand of NZ_JBIWMA010000007.1, from coordinate 45,698 downwards.
CGCGGCGCCCACGGCGGCCAGCCCCTTGCCCTGCACGTCCCCGATCAGCACGCGCGTACCGAAGGGCGAGGCGACGACGTCGTAGATGTCACCGCCGACGAGCCGGTCCTCCTGCACGGGTTCGTAGACGCCGTTGACCAGCACGTCGTCGGTGAGCAGGGGCAGGGGGTGCAGGATGTGCCGCTGCATGGCGGCGGCGGTGGAGCGCAGCCGCAGCATCTCGTGCTCGCGCGCGATGCGCCGGTGGCAGGCGTAGACGGAGGCGGCTCCCAGGGCGAGGGTGAGCAGCACCAGCAGCGCCCGGTCGAGCCACCGGCCGTTGTCGTTGGCCCGCAGGAGCAGGGTGAGGGTGACGAACAGGGTGGTCCACGCGGCGACGAACTTCGTCTGCTGGACGGTGCACAGCGCCGACGCCGTGCCCGGCAGGAAGACCAGCAGCCCGAGGAGCCACACCTCGGATCCGGACAGGACGCCGAGCAGCTCCACCAGGACCGTCACCGACAGCACGCCGACGACCGTCTCGGCGTTGCCCGGGGGCTCGATGGCTTCGAGAGCGTCGGTGGGGCGCTTCCGACGGAGACCGGTCATGGGAACTCCCGCGCAGGTGGTGACTCTCTCAGTCTGTACTTTAGACAGATCGTCGGCCCGGGCGACCGGTGGCGCCGACCGCGGTTCACGGCGGGCCGCACGAGCCGGAGCGCGGCGCCGAGCGCTCGTAGCACCGCCGCGTCCGGCCCGGGGGCGGGCCCGGCGACGGCGATGAGGTCAGCAGGTCCTGAGCGGCCACCCCGTCACGGGCGTGGCCAGGGGCGGCCGCCGATGGCCTCGATGCCGTAGTTGAAGCGCCGCAGATAGCCCGCGAAGGCGGCGACGTCCTCGTCCGGCCAGTCGGTCATCACCTGGTCCAGGATCTCCACGATCCCCTCGCGCTCCGAGTCCAGCAGCCGCGTGCCCTCGTCCGTGAGCCGGAACTTGCGGGCCATCCCGCCCTCGGGGTCGGGGATCCGCTCGATGAGCCCCGAACGCATCGCCGCCGCGGTCTGCCGGTTCAGGGTGGAGGCGTCCAGGCCGAAGGCCTCGCTGAGTTCCCCGATCGACATGGGTCCCTGGACCCGGATCCGGCTCAGCATGATGTAGGCGCTGCGCTCCATGAGGCTGTTCTTGCGGCGACCGCCCCGCTGGTTCAGGAACGTGTGACGGCTGAGCAGCATCTGCTCGTACTCGACCTCGTGCGTCGGCGTCTCCATGTGCCCGACCTCCTGCTTCCGTGCGCCCGCACCATCCTGGCACACCACTGTGCACAGCCCACAGCATGTGCTCGATACATACGACATGTACGATGCACATCCTCACGCGGATCCATTCGCGCGGATCCATTCGCGCGGATCCTTCACCGCACATCCCAAGTCGAGGAGTCCCCATGGGCGCCCCCGCTCTCCAGCCCACGGCCCGCCCAGGCGCCGTGATCGCCACGCTGGCCTTCGCCGGCACCACCGCGGCGATCATGCAGACGCTGGTCACCCCGCTCATCGCCGAGCTGCCGCAGATCCTGGACACCTCGTCCTCGAACGCCGCCTGGGTGATCACGGTCACCCTGCTGGTGGCCGCCGTGTGCGTGCCGGTCGTCGGCCGCCTCGGCGACCTGCTCGGCAAGCGCCGGATGCTGCTCGCCTGTTCCGTGCCGCTGATCGTGGGCTCGGTGGTGTGCGCGTTCGCCTCCGACGTCGTGACGATGATCGTGGGACGCGGACTCCAGGGCATGGGCATGGGCATGGTGCCCCTCGGCATCGCACTGCTGCGGGACGTCGTCCCGGCCGAGAAGCTCAGCGGCTCCATCGCGCTGGTCAGCGCCTCCATGGGCATCGGCGGCGCCATCGGCCTGCCGCTGGCCGCCGCCGTCGCCCAGTACGCGAACTGGCGGGTGCTGTTCTGGGGCTCCGCCGCCCTGGCCGCCGCCGTCGCCGTCCTGATCTTCATGCTCGTCCCGGACGTTCCCGCGGGCGCCAAGGGCCAGCGCTTCGACCTGCCCGGCGCGATCGGTCTCGGCGCCGGCCTGGTCTCGCTGCTGCTCGCCGTCTCCAAGGGCGCCGAGTGGGGCTGGACCTCGGGCGCCACACTCGGTCTGTTCGCCGCCGCCGTCGTGGCGCTGGTCGGCTGGGGAGTGTGGGAGGTGCGTACCACCGACCCGCTGATCGACCTGCGCACCACGGCCCGTCCCCGGGTGCTCCTGACCAACCTCGCCTCGGTCTTCATCGGCTTCGGCATGTACGCGAGCATGCTGGTGATGCCGCAGCTGCTCCAGTTCCCCGAGGCCACCGGCTACGGCCTCGGCCAGTCGATGCTCGCGGCGGGTCTGTGGATGGCGCCCGGCGGCCTGATGATGATGCTGATCTCCCCGCTCGGCGGAAAGCTCACCAACGCCCGCGGTCCGAAGTTCACGCTGGTCTGCGGCGCCCTGGTGCTGGCCGCCGGCTACTTCGTCTCCCTGGCCCTGATGGGTTCCGCCTGGGGCGTCATGGTGGTCACGCTCATCACCAGCGGTGGCGTGGGCCTCGCCTACGGCGCCATGCCCGCCCTGATCATGAGCTCGGTCCCGCTCACGGAGACCGCGGCCGCCAACGGCTTCAACACCCTGATGCGTTCGCTCGGCACCTCGATCGGCTCCGCCGTCATCGGCGTGATCCTCTCCCAGATGACCACGACCATGGGCGGCTACACCTTCGCCTCCGAGGACGGCTTCCGCACCGCGCTCCTGGTCGGCGGCGCACTCGCCCTGATCTCCGCGGGCATCGCCGCCGTCATCCCCGCCGCCCGCGCCGCGGCGGCCGGCGAGGACGCCGGCGACCGGAGCGCCGCGCCCGAGCAGGCCAAGGTCTGAGACGCCGGAGGTCGCCCCCTCACTCGGGAGCAGTGCCCCGGGCGCCGGGGCCGGTCCGAGCGGCTCGTCGCCGGCGCGGAGGAGCGCCGTCACGGCCGCGCCAGCCGCCGCATCGTCAGCGCGAGGTGCAGCCGCAGCCGGCCCTGGGGCGTGCGCACCGGCCACCCCAGCAGATGCTCGGCGTGGGCCAGCCGGTCCTGGAGGGTGGAGTGGTGGACGTTCGCCTCGGCCGCCGCCGACCGCAGACTCGCGGTGGCGGTGACCGCGTGCAGGGTGGTGAGCAGCCAGGGGGCGTCCGCGGCGGCCGCCTCGACCGCGAGGACGTCCGCCGGGGGCTCGGCTCCCGGCACGACGAGGTCGGCCAGCAGGGCGATGCCGCCCAGTTCGTCGGCGTACACGACACGGGGGCCCGGGTCCTGCGCGGTGCCGTCCGCGGTGAAGCGGAGCGCGGTGCGGGCCGCGGCCCAGGAGCGGGGCAGGTCCTGCACCGGCACGGCGGGTCCGACCCCCACCCGGCCCGCCGGAACCGCGTCCCGGGCGTCCGCGGACAGCACCCGGGGCCGGCCGCCGGGCGTGGCCAGGGCGCGGGCCGCCTCGGCGGTGCCCAGCCCGAGACGGCGGGCCGCGTGCAGCCGGGCCGGTTCGCCGGCCGTGGCGTCGAGGAGCGTCTCGACCAGGGCGGGATCGTCGAGCGGAGCCCGGCCGCGGGTGCGGTCGAGCACGACGCGGGCCGCGCCGACCGCCCGTTCCAGGATCACGGCGTCCACGACGCTGGGCGTCGCTCCGGCGCGTTCCAGCCACAGTGCGGGAGGGCCGTCGGGCGTCAGCGCCGTGCACGGCCAGTCCGGGTCCGGCGGCAGCTCCGTGTCCCGGCGCGTCCCGTCGGGCTCCACCCGGACCCGCACCCGCCGGTCGGCGTCGACGAGCCGCGCGGGCACCCCGGCGAGCACCGCGGCCCCGCGCACCAGCGCCTCCACGCCGGCCCGGGACTCGGCCAGCCGGTCGAAGTAGGCGATGACCCGCACGGCGGCGCCGGCGTCCGGGTCCAGTGCGGTCAGGCGCCCGGCCAGCTCTTTCATACGGCCATGATGCGGCACGCGAGCGCCGACGAGGAGGGGCGCGGTCACCGCTTCCGCTCGGGCGCCGTGGAGTTCGTGCGCCGCTGAGCCGCTGAGCCGCTGAGCCGCTGAGCCGCTGAGCCGCTGAGCCGCCGAGCGCTGAGCCGCTGCCCGCGGGCGTCACTCGGCGAGCAGCCTGCGCAGCCAGTCCAGGTGGGCCGCGCGGGCCGACCTGGACAGCGCGGCCTGCGGCGCGAAGCCGTCGAAGCCGTGGAAACCGCCCGGCCAGACGTGCAGTTCCGCGACCCCGCCGGCCTGCCATATCCGGGAGGCGTAGGCGACCACCTCGTCCCGGAACGTCTCGGCGGAGCCCACGTCGAGAAAGGCCGGAGGCAGGCCGGACAGGTCCTCGGCACGGGCGGGCGCCGCGTACGGGGAGACGTCCGGGCCACCGCGCCGCTCGCCGAGGAGGGCCGTCCACCCGGTCTCGTTGGCGGTGCGGTCCCAGACGCCCAGGCCCGCCATCTGGTGGCTGGAGGGGGTGTCGTTGCGGTCGTCCAGCATCGGGCACAGCAGCAACTGGCCGAGCAGCCGCGGCCCTTGACGATCGCGCAGCAGCAGGGCCAGCGCGGCAGCGAGGCCGCCGCCCGCGCTGGCCCCGGCGAGCACGATCCGCTCGGGGTCCGCGCCCAGTTCCGCGGCGTGCTCCGCCGTCCACAGCAGACCGGCGTACACGTCGTCGACGGGCGCCGGATGCGGGTGCTCGGGCGCCAGCCGGTACTCCACGGACACCACGACCATGTCCAGTTCCCGTGCCCACTCCAGGGCCACGTCCACACCGACCCGGTTGTTGCCGATGATCATGCCGCCGCCGTGCACGTGGTAGACGACCGGACGTGGGCGCTGCGGAGCCGGCCCGGTGGGCCGGCAGATCAGCAGCGAGATCTCGGGGGAGCCCTGAGGCCCCGGCACCGTCCGGTCCTCGACCTCGAAGGCCCCGCCCAGGGTCAGGTCCAGCTCGGCCAGCAGGGCGATCCCCGGCCCCTGACGGACGGCTTCGATGTCCTCGGGGGCCAGTCCGGGCTGGATCATCTCCCGGATGAGTTCCAGGGCGGCGCCGAGTTCGGGGTCGAAGGGCGGCGGTGCGGACTTCATGGGCTTCTCCTCATGCGGAGCGCGGTTGCGCGGCGGCTCGTGCGGCCCATGATCGGCCCACCGGCCGCCCGCCGGGGCGCCGCCGTACGGCGGGACCTGCCCGCCGTTCGGCGGGTGACGGCCACGCCCCCGCTCCGCAGCTTGCCAGGACATGACTTCTTGTTCACCTGTGCGGGGTGGAAAGGACGCGTCGCGGCCGACAATGATTTTCGCCCCCACGCAGGTACCAGGAGTGACCGCCAGTGAACGTCTCGCCCTCCGTCTGGCTGCTGACCGTCGCGGCGCTGTGCGCGCTCGTCGCCGCCGACTTCTTCATCGGCCGCAAACCGCACGACGTCTCGGTCCGCGAGGCCGGGACCTGGACGGTCGTCTGGGTCGTCCTGGCCTGTCTGTTCGGCCTCGGCGTGTTTCTCTTCGGGGGCGGCAAACCGACGGGGGAGTTCTTCGCGGGCTACATCACCGAGAAGTCGCTGAGCGTGGACAACCTCTTCGTGTTCGTCCTGATCATGGGCAAGTTCGCGGTGCCCTCGCAGTACCAGCAGCGGGTGCTGATGGTGGGCGTGCTGGTGGCCCTCGTGCTGCGCGCGCTGTTCATCGCCGCGGGCGCGGCGATCATCTCGACGTTCTCCTGGGTGTTCTACCTCTTCGGAGCCTTCCTGATCTGGACGGCGTGGAAGCTGGTCCAGGATGCCAAGAAGGGCGACCACGAGGAGGAGTACGAGGAGAACAAGCTGCTGAAGGCCGTGGAGAAGCGGTTCGGCGTGGCCGACCGCTATCACGGGACGAAGCTGTGGATCGAGCAGAACGGCAAGCGGGTCATGACCCCGATGCTGGTCGTGATGCTCGCGATCGGCTCCACCGACGTGCTGTTCGCCCTCGACTCGATCCCCGCCATCTACGGCCTGACCGAGGACCCGTACATCGTGTTCACCGCCAACGCCTTCGCGCTGATGGGCCTCAGGCAGCTGTACTTCCTCATCGGCGGCCTGCTGAAGAAGCTGGTCCACCTCAGCTACGGCCTGTCGATCATCCTCGGCTTCATCGGCGTCAAGCTGGTGCTGCACGCGCTGCACGAATCCGGGGTGCACGTGCCCGAGATCGGCATCCCCTTCTCGCTCGGGTTCATCGTGCTCGTCCTCGCGGTCACCACCTTCACCAGCCTGCGGGCCTCCGCACGGCAGGAGCGGCAGGAGCGGCAGGAGGGGGCGGAGCGGGACGGTTCTACGGTGTAGGCGCCGCGTCCGCCCGCATCAGCACGCAGTCGAACTCGATCACCCGTCCCGTACTCGCCTCGCGCGTCACGGGGTACATGCCGGTGATGCCGAACCCGGCGGCCTCGTACACCGCGACGGCCTCCCCCATGCCAGGACTGCCCTCGTACAGTTTCAGCACCGCGACCTCGGACTGCATCCCCACGAACTCCGCGATCCGCTCCCCGGCGCCGGCGAACACCTCGAGGTCGTAGCCCTGGGTGTCCATCTTCAGGAAGGGGCGCGGCTCGGCGAGGCCGTCCAGTGCCTCGGCCATGACCTCGTCCAGTCGGCGGACGCGGATCTCCTCGGTGTCGGCCTTCGTGAACCTGCTGTAGCGGCCCTTGCCGTAGTCGCTGGCCGGCAGCAGCGAGTTCATCGTCTTCCAGCCGACGTGGATCTCGGCCGTCGTCTCCTCGCGGCCGAGTCCGCACCGGTGCACCTGCCAGTCGGGGTCCTCCGCCGCGGCCTTCTCGAGGCGGGCGAACGTCTCCGAGGTGGGCTCGAAGGACACGATCCGGCCGGTGTAGCCGAGTTTCCGCAGCCGCTTGGCGTACTGGCCGTTGTTGGCTCCGACGTCGAAGACGCAGTTCACGCCGTAGAGCTCCAGCATCGCGACCACGTGCTGCGTGCAGAGGTACTCGGCGGCCGCCAGTTGGAGTCCGCGCTCGTCCAGTCCGCCCGGGTTCTCCATCAGGAGCAGCGCGCCGGTGTCGCCCAGTCGTACGGCGCCGCCCTCGGCGACCTCGGACCGCGCACCGTCCCGGGTCCGCCGCAGCACCCAGGTGTCCTTGTCCGCGCCGGTCACCCGGTACGGGCCGCCGCGCCGCGAGACCACCGCCGTCCCCGGTCCGAGGTCGGTCACCTGGATCCCGATACGGGGCATCAGGTCGAGCAGTCGTCGATAGAGGGTCTGCATCTGCCCAGCCCTATCAGACGCGACGGGACGCGGTCCGCGAGTTGAACGACATTCGCCGATCGGATGACCGGACGAAGACGCGCGCCCCGGTCCGGCCGGTGTCCCTTGACTTCGAGAGCGCTCCAGGGTCTAGCGTCACCGGGGCCGGTGAGCGGCGAGGAAAAAAACCGCGGGACCGCGGGACCGCAGGACCGCAGGATCAACGGACCGAAGGATCAACGGACCGAAGGACCGCAGGACCGGACGATCGGAGACGGACATGCGCGTGGGCGTGCACATCAACCAGTTCGGCAACGCGGGGGGCGCGCCCGCGCTGGGCGCCGAGCTCGCCGCGGCCGGTGTCGCCGCGGAGGCGGCCGGGGTGAGCCGGCTGTCGGTGATGGACCACTACTTCCAGATGGAGTTCAACGGCGGCGCCGAGGCGCCCATGCTGGAGGCGTACGCGACGCTGGCGTATCTCGCGGCCCACACCTCCACGGTCAGACTCGGCGCCCTGGTCACCGGCGTCACCTACCGGCACCCCGGACTGCTCGCCAAGATCGCCACCACGCTCGACGTGCTGTCCGGCGGGCGCGCCTCGCTGGGCATCGGGGCCGCCTGGTACGACCGTGAGCACGAGGGGCTCGGCGTGACCTTCCCGTCGACGGCGGAGCGGTTCGAGCGGCTGGAGGAGGCCCTGCGGGTCTGCCTGCAGATGTGGGACCCGGACGACGACGGGCCGTTCGAGGGCGAGCACTACCGGCTGGCCGAGACCCTGTGCGTGCCCGCCCCGGTCAGCTCCCCGCACCCGGAGATCCTGATCGGCGGCGGAGGCGAGCGCAAGACGCTGCGGTTGGTCGCCCGGTACGCGGACGCCTGCAATCTCTTCGCCTCGACCCCCGAGGAGGTCCGGCACAAGCTGGAGGTCCTGCGCGGGCACTGCGAGGCGGAGGGGCGCGACTACGACACCGTCCTGAAGACGATCACCTACTCCGGCGACGCCGCCACCGACGGCGACCTGGACGGCCTTCTGCGCGACCTCACCGGGTACACCAAGCTCGGCGTCGACACGGTGATCCTCGCGCCGCGCCTGGGGGAGACGGCGGTCTGGATCGAGCGTTTCGTGGCCCCCGCCGTGCTGCGGCTGGCCGAGCTGGACTGACCGGCGCCGGGGGCGCGCACCAGGGGCGCGCACCATGGGCGTGTACGCCCGGGGCGTGTACGCCGCGCACGCCGGGGGCGCGTACGACGAAAGGGGCCCGGAAACCGCTCCAGACCCCTTCGGCCACCACGTCGCGCTGCCGTCGTGCAGTCTCGCCGTTCCGCCCGTCAGGCGGTCGGGCGGTCAGGCGGTGAGGTGGTCAGACGGTCAGGGGTGGTCAGGCGGCCGCGACCTCGCCCGCGTGGCCGTGCAGACGGGCCACGACCTCGGTCAGCTGGGCGGCGACCTCGGCGTCGTCCACCGGGTGGGTCTCGGCGAAGCGGGTCAGCGAGCCCGGGATGGAGAGCTTGAGGTCCTCGATGACCTTGCCGCCGGCGATGCCCACGGCCTTGCGGGCCTCGTCCTGCGCCCACACGCCACCGAACTGGCCGAACGCGGTGCCGACCACGGCGACGGGCTTGCCGCCGAAGGCGCCGGAGCCGTACGGGCGGGACAGCCAGTCGATGGCGTTCTTCAGGACGGCCGGGATGGTGCCGTTGTACTCGGGGGAGAAGAGCAGGAAGGCGTCGGCGGCCTGGGCGGCGGCACGCAGCTTGGCGGCGGCGGCCGGCACGCTGCCCTCGACGTCGAGGTCCTCGTTGTAGAAGGGGATCTCGGCCAGGCCCTCGAAGAGGTCGACGTCGGCGCCCTCGGGAGCGACCTTGACGGCCGCCTCGGCGAGCTGGCGGTTGGTCGAACCGGCGCGAAGGCTGCCGACGAGCGCGAGGATGCGGACAGACATGGGTACTCCCAGAGGCTGAAACATTGCTGATACGAATACGGACCGAGGTCCGTTTAATGTTCTAGCACCCTAACCGGACCGCGGTCCAGTTTCATTCCCGATGCTTTACGCTGAGTTCATGTCCACCGTTCTGCCTCCCTGTCCGGAGCCCGAGGAGAACCTGACCGAGCCCGAACTGCTGCAGTTGGGGCCGGCCGGTGACGAGCCGTGCCTGCGCGCCGACGCGGCCCGCAACCGCGCCAGGCTGCTGGACGCCGCCGCCCGGCTGATCGCCGAGCACGGCGCGGCCGGGGTCACGATGGAGGCGGTGGCGAGCGCGGCGAACGTGGGCAAGGGCACGGTGTTCCGGCGCTTCGGCGACCGCACCGGGCTGCTGACCGCGCTCCTGGACCACTCGGAGCGCAACTTCCAGGCCGCGTTCCTGAGCGGTCCCCCGCCGCTGGGACCGGGCGCGGAGTCCGTGGAGCGCCTGCGGGCGTTCGGCGTCGCCATGCTCAGGCGGGCCGTGGACGAACTGGACCTTCAGCTGGCGGCCGAGCCCGGACCCGACCGCCGGTACTCCGTGCCCCCGCGCCGTGTCCATCACAGCCACCTGGTGCTGCTGCTGCGCCAGGCGCTGCCCGACGCGGACGTCGAGCTGCTGGCCCACACGCTGATGGGGTACCTCAGCCCGGTCCTCGTCCATCACCTCACCCGGCAGTGCGGCATGCCGGCGGCGCGCCTGGAGGCCGGCTGGAGCGAACTCGTCGACCGGGTGACGAGCGATGTGCCGAGCGGTGTGCCGAACGATGTGCCGAGCGGGACGCCGGTCAGGGCTGCTGGGTGAAGAGGTCGACGACGGCCTGCGGGGCGTCCTCGGCGAACAGCGTCTCGCCGTTGCGGGCGGAGTCGGCCGCGGCGGTCGCGCTGCGCGGGAACAGCTTCTCCTCGTAGGCGGCCAGCGCGGCCTCGCGCTCGCCCGGGTGGGCGGCCAGGGACAGGCCCAGTTCGGCGCCGTCCAGCATCGCGAGGTTGGCGCCCTCGCCCGCGAACGGCGACATCAGGTGGGCGGCGTCGCCGAGCAGGGTGACGCCGGGGACGCGGTCCCAGCGGTGGCCGACCGGCAGGGCGTGGATCAGGCGCGGCACCAGCGGTCCGTCGGCGTCCGCGACCAGCGCCCGCAGGCTCTTGTCCCAGTCCGCGAAGTGCTCCAGCACCTGAGCCCTGGCAGCCTCGGCGTCGCCGAAGTCGACGCCGTCCGCCCAGTCCTCGGCGACCCGCAGGGCGGTGTAGACGTGCAGGCTGCCGTCGGGCTCGCGGTGGGCGAGGAACCCCTTGCCGGCGCCGAGCGCGAAGAGGAACCCGCCGCCGACCACCCCGGCGCTCACCGGATGGCGTGCGTCCGCCTCCAGCAGGTCCGTCTCGACGAACGACACGCCCGTGTACGCGGGCCGGGCGTCGGAGACCAGCGGGCGGATCCGCGACCAGGCTCCGTCGGCGCCGACCAGCAGGTCCGTGGTGAAGGCGGAGTCGTCCTCGAGCCGCACCTCGTGCCGCCCGTCGCCCAGCGCACGCGCGCCGGTGACCCTGTGGCCCCAGCGGACCGCTCCCTCGGGCAGTGAGTGCAGCAGCAGGTCGCGCAGGGCGCCGCGGTCGACCTCGGGACGCTCGCCGGACCCGTCGTCGGCCTCCTCGAAGCGGACCACCGCGTCCTTGTCGAGGACCCGGGTGGCCTGGCCGCCGGGCAGGACCAGCGCCCGGAACTCCTCGTGCAGTCCGGCGGCGCGCAGCGCCTCCTGGCCGGAGTCCTGGTGGATGTCGAGCATGCCGCCCTGGGTGCGGGCGGTGGGGGAGGCGTCCAGGTCGAAGACGGCCGCCTCGACGCCGTGCACGTGCAGCACACGGGCGAGGGTGAGGCCGCCGAGTCCGGCGCCGATGATCGCTACGGGGTGGTGGTGCATGAGTCCTCCTGTGGTCGTCATTCGGGTACGGCGGTCCGCTCGATGCCGCCGATCAGGGTCTGGAACCCCCAGGAGAGGCGGGCCTCGGGCGGTCCGGAGAGCAGGGGTCCGGCGAGCCCGGCGATGTGCGGGTGGGTCCGCTCCGAGGCATCGAGCACCGCCTGCCGCAGGGCGTCCCAGTCCTCCTGGGAGGCCTCGTCCGTGTGCTCGGCGGCGGTCGCGGTGGCGTGCTGGAGCAGCAGGTCCACGCCCCACGCGGCCTGCGCGGGCGGCACCCCGCCCTCGTCGAGCAGGGCCAGCAGGGTCTCGATCAGGTTCAGGTAGTGCGGGCCGCTGGGCCGGGCGGTGAGCGCGGAGCGGGCGAGGTCCGGGTGGGCGAGGAGCATCGCGGTGTAGGAGGTGAGCACCCCCTCCAGCCGCTCGCGCCAGCTTCCCTCGGTCGATGTCGGTCCGACCGTGCCGAGCAGCTCGTCGAGCACGGCCGCGTGCAGCTCCGCCGTGTTGCGGACGTACACGTACAGGGAGGCCGGGCCGGTGTCGAGCTCCTCGGCCAGGCGCCGCATGGTCACCTTCCGCAGGCCTTCGGCGCGCAGCACCGTGAGGGCGGCGGCCACGATGCCCTCCCTGCTCAGAGCGGGCTTGGCCGGGCGTTCGCGGCGGCTGCGCGGGGTGGCGGGGCGTGCTGTCATGCCTTCACGGTACCGAACATGTTCGTCACGAACAAGTACGTGACGAACATGTTCGTTGACGGCTCATCGGATTTCGGCGTCCCCCGCCCGGAGGCCCGCTCACTGCTTCTGCCAAGATGCCGTACGTCATGGTGCAGATACCGAACACGCCCGCGCCGACGAAGCCGCCGGTGCCGCGCCCCGTGCCCACGAGCGCCGACGTGGCCCGCCTGGCCGGCGTCTCGCGCGCGACCGTCTCCTACGTCCTGAACAACGCCAGCGCCGTACGCATCAGCGAGCCCACCCGCCGTCGCGTGCACGAGGCCGCCAAGGAACTCGGGTACGTGCCGCACGCGGCCGCCCGTACCCTGCGGGCCGGACACAGCCGCATGGTCCTGATGCCCACCCTGCCCGTCCCGGCGGGCCCCCTCTACTCCCAGTTCGTGCACGACTTCCAGGGGGCGCTCAGCCGCCTCGACTACACCGTGGTCCAGTACGGCGCCACCGGTCTGCGCGGTGACGACGCCGCCCGGGCCTGGGCCGAACTGCGGCCCGTCGCCGTGCTGGTGCCCAGCCCCGGCATCGGCCCCGAGGGGGTCGCCGTGCTGAAGAGGTCCGGCGCCCGGGCCGTGGTGACCCTCGGTCCCGAGGCGGTCGAGGGCGCCCGCGCGCTGCTCCTGGACCACGCCGACGTCGGCCGCAGCGCCGCCGCGCACCTGTACGCCCGCGGTCGCCGCCGGATCGGGGTGGTCGTCCCGGCCGAGCGCGGCATGGAGATCTTCTCCGCGCCCCGGCTGGCCGGCTCCCGCGAGGCGCTGCACGGCACGGACGCCACCGTCACCGAGCTGTCCCTGGCCTACACGGAGGAGTCCGCGGCCGCCCTCGCCGCCCGCTGGCCCGCCCTCGGCCTCGACGCCGTCTTCGCCTACAACGACGAGTACGCCATGCTGCTGATGCGCGCTCTGCAGAGCGCGGGCGTGCGCGTCCCCGAGGACGTCGCCGTCATCGGCGCCGACGACCTGATGCTCGGGCGGCTGCTGCGGCCCCGGCTCAGCACCGTCCGGATCGCGCTGCCCTCCGGCCGCGACCTGGCCTCGCTGGTCGACCGGGCGGTGCGCGGCCCCGCGGCCGCCCCTGAGTCGCACGAACCGTTCGGAGTCACCGTGGTGCGGCGCGACTCCAGCTGAACTACGGTCGCAGGGGAGGCGTGCCATGCGTGCGACGGTCGGCATCATCGGCGGCGGCCCCGCGGGGCTGCTCCTGGCCCGGCTGCTGCACCGCGCGGGCGTCGACTGTGTGGTCCTGGAGAGCAGGACGAGGCAGTACGTGGAGCGGCGTCAGCGTGCCGGAATGCTGGAGCAGGGCACGGTCGACGCCCTGCGCGCGGCGGACGCGGCCGGCCGGCTCGACGCCGAGGGCCTGGTGCACCACGGCATCGAGCTGCGCTTCGACCGCGAACGCCACCACCTCGACTTCCCCGTCCTCACCGGTGGTCGTACGGTCACGATCTACGCCCAGACGGAGCTCGTGAAGGACCTCGTCGCCCTCCAACTCGCCGACGGGCCGCCCCTGTTGTTCGAGGCGGCGGCGCTCGCCGTGGAGAAGCCGCTGAGCGGGTCGCCCGTCGTGCGGTTCCGGCACGAGGGCCGCGAACGGACCCTCTCCTGCGAGTGGGTGGTCGGCTGCGACGGCTCGCACGGCGTCGCCCGCGACGCCTTCCCGGTCGACGCGGGCCGGACGTATAAGCACGACTACCCGTACTCCTGGCTCAGTGTCCTCGCCGAAGTGCCGCCCTCCTGCGAGGAGTTGATCTACGCGCGCCACGAACGCGGCTTCGCCCTGCACAGCATGCGGTCGCCGCGGATCTCCCGGCTCTACCTCCAGGTCCCCAACGGCACCGTCCTGCGGGAGTGGCCCGACGACCGGATCTGGGACGAACTCACCGCCCGCTTCGCCGTCGACGCCGACTGGACGCTGCGCCGCGGCCCCGTGATCAGCAAGTCCGTGACGCCGCTGCGCAGCCTCGTCCACGAGCCGATGCGGCACGGCCGGCTCCTGCTCGCGGGGGACGCCGCCCACATCGTGCCGCCGACCGGCGCCAAAGGGCTCAACCTCGCCGTCTCGGACGTACGGCTGCTAGGGAGGGCCTTCGCGGAACTGCACGCCACCGGGTCCACGAGGCTGCTGGACGGGTACTCGGACCTCAGTCTGCGACGTGTGTGGCAGGCGACCCGCTTTTCCGACGACATGACTAGGATGTTGCACGCTCAACCAGATGGAGATGCGTTCGACCATCGGATGCAGCTCGCCCGGCTGCGCCGGATCACCGCATCCCGCCACGCCGCCGCCGAACTGGCGGCCAACTACACGGGACTTCCCCTCCCCCTGTGAGAGCCGCGAGTCCCGCGGGTCACCGATCGGAGAGCCTTCATGCCGCTGCTCGACCCCAAGAACTGGCAGTCCCGCACCTTGTCGGGCCCCCGGTACACCGTCACCGAACCCGCCACCGGCGACCCGCTGGGCACCGTCGACCTGGCGGGCGCCGCGGACGTCGGCCCCGCCGCCGAGGCCGCCCGCGCCGCGCAGGCCGAGTGGGCCCGGCTGCCCCACTTCGTGCGCGCCGGAGTGCTGCGCAAGGCCGGCGACCTGTTCACCGCGCACGCCGAAGAGCTGCGCGAGTGGATCGTCCGCGAGTCCGGTTCGATACCCGGCAAGGCCGACTTCGAGCTGCACGTCGCCGCCCAGGAGTGCTACGAGGCCGCCGCACTCGCCTCCCGCCCGGCCGGACAGGTGCTGCCCAGCGAGGCGCCCCGGCTGTCGTACACCCGGCGCGTGCCCGTCGGCGTGGTGGGCGTGATCTCCCCGTTCAACGCCCCGCTGATCCTGTCGATCCGGTCCGTGGCGCCCGCCCTCGCCCTCGGCAACGCGGTCGTCCTCAAGCCGGACCCGCGTACGGCGGTGTGCGGCGGCCTGGCCCTGGCCGCGGTCTTCGCGGAGGCGGGCCTGCCCGAGAACCTCCTGCACATCCTCCCGGGCGGCGCCGAGACCGGTGCGGCCCTGGTCGCCGACCCGCGCGTGCCGGTGATCTCCTTCACCGGCTCCACCGGCGCCGGCCGGGCGGTCGGCGAGGTCGCAGGCCGCCATCTCAAGCGGGCCCACCTCGAACTCGGCGGCAACTCCGCCCTGATCGTGCTGGAGGACGCCGACCTGGACGCGGTGATCTCCACCGCGGCCTGGGGTTCCTTCTTCCACCAGGGCCAGATCTGCATGACCACCGGCCGCCACCTGGTGCACGCCTCCCTCTACGAGGAGTACGTGGAGCGGCTCGCGGCGAAGGCCGACGCCCTCGCCGTCGGCGACCCGCACCGCGCGCAGGTCCACCTCGGCCCGCTCATCGACGGCGGTCAACTCACCAAGGTGCACGGTTTGGTGGAGGCCAGCACCGCGGCCGGCGCCAAGCTCGCCGCGGGCGGCAGGCACGAGGACCTCTTCTACCGGCCGACCGTCCTCGCGGGCGTCGACGACGACACCCCCGCCTACGCGGAGGAGGTCTTCGGCCCGGTGGCCCCCGTACGCTCCTTCCACACGGTGGACGAGGCGGCGGCACTGGCCGCGCGCAGCTCCTACGGCCTCTCGCTCGGCATCGTCACCCGCGACGCCGCCCGCGGCCTGGAACTCGCCGAACGCGTCCCGACCGGCATCGTGCACATCAACGACCAGACGGTGAACGACGAGGCCGTCGCCCCCTTCGGCGGGGTCGCCGCCTCCGGCACCGGCGCCCGCTTCGGCGGCGAGGCCAACCTCGAGGCCTTCACCGACGTGCGCTGGACGACGGTGCGCGCGGACGTCGCGCCGTACCCCTTCTAGGAAGTCCCGGGACTACTCGCCCTGGGTGGCCGGGGAGTCGTCGGCCCCGGCCTTGGCCTGCTCTTCCTCGACGGACTTGCGGACCTCGTCCATGTCCAGCTTGCGCGCCTGTCCGATGACGTCCGTGAGGGCGGCCTCGGGCAGGGCGCCGGGCTGGGCGAACACGGCCACCCGGTCCCGCACGATCATCAGCGTCGGGATCGACTGGATGCCGAAGGCCGCGGCCAGCTCCGGCTGCGCCTCGGTGTCCACCTTGCCGAACACCAGGTCCGGGTTCTCCTGCGCGGCCTTGTCGTAGACCGGGGCGAACTGACGGCACGGGCCGCACCAGGACGCCCAGAAGTCGATCAGCACGAAGTCGTTGTCGGTGACCGTCTGGTCGAAGTTCTCCTTGGTGAGCTCCACGGTGCTGCTCATGGCGTGATTCCTCTTCCCGGTGCTTCCTGTCAGGGGTCTCCTGACATGGGGTGAAGCCGTCCGCGACAACACGGCCGACCCGACGCGTATTCCGCGCCCCTACCCGTGTGGCCACGCGGCACACCACCCACCAGACTGACCCCATGACGGAAACGGAAGCCAACCTGTACGACGTGGTGGTGCTCGGAGCCGGGCCCGTGGGGGAGAACGTCGCCGACCGCACCCGTGCGGCCGGCCTCACCACCGCGGTAGTGGAGAGCGAACTGGTCGGCGGCGAGTGCTCGTACTGGGCCTGCATGCCCAGCAAGGCCCTGCTGCGCCCGGTGATCGCCCAAGCGGACGCCCGCAGGCTGCCCGGCCTGCGCGAGGCGGTGCAAGGCCCGCTGGACACGGCGGCGGTCCTCGCCCGCCGCAACTGGTTCACCGGCGACTGGACGGACGACGGCCAGGTCGACTGGATCAAGAGCATCGGCGCGGACCTGTACCGCGGCCACGGCAGACTGACCGGGCCGCGCACGGTGACGGTGGGGGACAAGGTGCTCACGGCCCGCCACGCGGTCGTCGTCGCCACCGGCACCCGCGCCGCCCTGCCCGACCTGCCGGGTCTCGCCGAGGTCAGGCCCTGGACCAGCAGGGAGGCCACCAGCGCCCAGTCCGCGCCCGGCCGGCTCGTCGTGGTCGGCGGGGGAGTCGTCGCCACCGAGATGGCCACCGCCTGGCAGGCGCTCGGCTCGCAGGTCACCCTCCTCGTGCGGGGCAAGGGCCTGCTCGACCGGATGGAGCCGTTCGCGGGCGAACTGGTCGCCGAGGCGCTCGCCGAGGCCGGCGCGGACGTACGCACCGGCACCTCGGTGGCGTCGGTGACCCGCTCCGACGGCACCGTCGTGGTCGTCACCGACACCGGCGAACGCATCGAGGCCGACGAGATCCTCTTCGCCGTCGGCCGCGCCCCGCGCACCGACGACATCGGCCTGGACACCGTCGGCCTGGCACCCGGCTCCTGGCTCACCGTCGACGACAGTCTGCGCGTCACCGGCACCGACTGGCTCTACGGGGTGGGCGACGTCAACCGCCGGGCGCTCCTCACCCACCAGGGCAAGTACCAGGCCCGGATAGCGGGCGCCGCCATCGCCGCCCGCGCGGCCGGTTCCGAGCTGCCGGAGAGCGACCCGTGGAGCGCCCACGCCGCCACGGCCGACCACGAGTCCGTCCCCCAGGTCGTCTTCACCGACCCGGAGGCGGCCGCCGTCGGCCTCTCGCTCGCCGAGGCCGAACAGGCCGGACACCGGGTGCGGGCCGTCGACGTCGACATGTCGTCGGTGGCCGGAGCGGGCCTGTACGCCGAGGGCTACAAGGGCCGTGCCCGGATGGTCGTCGACCTGGAGCAGGAGATCCTGCGCGGCGTCACCTTCGTCGGTCCGGGCGTCGGCGAGCTGATCCACTCGGCGACGATCGCGGTCGCCGCCCAGGTCCCGCTCGCCCGGCTGTGGCACGCCGTCCCGTCCTACCCGACGCTCAGCGAGGTGTGGCTGCGGCTGCTGGAGGCCTACCGGGACAACTGACGGAACCCGACCGGCCCGCGGCTCAGGGGAGTTCGAACCCCAGCGCCCGCGCGGCGCGGTCCGCCGTCGGCTGCGTCCAGCGCTCGAGCACGGCCTCGTTGGCCGAGAGCGAGCGCGGTTCGGCCCGGTCGAGGTAGAGCAGACCGTCGAGGTGGTCCGTCTCGTGCTGGACGATACGGGCGGGCCAGCCGCCGAACACCTCGTCCAGCGGCCGGCCGTGCTCGTCCGCACCCGTGAGCCGCACCTCGGCGTGCCGGGTCACCACCGCCTGGTAGCCCGGCACGCTCAGGCAGCCTTCGAAGAAGGCGGCGCGGGCCGAACCGACCGGCTCGTACGACGGGTTGACCAGGACCCGGAACGGCTGGGGCACCCGGCCGCGGGCCAGCCGCACCTCTTCGGGCACCGGCGCCGGGTCCTCGATGACGGCGATCCGCAGTTCCACACCGACCTGCGGGGCGGCGAGGCCGACGCCCGGCGCCGCGTGCATGGTGACGCGCAGGGCCTCGACGAACCGGGCCAGCAGAGCGGGGTCGAGCTCGCCCTCGTAGCGCGGTGTGCCCGTCCGCAGGACCGGGTCTCCGGCCGCGACGATGGGCAACGGGCCGCCGGGGGCGAGGAGTTCCTCGATCCGGTCGGCAAGGGGCGCGCGGGGACTGGGAGATGCCATCGGACCAGCATGCCACGACCGCGCGGTGTGACTCACGTCACTCGAAGCGACGGGAACTCGGTGCGGTCCGCCGCCGACTACTGGTGCGTCACGGCTGAAGAACGTCCCCCGGACCGCTGTCCCCGCCCCACTCCTGCTGCCCCCGGAGAAGCCCCGCCATGTCCACCGCTCCCTCGACCTCCCCCACTCCGGGCTCCGCTCGAACGGGAGGGCCCTCATCGGACGAGGCCCCGCAAGCAGCGGCCCCCGCGCCGAAGTCCCGCGGCCCATGGGCCCCGTTGCGCCCGCTGATACTGCGTCTGCACTTCTACGCCGGCGTGTTCGTGGCGCCGTTCCTGCTGGTCGCCGCCGTCACCGGGTTCCTCTATGCCGGCGCGTTCCAGGCCGAGAAGCTCGTGTACTCCCACGAGATGACCGTGCCGGCCGGCGACGCGAAGCTGCCGATCTCCGAGCAGGTGGACGCCGCCCGCAAGGCCCACCCCGAGGGCACGGTCTCGGCCGTCCGCCCCTCGCCGGCGGACGACGCCACGACCCGGGTGATGCTGTCCGGCGTCGAGGGCGTCGAAGCCGCCCACACCCTCGCCGTGTTCGTCGACCCGTACACGGGCAAGGTACGGGGCGCGCTGGAGCAGTACGGCTCCACCGGCGCGCTGCCGCTGCGCACCTGGATCGACGAGTTGCACCGCGATCTGCACCTCGGCGAGAACGGCCGCCTCTACAGCGAACTCGCCGCCAGCTGGCTGTGGGTGATCGCGGGCGGCGGTCCGGTGCTCTGGTTCTCCCGGCGGCGCGCCCTGCGCAAGGTCCGCGGCACCGCCGGACGACGCCGCACGCTGGGTCTGCACGGCACCGTCGGCGTGTGGGCCGCCGTCGGCTTCGTCTTCCTGTCCGCGACCGGACTGACCTGGTCCACGTACGCGGGCGCCAACATCGACGTGCTGCGCACCTCGCTCGGCCAGGCCACCCCGTCGGTGTCTGCGGCCGCGGGCGGCGGCGAGCACGCCGGTCACGACGCGGCCTCCGGCGCGGGCGGGGACGGCGAGCACGGCGTCGGCCTCGACGCGATCCTGGCCGCCGCGCGGGCCGAGGGGCTGGGCGACCCGGTCGAGATCGTCCCGCCCGCGGACGCCTCCTCCGCATACGTGGTCAAGCAGGTGCAGCGCAGCTGGCCCGAGAAGCAGGACGCGGTGGCGGTCGACCCGGCCACCGGCGAGGTCACCGACGTGCTGCGGTTCGACGACCACCCGCTGCTCGCCAAACTGACCCGCTGGGGCATCGACCTGCACACCGGCGTCCTGTTCGGCCTGGTCAACCAGCTCGCGCTGATGCTCCTCGCGGGTTCCCTGATCCTGTTGATCGTGTGGGGCTACCGCATGTGGTGGCAGCGCGGCCGAGGGTCCGCCTTCGGCCGGCCCATTCCGCGCGGCGCCTGGGCGCAGGTCCCGCCCCACGTCCTCGTCCCGCTGATGGCGGCGGTCGCCGTGGTGGCCTACTTCGTCCCGCTCCTCGGCATCCCGCTCGCCGGCTTCCTGGTCGTGGACGTCGTCCTCGGCGAGGTCGCGCACCGGCGGGGGCGGCGGACGGCCGCCTGAACGGGCCCGGGCACGGAAGCGGCCCGGCGGTGGAGGTCACCGCCGGGCCGCTCGTCGTGCGGGCTCAGGCCTCCGGGAAGTCGCCGGCCAGCGCCGAGGCGAGCCGCAGGTGCGGTCCCGCCTCCGTGTGCCGCCCCTGTCGCTCCAGGGTGCGGCCCAGCATCAGCCGGGC
This sequence comes from Streptomyces sp. NPDC102259, assembly GCF_044766465.1. Taxonomy (NCBI): domain Bacteria; kingdom Bacillati; phylum Actinomycetota; class Actinomycetes; order Kitasatosporales; family Streptomycetaceae; genus Streptomyces; species Streptomyces sp. NPDC102259. The sequence goes on along the minus strand of NZ_JBIWMA010000007.1, from coordinate 25,631 downwards.
GTACTGCTCCACCGGGTCACGCTCGACGATCTGCCGCAACTCGGTCTCGGCGCGCCGAAGTTGGGCCGAGTGATAGTAGGCGCGGGCCAGCAGTAGCCGCGGTCCGGTCTGCTCCGGCACCTCTTCGACCAGTCCGGCCAGCACCCGCGCGGCGGCGGTGTACTCCTTCGCGGCGAAGAACAGCCGCGCCCGCTCCCACCGCTCGGCCGGCGTTCCGTGGGCGTAGTAGGCGGTGTCGTCGGTCGTCTCGTACGTGGTGTCCACTGGTGCCTCCTTCGAGGCCGACAACCGGGCACGGTGATTGAATATTCCACCACCTGGCGGGTGTGCCACCGAGCCGCGCGTGTCAGCTCCGCAGGCTCCGCATCGACCCGCCGGGTGGTGGGGTGGGGGGCGTCGGCATCGTCACTCCCGCGTTCTCCCGTCGGTGGGGTCGAGCGGTACGTCGAGCAGGAGGGACAGCTCGCCGGTGAGTGCGCGGGTCCGCGGGCTCGTCAGGCCTCCGAGCGGTTCCAGCAGCTGTTCCAGAAGTCCCTGGACCACCTTGACGGCCCGTCTCGTCACGTCCTGCCCCTGCTCGGTCAGGGCGAGCTGCACGGCGCGCGGGTCGCGGGGGTCCCGGGTGCGTTCGAGCAGGCCGGCGGACTCCAGGGCGCGCGCCAGCTTGGAGACGTAGAGCGGCTCGAGTCCGGTGTGGTCGGCGAGGCGGCGCTGGCTGGGCCGTTCGCCGGCGCGCTGCATCCCGTACAGCGAGGCGACCAGCGAGTACTGGGCGTGGGTGAGGCCGAGCGGGGCCACCGCCCGGTCCACGGCCACGCGCCACTTCGTCGACAGCCGCCACACCAGAAAACCGGGCGTCGCCGCTTCGGGACCCTTGCGCTCACTCATGGGCGATAGAGTACATGGCTACTATCGCCCCGAGGCGCGGCCTCAGCGGTCGGGCGGCACCGTCGCGAACTCCCTCGCGAGGTGCCCGGTGTCCAGTCTCAGCCGCCACGCGTTCCGGCGGTGCGCGGCGGCCAGGGCGGCCTGGAGCGGTGACGGCGGCACCGCCAGCACCGGGCAGGCGGCGCGGGCCAGGCAGTAGCGGCTGGTCGACGGCCACAGCGCCCGGTGCAGCAGGCCACGCCGTCCGGCGCCGATCACGAGCAGGTCGTCCTCCCGGTCGGCGGTCCCGACCAGCGCGGGACCCGGGGTGCCGCGCGCGATGAGGGCCCGCGTGCGCAACCCATGGCCGTCGTCCCCGATGACCTCGCGCAGGGCGCCGAGCAGCCTCTCACGCGCCAGTCGCTCCCAGTCCTCGACCAGGACGGCCGCGGCCGTCGACCTGCGGGCGGCGAGCTCCCCGCCCGGCGGCTCCCAGGCCAGCACCGGCCAGAGTTCGGCTCCCCGGCGCCGCGCCTCGTCGGCGGCCCGGCCCAGGGCGGTGAGACTCCCCAGCGAGCCGCTCACCCCCACGACGACACGGGCGGCCGAGGACGGGCGGGACTCGGACATCGCTTCCTCCGTTCTGCGCGCCCGACCCATTCGCCCGGGCGGCGACCCTGCGCGAAACCGCTTCGTCCCGCCTACCCTGTGAGGCCCTGAACAGCCCAGGCACCCGTCGTCGACCGAGCGAGCCGCCCCGGGGACGGACCAACTGCCCGACGTCATTCCGGGTCGGGGTTCAGGGCCTGCTCGATGGTGGGGTGACAGGCGAGGAGGGCGTCGACGCCGACCAGTCGCAGGACGTGCAGGACGGGCTCCTGCGCGGCGGCGATGCGCAGCCAGCCCTGTGCGCCGGTCACCTGCCGGTACGCGGCGAGGAAGACGTTGATGCCGCTGGAGTCCATGAAGGTCACTCCGCTGAGGTCCGCCACGACCCGCAGGGGCGGCACCGCGCCGTCCTCGCAGAGCAGGGCTTCCCTGAGGACGTCCTTGACGTCGTGGTCGATCTCGCCGTGCACGGTCACCACACGGACGCCGTCGACCACGCGATGCGCGACGGACAGGCTCCCCGGCCGGTCCGCTTTCTCGATGTCGGTCACCGTCTCCTCGACTGCGTTCGGCTGGCCCCGGGTCAGGGCGTGCGCGGAAGATTCTGCCCCACCACCGCGGCGGCATGCACCCGGGCGGCTGCGCCGAACGGCACCCCCGTGGCATGCACGGCGCGATCGCGGGTACCGGCGCACGTGAACGGGGGAGTGAGGGCGAGAAACGTGGAGGAATCCCACGCCGGCGGTGACGGCGGTGACGGCCGTGGCGGGCGGAACGGGCATCTGATGCGCGCGGGCTATGCCCTGGGCGCGGACGACGGCTGCATCGCGGACGCCCGCCACCACGCCATCGCCTTCCTCGACCGGGCCCATGCCCACCATCGCCTGCCCGTGCCCGCACGCGCGAGGGACCTCACCCAGCTCGTGGTCAGCGAGCTGGTCACCAACGCCCGCAAGTACGCCCCCGGTCCCGTCCTGATGGAACTGCGCCTCACCGCCCGTGCGGTGGAAGTCGTCGTGTGGGACAGCGACCCGACCGTTCCCGTGGCGCGGGCCGGCGATCCCGGCAGGATCGGCCAGCACGGACTGGAGATCGTCAAGGCCGTCACCGAGGACCTCTTCATCGAGCAGGAACCGGTCGGCAAACGCATCACGGCACGCATCGCCCTCGCCGACACCCCCTGAGACGGCGCCACCGGCGCCTGACGCGGGCTTCTTGACGAGCAGGACGAGCAGGACGAGCAGGATGAGCAGGATGAGCGGGACGAGCAGGGCGACGAACAGCGACGACCGGGCACGAGCGACCGCACGGCTGACGGCGACATGCCGGCGCCAAGGTCTCGCGGCGACCGTCAGGCGTCGGGCGCGTCCGGTCGCACCGGCCGGCCGCCGACCTGCGCGATGCCCGTCTCGTAGGCGAACACCACCGCCTGGGCGCGGCTGTGGAGATTCAGCTTGGTCATCACCCGGTGCAGATGGGTCTTGACGGTGGACTCGCTGACGCACATGTGCCCGGCGATCTCCTCGTTGGCGAGGCCCTCGGCGACGAATCCGAGCACTTCCACCTCGCGCCCCGTGAGCAGGCTCGTCGAGTCGGTCTCGGTCCGGGACCGCTGCGGGTGGACGGCGTGTCTCTCGATGAGCCGCCGGACGTGGGCCGGAGCGACCAGGAGGTCGGCGGAGAGGGTCGCCGTGACGGCGCTGAGAAGCTGCTGCGGCGGCATGTCCTTCAGCAGGAAGCCGCTGCAGCCGGCGCGCAGGGCCGCGTAGACGAACTCGTCGTCGTCGAAGGTGGTGAGGACGACGATGCGCGGAGCCGGGTCGAGACCGAGGGCGAGAATGCGCTCCGCGGCCGCGAGCCCGCTGAGCCGCGGCATCTTGATGTCCATCAGGATCAGATCCGGGCGGTGCTCGCGGGCCGCGGCGACGGCCTCCACACCGTCCGACGCCTCCACGACCGGGCCGAGCCCTTCCACCGTCCGCAGCAGCGTGACGATGCCCGAGCGGATGAGATGCTGATCGTCCACAACCAGGATGCGGGCCACAGCGCTCCTCGGAGATGCTCACGTCACGGATCAGCCGCCGTTGCGGTCCTGCCCCAGGGGAAGACTGAGTCGTACCTGGAATCCGCCCCCCGGGCGCGCACCGGCTGTCAGCGAGCCGTGCCAAATCTTGGCCCGTTCCCGCATTCCGATCAAGCCGTGTCCGGATCCGTCGGTGGATGTGGCCGAAAGCGGGCCACCCTCGTCGAGCACCGTCACGCGTAGTTCGTCGTCCAGGTAGCGGACGGTCACTTCGGCGGCGGCCGACCCGGAGTGCTTCACGACATTGGTGAGGGCTTCCTGGACGACGCGGTAGGCGCACAGTTCGACTCCCGGGTGCAGGGGCCTGCGCGCTCCCTCGAACCGGACCTCGACGCGCAGGCCGGCCGCCTCCAGCCGCTCGGCGAGCGCGGGAATGCGGTCGACGTCGGCCAACAGGTCGGCGGGGACCGGGTCGGCCGGATCCTCGGGACCGGATACGCCGCCGAGGTCGTAGGTGCGCAGCACGACCAGCAGTCGGCGAAGCTCCTCCAACGACTCCCGCCCGGCCGCGGCAGCCGTGCCGAGCGCCTTGCGGGCGGCAGGAGGGTCGGTGAAGAACACGTACTCGGCCAGCCCGGCCTGGAGGGTGACGATCGTCATGTGCTGCGAGATCGTGTCATGCAGCTCACGCGCGATGCGGAAACGCTCGTCGAGGACGGCCCGGCGGGCCTCCTGGCGCTGCTGCTGATCGAGCAGGGCGGTCAGCCGCCTCAACTCGGCGTTGCGTCCGGCGAGACGGCGCTGGGTGAGCCCGACGGTGCAGGCGACGGCCGGCACGATCAGGGCCTGCACGGCCACGACGGGCCAGGGCAGCCGGCCGTACACCCCGCTGAGGGCGACGACCGCGGCGAGCAGCGCGGTACCGCACACCGTACGGACGCGTCCTTCCCGGGCCGTGACGGAGATGAACGCGACCGCGGGAACCCAGAAGTTGAGAGAGGGCTGGTATCCGAGCAGCAGATATCCGGCGAATCCGGCCGCCGTGATCACGAGCACGCCGAACGGCCGGTTCTCCCGCAGAGCGAGGGACAGGGCGATCAGCGAGGTGAGCAGATAGGCCCACAGGTCGAACGGCCGCCAGGACGCCGGATGGTAGAAGGCGCCGGCCAGGCAGCCCGCGAGGGCGAACCCGAAGGCGAGGGCGACGTTGGCCGGGCGCGGCCGGAAGGCCTCCGTCGCGGGCATCCGGACATGGTAGACGACGGTCCTCAACTGATCCGCCTCCTACGGGAGTTGCCTGGGTGGCAGCTGACGGCCCGCCCTGCCGGGGACGTCCCGGGCAGGGCAGGCGCAGGTCGGTGACGGGGAAGTGGTCCCGGTCGAGGTCGGTCAGGAGGACATGATGAAGTCCAGGGCGAAGCCGGAAGCGGTCGTCCAGTAGGTGACGCGGGCGCCGTCGTCGAACGCCACCGTGCGGGGCAGGTCGACGCCGATCGGGCCGCTCCCGTCGCTGCCGAGCTCGCGGCCGTGGAGGAGGAGGGTGATCGTGTTCGTCTCGTACTGGTCCATGGGGACGCCGGAGGCGAGCAGAGCGGCGTACGCCTCGTCACCCGGAGCGAGGGCGACGGGCGCCTTCGGGTCGCTGTCCTCGTACACGTCGATCGGGTACCGGGCCTCGGCGTAGTCGCCGAGGAAGAGGTGCGGGTAGTGGTGGACGACGCACTTCTCGTCGCCGGCGTTGGTGACGGTGATGAGCAGATGCTTGGGGACTTCGCCCTTCCCGTCCTCGAGCGTGGTGCCGAACGAGAGGTCCTCCGCGGCGCAGGCGGGGACGGCCCCGCCGCCGCCCCCGCTCCCGCCACCGGTGGAGCCCGAGCCGCCGCTCGGCGTGGCCGAACCCGTCGAGCCGGGCGTGGCCGAACCCGTCGTACCCGTCGAACCGGGCTTCGCCGGGCTCGTCGCGCTCGGTCGGCCCGAGGCGGTGGAGTCCGCCGCGTCGTCGGCCTCGCTCGGTTCGCACGCGGTGGACGCGAGCATCGCGCCGATCGCCGCGGCGCCGACGGCACAGGACTTCCAGCCCTTTGCGCTCCTGGACCTCTTGCGGTTCTTGCGGACAGCAGTGTTCATGGTGTTCCCCCGTGAGCGTTCATGGTGTTCCCCGTTGCCGGCCGTGCCCGGCCGTGCCCGACTCTCGGCTCCCGCCTCGCCGGGCCGGCGTGCCGGCACGTCGTCCCGGCGATACCGAGGCTAGGAGAGCGAGGGTGTCGTCGGCGTCCGGCAGGGAGCCGGCGGCTGCGTCGACTTCGGGCGTCGTGCGGCGCCTCGACGTAGACCCGGAGCCGACGGCAGGGTCAACCTCCGGTTGACCCGTCAACCCGAGGGGGCCGGGGGGAGATCACCGACGGCCGGACGCACGCCGTCCCGGCGTCGTCATGCGGGGTAGGGCGTGGCCTCGCGCGCGGTGCGCAACGCGCCCGCCCACCAGGCCAGTTGATCGAAGAGGGTCTTGGCGTACCCGGGGACCTGTGGGTCGAGCGGACGGCCGTCCTGCCACGCCGTGTAGTAGTTCGGAAAGGCCAGGCCGTCGCGGATGGTCACCGCGTGCAGTTCGGTCAGCACGTTCTCCAGGTGCAGCACCGCGTGCCGGCCGCCCGCCGCGCCGCCGTAGCTGACGAAGGCGACGGGCTTGGCCGTCCACTGGGTGAAGTGCCAGTCGATGGCCGCCTTCAGCGAGGCGGGGTAGCTGTGGTTGTACTCCGGCGTGACCACGACGAACGCGTCGGCGCTCTCCAGCGCCGACGTCAGCGTCGCCATTCCGGCCGGACGGGGGTAGTCGTCGCCGGCGTACTTCGGCGAGGCCGCGGGGAGCGTGAGCGGGATGTCGATCTCGGCCAGATCGACGACGTCCACGTCGAAACCGGCGTGCAGGCGCGCCTGTTCGGCGATCCACGCGGCCACGACCGGGCCGAACCGTCCCTCCCGGACGCTCCCGACGATGATCACCAGACTGTGCTTGTCGTTGTCCATGCGCACCACGATCGGGCCGCGCCGTGGCCGCAGCCAGACCGTGCTCAGGCTGGCCCCCGCAGGGCCACGCTGAGCACTGCGCTCTCGGCGGACCACGTCCTATGCTCCTCCTATGGGCACGCCGTTGGGGGATTTCGTCCGGGCCAAGCGCGACAGCATCCAGCCGCAGTCGCTCGGGCTGCCCGATCACGGCCGCCGCCGGTCACCCGGCCTGCGGCGCCTGGACCTCGCCGCGCGGGCCGGCATCAGCGTCGAATACCTGACCCGCATCGAGCAGGGCCGTGACCGCCGCCCCTCGGTGGCGGTGATCCACGCGCTCGCCGACGCTCTCAGCCTCGACCCCACGGAACGCGACCACCTGCGCTACCTCGCGAAGATCACCGGCGGCGAATGCTCCGCCCACCCCCAGCCCGCACCACCGCGCCGACAGGTGCGACCGTCGGTGCGGGAGACGCTCCGCCTCCTGGAACCGGGCATCGCCATGGTCACCAACCGGTTGGGCGACGTCCTCGCCCACACCGGCGCGTTCGCGTCGGTGACCGGCGCGGCCGGACTGCTCGACGGCGACGCCCCGAACCTCACCCGCTACGTCTTCACCGACACCCGCGCCCGCACGTTCTTCGCCGACTGGGACGACATCGCCGACGAGCAGGCGTTCGACCTGTGGCTCGCACCGTCCGCCGAGAACTCCGCCTGGCTCACCGCGCAGCTCGCGGCCCTCGCCGGACCCGACTTCACCCGCCGCCGGAACCGCCACGTGGTGCCCCGACGTGGCATCCTCCGGCTCGACCACCCCTCCGCGGGCGCACTCCGGCTGCGCCGCGAGACGCTCGAACTCTCCGCGGACGCACAACAGCTCATCGTCTTCCTTCCCGCGGACGACAAGACGGCCCAGGCCGTCGAGCAACTCCGCGAACGCCCCCACGGCCGACTCCGCGCCATCTCCTGACCGACGCCGAACACAGCCCCTCGGCACGCCGCGGTCCGACCCGGCCGGACTCCGACCGGGGCCGGGAGGGTCCGGAGCGGGACCGGGGCCGTGCGGCACCGGTGAAAACCCTGTGGAAGTGGTGTCGGTGGGGCCGCTTATGCTGCCCCGGACGATCACGCGGGACCAGGGGAGGGCGCGGCATGTTCGGCAAGCTGTTCGGCAGGGGTGCGGAGAGACCGGTGGCGGATCCGCACGCCCTTCCCGTCCCGCGCAGACAGAAGAACGGGATGTACACGCTGCGCGCGCTCGGGGACGCGCGGGTGCTCGCGCTGGTGCGGGCCGCCGAGGCCGGCGGCTGGGAGGCGGTCAAGGCGGCCCTGGCCCCCTTCGATCTGGGCAGCGACCACCAGGTGCTCGGTGAACTGGCCGACGTGGACGGTGTGCAGGACTGGATCGGGCGGGCCGTCGAGGAGGACAAGGAACACCGGGCGACGGCCCTGCTGATATCGGGGGCCCGCCACATCGTCTGGGGCTGGGAGGCCCGCACCGCCGACCGTGCCGTGAACGTCTCGCAGGAGCAGTGGCGGGTCTTCCACGAGCGGCTCCGCATCGCCGAGGAGCAGCTGCTCGAAGCCGCCGAACTACGGCCGGACTGGGTCGCGCCGTGGCGCCGGCTCCTCACCTCGGGCCGTGGCATGTCGTTGGGCCCCGCCGTCAACGAGACCCGGCGCGACGCCGCGCTGCGCCGCGACCCGCTCGACCTGGACACCCACGTCGAGTGGGTGTCGCAGTTGCAGCCGCGTTGGAGCGGCAAGCCGGGACAGGCCCTGGCGTTCGCCCAGGACGCGGCCTCCCGCGCCCCGCACGGGCACCGCCTCGGCTGTGTGATCGCCATCGCGTACATCGAGGAGTGGGTGGAGTCGGATCGCGGGGACTACCTCGCGACCTCCGAGATCCAGGCACAGTTGCGGGAAGCGGCCGACCACAGCATCCTGCACCCCGCCTACGCCTGGCGTCCGGGCTGGCAGCAGGACTTCAACATGTTCGCCATGGCCCTGTCGTTGTCCGGTGAACGCCACACGGTCCGGCGCGTCTTCCGCACGCTGGACGGCGCCTTCACCGCCTGGCCGTGGAAGTACTTCGAAGAGCCCGAGAAGCAGTTCGCGCGCTACCACCGCCGTGCTGCCTGAGCGCCCGCCGGCCCCGGCGCCGCCTGCCCGCCACCCGTCGCCCCTTCCACCCCGGACTGCCCGATGACTCTGCCCGACACCGCCGTTGACCCGGCCGGCGCCGACCGCACCTTCCAGGTGGATCTGCGCGGCCTCGTCGAACTCCTCTCCCACCACCTCTACTCCAGCCCCCGCGTCTACCTGCGTGAACTGATGCAGAACGCGGTGGACGCGCTGACCGCCCGGCACGGCCTCGAACCGGCCGTACCCGCGGGCGCCTTCGGCATCCGCCTGTACGCCGACGGCTCCGTGGTCCGCGTGGAGGACGACGGCGTCGGCCTCACCGAGGCCGACGTGCACACCTTCCTCGCCACGATCGGCCGCAGCAGCAAGCGCGCCGAGGGCATCGCCGAGCAACGCGGCGACTTCATCGGCCAGTTCGGAATCGGCCTGCTCTCCTGCTTCCTGGTCGCGGACGAGATCCACGTCCTGAGCCGTTCCGCCCGCACCCCCGACGCCCCCGCCGTGGAGTGGCGCGGACGCGGCGACGGCAGCTACACCGTCCGCACCCTGCCCGCCACCGCCCGCCCCCGGCCCGGCACCACCGTCACGCTGACGCCGCGTGCCGACACGGCCGAGTGGACCCGCCCGGCACAGGTGCACGCGCTGGCCCGGCACTTCGGCTCCCTGCTGCGCCACCCGCTGACCTTCGACGACGGCACGGGCGGACCGGGCGCGTCCGTCAACCCCGAGACCGCGCCCTGGGCGCGTACGTACCCCACGCCGGGAGCCCGTTCCCGTGCGCTGGCCGCGTACGGCACGGACGTCTTCGGGTTCACGCCGCTGGACACCATCGAGCTGGACCTGCCGGCCGTCGGCCTCAGGGGCATCGCGTGCGTGCTGCCCGAGACGGTGCCGGCCGGACGCCGCCACGGTCACCGCGTGCACGTCAAGGGGATGCTGCTGTCCGAGCAGGCCGAGGAGATCCTGCCCGAGTGGGCCTTCTTCGTCCGCTGCGTCGTCGACGCCGAGAGCCTGCGCCCGACGGCGTCCCGCGAGTCCCTGTACGAGGACGACACGCTCGCCGCCGTCCGCGACGCCCTCGCCGATCGGCTGCGCACCTGGATAGCCCGGGCCGCCGCCAGCGATCCGGACCTGCTCGCCCGCTTCCTCCAGGCCCACCACCTGGCCGTGAAGTCGCTCGCGGTGCACGACGACGAGATCCTGCGGATGCTGCTGCCCTGGCTGCCGTTCGAGACCACCGACGGGCACGCCACCCTCGACGAGTTCGCGCGCACCCACCGCACCGTGCTCGTGACGTCGAGCGTGGAGGAGTTCCGGCAGGTCGCGGCGATCGCCTCGGCCGCCGGGCTCGGCGTCGTCAACGGCGGCTACACCTACGACCGCGAACTGGTCCACCGGCTGCCCGAGATCAGGCCCGAGGCCGTCGTCGCCGACCTCGACCCGGCGACCCTCACCGCCCACCTCGACCCCGTCGACCGGGAGACGGAACTCGCCGCCGCCTCCTACCTCGCCCTGGCCCGCGACGCCCTCGCCGTCTTCGACTGCGACGTCGCGCTGCGCACCTTCCAGCCCGCCTCCGCCCCCGCCCTCCTCGTCGACAGCCGCGAGGCCCGGCACGAGCGCACCCGCTCCCAGCTCGCCCGTGAGCAGGAGGGCGGCGTGTGGGGCGACATCCTCGGCGCCCTGCGCCAGGAGGCGCCGCGGGCCCAGCTGATCCTCAACCAGCTCAACCCGCTGGTGCGCACCGCCGTCGCCATCGACGAGCCCGAGCTGGCCCGCACCAGCGCCGAAGCCCTCTACGGGCAGGCCGCGATGCTGTCCCGGCGCCCGCTGAGGCCCGCCGAATCGAGCCTCATCAACCGCTCCTTCCTCGACCTGCTCGCCCACGCCCTCCGCAAGGACAGCTGACGATGCCGACCGCACCCGCACCCCAGAACACCGACGAGCTGTTCCAGGCGCTCCAGGAGAACGACCGGCGCCCCTACGGGCGGACCCGCACCGTCACCGCCGAGGAACTCGTCGACGCCGCCGAGCAGTTCGCGGAGCCCGGCCCCCTCGTCCACGCGCTGCTCGAACTCCAGGAGGCGTACACCTACGGCTCCGAACCCCGGAAGTCGCCCGTCGTCTTCGCCCGTCTGCTGACCCTCTTCGACGAGCAGCCCGACGTCTTCGACGAGCGCCTGCGCCACCTGCTGTTCTGGCGGTTCAAGTGGGTGGCCCACGCCCTGCGCGCGCTGCCCGAGATACCACTGGCGAGCCTGCGCCAGTGGCTGACGGAGATGCGCGACCGGTACGAGAAGGCCGGCCTGGACCTCCAGCCCTACTACGGACAGGCGTACCTGCTGGCCGCTCACGTCGGCGAGGACACCACCCTCGCCTACGAGCTGTGGGCGGGCCGCACCCGTACCCGGCTCAGCGACTGCGAGGCCTGCGAGATCTGCGAGCGCGCCCTGTACCACCTCGCGGCGGGCGACGACGAACGGGCGCTGCGCACCTGGGAGCCCGTCCTGGACGGCAAGGAGTCCTGCCAGGAGGAGCCGGCCCGCTCCGTCTCGCACGCGCTGCTGCCCCTGCTGCGCACCGGCCGCACCGACCGGGCCCGCGAGCTGCACCTGGCCGGCTACCGCGGCTGCCGCCGCAACCCCTCGATGTCCCAGGAGGTAGGACGGCACCTGGAGTTCTGCGCGCTCACCGGAAACGAGGCACGCGGCCTGGAACTGCTCGCCGAGAACCGGAGCCTGTTCGACGAGGTCGACTCGCCGCTGGACCAGCTCGGTTTCCTCACCGGCGTCGAGGTCCTCCTCCAGCGCGTCGAGCTCCTCGGCCGCGGCGAACTGCCCGCCACCGGTTACGCGGGCCGCACCTGGACGGTGGCCGGTCTGCGCGCCGAGGTGCGCGACCGCGGGGACGGCCTCGCCGCCCGCTTCGACGACCGCAACGGGACCACGGCGCACACCGACCGCCGCAGGGCCCGCCTCGACCGTGCCCCGCTCCTGGACGCACTGGAACTGACCCTGCGCACCCGCAGCCTCGACGACGTGGCCGCGCCCCCGGTCGCCGCCCCCGCCGCCCGTCCGGCCGCCGCCGCCCCCGTCTCACTGCCCGAACTCATCCGCCGGGCAAGGGACTTGGACGAGCAGGCGCACCCGGACGCGCAGGCCTGCTGGGCGCGGCTGCGCACTCTCGTCGCCGCCCGTGACTACACCCACCCCGACGACCCGGCCGTGGGCCCGCTCGTACGCCTGCGCGCGGATCTGCTGGCCGACGAGGCGAGCCGGGCGGGCGAGAAGGACGAGTTCGCCGAGGCCGCCGCCCTCCACGAGGAGGCCGCGGCCCTGTACGACGACGCCGGGCTGCCGGGACACGCGGCGCTCGCCCGCGCCTGCGCCCTGCTCCCCACCGCCGAGAGCGCCGCGCAGGGCGCCGACGGAGCCGAGGCGAAGGCCGCCGCCCTGACCGCGGCCCACGCGTCCTTGGTCCGCCTGCACGAGGAGACGCCCGGCCTCGCACCGTTCCAGGAGGCCCGCCTGCTGCGGCTGCGGGCGACCGCGCTCGGCTTGCGCCTGCAGACCTCGGGGAGCGACGCGCACGTCGCGCCGGTCCTCGCCGAGGTGGAGCTGCTGCACGCGTTCGCCACCCGGCACGACCTCGGCGGGCAGATCTCCGGCGCCCTGCTGCTGCGGGTCAGCACGCACGCGATCTCCGGCGACCTGTCCGCCGCGGTCACCGAGATCGACGCCCTCCTCGACCGGCTGAAGGCGCACGGTCCCGCGTGGCACCTGCCCCGCACGCTCGGACTGCGCGGCCGGCTCCAACTCCTCCTCCAGGACGCGCAGACGGCGTACACGAACCTGACCGAAGCCCTGCGGGCGGCCGCCGACTGGCCGGCCGGCACGGTCGACGCCGGCCGCCTCCACAACGATCTGGCCGAGGCCTGCTTGCACCTGGGCCGCTCCGACGAGGCCCTGCGGCACCTGACGCGCTCCGCGGAGCTGGAGCTTCGCGGCGGCAGCCGGACGGACGCGTTCCGCGCGTACAGCAACGTGGCCCGGCTCAGCCTCGACCTGGGCCGTGTCGAGGACTGCATCGCGCTGCTCGACTCCCTGCTGGCGGAACCGGACATCGGCGACGGAGAGGCGGGCGACCGGCTCGTCGCCCAGCTGCGTCTGACCCGCGCCCGCGCGCTGCACGCGGGGGAGGACCTCAAGGCCGCCACGGCGGAGTACGTCGCGCTCGCCGCCGAGTCGGCCGGCTGGGACGACGACCCGGGAAGCCACGTCATGATCGCTGCGGAGACGGCCGTCCTCCTCGGCGAGTCCGGCGAGTTCGGCCGGGCCCGCGAGGCCCTGGACCAGGCACTCCTGGCCCACGCCCAGGCCCCGAGCTACGAGCAGCTCAGCAACTGCCTGCGCGAACTCGCCCGGCTCCGGGCTCAGCAGGAGGGCGCCGACGGCCTGGCCGACGCCCTCGCCTTCCTCGCCGAGGCCGGCCGGATCGCCGACGAGGCCCGCGCCGCCGAACACGAGGCCCGCGGCCGCTCCCTGGACACCGCTCTCGCCTACGAACACGGACGGGTCAACGCCTACGCAGGCGAGTACGAGGCAGCCCTGGCCGCCCTGGAGAAGGCCCTGGCGCTGCTCGGCGAGCCGGGGCGGGACGACGACCGCGCCGGCGAGTGGGCCGAGTGCGTCCGCCTCGCGGGTGCCGTGGAGGGCATCTACCTGAAACGCCCCGCACCCGCCCTCAGCCGCCTCGACGCGGCGGTCTCCCACCTGACCGCCGCGGGCCACACCGAGGAGACCGAACCGCTGGTCTCCCTGGCGGCCCGGCTGCGCGACGAGGAGTGACGCGGCGGCACGCCCACCGGGCTGTGCTCGTCGTCGACGGCCCGGGGCGGCGAGTGCCGGTGCCGGGGCGCCCCCCGGCGCGGCTCCTGGGCGGGCCGAGTTCCGAAAGCCGTCCCGCTTCACCGAGGAGGCGCGTGCCGTTCCGGGTCGGATGAGCCCGGCACGTATGGCGTAGGAGACGGCGTGGGCGCGGTTGGGCAGCCGCATGCGCTTCATCACGCCGTACAGGGTGTACTTGACGGTGCGTTCGGAGTAGGAGAGCTTCTTCGCGATCTCGGCGAGCTCCTTGCCCTCGGCCACCAGACGCAGCACATCCACCTCGCGGGGGCCGATCCCCGACGGCGCCAGTCCCCGGGGGGTGAGGATCTCCCTGGAGCCGGTCGCCACGGTGCTCGGCCTGTTCAGGAACCCGTTGTCCGGAAGGGAGCGGCAAGGCGCCGACCCGAGGCCGGAGTCGAAATTCGGCAAGTGTCCGATCGTGCTCTGTCCTTTTCGCATGCCCGACTCGGCCCGTCCGTCCAGCGCGCGGTGGACAGACGGGCACCTGTGGGCCGCGACGGTCATCTCCGATGGTCGCGGAGTTGTCGCGTGCGGAAACTGCGTGGCTGCCGAGATCGCGGTGCCGGTATCGTCCGATCTCCCGACCCGCCGTACCGGCGGCCTACGTTCAGAGAGCGACGCACATGACCAGCCGGCAGGCAACGACGACCTTGTGGCGCCCCACCGGTCCCAGGGAGCTGGATCTGGTCCGGGAACTGAACTGGCGGGCGTGGCCGCCCAGGCTGCCCGAGCAGCCGATCTTCTACCCGGTCCTCGACGAGGACTACGCGATCAGGATCGCGCGGGACTGGAACGTGAAGCACGACGGCGCCGGCTTCGTCACTCGTTTCGAGGTCGAGTCGGAGTTCTTGAGCCGGTATCCCGTCCAGCAGGCGGGCGGGCGGACGATCCTCGAGCTCTGGGTTCCGGCCGAGGAGCTCGACGACTTCAACGCCCATATCGTCGGCGAGATCCAGGTGGTCCACGAGTTCCACTGAGGCGGGGACGGCTCGCGCCGCCGCGCCGCTGCGGCCGCCCCCGCGTGCGGGCTCCGGTCCGGCTGCGCCCGCAGGGCGTCTGTACGTGCGGCACGGCGACGTCACCCGGCAACTGCTGCCCCTGGAGCCGGAGTTCGGCTCGGGCCGGACCTGGTGGCGGCGGCCGGAGCGGTGGCCGCCGCGGCCGTGGCGAGCCATCACCGGGGCCCCGGTCACGGAAACGCCGTGACCGGGGCCCTGGGATCAGCTGTCACGGACGATGCCGACCGCCGCTAGTTCCGGTACCGGAACACGATCCGGCCACGTGTCAGGTCGTACGGCGGAAGCTCCACCAGCACCCGGTCTTCCAGCATGATCCTGATGTAGTTCTTGCGGATCTTCCCGCTGATGTGCGCGAGCACCTGGTGGCCGTTCTCGAGCTCCACCGTGAACATGGCGCTGCGCAGGCACTCGACGACCTTGCCCTCGACTTCGATGACGTTCTTGTTCTTCGTCATCGCACCAGCTCGAGGTTGCTGCTCATCGGTCGGGCGCCGATGCCCTCGAACAGCGCCGAGGCTGCTTGGTTGGACTCGTGGACCTCGGTGCCGGCCGCGACGAACCCGGAGCGGTGCAGCGTCCCCAGCGCGTGGGCGAGCAGCGCCCGCGCGATGCCGCGGCGCTGCTCGCCGGCCCGCACCGCGACCAGCCCGATGCGCGGCCGTTTCACCGGCACCACCCGGATCAGACCCAGGTAGCGGTCCGGCGTCGCGGCCACCGCGTACTTCGACGGGTCGACGATGGTGTCGCCTGCGGGGCGGGGGATCACCTCCGCGGGCATCGACTGCCACCCGACGGTCGCCTCGACTTCGTCACGGATCGCGCGGTCCACCGCCCGCAGCAGACTCTCGTCCGCCTGACCGGCGGGCACGATCGTCACGCCCGAAGGCGGCAGGACTGCTTCGAGTCCTGTGACCCGCGGGTCGGTCGGCACGACGTACTCCCACTCGCGGCGCCGGACCGTGAAACCGGCCCGCCGCCAGCCGGCCGTCAGCTCGACGTCGGCTTCGTCGACCACCGTGTGCAGCGGCGTCGGCAGTTCCGCCAGCATCGCCTCGGCGAGCCGGTCGAAGGCGGCGTCGTGCCAGGCGTCGATGCTGACGAACAAGCGTCCGTCGGGACGGTGATCGGCATGCCCGCGGCCGACCACCAGGTCGTCATCCAGTGCATGCCATTGCCTGTCCGCGACGCGCGTGATCGTCACCGCGTTGTCGCTCAGGCCAGAGGTGAAGGGCTTCGTGTTCATCGGTGTTTCCTTCCAGGAGTGCCTTGATCTCAGGCGCTCCTGGCGACACCGAACGTCAGCCGCCGGACCGTGACGGATCGAGGGAGCACCCACGGGTAACTGCGTTCACGGGGCTCACCTCCATACGACGATTTCACGGTCCACGACGAAAGTAGCAGCGGGACGCCGCCTCGCTCAAATCCTTTCCATGAGGTGTCAGGCGATCACGATCCGGTGCGACCGCGCGAGGACTCCGCCTCGCGTCCGAGCGGTCCAGTCACCGCCAGCGGGTCCGCCCGCACCCGAACCCCCGCTCCAGCGGGAGGAGTTGCGGGGCGATGTCCTGGATCATCGGTGTGCCACGTCGGTGAGGGCCGCTGCCAGAGCGGCGGTCAGGGTGAGAGTGGCGGCGAACGCGGTGGCCGCCCGGGTGAGTGCCGTTGGATAGGAGGCGCTGTCGCGGCGGGCGAGGTAGCCGGCTGCGGCTGCGACGAAGATTCCGGCCAGGGTCACCAGGGCACAGGCGAGGACTACCAGAGCGGAGTGATCGGACATTCTCGAAGGTCCCTTCGGGTCGGCATGGCTGCCGTCGTGTCACCGACTTTCGGGGATGCGATGTTCATCGCGGTGCGCTGGTCGAAGATGAACATGGGTGAACAACAGGCGATGGCCAAAGGTGGGGGCTCCGCGTGGGTACGGACGATGTGCGCGATGCTGCGGCGCTGGCGGAATTACGGTCTCGCCTCGAAACGGGCCGGATAGCCCGGGGAATCAACCAGACCCAGTTGGCGCAGGCGGCTCGGCTGGGGCGCACAACGGTCAGTCGGGCGCTGAGCGTCGGTGCGCCGGGGCCGTCCGCGGACACCGTGGGAGCGCTGGCACGGGCTCTGCGCCTGGACGTGAAGGTGCTGCTGGGCCTCCTCGACACCGCGTACGGGCGCGGACCGGCCGCCGTCGCCGACACCGGATCTCTGGGCCGGCCGATCCCTATGTGGGATCCGCACGATCTCGAAGTTCATTTCGCGGTCGAGGCACCGGGCACCCGGTTCGGCCCGAACAGTCCCAGAGATCAGAGTCGGCAGGGCAGGGGCGGGATACTGCCCGCGTATGTGCGTCGACCGCACGACGAACATCTCGCCACACTCGTCGAGGTCGCCGATGAGGGCCACAGCGGGATGGCGGTGCTGGTGGGGTCGTCCTCGACCGGCAAGACACGGGCCTGCTGGGAAGCCGTACAGCCGTTGGCGGCGCTTGGATGGCGGCTCTGGCACCCCTTCGATCCCACCCGGACCGAAGCCGCGCTCGCCGATCTGCCCCGAGTCGAGCCACGGACCGTGGTCTGGCTGAACGACGCCCAGCAGTACGTCGGTGGCGAGAGCGGCGAACGGATCGCCGCCGCCGTCCACACCCTGCTCACCGATGTGTCGCGCAGCCCGGTGCTGGTCCTGGGCACCTTGTGGCCCGAGTACCAGAACGACTACATGGCCCTGCCTCGACCCGGAAGCCCCGATCCGCATCCGCAGGCTCGTTCACTGCTGGCAGGGCGGCTCATCACCCTGCCGGACCGCTTCGACCACATCGCCATCAGCAAGGCCAGGGCCCTTGCGGCCGCCGGTGACCGCCAGCTCGCTCATGCCCTACAGCACACCGACAGCGGTCGGCTGACCCAATTCCTCGCGGGAGCACCGGAGCTTCTGCGTCGTTACGAGTCGGCAGACCCGCCTGTTCGGGCCCTGCTCGACGTCTCCATGGACGCTCGGCGTCTTGGCGCGGGACCGTATCTGCCGGTCGGCTTTCTCGAACAGGCCGTGGACGACTACCTCAGCGACGACGAATACGACGATCTCGCGGACAACTGGATCGATCAGGCGTTCGCCGAGGTGACCTCGCCCGTCCATGGTCGCCTTGCTCCCCTGCGGCGCGTCCGGCCCCGCCCCACTCGAAGATCCTCCGCGGCGGGGGCTGCTCCGCCGCACTCCTACCGGCTGGCCGACTACCTGGAGCAACACGGGCGACGCAGCCGTGCACGGCTGTGCCCTCCTGAGTCGTTCTGGCAGGCGGCACACGACCATCTCACCCCCGAGAGCCTCATCAATCTCGCTGACGCCGCTCGCATCCGCCAGCGCTTCCGGTGGGCCGGACAACTTGCCCAACAGGCGGCCGACTCGGGTGACACCGATGCCATCGCGCGGCTCGCCGAGATCCGACTCGCGAACGGAGCCTGGGGTGAGGCCGACCAGCTACTCCAACAGGCTGCCGACGCCGGGAGTACCAGCGCCCTCATCCGGCTGGCCGTCATGCGGCACAGGGCAGGCCACCGTGAGGATGCCGAGGATCTCGCGCAGCGGGCCGCCGAGGCGGGCGACGCCAGGGGACTGGGCCAGCTCGCGGAGATCCATGAGGCCGGCGGGAACCGGAAGAAGGCGGAAGAACTCGCCGTGCGGGCCGCTGCGGGCGGCGACACCGGCCCGCTCGTCCGCCTGGCCGAGGCGCGAGAGCTGGCCGGAGCCACGCAGGGAGCCGAACGTCTGGGCCAGTTGGCGGCCAAGGCCGGCGACACCACTGCCCTGGTCCGACTGGCAGCGATCCGGGAAACCGGGGGGCCGACGGCCCGCCACGAGGCCCAGCGCCTCTACCAGCGTGCCGGTCGGGTGGGGAACGCCAGCGCGCTGGCCCGGCTGGCCGCTGAACGGGAGACGGCCGGCAGCCGAGGAGAGGCCGAGCAACTCGCCAGGCGAGCCGCGCATGCGGGACAGTCCTTCGCCCTGGTTCGGCTCGCCGAGATGCGTGAGGCCGCGGGTGCGCACGAGGAGGCCGAGAAGCTTGCGCAACAGGCCATCGAGGCCGGTCACCGCTTTGCCTTGATCCGTATCGCTGCCATCCGTGAGGCGGCCGGGGACCTGCCCGGGGCCGAACGGCTGTTCCAGCAGGCCGCGGCAGACGGCAATCCCACCGCGCTGGCCCGACTCGCCGAGATGAAAGTGGTTGCCGGGGACCCGGAGGGCGCCGAACGCCTCGCTCGCCAGGCTGCTGAAGCGGGTAATCCCAGCGCCGCGGCCCGCCTGGCCGACCTGAGGGAGGCGGCAGGGGACCGAGACGGAGCCGAGCAACTGGCCCGGCTGGCGGCTGACGCCGGAGACACCAGCGCTCTCACTCGGCTGGCTGAGATGCGTGAACTCGCGGGGGATCGGCAAGGAGCGGCGCGTCTCGCCCAGCAGGCCGCCCAGAGGGGAAGCAACACTGCCGTGATGCGATTGGCCGATATGCGGGAAGCCGCGGGAGACCGGCAAGGGGCGGAGGAACTCGCCCGGTCGGCAGCTGAGGCAGGGGACACACATGCCATGACACGACTCGCGATCATGCGCGAAAGGGCAGGAGACCGACGGCAGGCCGACCAACTTGCCCGGGACGCCGCCGACGCGGGCAACCCCAGTGCCCTCGCCCGCCTGGCGGAACTGAGGGTGTCCGATCGAGGACCAGAACTGACGGCAAGCCGTCATCCGCCTTCATCAGCACTCTGACGACCCAGCTGGTTGGCCGTGGCATACGGTCGGCCTTGGGCGACCTCGGGCCGCGGGTGCCCGAGGACGTGGCAGTGATGGGCCTGGACGACCTCGAGCCGGCTCTCTGCCACGCCCAGGCTCGCCACCGTGCGCATCGACGCGTCGCAGCCGTACCCAGCGTGACGCGCGCGGTGACGCGGCCAGCTGCGCGGTGGCAGAGGACTGCGACGCCTGCTGGGCCAGCCAGGCGGCGGTCAGGCGGAGTTGATGACGACGCACTTCACCTGGGTCCAGTCCTCCAGGTAGTCGGGGCCCATGGAGCGGCCGAAGCCGCTGTGCTTGTAGCCGCCGAAGGGTGCGCCGATCGCCCCGGCGGGCCCTCCGTCACCGAGGGTGTTGACGGCGACCTGGCCGGCCTGGATCCGGCGGGCGAGGCGTACGGCGCGGCCGACGTCCTGGGTCCAGACGGTGGCGGTGAGGCCGTAGCGGGTGCCGTTGGCGATGGCGACCGCCTCTTCCTCGTCCTCGTAGGTGAGGACGGAGAGTACGGGGCCGAAGATCTCCTCCTGGGCGATGCGCATGTCCGGGGTGACACGGTCGAAGAGGGTCGGTTCGACGAAGTAGCCGTCGTCGTAGGGCGCGCCGGTCAACTTGCCGCCGCCTACGACCACTTCGGCGCCCTCCTCCCGCCCGATGGCGAGGTAGTCCAGCACCCGCTTCTCCTGCCGGGCGTTGATCAGCGGTCCCATGTCGACGGGCTGGTCCCACAGTCCGACCCGGACGGCACGGAAGGCGTCCGCGAGCTCGGCGACGAGCCGGTCGTGCAGGGAGGAGTGGACCAGGACACGGGAGCCGGCGGCGCAGACCTGGCCGCTGTTCATGACGATGCTGCGGACGATCGCCGGTACGGCCTTGGCGAGGTCGGCGTCCGGCAGCACGATCTGGGGTGACTTGCCGCCGAGTTCGAGCTGGAGCGGGATCAGGTTGCGGGCGCAGGCCTCCATCACGGCGGATCCGGTGGCGGGCGAGCCGGTGAAGCTCATCTTGCGGATGCCGGGGTGTGCGGGAAGGGCGGCGCCGGCTTCACCGCCGTATCCGGTGACGACGTTGAACACGCCGGGCGGGATGCCCGCTTCCTGGGCCAGTCGGGCCAGGTAGAGCGCGGTGAGCGGGGCGTCCTCGGCCGGCTTGAGGACGACGGTGTTCCCGGCGGCGATCGGGGCGGCGGTGTTGAAGACGGTCATCGGGCCGGGCGCGTTCCACGGGATGATGGCGCCGACCACGCCGTACGCCTCGCGCAAGGTCAGGCCCAGCGCACCAGCTCGGCCCAGCGGTAGAGGAGTTCACCGCGTACGGCGGGGCTGGTGTCGCGCCAGGCGGGCAGCGCGGCCTCGGCGGCGCGTACGGCGTCGTCGATGCCCTCAATGTGGTGGAACTTCGTTGTTGCTCGTGTCGAGGAACTGACTGCCTCAGGCGTGCAGCGATGGGCCACACGACGTGCTGCGGCCAATCCGCCCGTCGAATCCGGGGGAGCGTGAGCCGACCTGAGAGCGGGGCTCGCCATGGCGGCGCCGATGCCGAGTTCGACCGTCCACCGCGGCGGCCGGAAGCTTCATGCGCGAGCCGGTGGACCGTGAGCGAGGTCAGGAACCCCAGTCCGCCGGGTACTGCCGGAACGTCCACGTAACTCATAGAAGAATGGTCTGGGGCTTCATGGCCCGCTGGGCGGCCCGCTGCGTGATCGGCCAGATCCGCGACCATCTGGCAGGGCGGGTCCGCCGCGAGATGAGCGAGGGGCCCCGGGCGGTCGCAACGTTCATCGACTCGCAGTCAGTCAAAGCGGCATCGACCGTGGGGAAGGACTCCCGCGGTTACGACCCCAGGCAAAAAGATCAACGGCCGCAAACGGCATCTCGTGGTCGACACCCGCGGCCTGCCGCTGATGGTCATGGTCAACCCCGCCGACCTCCATGACGCCCAGGCGGCGAAGGAAGTCCTGTTCCGGCTTCGGCTGATGCACCCGGAGATCACCATCGTCGAGCCGTTCGTAGTCGCGGGCGTGTCTGCGGGCGTTCATGATCCAGGCGAGGGAGCGTTCTCATCCAGCACTCAGAGCGCCTGATCACCTGGGCGGCAATCACCCTGATGACCCGTCGTCTCACTCGCCGTCCCCAGCACTCCACTCTGTCAGAGATCAAACGACGGACGGGTAGACAAGCACGCGAAGCTCCCGGCGGACACGGGTGATCTTGGTCGAGAACCCGTCCACCAGGAGCTTCGTCGTTGCGCAGAGCCGTCCAACTCGCGGTCAACAAAGTCAGGTTGGAAGAGGCTCAATGAGTCGGCTTGTCGGCTACCAGGTCGTCGAGGTCGACAGCTGAACAGATCGAGCAAGCTCATTGAGCTGAGCGAACTCATCGAGCGCGCCGTCGCGTCCCGTCACCGCGGGCGGTGAGACTTCCGCGGCAGAGGGACCGGCGGGCTTGTCGCCCGTCGCAGGATCGCTTGCCCCCGTGTCAGGGGGGCGGGGTGCGACCACGCAGTCGGAGCGACGCGACTCGTCGTTCCCGTTGAACGCACTGACGCAGAATTCGTAGTTCCAGGTGCCGGGGAACAGGAAGGCCACAGTGTGGCTGGTGCTGTCGGCGGTGGTGGTGTCCGGTTGGTAGGTGCCGCCGCTGTCGACGGATGTGCTACGGATCCAGACCTGGTAACCGGCTGCCCCGCTCGATCCGTTCCAAGTCAGCTGAACGGTGGTGGGGTCGGTGGAGGTGACCTTCAGGCCGCTCGGCACCGCGGGGGTGCCGCCGCCGACGATTACCGAATGGCCGATCTTGGGCAGGCCACCGCCGGCGGCGTTCCATGTCGCCACCGCGATCAGGTATCGGCGCCCGGGTATGAGGCCGCCGATGTGCGCCGATGTGCCCCGGATTCCCACGCTCTCGATGAACGTGCCGGGGGTGTCAAAGTCCCAGGTGATGACCTCGTAGCGGTCGATCGAACCGGTGAAATCACCGGTCGGCGGCGTCCATGAGACGTCGACGCCGGTGGCGGTGGCGTGGGTGGCGACGTCGGTCGGCGGTGGGGCGGTCTGCGGGTGGGAGATCGCGCTGACCACTGGGGACCAGTCGGAGGTCTGGTCGCCGTTGTTGGTACGGACCTGGTATTCCCACGCCAGGCCGTCGATGGTCCACGTGGTGTCGAAGCGGTTCGTCGACACGTGGAACTGGCTCCAGTCCGCAGCGCCCCGGATCCGGTACTGGACGTCGTAGCCATGGGCGCCGTAGGCGCGGTCCCAGGTCACCTTGATGCCCGACGGGACGGCCTCGGCACTGACGTTGCTCGGCGTGGAGGTGGGCCGGAACGGCGGTCCGGAGAAGCCGGGCACACTGAAGCCGAGGTGGTACGTGGTGTGCAGGGTGCGCTCGAAAGCCTGGGCGATCTGGAACTCGCCGAGAGCGTTGGGGTGCAGGCCGTCGTAGCCGGCCGGGCAACTGTCGGGTCCGCAGCTGTAGTTGCCGCGCCAGTCGACGAGAGCCACAGGGGAGAGGATGGTGCTCCACCGCGGAATCGCGTCGGCGAGCATCCGGTTGTACGCGTCGGTGCTGACGATCAAGTCCTCACGGCCCCCGATGCGGGTTCGCTGCGGCACGTTGGCCAGGGCGAAGTTGATGTCGGGCTTCGCGGCGCGGGCCTCGCTGACCAGCATCCTCATGCTGTCGAGAGTTCCCTCGGGGCCGCTGACGAACCAGCCCATGTCGTTGAACCCGAGCCCGACCAGCAGCAGGTCGGGCTTGTAATTCTGCACCATCTGACGGATGAGCGTCTTGTCCTGCGCCACCTGTCGGCCCCACACGGCGAAGTGGTCGCTGTCGAAGGAGGGGTCGGCGTCTGCGGTGTACCCGCCGGTGGTGGGGGGTTGGCCCGAAGGTGGGGGCGGGAATCCCTGAAGCGGCGGCGGGGCCGGGGCGGCGGCCTCCGGTGGATTCTTGGTCCCGTTGTACGGGCCGACGAAGTCGACATTGACGCCCTGGTCCCTAAACCATTCCCACAGGCGGTAACGCCATGTCCAGTCCCCTTCGTCGCCCTGGGTCATCGAGTCGCCCACCACCATGACCCTGAGCGGCGCGTCGGTGGTGCCCGGCGGCGGCGGACCCCACTCCGCTATCCCGTCGGGAAGCATCTCGGCCATGTCCCTGAGCACATCGGCGACCCAGGTCGCAGCGTCCTTCGCCCACGACCACGCCTGTTCCCTCAGCGCGTTACTCACCTCGGTGACGAGCCCGGGGAACTTCGATTCCAGCCAGTCCAGGAACTTGCCCTTCGCGTACACCCAAACCGCCGCCTTCAACGCTCTCAGAAAGGTCTGCCGGTACGCTTGCGCGTCCCCCAGCTGATGGTTGAAGAACTGGGTGACGAGGCCTCTGATGAGGGCACCGGTGAATCCCCCGACGATGGAGCAGGCGCGGGCTAGTTCAGGGAAGAGGTATAAGCAACCGAATACAGTCAGATAGTTGGTCAGATAGCCCATCGCCATGGCGAACGCCCACTGCAACCAGGTCTCGGAAGCCTGTACATCCGAGGCATCAATGGTGAGGGACAGGCCGGTGTGGTCTGCCGTCATGCTCAGCGTGCCGTCGAAATCCACCCACGCCGAGGCATCTTCGCTGCCAATGCCCACCGGGAACTGCTCAAGCTCCGCCTTGACCGTGTCACTCAAGCGGGGATTCAGGTCCTCGGCCTCGTCGAGCCGCTGCTGCATGGCCGTCGAGTCGTACGTGACGAGCGGGTCAAGGGTGAACGTGAGATCCCCGTCGGCCTCGGCGGTCACCGAACCGTTCAGAGCGTCGGTGGCCAGCTGCGCGACGACCGGCTTCCGGCCCGGTGCGGCCTCAGCCGACACCCCTGTGCCGCAGATCAGTGCCGTGGCCACCACGAGGGCCACAGCCGCCGTCCATGAAGCACGTCTTCGACGCCCTGAAAGCCGACGGCTCGCCCATCTGCGCAAGCCCTCAAATATGTGCGGATTCACCTTCTCATCTCCTCGTTTGAAAGACAGTTCTTCATCCGATGAACCCTGCATGGGAAACTGGACAAGGTGACGTCCCCTTCTGCTGACGAGGGGTTCAGGCGGTCCTACGTTGTTGGTGGGTGGGACGGGCCGTCGTAAGGTCCAGAGGCCCGGAGACACCGGGTATGGCTTTCAGGCGGTTGCCCTGGATGGTTCAGCTCACCCAGCCCCCCCCGGTGTCTTACGACGACTCGGCCGCTGATGAGGAGCTGCGGGCACCTGCGGGTGTATCGCTGAGTGGGACCACGCTGGCGAGGTTGTTCGGGAGAGCAGTACACACCGACGAACCGGATGAACCCGTGCCCCAGATATGGGCGGGCGTGGACATGGGCAAGACCCATCACCACTGCGTGGTCCTGGACGGCGAAGGCAGGCGGCTGCTGTCGCGTCGCGTGCCGAACGACGAGGCGTGGTGCCCTGTCCTTCGGGTGGCGGCGGGGGGAATCGGGGGCCGGGCTCCGAAGTCAGCGAGCGAGGGAGACGGCGAACGGGGTGAACCCGTTGCGGCGCAGGATGTGCGGAACGACGAGGATCATGGCTTCGGTGGCACGAGCGGTGGTGATGTCGCCGAGGTCCTCGATCCAGGCGGGATCCCATCCCAGGTCGCCGAGGAGACCGGCGATGGTCTTCTTGGCCTGCTCGTCGTTTCCGGACAGGTAGGCGGTGGGCGGGGTGGCCAGCTTTCCCGGGGCAGTCATGACCATGAACAGCATGGTGTTGAGGGTCTTGACGACGTGTGTGTCGGGGAGGGCTTCCTGGAGTTGTTCGGCGAGGCTGGAGCCGGGGTAGATCAGGTCGGCGGGCAGTCCGTCGGCTCCGTCGGTGGTGGCGTTGGAGACGTCGACGAGGATCTTGCCCCGCAGGTCTTCGCGCAGCGCGGCGAGCCGGTCCAGCGAGCCGGCGCCCGGGGTGGCATTGAAGACGACCTGGGCTGTGCGGGCGGCGTCGGCGGCGGCACCCGGCGCGCGGTCCACTGCTGTGACCTCGTGCCCTGCCCGGGTGAGGGCGGTGGCGAGGTTGCCGCCGACGCGGCCGTTTCCGAGAACTGCGATCGTGGTCATGTTGATCAGGTCCTTTCGTATGTGCGGATAGTGGTGTGTGGTCAGCGCGAGAGCGTGGATACGGCCTCGGCGTGGACGCCGGGTGCGGCGGCCAGGAAGCTCCGGCTCTGTGGGGTCCAGGGGCGGCCCTCGGCGTCGGAGATCCGTCCGCCGGCCTCGGTGACGAGCAGCGCTCCGGGAAGCAGGTCCGCGCGGGCG
>NZ_JBIWMA010000006.1:0-382450 GCF_044766465.1 Streptomyces sp. NPDC102259 | reverse complement strand
CCGCTTCCGGACCATGGCCATCCATCGGGGTTCCGTGCTCATCGGGCATGTCGTCGGCAGCGTGATCCAGTGCGTGATGAGCGTGGCCCTCGTCGCTGTCGTCGGAGTGGCCATCGGGTTCAGGTCCACCGATGCCACGGTCCTCGAGTGGATCGCCGCGTTCGGACTGCTCGTGCTCTTCGCCATGGCGCTCACCTGGATCGCGGTCGGGATGGGGCTGTCCAGCCCGAACGCCGAGGCGGCCAGCAACAACGCCATGCCGCTGATCTTCCTGCCGCTCATCTCCAGCGCCTTCGTCCCGATCGACGCGATGCCGGGCTGGTTCCAGCCGATCGCCGAGTACCAGCCCTTCACCCCGGCCATCGAGACCCTGCGCGGACTGCTCCTCGGCACCGAGATCGGCCACAACGGATGGCTCGCGGCCGCCTGGTGCCTGGGCCTCGCCGTGCTCGGCTACTTCTGGTCCAAGTCGCTGTTCGACCGCGACCCGAAGTAAGGGAGAAGGACCGGCCGGCAGCCCGCCGCCCACAGCCCACAACTCATCCCGCTCCGGGGCGACGCACTCCGACACCACGTCGGCACGCGCCGCCCCGCAGGCGTCCGCACGACGAACGTCCGCACGGCAGGCATCCGCGCAACGACACCGAGGGAGAGCGGCGAGGCAGACGCGGCCAAAGCCTCCTAGCGAGACGGGACCGCGCAGGCACCGCCGACTGCCGGGACACGGGCGGCGCGGGGGAGAGCGGGCAGACCGTCGGCCGAGGCCGGTTGCCCCAGTGCCGCACGGGCCGCCCGCAGATGCTCCAGCCCTTCCTTCGCCATGCGTGTGACCTCCTCGTACTCCTCCGCCGTACGGGCCCCGGTCAGCCGGTCCCGCGCCGCGCGATGGCACTGCGCCGCACCGGTCAGCGCCCGGCCCGCCGTCTCGTCCGCACCCGCCCAGGACCGCGCGTCCGGCGGCACGAGACCGCCGCCCAGCCGGATCAGCCAGTGATTCGCCTCCACCTCCGCGTCCAGATCGGACAGTCCGGAGGGGCCCGGTGGGCCGGACCGACCGGGCCGATCGGGCCGACCGAACCGACCGGGACGACCGGCCGGACGTCGGGTGCGACCCGCGCGGCGCTGGGCCACCACCCCCGCCACCGCGCCGACGATCAGCAGCACCGAGAGCGTGATCATGAACCCCGTGGATCCCATGGCTGGCTTCCTCCCTTGCCCCGTCGGCCCGTGCCGGCGTACCGCTATGAGACGACGCGCCGCTGTGCTGCCCCCTCGGGGTTCCTGTGCGCCTCCGGTGAGGTTTCCAGGAGCGGATCGGAGGCCGCGCGGGCGCCGCGGATGAACCTCGCCGCGACCGCCGCCGGCAGCGATGCCGCCGACAGCGTGCACAGACCGCCGTTCGTGCCCCCCGGCGTGTCCTTGAGGTAGCCGAAGAAACCAGGGGGAGCCCAGCGTGGCCAGGAACGTGCCCGTCGCCGACAGCACCAGGGTGATCGCTACTCATGAAAGAGAGCCACGCCCCCCGATGCGCAGGTCGGGGGGCGTGGCCCGGATAAATCCGTCAGCTGCCGGAGACCGAAGGTGAAGCCGACGCGCTCGGCTGCGGCGGTGCGCCTTGGCCGTCCTCCGTCGCCTCCGGGTCCACGCCGACCGTGATCGACCCGTGGACGCCCCTCGCGATGTCCCGCTTGTCGTAGCGCAGCTTCAGCAGGCCGCCCCGGGTGCCGCTCTGGTCGTAGATCGTGTCCTCGGTGAGGGTCGTGCGCTCCGCGGCGTTGCTCGCGTAGGGCTCCACCACCGCCGAGGCGAGCACGGACTCCTCGTCGAAGAAGAACTGGCCGGTGTGGCAGGCGTGCCCGCCCTCGTAACCGGCGTCCGTCCACTCGCCGTCCACATGCACCTTGACGTGGATATGGACGCACCGGCCCCGGTACCAGCCCGGAAAGACCGTCCGGAAGGTCACCTGACCGTGCCGGTCCGTCCGCCAGGTGCCGCGCAGGTAGCGGCTGTCGTCCGTGGGCTCCTGGTGGCCGCCTCCCGGGGGCGCCCCGGTGGGCGCGCCGGTGGGCGCGCCGGTCGGGGGTTCGCCGGTCGGGGCCGGCCCGCCGCCACCGCCGTTGCCCTGGTCCTCGTAGCCCGAGTACACGCCCACCGCATCGCAGTGCCAGATGTCGACGGCCGCGTCCCGGACGGGTTTGCACGTGTCCGAGTCGATCACCTTCAGGCCGAGGAGAAGCGGGATGCCCTCCCGGTCCTCCGTGACGTCCCGGCGGATCTTGTCGGCGTCGATGTAGTAGGGGCCCTCGACCGTCTCCGAGGTCAGGCGGTAGCAGACCTCCCCGTCGGTGTCGGCGCCGGTCCGAGCCGGTCCGCCGCGCCCGTCGGCGGCGCTCGCCGCGAAGGCGGTGCCGCCCAGGCCCGCCACCGCGACGCCGCCCGCGGCCACGACCACGACCTTCCGACGTGATAAGTCCTGTTCGCTGTGTGGTTTCTGAGATCCCGTCATGAGGCCGGGACGCTAGGGACGAAACCTGTCAGCAGCATAGGGAAGGGCTGTCAGTTCCCGGGGAAAACGAAAGTGGCCCGGAACCGACGTCGGTTCCGGGCCACTTCGCGAAAGGCCTGCCGTTGCTGCTTGTGCGTGCTACTTCGGCTGCGGCTTGCGCACCGACAGGTGCAGCTCCCTCAGCCGGGCCTCCTCCAGCTCCGTCGGCGCGCCCATCATCAGGTCCTGGGCGTTGCCGTTGAGCGGGAAGGCGATGGTCTCGCGGATGTTCGGCTCATCGGCCAGCAGCATCACGATGCGGTCGACGCCCGGCGCGATGCCGCCGTGCGGCGGGGCGCCGAAGCGGAACGCGCGCAGCATGCCGGCGAACTTCTCCTCGACCGTCTCCCGGTCGTAGCCCGCGATCTCGAACGCCTTGAGCATGATCTCCGGCTCGTGGTTCCGGATGGCGCCGGAGGACAGCTCGACGCCGTTGCAGACGATGTCGTACTGCCAGCCCAGGATGTCCAGCGGGTCCTGGGTCTCCAGGGCCTCCAGGCCGCCCTGCGGCATCGAGAACGGGTTGTGCGAGAAGTCGATCTTGCCGCTCTCCTCGTCCTTCTCGTACATCGGGAAGTCGACGATCCAGCAGAAGCGGAAGACGTTCTCCTCGAAGTGCCCGGCACGCTTGGCGGCCTCGACCCGCACCGCGCCCATGATCTTCGAGACCTCGTCGAACTCGCCCGCGCCGAAGAACACCGCGTGGCCGGCGGCCAGCGACAGGCGCTTGGTCAGCTCGGCGACGTTCTGCTCGGTCAGGAACTTGGCGATCGGGCCGGTCAGCGAGCCGTCCTCGGCCACGCGGACCCAGGCCAGACCCTTCGCGCCCAGCGTCACCGCGAAGTCACCGAGCTGGTCGAAGAACTTACGGGACTGCGCGGCGACGTCCGGCACCGGCAGCGCGCGTACGTGCTTGCCCGCGAAGGCCTTGAACTCGGAGCCCTCGAAGATGTCGGTGATGTCGGTGAGTTCCAGCTGAGCCCGCAGGTCCGGCTTGTCGGAGCCGTACTTCAGCATCGACTCGCGGAACGGGATGCGCGGGAAGGGGGAGGTGACATGACGGCCGCCGCCGAACTCCTCGAACAGCTCCGTCATGAGCTTCTCGATCGGCTGGAAGACGTCCTCCTGCTCGACGAAGCTCATCTCGACGTCGAGCTGGTAGAACTCGCCCGGCGAACGGTCCGCGCGCGCGTCCTCGTCACGGAAACAGGGCGCGATCTGGAAGTAGCGGTCGAAGCCCGAGATCATCAGCAGCTGCTTGAACTGCTGCGGGGCCTGCGGCAGGGCGTAGAACCGGCCCGCGTGCAGACGGGACGGGACGACGAAGTCGCGGGCGCCCTCGGGGGAGGTCGCGGACAGGATCGGCGTCGCCATCTCGTTGAAGCCCAGCGCCGTCATCTTGTGCCGCATCGCCGAGATGACCGACGTACGCAGCATGATGTTGCGGTGCATGCGCTCACGGCGCAGGTCCAGGAAGCGGTACTCCAGGCGCCGCTCCTCGTTGACCCCGTCCTCGGCGTTGATCGTGAAGGGGAGCGGCTGGGCCGCGCCGAGCAGCTCGACCTCGCCGACCTCGACCTCGATCTCGCCGGTCGGCAGATCCGCGTTGACGTTCTCCGCGCCACGCGAGACGACCTTGCCGTCGATGCGGACCGTCGACTCCTTGGTCAGCTTGTCGAGGGCGTCGTACGCGGGCGTGCCCGGACGGGCGACGAGCTGCGTGATGCCGTAGTGGTCACGCAGATCGATGAAGAGGATGCCGCCCAGGTCGCGCCGATTGTGCAGCCAGCCGCTCAGCCGGACGTCGGTGCCGACGTCAGAGGCGCGGAGCTCGCCGCAGGTGTGGGACCTGTACCGATGCATCGTCGTTCATCCAGTCTTCGCGGATCGGGGGCGTGTTTCACGTGAAACAACCCCCAGCGTACCGGGCGGTCACTGATCACCTCCCCTCAATACGGGTGCGGCGATCAGTGGCACTTCTCCGCCTCATCTTCCTAAAGTGGGGCAATGCGCACTGGCGAGCCGTTGCCCGCCGTGGGGGAGGTCCTGGCCTCCCTCGCGACCGGTCTGTGGCACTGGGACACCGCCACCGGGCTGGTCACGGTCGACGCCGAGGCAGCCCGGCTGCTCGGGCTGCCCCCGCAGGAGACGGTCCTCACCGAGGCCCAGACCCGGGCCCGCCTCCACCCCGTCGACTGGAACGAGATCACCGGAGTGGTGCAGCTCGCCGTCGCCGAGGGCACCCTCGCCGAGGTACGCATCCGGATCATGGACAACCGGGGCCGCGTCGTTCGGCTGGTGCGCAGCCGCTCCAAGCCGTCCTTCGACCCGGTGAAGAAGGCGTACGAGCTGATCGGCACCCTCCAGGAGGTGGCCGAGCCGACCCCGGGCACCGCCGCGGGACGGACCGCCGTCACCGGCGACTGGCGGCGCTCGCGCGAGGCGTTTCTGCTGGACGCCGGCCGGGCGCTGGCGGAGGCCCGGTCCACCGAGGAGGTGCTGAGGGTCGCGGCGGCGCTGTCCATGCCGGGCTTCTCACCGGACGGACTCGCCGTCTTCGGCGTGGAGGGCGAGCGGCTGACGATCATCGGCCACCACGGACACCAGTCCGGCGACGAGGACCCCTTCAGCCATATGTCCATCCATACGGACTATCCGGCCGCCGAGGTCGTGCGCACCGGACGGGCCGTCTATCTGTCCTCCCCCGAGCAGTACAAGGAGCGCTACCCGCTCGTCTGGCCGATGGCCGCGCACTTCGGCCGTCACTCCTGGGCGTTCCTGCCGCTGACGGTGGCCGGCCACACGATGGGCGCCTGGATGGCCGCCTTCGCGTACCCGGTGGCGTTCACCCCCGACGAGCGGTCCGTGCTGACGACGGTCGCCCGCATGCTCGCCCAGGCCCTCACCCGCGCCGGCGCGGCGGAGACCCAGCGCGAGCTCACCGACGGTCTCCAGCGCTCCATGCTCCCCACCCTCGGCCCCGAGATACCGGGCATGACCCTCGCCGCCCGCTACATACCGACCGGCGGCGGCCTCCAGGTCGGCGGCGACTGGTACGACATGATCCCGCTGCCCAGAGGACGCTTCGCCCTGGTCATCGGCGACGTCCAGGGTCACGACGTCCGCGCCGCGGGGCTCATGGGCCAGCTGCGCATAGCGGTACGGGCGTACGCCGCCGAGGGCCACCGCCCCGACGCCGTCCTCTCCCGCGCCTCCGGCTTCTTCCACGGCCTCACCGACCCGGACGGCGGAGCCGGGGCCGATCCGCGTTTCGCCACCTGCCTGTACCTGGAGGTCGACCCGGTGACCGGAGTCCTGGAGACCGCCCGGGCCGGCCATCTGGACCCCGCGATCCGGATGTCCGACGGCACCGTGCTGGTCCGCGCCACCGCCGGCGGCCTGCCCCTGGGCATCGACCCGGACGCCGACTACCCCACCACCCGGCTCGCCCTGGA
Organism: Streptomyces sp. NPDC102259; assembly: GCF_044766465.1. Lineage (NCBI taxonomy): Bacteria > Bacillati > Actinomycetota > Actinomycetes > Kitasatosporales > Streptomycetaceae > Streptomyces > Streptomyces sp. NPDC102259. The sequence continues at coordinate 376,450 of NZ_JBIWMA010000006.1, read as the reverse complement.
ACCCGGCGAGGCGCTGATGCTGTGCACCGACGGCCTGCTGGAGACCGGCGGCCACGACCTCGACACCGGCTGGCGGCGCGTCCGCAAGATCCTCGAGGCGCACGAGGGCGACCTGGAGGAGCTGGCAGACGCCCTGGTCCAGGCGGTGCACGGCCCTTCCTCCCACCACACCACGGGCCCCCTCGCGGACCGCCGCGAGGACGACATAGCCGTACTGCTCCTGTGCCGCCAGGGCGAGGGAGGCTGCGGCCCCGGCACCGCTCCCGTGCCGGTCCGGCAGCCCGTGCGCCGCTCGATGCTGACGGTCGCGCAGGCCGAACCCGAACGGATCGCCGTGGCCCGGCAGCAACTGCGCGAGCTGCTGCACGACTGGACCTGCGCGGACCAGATCGACTCGGCGGTCCTGTTCGTCTCCGAGACGCTGACGAACGTCCTCGTGCACACCGACGCGGACGCGCTGCTCGTCGCCGAGGTCACCGGCGCGCCCGGCGAACGCCGGCTCCGTATCGAGGTCACCGACGCCGGCGACGACCTCCCCCACAAGCGGAGCCCCGGCGAACTGGCCTCCTCGGGGCGTGGCCTCGTCCTCATTGAACTGCTCGCGGACGCCTGGGGGGTGGCGCCCCGGGGTGAGGGCAAGACCATCTGGTTCGAGCTCTACGAGTTCGGCGAGTTCTGCGAGCTCTGCGAGGCGCCCCCGGCCGGAGCCCCGTAACGCGTCCGCAGTTCATGCAGGACCCCGAAGGCGGCGGCCGTCACGGGAACGGCGAGCAGCATGCCCAGGATCCCGGCCACGGACGCCCCGGCCGTGATGGCCACCATCACCACCGCCGGATGCATCTGCACGGTCCGGCTCTGGATCATCGGCTGAAGCACGTGCCCCTCCAGCACCTGCACCGCCAGCACCACCCCGAACGCCCACAGCGCGATGACGAAACCCCGGTCGGCGAGCGCCACCAGCACGGCGACGGCCCCGGAGAGGAACGCGCCGAGATAGGGGATGTACGCGAAGACGAAGACGAGGGCGCCCAGCCCGACCGCCCCCGGCACATCGAGGACGAGCAGCCCGACGGTGATGCACACGGCGTCGATGAACGCGATGAAGGTCGTCCCGCGCATGAACCCCTCCACGGCCCGGAAGGCCCGCCGGGCCATGGCCTCCAGGGTGTCGCCGGTACCGCGCGGAGCGACGGACCGCAGCGCGCCGATCGCCCGGTGCGAGTCCCGCAGAAAGAAGAAGACGAGCAACAGCGCGAGCACGGCCATGGCGATGCTCTCGCCGACCACACTCACCCCGCTGATCACATTGGAGGCGGCCGTCCCCCCGAACTTGGTGAGCAACTCCTTCGCGTTGGACGCGAGGTCGTCGAGCGAGGTCCCGGCGGCCCCGAAGTGCTCGGCGACACCCCGCGCCGCCGACCTGAGCGCGGCGACGATCTGATCCCCGCTGTCGATCAGCGCGGCGACGACGATGTACACCGCCCCGCCGACCACGGCGACGACGGCGACACACGTCAGCCCCGCCGACACCGACCGGGGCACCCCCACCTCCACCAGCCTCCGGTACAGCGGCCTGAGCAGCGCGGTCCCGAGCAGCGCGAGCAACACCGGCGTGACGGCCGTACGCAGCTCCGAGCAGAGCCTGATCCCGACGTACCCGACGCCTGCGACGAGCAGGATCACGGCGCACCAGGCGGCCAGGCGACGGACAGGCAGCGGGAGCAGGTGCACGGGTTCAGCGGATCACGGGGGCGCGGGGTTGTCCTGGCCGGACGGCCGCCCGGGTGACGGGGAGTGACCCGGGCTCAGATTCGAACATTCGCTTCCAAAGGGTGAACAACCTTGCTGTATCAGCGTGTTGTCCTGGCATATGCCTACCTTCCGAGACGGAGGTGATGCTCGATGTACGAGCAGAACAACACACCGCCGCCGGACAAGCCAGCGGCGCAGCAGGACGCGATCGATATCAACGACTTCGTGTTCGCGGCGACGGGGGCGAGGGTACGGAGGCTGACCACGCCGGACGGAGAACACTGGTTCCCAGCCGTGGACGTGGCGGCTCAACTCGGCTACGCCAACACCCGGGATGCATTGCATCAGAGTGTTGCGCAACAACACACAACATCTCTCGACGATCTTGCACGAAGCGTCGGTACAGCCGACGCTTCGTGCAACATTGCAGGTCACAGGCTCAAGAAGTCGATGAAGATGGTGAATCTCCAGGGACTCATCCAGCTCGTGAACGGATGCACCAAGCCGGAGGCCCAGCCCTTCAAAACCTGGGTCGCCGGAGTCATCGCCACCATCCAGCGCGACGGCTCCTACTCCCTGGAGCCCGCCCCCGTACAACCCGCCACCGCCGGCGGCACCGCGTACGTCATGCCCGAACAGGTCGTCGACGCCCTGGTGCGCCTCGAAGAACGCAACATGCAGATGGACGAGAAGCTGGCCGCCCACGCCGGCGAACACAACGATCTGCTGCGGCAGATCAACCACAGCCTTCAGGACATCGCCGCGGCTCTCAACCGCCCCGGCGACCGCCCTCGGCCCTCACCGGCTCCGGAACTGACGCCTCAGCAACTCCTCGCCAAGTGGAGGGCGAAGCATCTCGTCTTCGCTGAGGATGTTCACACGGTGGCCGCCTACCTGGCCCCGGCGCTGCTGCACGGCGGGGCCAGGTACCGCGTGAAAGAGATCACCGTCCACACGGGACTGTCGCACAAGCGCGTACACGACTGCTTGGAGCTGCTGTTCGAGCAGGGGTGCGTGCGGCATGCAGGTCATGCACCGGACGGGAGCCCGATCTGCGTACTGCCGTAGCGAGGTGACATGAGACAGGCCCGAAGTCGCAAAACAAGGTTGCGGCTTCGGGCCCTGTCACACCGTAGCGGCTGTCGGCCGATCGGGGGCTAGATGCCCTCCGCCGTCATCCCGTGCACCGCCGGAATCGTGCCCAGTCGGCCCTTCTGGAAGTCCTCGAAGGCCTGCTGGAGCTCGTCCTTGGTGTTCATCACGAACGGGCCGTAGTGGGCCATCGGCTCCCGGATCGGCTGCCCGCCCAGCAGCACGACCTCCAGGTCAGGCGTGTGGGAGTCCTGCTTCTCGTCCGCGCGGACCGTCAGCGAGGAACCCGCGCCGAAGACCGCCGTCTGACCCAGGTGGATCGGCCGACGCTCGGCGCCGACCGAACCGCGGCCCGCCAGGACGTACGCGAGACCGTTGAAGTCCTCGCGCCACGGAAGAGTGAGTTCCGCGCCCGGCGCGACGGTCGCGTGGACCATCGTGATCGGGGTGTGGGTGATGCCGGGGCCCGCGTGGCCGTCCAGCTCGCCCGCGATGACACGCAGCAGCGCGCCGCCGTCCGGGGTCGTCAGGAGCTGGACGTGTCCGCCGCGGATGTCCTGGTACCTCGGCGCCATCATCTTGTCCCTGGCCGGCAGGTTCACCCACAGCTGGAGGCCGTGGAAGAGACCGCCGGACATGACCAGCGACTCCGGCGGCGCCTCGATGTGGAGGAGGCCCGAGCCGGCCGTCATCCACTGGGTGTCGCCGTTGGTGATGGTGCCGCCGCCGCCCTGGCTGTCCTGGTGGTCGAAGATCCCGTCGATGATGTAGGTGACGGTCTCGAAGCCGCGGTGCGGGTGCCAGGGGGTGCCCTTCGGCTCGCCCGGCGCGTATTCCACCTCGCCCATCTGGTCCATCATGATGAACGGGTCGAGGTGGCGGTAGTTGATCCCGGCGAACGCACGGCGTACCGGGAAGCCCTCACCCTCGAAACCGCCGGGCGCGGTCGTGACGGTGAGCACGGGACGTGCGACCGCGTCGGCCGATGCGGTGACGCGCGGCAGGGTCAGCGGGTTCTCGACGGTCACTGCGGGCATGTCCGTACCTCCTTGGGCGACGTGCGTCCAGTTTAGTTGAGCATTGAACTTTCTGCCACCCATAACGATGGAAGCCCGGAGGACATTCCCATGGAGAGGCGGCCACGCGGGGGCGGCGGCGCGGGGGAACCCTATGGCATGACTGTGAAGGGAAAGGGGTGATCCCCGGACGCCCGAGGGCCGGCCGGGGATCAGAAGGAGAAGACAGGGGAAGAGCAGGGAGAAGAGGAAGAGGAGGGGAGGCGAGGGGACCGGAGATGAGGGGAGAGGAGGGGAGGGAAGCGGGAGAGGGGAACCCTCAGCCGTACATCCGCCGCATCGCGAACTCGACCATCTGCTCGACCGCCTTCGCGTCGAACACCATCCGGTGCTCACCCTCCATGTCGAGGACGAAGCCGTACCCGGTGGGCAGCAGGTCGATCATCTCGGAACCGGTGATCACGAAGTACTTGGACTCCTTGCCCGCGTACCGGCGCAGCTCCTTGAGCGAGGTGAACATCGGGATCACCGGCTGCTGGGTGTTGTGCAGGGCGAGGAAACCGGGGTTGTCGCCGCGCGGACAGTAGACCTTGGAGGTCGCGAAGACCTGCTGGAAGTCCTCCGCGGCCAGCTGACCGGTGGTGAAGGCCCGCACCGCGTCCGCGAGGGACGGCGGGGACGGCTCCGGGTAGAGCGGCGGCTGCTGACCGTACCCGCCGTGGCCGCCGGGCATCTGCTGCTGCGGCGGGGCGTACTGCTGCTGTGCAGCACCGCCGTCCATGGGCTGGCCGTATCCGTACATGGGCGCAAGCGTACCGAGCGCGCCCGGCGGACGGGGCGGTACGGGGGACCCTTCCGAGGCGTACGGGACGCGTTACGCGTCACAGATGGCCGGTTCGGGGTTGCGACTTATTACCGACGGGTAGCATCATCGGTAGCTACTTGTTGGTACGTGAACTAGCGCGAGGATCCCAGTCCCTCGCCGATCTCTCTTTACGGAGCCGTCGCCATGGGGCACTACAAGTCGAATCTCCGCGACATCGAGTTCAACCTCTTCGAGGTGCTCGGGCGCGACAAGCTGTACGGCACCGGCCCGTTCGGGGAGATGGACACCGAGACCGCGAAAAGCATCCTCGAGGAGCTGACCCGCCTCGCGGAGAACGAGCTGGCGGAGTCCTTCACGGACGCCGACCGCAACCCGCCGGTCTTCGACCCCGAGACCAACACCGCGCCGGTGCCCGCGTCCTTCAAGAAGAGCTACCAGGCCTTCATGGACTCCGAGTACTGGCGGCTGGGCCTGCCCGAGGAGATCGGCGGCACCACCGCCCCGCCGTCCCTGATCTGGGCGTACGCGGAGCTGATCCTCGGCGCGAACCCGGCCGTGTGGATGTACTCCTCCGGCCCGGCCTTCGCCGGCATCCTCTTCGACGAGGGCAACGACGTCCAGAAGAAGATCGCGCAGATCGCCGTCGACCGGCAGTGGGGCTCCACGATGGTCCTCACCGAGCCGGACGCAGGCTCGGACGTGGGCGCGGGCCGCACCAAGGCGGTCCAGCAGGAGGACGGCTCCTGGCACATCGAGGGCGTGAAGCGCTTCATCACGTCCGGTGAGCACGATATGTCGGAGAACATCCTCCACTACGTGCTGGCCCGTCCCGAGGGCGCCGGACCCGGCACCAAGGGCCTGTCCCTCTTCCTCGTGCCCAAGTACCTCATCGACTTCGAGACCGGTGAGCTGGGCGAGCGCAACGGCGTCTACGCCACCAACGTCGAGCACAAGATGGGCCTGAAGGCCTCCAACACCTGCGAGATGACGTTCGGCGACCGGCACCCCGCCAAGGGCTGGCTGATCGGCGACAAGCACGACGGCATCCGCCAGATGTTCCGCATCATCGAGTTCGCCCGCATGATGGTCGGCACGAAGGCGATCTCCACGCTCTCCACCGGCTACCTCAACGCCCTGGAGTACGCCAAGGAGCGCGTCCAGGGTCCCGACCTGGCGAACTTCATGGACAAGGCCGCGCCGAAGGTCACCATCACCCACCACCCCGACGTGCGCCGCTCGCTGATCACGCAGAAGGCGTACGCGGAGGGCATGCGCGCCCTCGTCCTCTACACGGCCTCCATCCAGGACGCGATCGCCGTGAAGGAGGCGAACGGCGAGGACTCGAAGACGGAGCACGCGCTCAACGACCTGCTCCTGCCGATCGTCAAGGGCTACGGCTCCGAGAAGGGCTACGAGCAGCTCGCCCAGTCGCTCCAGACCTTCGGCGGCTCCGGGTTCCTCCAGGAGTACCCGATCGAGCAGTACATCCGTGACGCCAAGATCGACACCCTGTACGAGGGCACCACGGCGATCCAGGGCCAGGACTTCTTCTTCCGGAAGATCGTCCGCAACCAGGGCGCCGCGCTGAACTCCCTCGCCGAGGACATCAAGAAGTTCCTGGCGCTGGGCACCGGTGGCGAGGAACTGGCCGGCGCCCGCGAGCACCTGGCCAAGGCGGCCGTCGAGCTGGAGGCCATCGTCGGCCTGATGCTGACCGACCTCGCGGCCACCGAGCAGGACGTCAAGAACATCTACAAGGTGGGCCTGAACACCACCCGCCTGCTGCTCGCCTCCGGTGACGTCATCGTCGGCTACCTGCTCCTCAAGGGTGCCGCGATCGCCGCCGAGAAGCTGGAGTCGGCCGCCACGAAGGCCGTCTCCGCGAAGGACGTGGCGTTCTACACCGGCAAGATCGCGGCGGCGAAGTTCTTCGCGGCCGACGTCCTGCCGGGCGTCACCCTGGCCCGCAAGATCGCCGCGGGTGTCGAGCTCGACCTGATGGAGCTGGACGAGGCCGCCTTCTAGCACTCAGAGGCCGCGTTCCAGGACGCATCCGCACAACCGCCCAGCACTCCACATTGTCCTCACGAGGGCCCGCTCCCCATCACCGGGAGCGGGCTCTCGTACGTCGTTAAGGTGAACCCCATGAGCGCACCCTCCCGCTTCGACCGCGGCCACACCGACGACCTCATGACGTTCCTGACGGCGAGCCCGTCGCCGTACCACGCCGTGGCGAACGCGGCCGAGCGCCTGGAGAGGGCCGGGTTCCGGCAGGTCTCGGAGACGGACGCCTGGGACTCGGAGACCTCGGCGGCCTCCGCGGCGGGGAGCGGCGGCAGGTATGTGCTGCGCGGCGGCGCGATCGTGGCCTGGTACGTGCCCGAGGGCGCCGCGCCGCACACGCCGTTCCGGATCATCGGCGCGCACACCGACTCCCCGAACCTGCGCGTCAAGCCGCTGCCCGACACCGGGGCGCACGGCTGGCGCCAGGTGGCCGTGGAGATCTACGGCGGTCCGCTGCTCAACTCCTGGCTGGACCGCGACCTGGGCCTGGCGGGCCGGCTGACGCTGCGGGACGGTTCGACGCACCTGGTCGACGTCGGTCGTCCGCTGCTGCGGGTCCCCCAACTCGCCATCCACCTGGACCGGGCGGTCAACACCGACGGCCTCAAGCTCGACAAGCAGCGCCACCTCCAGCCCGTCTGGGGCCTGGCGAACGACGTGCGCGACGGCGACCTGATCGCCTTCCTGGAGCAGGAGGCCGGGCTGGCCGCGGGGCAGGTCACCGGTTGGGACCTGATGGCGCACTCCGTGGAACCGCCCGCCTACCTGGGCCGCGACGAGGAGCTGGTGGTCGGCCCCCGGATGGACAACCTGCTGTCCGTGCACGCCGGTACGGCGGCGCTGACGGCCGTGGCGACCGGCGGCGAGGGCCTGCCGTACATCCCGGTGCTGGCCGCCTTCGACCACGAGGAGAACGGCTCGCAGTCGGACACCGGCGCGGACGGGCCGCTGCTGGGCAGCGTGCTGGAGCGTTCGGTGTTCGCGCGCGGAGGGTCGTACGAGGACCGGGCGAGAGCCTTCGCGGGCACCGTCTGTCTGTCGTCCGACACCGGTCACGCCGTCCATCCCAACTACGCGGAGCGGCACGACCCCACGCACCACCCGCGGGTCAACGGCGGCCCGATCCTCAAGGTCAACGTCAACAACCGGTACGCGACCGACGGTTCGGGCCGGGCGATCTTCGCCGCCGCCTGCGAGAAGGCGGGCGTGCCGTTCCAGAACTTCGTCTCCAACAACTCCATGCCCTGCGGCACGACCATCGGTCCGATCACCGCGGCCCGGCACGGCATCCGCACGGTCGACATCGGCGTGGCCATCCTGTCGATGCACAGCGCGCGGGAGTTGTGCGGCGACGCCGACCCGTACCTGCTGGCCAACGCGCTGGTGGCGTTCCTGCAGGGGTAGCAAGTCGGCTGCCGCGCATGGGAGTCGGGCCGCGGGGTACCCGGATCCGGTGGTGAACCGGAGTGGCCGGTACACCGGACAGGAGGCAACATCATGGGCCTCGGCGGATGCATCATCCTCATCGCCGTGGGAGCCATCCTCACGTTTGCGACCGACTGGGACATGCAGGGCGTCAATCTCGATCTGGTGGGCGTCATCCTGATGATCGTCGGGCTGATCGGCGTGACGACGTTCAGCAGCATCGCCCGGCGCCGCCGCGTGATGGTGCCTCCCACCTCGACCACGGTGGTCGAGACGGAACGACACCAGCGCGACGGCTACAACGGCGGCTACGGCGTCTGACCGTGAGCCGGGTCAGGCGCCCGGTCCTGCCAGGACCGACCGTGACCGGTCCGCCCCGCCCTCGGTGAGGCGGACCGGAACACCCTCGTTCCTGTGCCTGATCCTGGGCCTGTGCCTGATCCTGTGCTTGATCCTGGGCCTGGGCCTGGGCCTGTTCCTGGGCTTGGGCCTGTTCCTGTGCCCGTTCTTGTTCGGCCGACCGCCCTGGCCAGGTCACGGCTCAAGGGTGCCGTCGGCCACCGACGGTCACGCCAGCGCGTGACCCGTCGTCGCGTCCACATGGTCCGGCACGTCGTCGTGGCGGTCGCCCACGGTGAGGGTGCCGGTCGGCTCGAAGACGAGGATCTCCGTGGGCACCGGCGCGAACGGCTTGTGCTCCGTGCCGCGCGGGACGGTGTACAGCGAGCCCTTGGGCAGGACGACCGTGCGTTCGCCGCCCGTTTCCCGCAGCGCGATGTGGAGCTCGCCGTCCAGGACGAGGAAGAACTCGTCGGTGTCGTCGTGGACGTGCCACACATGCTCGCCCTCGACCTTCGCGACGCGCACGTCGTAGTCGTTGACGGTGGTGACGATGCGCGGGCTCCAGCGCTGGGTGAACGAGGCGAGGGCGGTGGCCAGGGAGACGGGTTCGGTGGTCATGCGCTCAGCGTGCGGGATGCGCCGACCACCCCACGAGTGCTAGGAATCGCACATGCCGCAAGAATCCTCTCAGCGGACCGTGGGCGCGCCGCACCGGGTCGCCGTGATCGTGGACGAGGGCACCAATCCCTTCGAGGTCGGCGTCGCCACCGAGCTGTTCGGGCTGCCCCGGCCCGGCCCGGCCGCTGTACGAGGTCGTGCTGTGCACACCCGAGCGCGAGGTGCGGATGAACCACGGGTTCTTCACCATGACCGGCGGGCGGGGCCTGGAGGCGGTGGACTCGGCGGACACCCTCGTGGTGCCGGGCCGGCCCGACAACGTCGTCCCGCGCGGCCCCGCCGTCCTCGACGCCATCAGGCGCACCCACGCGCGCGGGGCACGCGTCATGAGTTTCTGCACCGGCACCTTCGCGCTCGCCGAGGCCGGGCTGCTCGACGGCCGCCGGGCCACCACCCACTGGATGTGGGCCGAGACCTTCCGCGCGCTGCACCCGAAGGTGCGGCTGGAGTCCGACGTCCTCTTCGTCGACGAGGGCGGCATCCTCACCGCCGCCGGCAGCGCCGCAGCGCTCGACCTCGGGCTGTACGTCGTACGGCGCGACCACGGCGCGGAGATCGCCAACGCCGTCTCGCGCCGGCTGGTGTTCGCCGCGCACCGCGACGGCGGCCAGCGGCAGTTCGTGGAGCGCCCGGTGCCGGACGTGCCCGACGAGTCGCTGGCGCCGCTGCTCGCCTGGGCGCAGGAGCGGCTGGGGGAGCCGCTGACGGTGGCGGAGCTCGCGGCGCGGGCGGCGGTGAGCCCGGCGACCCTGCACCGGCGGTTCCGGGCGCAGCTCGGCACGACCCCGCTCGCCTGGCTGACGGCGGAGCGGGTGGCGCTCGCCTGCCGGCTCATCGAGCGGGGTGAACAGCGGCTGGACATGGTGGCGGCCAGGAGCGGGCTGGGGACCGCCGCGAACCTGCGCGCACGGGTGCGACGCGAGACCGGACTCAGCCCATCGGCCTACCGGCGGCGTTTCGGACCGGCCGCCGGGGAAGCCGTAACCGCATGAGATTCCTCGTACGCGACCGGCTCCTCGGCTTCGGTGACGACTACTGGATCGAGGACGACCACGGCAACAAGGTGTACCTCGTCGACGGCAAGGCGATGCGGCTGCGGGAGACCTTCGAGCTGAAGGACACCCATGGGCGGGTCCTGATCGACATCCACCAGAAGATGTTCGCCCTGCGGGACACGATGGTGATCGAACGGAACGGCGAGCCGCTGGCCACGATCCGGCGCAAGCGGCTGTCGCTGCTGCGCAACCACTACCGGGTGGCGCTGGCGGACGGTCGCACCGAACTCGACGTCAGCGGCAAGATCCTCGACCGGGAGTTCGCGGTCGAGTACGACGGCGAGCTGCTGGCCGTCGTCTCCCGGCGATGGCTGCACGTGCGGGAGACGTACGGCGTCGACGTCGTACGGGAGGACGCGGATCCGGCGCTGCTGATCGCGGTGGCGGTGTGCGTGATCCACCTCGCCGACAAGGAACACGAGGACTAGGAGCGCCCGGACGTTCGAGGGCCGGGAGTGGGAGACCGAAGCGGAAGCCCCTGAGCGGAAGCGCCCTGAGCGACCAGGGCACTGAGCGACCGAGGCCCTGAGCAGCTAGGGCCGGTGTTCGGGAGTGCGCAGTCCGAGTACCCGGTCCTTGAGGGCCGGGAACTGCTCCCGGGTCGTGGCGACCCTCGACGGGTCGAACTCGACCTCCAGGACCTCCTCGCCGGAGCCCGCCTCCGCCAGCACCTCGCCCCACGGATCCACCACGATCGAGTGACCCGCCTGCGGAACTCCGGCATGCGTCCCGGCCGTTCCACAAGCGAGCACGAACGCCTGGTTCTCGACCGCCCGTGCCTGGGCCAGCAGCGTCCAGTGCGCCCGGCGGCGCTCCGGCCAGCCCGCGGAGATCACGAGGGTCTCGGCGCCGGCGTCGACGAGACCGCGGAAGAGTTCGGGGAAACGGAGGTCGTAGCAGGTGGCGACGCCGACGGTCGTCCCGGGCAGGCGGACCGTCACCAGTTCCTCGCCCGCGCCCATCAGCACGGCCTCGCCCTTGTCGAAGCCGAAGCGGTGGATCTTGCGGTAGACGGCGGCCAGCTCACCGGAGGGGGTGAAGACGAGAGACGTGTTGTACAGGGGGCCCTCGGCGGAGCCGTCGACGGACGGAGCCCGCTCCGGGATCGAGCCCGCGTGCAGCCACACGCCCGCGTCACTGGCGGCCTTGGCCATCGCCTCGTACGTCGGCCCTTCCAGGGGCTCGGCCTCGCCGGCGAACTCCTCGTAGGCGAACGCCCCGGTCGTCCACAGTTCCGGCAGCACCACGAGGTCGGCGGCACCGGCCCGTTCCCGTACCAGCTCGGCGACCCGCATCCGCCGCGATTCGACCGATTCGCCCTCTTCTACAGCGATCTGGATCAGAGAGGCGCGCACACTACCACCGTCCTGGCATTCGAGTCGTTCACACGGGCCTACGATCGTCACACGAAAGCACTGCCGGGGTGCCTCACAGCAGCGTAGCTTGGGGGTCCCCCAGTCTCGAGCGCAGTCGAGAACTGGGAGAGTTTCGAGACACCCGCCGACAACCACCGACAGCTGCCGACAACCGCCACCTCCCGCTGGCAACGCCGCCACAACCCACCCGAGTACCGACCGCCGAGGGGTCCCGTTTCCGTGAGTCTGCATCCCACCCTCCAGCCCTACGCCGACGCCTGGACCCACTCCATCGAAGCGATATCCGAGCTCGTGCTGCCGCTGGTGGAGGCGGACTGGAACCGCCGGACCCCGTGCCCCGGCTGGTCGGTACGCGACATCGTGTCGCACGTCATCGGGCTGGACTGCGAGATGTACGGCGACCCGCGCCCCATCCACACCCTCCCGCGCGACCTGTACCACGTCACCAACGACATCCAGCGCTACATGGAGATGCAGGTCGACGTCCGCCGCCACCACACGGCGCCGGAGATGACGTCCGAGCTGGAGTACACGGTCATCCGTCGCAACCGCCAGCTGCGCAACGAGTCGCGCCAGCCCACCACGATGGTGCGCGGCCCGCTCGGCACCGAGCTCACGCTCGAGGAGTCCATGCGCAAGCACGCGTTCAACGTGTGGGCGCACGAGCAGGACCTGCGCGCCGCCCTCGGCCGGCCCGGCAACCTCGACTCGCCCGGCGCGCACATCGCCCGCGACGCGCTGCTCGCCGAGCTCCCGGCGGTCGTCGCCGAGAAGGCCGACGCCCCGCGCAGCTCCGCGGTCGTCTTCGACGTGCACGGGCCGATCGAGTTCCTGCGCACCATCCGGGTCGACATCCAGGGCCGCGGCACCCTGGAGACGGCCCCGGCACTCGGCCCGGCCGCCGCGTTCACCCTCGACTGGGAGACGTTCGTACGGCTGGCCTGCGGGCGGGTGACGGCGGAGGCGGTCGCCGACCGGGTGAAGGCGGAGGGCGACCCGGAGCTGACGGCGGCGATCCTGCGGAACTTCGCGGTCACCAGGTAGCCGGCCGCACGGCCACACCCCCTCGACAGAGAACGGGCCCGTCGTGACGATCACGACGGGCCCGTTTCCTGGGGCGCTACTGGCCCTTCGGGTGTCAGCCCAGCCTGGCGAAGCCGTAGTTCAGCAGCTTCGTCGCGTCGGCGGCGCGCACCGTCGCGTTGGTGGAGGCCAGCACCGTACCCACGACGGTCTTGCCGTTACGGGTGGCGGCGAAGACGAGGCAGTACTTCGCCTCCGGGCCGGAGCCCGTCTTCACGCCGATGGCGCCGCTGTAGCTGCTCAGCAGCGTGTTGGTGTTGGTCCAGGCCGCCATGGTGCGGGTGGAGCCGGTCTTGGTGACCGTCTTGGCCGTGTACGACTTGGTCTTGACGATCGCGCGGAAGTTCGCGCTCTTCAGCGCGTTGCTGGCGAGCTTCGTCAGGTCCTTGGCGGTCGAGTAGTTCGACCCGTTGCCGATGCCGTCGAACGAGTCGAAGTGCGTGCTGGTCATGCCGAGCTGCTTCGCCTTGGTGTTCATCTTGCCGATGAACGACTTCACGCGAGCGGCGCGGGTCGTGCCGGTGCCGAACTTGTCGGCGAGGGCGTACGCGGCGTCGCAACCCGACGGCAGCATCAGCCCGTAGAGCAGCTGACGGACCGTGACCTTGTCGCCGACGATCAGCCGCGCGGAGGACGCGTTGTTCGCCACGATGTAGTCGCTGTACGCCTTCTGGATGGTGACCTTGGCGTCGAGGTTGAGGTTCGTCTGGGCCAGCACGACCTTGGCGGTCATGATCTTCGTGGTGGAGCCGGTGGACAGCTTGGTCGTCCCGGCCTTGTTGTAGAGCGCGGCACTGTTCGCGTTGTTCATCACGTAGCCGGCCTTGGCGGCGATCGTGGGCGTCGTAACGGCTTGTGCGGGTGCCGCGGTGAGGGCTCCGGTCGCGAGCACTGCGCCGGCGGTGACGGCAACGGCTGCGGCCCTGCGGACTCGGATGCCCTTGATGGCGGTTATCAACTGAAATACCCCGATTACGTCGAATGCCCCTGCGGTACGGCCAAGTTGAAGGGGGAAAAAAAATGGGCCGCACGTGTGTGACACGTAAGTAGCACACAAAGTTGTGCGCTTGCCGGGCAGAATTTCCGATTACTTGGCCCTGCTCTTACCCGGGCCCCGCCCGCCCCGCTCCCCACCCCGCATCCCACCCTGCTCCCCACCCCACTTCCCGCGCCCCTCACCGCTCCCGGCCGCCGGTCCGCATTCTGGACCGGCCCCCCGTTGCGTACGTGTTGTATCTATCCTGTGGGCATGCCGTCCTCCGCCCCGCCCGCCCCCGCTCCCGTGAAGCAACCGCCCGCCGCCGACCGCGTGTACGCCCACATCAAGCAGGGTGTCCTGGACCGCCGCTACGAGGGCGGCACCCTCCTCACCGAGGGTGAGCTCGCCGAGGCCGTGGGGGTCTCACGCACTCCGGTGCGGGAGGCGCTGCTGCGCCTGGAGGCGGAGGGGCTGATCAAGCTCTACCCGAAGAAGGGCGCCCTGGTCCTGCCGGTCTCCGCACAGGAGATCGCGGACGTGGTGGAGACCCGCCTGTTGGTGGAGGAGCACGCGGCACGCAAGGCGGTCCCCGCGTCGGCCGCGCTGCTCGAGCGGCTGGAAGAGCTGCTCGCGAAGCAGAAGGCACAGGCCGCGGCGGGCGATCTGGCCGCCGCCGCCGTCACGGACCGCTGCTTCCACGCGGAGATCGTCCGCAGCGGCGGCAACGACATCCTGTCGAGGCTGTACGACCAGCTCCGCGACCGCCAACTGCGGATGGGCGTCGCCGTGATGCACTCCCACCCCGACCGGATAGCCAAGACGCTGGGCGAACACGAGGAGATCCTTCAGGCGCTGCGCTCCGGTGACGCCGAAGCCGCCGTCGAGATCGTGCACCGGCACGTCGGCTGGTTCTCGCACCTGGCTCGCGGGGAGGTCCGATGAGCGCCGGCCACCGCACCGTGAACTCCACCCTTCCGGGTGATCCGCCGGGCGGACGGCGCGCGATGGCCGTCTGGGGGATCGGCGTCTCGGTCTACTTCGTCGCGGTCATCTTCCGCACCTCCCTGGGGGTGGCCGGCCTCGACGCCGCCGAACGCTTCCAGGTGAACGCCTCGGCCCTGTCCACCTTCTCGATCCTCCAGCTCCTGGTCTACGCGGGCATGCAGATACCGGTGGGCCTGCTGGTCGACCGGCTCGGCACGAAGAAGGTGCTGACCATCGGCGTCGTGCTGTTCACGGCCGGTCAGCTCGGTTTCGCCTTCTCCCCGTCCTACGGCACGGCCCTCGCCTCACGCGCGCTGCTCGGCTGTGGTGACGCGATGACGTTCATCAGCGTCCTGCGGCTCGGGACCAGGTGGTTCCCGGCCCGACGCGGACCGATGGTCGCCCAGATGGCGGGACTGGCGGGGATGGCCGGCAACCTGGTCTCGACCCTCGTCCTGGCCCGCCTCCTGCACGGCATCGGCTGGACGGCGGCCTTCGCGGGCAGCGCGCTGGCGGGAGTGGTCGTCCTGGTCCTCCTGCTGCTCTTCCTGAAGGACCACCCCGAGGGCCACGAGCCCGCGCCGTTCCCGCACCAGGGCGCGGCGTACGTCCGTCGTCAGATCGCCGCGTCCTGGCGGGAGCCGGGCACCCGCCTCGGCCTGTGGGTGCACTTCACCACCCAGTTCCCGGCGATGGTGTTCCTGCTCCTGTGGGGTCTGCCGTTCCTGGTGGAGGCACAGGGCCTGTCACGGGCGACGGCCGGCGAACTCCTGACCCTGGTGGTGCTGAGCAACATGGTCGTGGGCCTGGTCTACGGCCAGATCGTCGCCCGTCACCACGAGGCCCGGCTGCCGCTGGCCCTGAGCACGGTCGGTGCGACCGCCCTGATGTGGGCGGCCACGCTCGCCTACCCCGGCGACCGGGCGCCGATGTGGCTGCTCGTGGCGCTCTGCGCGGTCCTGGGCGCGTGCGGCCCCGCCTCCATGCTCGGCTTCGACTTCGCCCGCCCGGCCAACCCGCCCGAGCGCCAGGGAACGGCCTCCGGCATCACCAACATGGGCGGCTTCGTGGCGTCGATGACGACGCTCTTCGCGGTCGGCGTGCTGCTGGACGCGACCGGCGACGACTACACGATCGCCTTCTCCTGCGTCTTCGTCCTCCAGGCCGTCGGCGTCAGTCAGATCCTGCGGCTGCGCAGCCGCGCGGCTCGGCGCGAGCGGGAACGGCTGGTGGCGAGCCGGGTGGAGACGGTGCACGTGCCGGCGTAGACGACGTTGACGGCATTGACGGCATTGACGGCGTTGACGGAGCGGACGGCCTGACGGCCTTGACGGAGCGGACGGCCTTGACGGCGTAGGGGTGTTCAGGCTGTCCGCGGCGAAACACGGTTGTCCGGAAGCCCGTTCGACGTCTACCGTCGGGCCTCGTCGACGTGTAGCTCAGTAGCCAGAGCGCCGGGCTCCTAACCCGGAGGGCGCAGGGGCGGAACCTGCCACGTCGGCCCATCGACGTGTAGCTCAACAGCAGAGCACCGGGCTCGGGACCCGGAGGGCGCGGGGGCGGCACCCGCCATGTCGGCTTATGAACGACGACGCTGACCAGCAGCACCTCGCAGAGGCCGATCCGGGCTACGCGGCCGGCCAACTGGCCAGGGCGTTCAGGACCGCGCTCGGCCACGAAGACCCCGACACCCGCCGCCGCGCCGACGAACGACAGCGTGCGTGGCGGTCGGTGCTGGCGGGCATGGCGAACGGGCTGCTCACCATCGGCTCCCGCACCCCGGTCCGGGATCTGCCCGCGTGGGTGACACCCGAGGTGCTCCGGGGCGGCTTCGCCACCGGCGCGCCGAGCGCCGGCGGGCCCCTGACGGAGTACGAGGCCGAGGCCGCCCGCCGGGCCGGGGTGCCGCGGGACCGGCAGGCGCTGTTCGCGTACTGGCTGTCCGAGGACGGGCTGGCGCGGCTCTACGAACTCCTCGACGACGGACGGTACGAGGTGACCGTCCCCGAGGAGGCCGCCCTGCTCACCGTGGCCTGGCTGGGCCGGGCCGGGGAGACGGAAGCCGCGCTCGGACTCGTCGAGGAGCTCGCCCCGTTCGCGGGACGGCTGCGGTTCACGCCCCGCCCGTCCACCCGCCCGGCGCCCGACGCCGGCACGGTGCACCGGTGGACCGTCGGCGAAGCCGGTGAGAGCCTCGCGCGGCGGCGGACCAGCAAGGCGGTGGAGACGCAGCGGGAGGCGCTCGCCGTGTGGCAGCCGTTCGGCGACGAACTGCTCGCCCACTGGCTGGAGACCGCCGCCGCCGGGCAGCCGGTCCTGGTGGGGACGCGTACCCCTCACCCGGCCTGGCACGGGCACGGCGCCGAACTGCTGCGCCGCTACCGCGACCTGGCCGCCCGCCACACCCACTGCACCAAGCACCTCAAGCCGAAGGAGAACCTGGCGATCCTGCGCGGGGCGCTGGAGGAGACCGTCGCCGGACGGGAACTGGACGCGCGCCGGCTCGGGCTGCTGCGGCACGCCGTCACGTCCATGGTGCGGCGGCGCGGGCTGCCCGGCTCCGCCGAGCTCACCGCGCTGCGCCGGGAGCAGGCCGCGCAGGCGGCGCTGCCCTCGCACCACGCGCTGGCCCAGCTGGTGTTGCGCCGGCTGTCCGGGCTCGACCAGCAGGCGGGCGTGGCCGAGGTCGCGCCGCTCGTCGCCGAGGTGGGCGAGGAGGAGGCGCGGGAGACGGGGCTGCCCGCGGGCGCGGCGATTCCGGCCGGTGTCCGGCGGCCCGTCGAGGCCGCGCTGAGCGCGCCGCTGAGCACCCTCGTGGAACGCGGGGTCGTGCCCTCGGCGGAGGTGCTGGCCGAGCTCGTGCCGCGGCTCGTCGCCGCCACCACCGCGCAGGCCTACCCCGACCCGGCCCTGCGCACGCTGGCGGCCGCCCACCACCGGGCGTTCGCCGGCCGCCGTTCGCTGCTGCTGCTCAACCTCCAGCGGCAGGTACGGGCGGAGGAGCTGCCGTGGGTGCGGGCCGTGGCCGGGCAGCGCACGGACGGCGAGGCGGGCGCGGTGTCGGCCGTCGCGCTGCGGCAGCTCGGCGAGCTCGCCGTGCAGGCCTTCCCCGGCACGATCCTGCCCAACTCCCTGATCCGTGAACTGTCCGTGCTGGCCCGCCAGGCCGAGCTGGGCGCTCCGCTGGTCGAGGAGCTGGCCGCGGACATCTTCATGGGCACGTTCACCCCGAAGTTCCTCGCGGCGGCCCGGATCGCGGCGGAGTTGCTGGGCGGCGGCTCGCTGTACGAGCGCTACTACGTCGTCGACTACCGGGCCGTCCGCAATCTGGCGATCGCCGAGACCGGCGAGGCGCTGACGAGGTCGTACGGGGCCAGGACCTCGCCCGGGTTCGCGAAGCTCTGCGTCGAGCGGGCCGAGGCCGGCTCGACCCGGTCACGGCACGGGGGCGGCGGCTCGGTGGCCGCGAACGGCAAGGTGATCGAGCAGGCGCAGATCCTCACCACGCACAACCTGGCCACCCTGGTCCACCGGGTCGGCATCGACCCGGCCGCGGGCTGGCCGGACCTGGCCCGCCGCTGCTTCGTCACCGTGTGCCGGCTGACCGGCCGCGTGCACGGCAACCCGCGCCCGCTGAGCACGATCAAGGACGTGGCCTACGCCTGGCGGCAGCTGGTGTTCCATCTGTCCCTGTGCACCCCCGGCGAGCGGGCCCGCACCCTGGCCGGGCTGCCGGAGGAGCTGTCCCGGCACCCCGCCCATGTGGCGGGCCGACTGGCCCCCGCCCTGACCGGCCTGCACCAGGTCGCCGAGGGCGGCCGGGCCGACGAGGGCGCCGGCCGGCTGCTCCTCGGCTGGACCACGGACGGACACTGGCTGCGTCCGGATCCGGCCTCGGCGGGCTGAGACGACCGGCTCCCGGGCCGCGCCCCCTCGGGATGCGCGGCCCTTCGCGGTGCGCCCCTCAGGGTGCGCGGCCCTTCGCGGTGCGGCCCTTCGTGGTGCGCGGCCCTGTCGGCAGGGCCGCTCCTAACTCCAGGTGATCAGCTTCTTGGGCTGCTCCAGGATGGCCGCCACATCCGCCAGCACCTTGGATCCCAGCTCCCCGTCCACCAGCCGGTGGTCGAAGCTCAGCGCCAGTGTCGTCACCTGACGTGGCTTCACCTTGCCCTTGTGGACCCACGGCTGGAGCTTGATCGCACCGATCGCGAGGATCGCGGACTCGCCGGGGTTGAGGATCGGGGTGCCGGTGTCGACGCCGAAGACGCCGACGTTGGTGATGGTCACCGTGCCGCCCTGCATGGCGGCCGGGGACGTCCGGCCCTCCCGCGCCGTCGAGACCAGCTCGCCCAGGGACTCCGCCAGCTGCGGCAGCGTCTTGGCGTGGGCGTCCTTGATGTTCGGGACCAGCAGACCCCTGGGGGTCGCGGCCGCGATGCCCAGGTTGACGTAGTGCTTGACCACGATCTCCTGCGCCGCCTCGTCCCAGGACGCGTTGATCTCCGGGTTGCGCTTGACGGCGACCAGCAGGGCCCTGGCGATCAGCAGGAGCGGGTTCACCCGCAGGCCCTGCATGTCCTTGTCCTGCTTGAGCTCCTCGACCAGCTTCAGCGTGCGCGTCACGTCGATCGTCACGAACTCCGTGACGTGCGGCGCGGTGAACGCCGAACCGACCATCGCCGCCGCCGTCGCCTTGCGGACGCCCTTGACCGGGATCCGGGTCTCCCGAGCCGTGTCGTACGACGGCACGGGCACGGCCGCGGGGGTCGTGACCGGAGCCTGCGTCACCTGCGGCACCGGCTCGGCCACCGGAGCGGCCTGCGTGGCCGGGGCCGCCGGGGCTGCCGGGGCCGCCGCCGCGTGGACGTCCTCGCGGGTGATGATGCCGTCCGGGCCGGACGGGACCACCGTGGCGAGATCGACGCCGAGGTCCTTGGCCAGCTTGCGCACCGGCGGCTTGGCCAGCGGGCGTTCCTTCACGGCGGGCGCGCCGCCATGGCCGTTCAGCTCCACCTGGATCGTGTCCGGGACCCGGGAGACCGCGATCTCCGGACCCTTGCGCGGACGGCGCTTGGTGGAGGACGCGGCCACGCCGTACCCGACGAGGACCGGCTGACGGCCGGAACCCACCGGCTTCGCCGCCTCGGCCTGCGGTGCGGCCGCCTGCGGTGCTTCGGCCTGCGGTGCTTCGGCCTGCGGTGCTTCGGCCTGCGCGGGCGCCTGCGCCGGTACCTCGGCGATCGGGGCGGCGACCGGAGTGCCGCCCGTCCCTCCCGCCACGTCCACGGCAATGATCGACATGCCCACGTCGACCGTGGTGCCCTCGGGGAAGTGCAGCGCGCGGACCACCCCGTCGTAGGGGATGGGCAGTTCGACGGCGGCCTTGGCCGTCTCGACCTCGCACACCACCTGGCCGTCCGTCACCGTGTCGCCGGGCTGGACGTACCACTTGAGGATTTCGGCCTCGGTGAGCCCCTCGCCCACGTCGGGCATCTTGAACTCGCGTACGGACGCTTCCGTCATCGTCGTCACGACCCTCTCCTCAGTACGCCAGGGCACGGTCGACGGCGTCGAGCACCCGGTCCAGGCCCGGCAGGTACTCCTCCTCCAGGCGCGCCGGCGGGTACGGGGCGTGATAGCCGCCGACCCTGAGCACCGGGGCCTCCAGGTGGTAGAAGCAGCGTTCGGTGATCCGGGCCGCGATCTCCGCGCCGGAGCCGAAGAACACCGGCGCCTCATGGACGACGACCAGGCGACGGGTCTTCTCGACCGACGTCTGGATCGCGTCGAAGTCCAGGGGCGACACCGATCGCAGGTCCAGGACCTCCAGGTTCTTGCCCTCCTCGGCGGCCACGGCGGCGACCTCCTGGCAGAGCTTCACCATCGGGCCGTAGGCGACGAGGGTCAGGTCGGTGCCCTCGCGGACGACCCGGGCCTTGTGCAGCGGGCCGGGGATCGCCTCGGGGTTGACCTCGCCCTTGTCCCAGTAGCGCCGCTTCGGCTCGAAGAAGATCACCGGGTCGTCGCTCTGGATGGCCTGCTGCATCATCCAGTACGCGTCGGACGCGTTGGACGGGGAGACGATCTTCAGGCCCGACACGTGCGCGAAGAGGGCTTCCGGCGACTCCGAGTGGTGCTCGACCGCGCCGATGCCGCCGCCGTAGGGGATGCGGACGACGACCGGCAGCTTGACCTTGCCGAGCGAGCGCGCGTGCATCTTGGCGAGCTGCGTGACGATCTGGTCGTAGGCCGGGAACACGAAGCCGTCGAACTGGATCTCCACCACCGGCCGGTAGCCGCGCAGGGCTAGCCCGATCGCGGTGCCGACGATGCCGGACTCGGCGAGCGGGGTGTCGATGACCCGGTCCTCCCCGAAGTCCTTGTGCAGGCCGTCGGTCACCCGGAAGACGCCGCCGAGCTTGCCGACGTCCTCACCCATGATCAGGACCTTGGGGTCCTCCTCCAGGGCGCGGCGCAGCGACTCGTTGATCGCCTTGGCCAGGGCCAGGTTCTTGGACGTCACGGTCTCCGCCATCTCAGTTTCCCCCCGAACCCGCGGCGAAGCCGCTGTCAGATTCCGTCGCGAACGATGCCTGGTAGGCCGCGAACTGGGCCCGCTCCTCGTCGACGAGCGCGTGTCCGTCCGCGTACACGTTCTCGAAGATGGCGAAACGGTCCGGGTCCGGCATGGCGCGGACCGCTTCGCGCACTCGCCTTCCCAACGCCTCGCTCTCCGTCTCGAGTTCCGCGAAGAATCCCTCGTTCGTGTGGTTTGAGGCCTCCAGGTGGCGGCGCAGGCGCAGGATCGGGTCCTTCGCCTCCCAGGCCTCGCGCTCCTCGTCGGCCCGGTACTTCGTCGGGTCGTCGGAGGTGGTGTGGGCGCCCATGCGGTACGTGTACGCCTCGACGAGGGTGGGGCCCTCGCCGTCGCGGGCCCGGTCCAGCGCCCACCTGGTGACCGCGAGGCAGGCCAGGACGTCGTTGCCGTCGACGCGGACGCCGGGGAAGCCGTAGCCCTGTGCGCGCTGGTAGAGCGGCACCCGGGTCTGCTTCTCGGTGGGCTCGGAGATCGCCCACTGGTTGTTCTGGCAGAAGAACACGACCGGCGCGTTGTAGACGGCGGAGAAGGTGAAGGACTCCGCCACATCGCCCTGGCTGCTCGCGCCGTCGCCGAAGTAGGCGATCACCGCGCTGTCCGCGCCGTCCTTGGCGACGCCCATGGCGTAGCCGGTGGCGTGCAGCGTCTGGGAGCCGATGACGATCGTGTAGAGGTGGAAGTTGTTGCCGTTGGGGTCCCAGCCGCCGTTGTTCACTCCCCGGAACATGCCGAGCAGGTTGGTCGGGTCGACCCCGCGGCACCAGGCGACGCCGTGCTCGCGATAGGTCGGGAAGACGTAGTCGTCGTCGCGCAGGGCCCGGCCGGAGCCGATCTGGGCGGCCTCCTGGCCGAGCAGCGAGGCCCACAGACCCAGCTCGCCCTGGCGCTGGAGGGCGGTGGCCTCGGCGTCGAAGCGACGGGTGAGCACCATGTCGCGGTACAGGCCGCGGAGCTCTTCGGGGGTGACACCGGCGACGTACTTGGCGTACTCCGCGTTCTTCGCGTTCTTGACCCGCTTGCCCTCCGGCGTCAGCAGCTGCACGAGCTCGGGCTCGGCGGGCTTCCTGGCGGTGGTGCGGGTGGCGCGCTCGGCGCCGGTGGTGCCGGCCTTGCTTCCGGCGCTGCGTCGCGGCTTGCGCGCGGCAGTGCTCTCCACGGTCACGTGTGCTCCTCCGTCGGTCCGGCCCCCGGGGTTGCCGGGGACTGGGGATCCCCCCAGCCCCTGAAGGGCCTGAGGGAGCGGCTCACCTGTTCCGACGCCCGTGCACGGGGTGGGTGCCACTCGGTCGGAACAGGTGTGACAGGTGCCCCGGCGAGCGCCCTGCGGTCATCACGTTACCCAGTGCTTCACATTTCTGTGAAACCCCTCTTGACCTGCGTTTTTGCTTGGATTTCCAAGTAAATCGGCAAAGTCGGGAGAGAGCCTGGTCACAGCCTTGCAGGAGGCCGGAGCAACGGCACGTTATCCCGCGCACCCAGTCCACGGGAAGACTCCGTCTGTGGAGACCGGCCGTGTGCGCGAAGTAGGAAAAGTCGCTGTTCTTCCACTCGCCGACCATGAGGTCGCCTGCCTGATACCGACCTCGTGGTGACCGTGCAGGCCCTGGCGGCGACCTGAAGCGACCAGCTGTGACAGTTATTGATACTTAGTGACTTTCTGTGACAACGCCCAGCTCACAGCCTCGGATCGTGCCCTAGCATCGGGCGCGTGCCGCGCTCCTGTGTACCCCCCTTAGTACTCCACGCGCCCCCTCTGGGCGCCCTGCTCCGCCGGTACGCCGCCGGCACCGCGCTCACCTGTGAGCCCGTCGACGAGGGGCTGTTGAATCGCGGCTACCGGCTGCGCACCACCCGAGGCCGCTACTTCCTCAAGCACCACTTCGACCCGGACACCGCCGACCCCGCCTCCATCGCCCGCCAGCACCGGGCCACCGAGCGCCTGGCCGACCTCGGCGTCCCGGTCGCTCCCCCGCTGCCCGGCCACGACGGACGCACGGTCGCCGTCGTCGGCGGCCACGCCTACGCCCTCCACCCGTGGATCGACGGCCGCCACCGCCACGGCTCCCAGCTCACCCCCGGCCAGTGCGGCCGTCTGGGAGCACTGCTGGGGGTCGTGCACGCCAGCCTGGAACACGTGATGCGGGCGGCCCACGGCGAGCGCCCGCTCCCGGGGCGCGGAGAACACGGGCCGCGGGAGCGCGGGGAGAACGCCGAGAAAGCAGAGACCGCCGAGAACGCCCCACCGACGCGCGACCCGAAGCGCGACCCACGACGCCCCCCTGAGCGCCGTGCCACCCCGCCCGAGCGCCGCACCCGCGCCGCGGCCACCGCTCCCGCCGAGCACACCGCCGCCGAGCGCCCCGCGCCCGTCGAGAGCACCGCGCCCGCCCCGAGCCCCGACCCCGCCGACACGTTCGTCCTGATCGACGACCTCCTCGCGCGCGTGCGCCGCCACCGCCCGGCCGACTCCTTCGACGAGCTGGCCCGCCACCGCCTCCTGGAACGGCGCACGCTGCTGGAACGCCACGCGGACCGGCGTCCCCCGCACGGCGGCCCGGTCGGCTGGGTGCACGGGGACTTCCACCCCTTCAACCTGCTCTACCGCGGGGACGCCCCCGCCGCCATCGTCGACTGGGACCGGCTGGGCGTGCAGCCCCGCGCCGAGGAGGCCGTCCGCGCCGCCGCGATCTTCTTCGTCCGCCCCGACGGCACCCTCGACCTGCCGAAGGCGAGGCAGTACGCACGCGCGTACCGGCGCGCGGCCGGGGCCACGCCCTTGGAACTCGCGGCGGCCGTGCACCGGGTGTGGTGGGAGCGCCTCAACGACTTCTGGATGCTGCGCTGGCACTACGAGCGCGGCGACACCCGCGCGGACTCCCAGTTCCCGGCGGCCTCGGCCCTCGCCGTGTGGTGGACCCGGGAGTACGACGCGGTGTGCGGCGCGTTCGCGGACTGACCCGGGCCCCGGAACGCGACACGCGCGCGTGGAGCCCTGTCATGGGCCCACGCGCGCGTGACGTCGTGACGTGAGGGGTGCCTCGGTCAGTTTCCGATGCTGCCGAGGGTGCCGCCCTCGGTGGCCGGGTCGCTCGGCTCCACATCCGTCGGATCGTCCGAAGGCTGCGTGTCCGTCGGATCGTCCGACGGCTGGGTCTCCGTCTCCTCGTCCGTCGGCTCGCTGCTGGCCGATGCGGAGGGGGAGTACGACGGCGAGTACGAGGGCGAGTACGACGGCGTCCAGTCCGAATCGGAGTTCGAACCGGAGTTGTCGTCCGAGGTGTCGTCCGTGGACGTGTCGCTCGCCTCGTCGCTCGGCGTCTCGCTGGAGGTGTCGCCCGTCGCGGACTGCGAGGTGGACGGCGACGGCGAGGTGTCGCTGCCGCCGCTGCCCTTCCCCTGGCCGTTCAGCGCGAGCGCGACGCCCGCGGCGATGGCGATCACCGCGAAGACGGCGAGGATCCACAGCTTGCCGCGGCCGCTGCCCTTGTTGCCGTGCCCCTCGAAGCCGCCGTCGTCACCGCCGCCGTAGCCGGTGGGCAGGATCGGCTGCGGGATCTGCGAGGTGCTGGAGGCGTCGGCGCCGTGCGTCGGCGCGGCCGTGCTCGCGAAGCCGCCGGCGGGCGTGCCGCGGCCGTCGTGCGCGCCGACCGGGCCGGTGTTCCAGGTACCGGTGTGGCCGCCCTGGTCGTACAGCATCTGGAGCCCGTACTGGACCAGACCGCGCATCTCCTCCGCCGTCTGGAACCGGTCGTCGGGGTCCTTGGCCAGGGACCGCATGACGAGGCCGTCGAGTTCCGGCGGGCACTGCCCGTCCGAGGTCTGCGACGGCGGCACCGGGATGTCCTGCACGTGCTGGTAGACCACCGACAGCGGCGTCTCGCCGGTGAACGGCGGCCGCAGCGCGAGCAGTTCGTACAGCAGGCAGCCCGTCGCGTACAGGTCGGAGCGGTAGTCGACGGCCTTGCCGAGCGCCTGCTCCGGGGACAGGTACTGCGGGGTGCCCATGACCATGCCGGTCTGCGTCATCGTCGTGGACGCGCCGTGCAGGGCGCGCGCGATGCCGAAGTCCATCACCTTGACGGCGCCGTTGTGCGTGATGATCACGTTCGCCGGCTTGATGTCACGGTGCACGATGCCGTGCTGGTGCGAGTAGGCCAGCGCCTCCAGCACGCCCGAGGTGATGATCAGGGCCTGCTCCGGGCCCGGCGCCTCGGCGTTGAGGAGCAGGTCGCGGATCGTGCGCCCCTCGACGATCTCCATGACGATGTACGGCACGCTCTGGCCGCCCACGAAGTCCTCGCCGGAGTCGTACACGGCGACGATCGCATGGTGGTTGAGGCCGGCCACCGACTGGGCCTCGCGCGTGAAACGGGCCTTGGACACGGGGTCCTCGGCGAGATCGGCGCGCAGCAGCTTGACCGCGACGGTGCGTCCGAGGCGTACGTCCTCGGCCGCGAACACCTCGGCCATGCCACCTCGGCCGAGTCTGCCGGTCAGCCGGTACCGGCCGTCCCCAACCAACCCGCCGTTGCCCCAGTTCTCCGGCGCATCTGACATACCGCCGCCAGTCGCCTCGGGGTCGGACGGGCCCTGAGCGCGCTGCTGTGCCATCAGTCCTCGCCGTCGTTTCTGCCCGCGGAACGCGCGGTGTTGTTACGGTCTCCGTCGGCCACGCTACAGCCTCCGCGCAAGCCTCCGGCCCGGGACGATCCCCGGAACATCGCCCGGGGCGGGCCCGGACGCCGGTCCGAGACGGACCGGCCATGAAACCTGTACTCCGTACCGACGTGCAAATGCTGTGTACCGGCCGTACGGCGCCTGTAACGCTTCCGCGACGCTTCTTTCTCTTAGGGTCACGGAACGGGCACCGAGCTTGACGTGTCAGTGCCCTACGGCAGACTTGGCCGGGAATAGCACTTTCGATCAACGACAGTCAACGGCGCCTGAGGGCCTACGGGGGACGCAGAAGATGAGCCAGGACGGCGCGCAGGGCCGGTACGCGGGGCGGGCGCTCGCCGCCGGCCGGTATCAGCTGCGCGACTTGCTCGGCGAGGGCGGCATGGCCTCGGTGCACCTCGCCTACGACGCCGTGCTCGACCGTCAGGTCGCGGTGAAGACCCTGCACACCGAACTCGGCCGCGAGCAGGCCTTCCGCGAGCGCTTCCGCCGCGAGGCCCAGGCCGTGGCCAAGCTCACGCACACCAACATCGTCTCCGTCTTCGACACCGGCGAGGACGACGTAGAGGGGCTGACGACTCCGTACATCGTCATGGAGTACATCGAGGGCCGCCCGCTCGGCTCCGTGCTCGACGAGGACGTACGGCAGCAGGGCGCGATGCCCGCCGACAAGGCGCTGAAGATCACCGCGGACGTGCTGGCGGCCCTGGAGATCAGCCACGAGATGGGGCTCGTCCACCGCGACATCAAGCCCGGCAACGTGATGATGACCAAGCGCGGCGTGGTCAAGGTGATGGACTTCGGCATCGCGCGCGCGATGCAGTCCGGGGTCACCTCGATGACGCAGACCGGCATGGTCGTCGGCACCCCGCAGTACCTCTCGCCCGAACAGGCGCTGGGGCGTGCGGTGGACGCCCGGTCCGACCTGTACTCGGTCGGCATCATGCTGTTCCAACTGGTCACCGGGCGGCTGCCGTTCGAGGCCGATTCGCCGCTTGCGATCGCGTACGCGCACGTGCAGGAGGAGCCGGTGGCTCCCTCCTCGATCAACCGGGCGCTGCCGCCGGCCGTCGACGCGCTGATCGCCCGCGCGCTGAAGAAGAACCCGAACGAGCGCTTTCCGACCGCTGTCGCCATGCGCGACGAGTGCCTGCGGGTCGCCGCCTCCTTCCAGCCGGCCCCGCCGAGCATCGTCCCGGGCGCGCAGACGTCGAGCGGCGCGGGCGTCGGTTCCGCGGTGTTCCCGCCGATCGGTCAGGGCACCCCGCCGCCCCAGGGCGGCGTCCAGACGCCCTACCAGCCCGCGCCGACCCCGAACCCGTACGGCACGCCGACGCCGGCCTCCTACGGCTACCCGCAGCAGGGCTACCAGACGCCGGCTCCGGCCTACGGCCACCAGCAGGCCCCGCACACCCCGCCCGCGTACAACCTCAGCCCGCAGCCGTCCACCACGGTGTCCTCGGGCGGCGGCGGCCGCAGGAGCAGCAAGGCGGTGCTCATCGGCTCGGCCGTCGTCGCCGTGGTGGCGGTCGGCGGCCTCATCGCCAGCCTCGCGGTGAGCGGAGGTGACGACGACGCCAAGGGCGGCGGCAGCAGCAGTTCCTCGCCGTCGGCGACGAAGGCGGCGGACTACCGGGGGCCGGACACCTCCAAGGTGATCGAGTCGACGGAGTGCTCCGAGCCGCAGGAGTCGTACAACGACCCCGACAAGATCCAGGTGCCGAACCTCAAGTTCAAGTACATCGGCTCGGTCAAGGAGTGCTTCCAGGCCGCCGGCTGGCAGTACAAGATCGTGAAGGTCGACGAGAACACCTACGGCGACGGGGCGGTCATGGACCAGTTCCCCGCCGCCGGGACGGACGTCGACCCGAAGGACATGCCGGAGATCCAGATCAAGGTCTCCACGGGCAACCCGGCGTCGTGACCGCCTGACGTCATGGCCTGACGTGATGGCGTGACGTGATGGGAGAAGGGCCCGGCGCCGAACGCCTGGCCCTTCTCGTGTGTACGGCTACGGATACCCGACCAGCGTCTTTAGAGGTACGGCCCGCCCGAACGGCCGCCCGCGCGCGGGTCGTCGACGCCCTCGTGACTCACTCCCGGCGGCAGCGCGCGGCGCATCTGCTCCAACTGGGCGCGCGCGGCCATCTGCTGGGCGAAGAGGGTGGTCTGGATGCCGTGGAAGAGGCCCTCCAGCCAGCCGACCAACTGGGCCTGCGCGATGCGCAGTTCCGCGTCGCTCGGGGTCGATTCCTCGTTGAACGGCAGGGAGAGCCGCTCCAGCTCCTCGACCAGCTCCGGCGCCAGGCCGTCCTCCAACTCCTTCACCGAGCTCGAGTGGATCTCCTTCAGCCGGACCCGGCTCGCCTCGTCCAGGGGAGCCGCGCGCACCTCCTCGAGCAGCTGCTTGATCATGCTGCCGATCCGCATGACCTTCGCCGGCTGCTCGACCTGCTCGGTCACCGGGATCTCACGGGAGTCGTCGTCAGCGTCGATGTCACCGAGCGCCATGCCGTCCTGACCTACGACCAGGATCTTCTGGGCGTTCTCCGGCGACCTTTCGTTCCTCGGCATCTCCATGCCGTCATTCTCTCGCACGTCCCCACCTCATCACCGTGGCACCCCCCGGGAAAGGTGATCCACTGTTTCCGTTCGGCGGAGTCCGGAATGCGGCGATAGATCCCTGATGTGAGGCTTATTGCGTCTTTTCTTGGCGACTGGGCACCGGGAGGGGGTCACGGACGTGACTCCATGGCAGCAGGCGTTGTGCGTTATGCGGGTCGGCGTGGGCGTCGGAGCGGGCGTGCTGGGCGTGCTCGTGCTGCCCTACGGGGGCGCCTCGTCGTACGCGGCCGCCGCGTCGTACGTCTCCGCGTCGGCGTCCGCCACCCCCGCCCCCTCCTCCCCCGAGCCGGACCGGGCCGGCAGCCGGGCGGGCGAGGGACGCCAGCGACCCGGGCGGGTGGGCGACCACGCGGAGGAGGAGGCCGACGAGGAAGTGGACGAGGAGGCCCAGGACACGGAGGGCGAGGACAGCGCGGGCGACGGGAGCGGCGACGGCCTCTCCGACGACACCGACGCGTCCGAGTCGCCGGAGGCCGCCGCTCCCGTGCCCTCGGGTGCGCCGCGGGACGCCGTGCGGCGGGCCGTGGCGCAGCCGGAGCGGTCCGACGGCCCGGTCCTTCAGATCCTGCCGCTCGGCAGCGGCCTCGTTCTCATCGGCCTCGGCATCGCCCTCGCCCTGGCCGCCCTGCGACTGCGCCACACCTGAGGCGGCCGCCCCCTAGGCCGACCTGCCCTCGGGCGTGACCAGCAGCACCTTGCCGACGTGGCTGCTGGCCTCGACGATCCGGTGGGCCTCGGCCGCGTCGCTCATCGGGACCTCGCGGTCGACGACGGGGCGGACGTGGCCGGCGGCGAGCAGCGGCCAGACGTGTTCGCGCACGGCCGCCACGATGGCCGTCTTCTCCTCCAGGGGACGGGCCCGCAGCGAGGTCGCGCTGATCGCGGCACGCTTGCCGAGGAGGGCGCCGATGTTCAGCTCGGCCTTGCTGCCCCCCTGCATACCGATGATCGCGAGGCGGCCGTTGACGGCGAGCGCCTGGACGTTGCGGTCCAGGTACTTCGCGCCCATGTTGTCGAGGATGACGTCGGCGCCCGCGCCGTCCGTGGCCTGCTTCAGCTCGGCGACGAAGTCCTGCTCGCGGTAGTTGATCAGGATGTCCGCGCCCAGCTCGGCGCACTGGTCCAGCTTCTCCTTGGTGCCCGCGGTGACGGCGACCCTGGCGCCGACGGCCTTGGCCAGCTGGATCGCCATGGTCCCGATGCCGCTGGAGCCGCCGTGCACGAGCAGCGTCTCGCCGGGACGGAGGTGGGCGATCATGAAGACGTTCGACCAGACGGTGCAGGTCACCTCGGGGAGCGCGGCGGCCCGCCGGAGATCGACGCCGTCCGGCACCGGCAGCAGCTGTTTGGCCGGCACGGCGACCTTCTCGGCGTATCCGCCGCCCGCGAGTAGCGCGCACACCTCGTCGCCGACGGACCAGCCGGAGACGCCGGGGCCGACCTCGACGATCCGGCCGGAGCACTCCAGGCCGGGGTAGCGGGAGGCGCCTGGCGGCGGATCGTAGAAGCCCTGCCGCTGAAGGATGTCGGCCCGGTTGACGGCGCCGGCCACCACCTCGACCAGGACCTCGCCCGTGCCGGGTACGGGATCGGGGACCTCGTCCCACACCAGCGCCTCGGGACCACCAGGTTCGGGAATCGTGATCGCATGCATGCAAGGGACGCTACTCCCTCCCCCTGCTCCTCCCCCTCCTCGCTCCCGATCATGATCCGCGGCGGGACGGCGACCCCGGGAAGAATCGGCATGCGATCACCGATGAGTTCGAGCGACGGCAAAGGTCCCCCCATACGTAGCCCGAGTACGCGGAAGGAACCCCCATGAGCCAGCACACCGCCGGCCTGGCGATCGAAACCGCAGGCCTGGTGAAGACGTTCGGCGGGACCAGGGCCGTGGACGGCGTCGACCTCGCCGTCCCCACCGGCACGGTCTACGGCGTCCTCGGCCCGAACGGCGCCGGCAAGACGACCACCGTGAAGATGCTCGCCACGCTGCTGCGGCCGGACGGCGGCCAGGCCCGGGTCTTCGGCCACGACGTCGTCCGGGAGGCCGACGAGGTGCGCGGCCGGGTGAGCCTCACCGGCCAGTACGCGTCCGTGGACGAGGACCTCACCGGCACCGAGAACCTGGTGCTGCTCGGCCGGCTCCTCGGGCACGCCAAGAAGGCCGCCCGGGAGCGTTCCGCGCAGCTCCTCGCCGCGTTCGGGCTCACCGACGCGGCCGGGAAGCAGGTCAAGCACTACTCGGGCGGCATGCGGCGCCGGATCGACATCGCCGCGTCCATCCTCAGCACGCCCGACCTGCTCTTCCTCGACGAGCCGACGACCGGGCTCGATCCGCGCAGCCGCAACCAGGTGTGGGAGATCGTGCGGGCGGTGGTCGCACAGGGCACCACCGTGCTGCTGACCACGCAGTATCTGGACGAGGCCGACCAGCTGGCGTCCCGGATCGCCGTCATCGACCGGGGCCGGGTGATCGCCGAGGGCACGAAGGGCGAGCTGAAGGCGTCCGTCGGCGCCGGCTCCGTCCATCTGCGACTGCGCGACGCCGAGCAGCGCCCCGCGGCCGAGCAGGTGCTGCGGTTGGCCCTGGACGCGGACGTCCAGCGGGAGCCGGACCCGGTGGCGCTGACCGCCCGGCTCGACGCGGCGGCGGGTGACACGGCCGCCGCCCAGGCCGCCCGGGCCCTCGGGGAACTGGCCCGGGCCGGGGTCGTCGTCGACGACTTCTCCCTGGGGCAGCCCAGCCTGGACGAGGTGTTCCTCGCCCTCACCGGCCACGACACGCAGAGCGACGCCGGCCCCGGGGCGCCGGACGGTGCCGGTACACCGGCCCGCGGCCGGAAAGGCGAGGTGACGGTATGAGCACCGTGACCGGCACGGACGTCCAGGATCTCGCCCCCGTCAGCGCCGAGTCGCTGGCCGCGCTGCTCGTCGCGCAGGAGCGGCCGCCCCGCCCGAGCGCCCTCTCGGCCTCCCTCACCTTCGGCTGGCGGGCGATCCTCAAGATCAAGCACGTGCCGGAGCAGCTCTTCGACGTCACCGCGTTCCCGATCATGATGGTGCTGATGTACACGTACCTGTTCGGGGGCGCCCTGGCCGGCTCCCCGGAGGAGTACATCCGGTTCCTGCTGCCGGGCATCCTGGTGATGTCGGTCGTGATGATCACGATGTACACGGGCGTCTCGGTGAACACCGACATCGAGAAGGGCGTCTTCGACCGCTTCCGGTCGTTGCCGATCTGGCGGCCCTCGACGATGGTCGGCTATCTGCTGGGCGACGCGCTGCGCTACACGATCGCGTCCGTCGTGATGCTCACCGTCGGCATGGTCCTCGGTTACCGGCCGGACGGCGGGCTCGCGGGGGTGGTCGCCGGAATCGCCCTGCTGGTCGTCTTCTCGTTCGCGTTCTCGTGGATCTGGACGATGTTCGGGCTGCTGCTGCGCACCGAGAAGTCGGTGATGGGCGTCAGCATGATGGTGATCTTCCCGCTCACCTTCCTGTCCAACGTGTTCGTCGATCCCCGCACCATGCCGGGCTGGCTCCAGGCCTTCGTCAACAACAGCCCGGTCACCCATCTGGCCTCGGCGGTGCGGGGACTGATGGCGGGTGACTGGCCCGGTGCCGAGATCGCCTGGTCACTGGGGTGGGCGGGGCTTTTCGTGCTGGTCTTCGGGCCGGTGACGATGCGGCTCTACAACCGCAAGTAGCACCGGCGGGCCCCGCCCGAGGGCATGCGCCTCAGGCCGACGGGAGTGGCGGGACCCCGGGCATGCCGGGGGTCCCGAGGGGGGCCCGGGCACGGTCCGGGCCCACCCGCACGATCGTGACCACCCGGTCCGTAGGTTCCAGCACGCCGATCGCCGGGTCGTCGTAGGCGAGGACGCGGTGCCCGCGGACGACGCTCACCACCAGGTCGTCCGTCTCACGCGGTCCACGGCCCGCCTCGGCCTTGGTGACGGGCCGTTCGACGAGGTCAAGCCCGTCGCCCTGCTGGATGAGGTCCTCCATGACCCGGCCCGCCGCCGGACTGAGCACGGACAGGCCGAGGAGCCGGCCGGCCGCACCCGCGCTGGTGATGACCTCGTCGGCGCCCGACTGCCTGAGCAGCGGGGCGTTCTCCTCCTCGCGGACCGCCGCCACGATCTTCGCCCCGGGATTGAGCTGGCGGGCCGTCAGCGCCACGAGCACGGCGGTGTCGTCCCGTTGGGTCGCGATGACGATCCGCGCCGCCCGCTGCACCTCGGCCCGCCGCAGCACGTCACTGCGGGTGGCGTCCCCGACCACGCCCTCGTAGCCCTCGGCCGTCGCCGCGTCGATCACCTTGGCACTGGGGTCGATCACCACGACCTGCTCCTTGCGCAGGCCCGCCGCGCAGGCCGTCCGGATCGCGGACCGTCCCTTCGTGCCGAAGCCGACGACGACAGTGTGGTCGCGCAAGGGGACCTCCGGGATCATGAATATCTGTGGACTCATGGACACGTGTTGCTTCATGACGGGTACGAGCCCGCCGGGAACCATGGTGCCCACCGATCGGATCACCGTCACAGGGGGCACACGATGAAGGACCACGAACGACCGCCGGCCGGTCCGGCCAGGCTCTCCCTCTTCAGGTCCCTCTGGTACCGCTCCCGCAGCGAGGCCCGCGACGACGCGGAGGCGGGCCGTTCCATCACGATGCCCATGCGCATCGGCGCCCCTCCGCTCCAGCAGGTGTTGCGGCGCCTCGCCATGGGCCTGCTGGTGCTGGCCGTCACCACACTGATCGTGTACGCCGACCACGCCGGATACAACGACAACTCGGACGGCGCCGTCAGCCTCCTCGACGCCGCCTACTACGCCACCGTCACGCTCTCCACCACCGGCTACGGCGACATCACCCCGGTCAGTGACACAGCCCGGCTCATCAACATCCTCGTCATCACACCGCTGCGCGTGGTGTTCCTGATCATCCTGGTCGGAACCACCCTGGAGGTGCTCACCGAGCGCACCCGTCAACAGGTCCGCATCCACCGCTGGCGGGCCCGCACCAGCAACCACGTCGTGGTCGTCGGATACGGCACGAAGGGCCGCCACGCGGTGGAGACCCTCGTCGGGCAGGGCATCCCCAAGGACCGGATCGTCATCGTGGACGCCCAGCGCAAGTCCGCGCTCGCCGCCGGCGACGACGGACTGGTGTCGGTGACCGGGGACGCCACCCGCTCCGAGACGCTCCTCAAGGCCGAGGTCCAGACCGCCTCGCGGGTGATCGTCGCCCCGCAACGCGACGACACGGCCGCCCTGGTCACCCTCACCGCCCGACAGCTGAACCGGCGCGCGACGATCGTCGTGGCCGCCCGGGAGGACGAGAACGTACCGCTGCTCAAGCAGAGCGGCGCGGACACCGTGATCACCAGCTCCAGCTCCGCCGGGCGGCTGCTCGGCGTCTCGATGGTCAGCCCAACCGTGGCCAGGACCCTGGAGAACCTGATGACCCTCGGCAACGGCCTGGACCTCATCGAGCGGCCGGTCGGCAAGGCGGAGATCGGCGAGGCGCCACGCAGCTGCGCGGACCTGGTCGTGGCCGTCGTCCGGGGCAAGGAACTGCTGGACTACACCGACCCCCGGCTCACCCGTCTCCAACTGGGGGACCGTGTGATCACGGTCAGCCGAGCCGTCCCGGCGTCCGAGCAGGCATGACGTTTCACGTGAAACCGGGGGCGAGCGGGGGCAAGCCCGCTCGGGCTGTTTCACGTGAAACACGGGTGAATCAGGACCGTTTCACGTGAAACAGGCGTCGATCCCGGCGCTCGCCCACGGCAGGTCGAGGAGCTCGGCCTCCTGACCCGCGCGTGCGCCGCCCGGCGGTACGACGGCGAGGGCATCGGCCGCCGCGATACCCCGCAGCATGGCCGGGCCGTTGTAGTGCAGCGGCACGGCATGGTCGCCCCGCAGGACGACCGGGATCAGCCGGGTGTCGTACGGGTGCCCGTGCGCCGATTGCCGCAGCGGCAGCACGTACGGCTCCGGAGCCGGTCGGGCGGCGAGGGTGCGCAGCAGCGGCTCGGCGAGCGTGAGCAGCCCGGAGACGGCCGCGAGGGGGTTGCCGGGCAGGCCGACGAGGTGCTGGTCCTCCTTGAGGCGGGCCAGCAGCATCGGGTGGCCGGGGCGCACCTTGACGCCGTCGACGAGGAGCTCGGCGTCGAGTCGGCGCAGGATGGGGTGCACGTGATCGACAGGCCCCGAGGCGGTGCCCCCGGTGGTGACGACGAGATCGGCGCCGGATGCGGTGATGGCCTTGTGCAGGGCCTTCGCGTCGTCGCCGAGCCGGCGTACGGAGATGACCTCGGCGCCCAGCGCCCGCAGCCACGGCGGCAGCATCGGACCGAGCGCGTCCCGGATGAGGCCGTCGTGCGGGCGGCCCTCGGTGAGCAGTTCGTCACCCAGGACGAGCACCTCGACCCGGGGCCGGGGGACGGCCGCCAGCGTGTCGTACCCGGCGGCCGCTGCGAGGCCGAGGACGGCCGGGGTCACCACCGCCCCGGCACGCAGCAGCTGATCCCCGTTGCGGCACTCCTGACCCCGCGGGCGGATGTCCTGGCCGTGCTGCATCTCGCGGGTCGGGTGCAGCCGGCCGTTGTCGTCGGTCCGGCCGTGCTCGCTGCGCAGTACCGCGGTGGTGTCCGGGGGGATCCGCGCGCCGGTGGCGATCCGTACGGCCTCGCCGTCGGCCAGGGGCGCGGGCGTCGCGCTCCCGGCCAGCACGCCCTCTTCCCGTACGTGCCAGGGGCCGGGACCGGCGACCGCCCACCCGTCCATCGCCGAGGTGTCGAAGGAGGGCAGGTCGGTGAGGGCCGTCAGCGGGGCGGCCAGAACGAGGCCGAGGGCGTCGCCGAGGGTCACGGAGACGGGGGCGAGGCGGGCGGCGCCGGACCGTGCGGCGCGGGCGGCGATCGTCCGGGCCTCGGGCCAGGAGGTCGCCCGGTGGCGGTGCTCGGCAGCCTCTCCCCGGTGACCGGCCTCCGGGGACGCGGAGGAGGGGAAGGACGAGGAAGAGGAGGACGAAGAGCGGGAGGGGGAGGACGGAGTGCCGTGGCCGCTGCCCTCGCGCTGTGCGGGGCTGTGGCCGCCGGCCGGACGGGCGGTGCCGTTGCCGTCCTTCACGAGGGCGAGCGCCTCCTCGACGTCGAGGTCCTCGGCGTCGAGGCCCTGCCGGGTACCGCGGGCGGTCATCCGGCGTCCGGTCCGGAGCCGCCGGGCTTGTCGGCCTGCCGCTGCCCGGCCTTCTCCTGCGCGGCCTTCTCCTGCCCGGCCTCATCCGCCCAGCGCAGGGCCAGTGCGGCGGCCTTGCGGGCGGCCTCGGCCACGGCTTCGGGGCCTCCCTGGGCCTGCGCGGCCGCATAGCCGACCAGGAAGGTGGTCAGCGGCGCCGCGGGCCTGGCCACCCCGTGGGCGGCGTCGCGGGCGAGGTCGAGGAGGGCGCCGGTGTCGACGTCGAGATCGATGCCCAGCTCGTCCTTGACTGCGGAAATCCATTCATCCAACACGTGGTCATGCTCCCTGATACGTGCCCTGGCGGCGGCGATGTCGTCCCAGGTGTCGCAGTCGAACGAGGCGACCGGGTCGGGGACGCGGGTGAGGTCGAGTCCGGCGGTCAGCCGGCGCAGCGGCAGTCCGGTGAGGCCGCCTTCGCGGGCGGTGAGCACCGCCAGTTCGCGGCGCAGGGCGGCCGTGCGGTACGCGGCGACGAGCGGCTGGTCACGGCCGTCGGCGTCGGTGAGCAGCGCGCCCTCGACCGCACCGGCACGCAGGGCGGTCAGCAGCCGCCGTACGGTGTCCGCCGCGAGGAAGGGCAGATCGGCGGAGAGGACGAGGACGTCGTCCGCCGTGGTGTGGCGCAGTCCCGCGTCGAGCGCGGCGACGGGTCCCGCGCCGGGCGGGTCCTCGCGTGCCCAGCGCACGCGCCGCGCGGTGGGGCGGGGGTCGGCGACGACGACGGTGGTGCGCGCGTCGACGCAGGCGCCGAGCACCCGGTCGAGCAGCGCGCGCCCGCCCACCCGCACGCCCGGCTTGTCGGCGCCGCCGAGCCGGCGGGCGCCGCCACCGGCGAGCACGACGGCGTCGTGGGCGGCGGGCTCGTTCGAGGTCACCCCCCGAGTATGCGGGCCGCCCCGGGGATGCGGGCCCGCCCGATCACGGGAAAGGCGGGAATCACCGGAGCAGGCCCGCAATCACAGGGTGCGCAACAACACCGCCGGCTGTTCCACGCAGTCCGCCACATGGCGCAGGAAGCCGCCGGCCGTTCCGCCGTCGCACACCCGGTGGTCGAAGGTGAGTGAGAGCTGGACGACCTGGCGCACCGCCAGCTCGCCCTCGTGCACCCACGGCTTGGGGATGATGCGGCCGACTCCGAGCATGGCCGCCTCGGGGTGGTTGATGATCGGCGTGGAGCCGTCGACTCCGAACACCCCGTAGTTGTTCAAGGTGAAGGTGCCGCCGGTCAGGTCGGCGGGGGTGAGACGGCCGTCCCGGGCCGCCTCGGTGAGCCGGGCGAACTCCGCGGTGAGTCCCTCGGCGTCCCGGGCGTGCGCGTCGCGGACGACGGGCACGACGAGTCCCCGCTCGGTCTGCGCGGCGAAGCCGAGGTGGACGTGGTCGAACTGGACGACCTCGCGGGCCGCCAGGTCGACGGTGGAGTTGAGCTCCGGGAAGCGGGCCAGCGCGGCGGTGCAGATACGGGCGAGCAAGGCCAGGAGGGAGATCTTCGGCCCGCCGGACGCGTTCATCGCTGCCCGGGCCCGCATCAGTTCCGTCGCGTCGGCGTCCACCCAGCAGGTCGCGTCGGGGATCTCGCGCCGGCTGCGGGAGAGCTTGTCGGCGACGGCGCCCCGCACACCCTTGAGGGGGACGCGGCGGCTTCCGGTGGGAGCGGAGGACCCGGACGGCGACTGTGCCACCTGTTCCCGGGGGACGGCTCCCCGCAGCACCTTCTCCACGTCCGCCCGCAGGATCAGCCCTTCGGGCCCGGAGCCCGTGAGCTCCCGCAGGTCCAGGTTGTTCTCCCGGGCGAGTCTGCGCACCAGGGGGGAGATCACGGGGACGGGGCCCGCGGAGCGGTCGGTCGCCCCGGCCGGGACGCCCGGGAGAGCCGGGGCGGCCGGGAGAACCGGGGCGGGCGCGGCGGCCACTGAAGCGGCGGCTACGGAGGCGGCGGGTTCCGGTCGCGCCGACCGGACCCGGCGCCTGCGCGCGGGTGCCTCCGAGGTGCCGTAACCGACGAGCACGTTGCCCGACCCCTCGGCGCCCTTGGCGCCCTTGGCGGGAACCTCCGGGCCGCCGGAGACCGGCGCGCCGACCGCGACCGTGATCAGCGGGGCGCCGACGGGCAGCTCGGTGCCCTCCTCGCCGAAGCGGGCGGTGACCACACCGCCGTAGGGGCAGGGCACCTCGACCATCGCCTTGGCCGTCTCGACCTCGACGACCGGCTGATCGACGGCGACGACATCGCCGACCTGGACCAGCCAGCGGACGATCTCCGCCTCGGTGAGTCCCTCCCCGAGGTCGGGAAGCTTGAACTCCAGCACCTGTGCCATCAGTTGTCCGCCTCCCACTGCAACCGCGCCACGGCGTCCAGGATGCGGTCGACGCCGGGCAGGTGATGGCGCTCGAGCATCGGCGGCGGGTAGGGGAGGTCGAACCCGGCGACGCGCAGGACCGGTGCCTCCAGGTGGTGGAAGCAGCGCTCCGTGACGCGGGCCGCGATCTCCCCGCCCGGGCCGCCGAAGGAGCCCGACTCATGGACGACGACCGCGCGGCCGGTCCGCCGCACCGAGGCGCAGACCGTCTCGTCGTCGAAGGGCACCAGGGAGCGCAGGTCGACGACCTCGAGGTCCCAGCCCTCGGCGCGCGCCGCCTCGGCGGCTTCGAGGCAGACCGGCACCGACGGCCCGTAGGTGATCAGTGTGGCGCTCCGGCCCGGACGCCGCACCACCGCGCGGCCGATCGGTTCGACACTCTGCGGTTCCTCCGGGTTCCAGGCGTCCTTGGACCAGTACAGGCGCTTGGGTTCGAGGACGACGACCGGGTCGTCGGAGGCGATGGCGGCGCGCAGCAGCCCGTAGGCGTCGGCGACCGTGGCGGGCGTGACGACGTGCAGGCCCGGGGTCGCCATGTAGTACGCCTCGGAGGAGTCGCTGTGGTGCTCGACGCCCCCGATGCCGCCGCCGTAGGGCACCCGGACGGTGATCGGCAGGGGCATACGGCCGCGGGTGCGGTTGCGCATACGGGCGACATGGCTGATGAGCTGCTCGAACGCCGGGTAGGCGAAGGCGTCGAACTGCATCTCCACGACCGGCCGCAGTCCGTACATCGCCATGCCGACGGCCGTGCCGAGGATGCCCGCCTCGGCGAGCGGGGTGTCCGTGCAGCGGTCCTCGCCGAACTCCCGGGCGAGCCCGTCGGTGACCCGGAAGACGCCGCCGAGGGTGCCCACGTCCTCGCCCAGGACGTGCACGGACGGGTCGGCGGCCATCGCGTCCCGCAGTGCGCGGGTGAGGGCCTGCGCCATGGTGGCGGGCTTGAGGGCGACGGTGGTCATCGGTGCGTACCCTCCTGGTCGGCGTGCTCGGCCTCGAGCTCCGCCCGCAGCAGGGCCTGCTGTTCCCGCAGTTGGGGGGTGGGTTCGGCGTACACGTGGGCGAACAGTTCCATGGGGTCGAGGACCGCGTCCTGGTTCATGCGGGCGCGCAGGTCGGCGGCCATCTCCTCGGCGGCGTCCCGCGCGGACTGCTTCGCGTCCTCGTCGAGCAGCCCGCGCGCGGTGAGTTCGCGCTCCAGCAGCTGGATCGGGTCGTGTTCGCGCCAGGTCTCGACCTCGGCGTCGCCGCGGTAGCGGGTGGCGTCGTCGGCGTTGGTGTGCGCCTCGATGCGGTAGGTCACCGCCTCCACGAGGGTGGGGCCGCCGCCCTCGCGGGCGCGCCGTACGGCGTCGGTCAGCACCTCGTGCACGGCGGCCGCGTCGTTGCCGTCGACCAGGCGGCCCGGCATGCCGTACCCGACGGCCTTGTGGGCCAGCGAGGGGGCGGCGGTCTGCTTGGCGAGCGGCACGGAGATCGCGAAGCCGTTGTTCTGCACGAGGAAGACGACCGGGGCCTGCCAGACGGCGGCGAAGTTCAGCGCCTCGTGGAAGTCGCCCTCGCTGGTGCCGCCGTCGCCGACCATGGCGAGCGCGACCACGTCGTCGCCCTTGAGACGGGCGGCGTGCGCGAGGCCCACGGCGTGCGGAAGCTGGGTGGCGAGCGGGGTGCTCAGGGGCGCCACACGGTGCTCGTAGGGGTCGTAGCCGGTGTGCCAGTCGCCGCGCAGCAGGGTGAGGGCCTCGACGGGGTCCACACCGCGCGCGATGACGGCGAGGGTGTCGCGGTAGCTGGGGAAGAGCCAGTCCCGCTCCTGAAGGGCCAGCGCGGCGGCGACCTCGCAGGCCTCCTGACCGGTGCTGGACGGGTAGACGGCGAGTCTGCCCTGCTTGGTGAGAGCGGTGGCCTGGACGTTGTAGCGGCGGCCGCGCACCAGCTGGGCGTACAGCCGGCGCAGCAGCTCCGGGTCGGCCTGTGCGGCCGCGTCGGTGCCGAGGACGCGGTACGGCTCCGCGTCGGGCAGCAGCGGCGTGGGGTCGGTACGGGGCTGCCAGGCCGGCGGCGGCGTCGGCCGATACGCGCCCCGCTGTTCCATGACCGTCATGACGGCACCTCCTCGTGGGGAGCGGCTACGGGAGGCGCGTCGGTTGTGACGAGCGCCTCACCTACCGATTGTTCGGTCGTCGGCACATTTTGGCTACAGGGCCCCTCAGGCTGTGGACAAACGGTTCTCCACAACCTGAGATGGATGCAGTACGTCCATGGCAGGGAGGCAGGGGGACATGGCACCTGAACAAATGGCCGAAGGGCCGGAGAACGGCGCCGCGCCGCCGCCGGGCAACCCTCCGCCACCGACCGGTGCCCCGTCGCCGAGCAGCCCCCCGTCGCCGGGCGGTGCCCCGCCGCCGCCACCGCGTCCGCTGGACGCCATCGATCAGGACATCCTCCAGATGCTCCAGGCGGACGGCCGCGCCTCGATACGGTCGGTCGCCGAGCGGGTCCACGTCTCGCGCGCCAACGCCTACGCGCGGATCAACCGGCTCATCGAGGACGGCGTCATCCGCGGTTTCGGCGCCCGTGTCGACCATGAGCGCGCCGGGCAGGGCACGAGCGCCTACATCACGCTGAAGATCGTGCAGAACTCCTGGCGGACGGTGCGCGAGCAGCTCAGACTGCTGCCCGGCGCCTCCCACATCGCCCTGGTCGGGGGCGATTTCGACGTCCTGCTCCTGGTGCACACGCCGGACAACAGGGCGCTGCGCGAGGTGGTGCTCACCCGGCTCCAGGCGATCCCCGAGGTGCTCAGCACGCGCACGCTGCTGGTGTTCGAGGAGGAGGACCTGGAGCCCCAGGGGTGAGCGCAAGGAAGCCCTACGGGGCCGTGCGCAGCCCCTCGAGGACCAGCCGCACGACGGCGTCGGCGACCTCGCTCTCGACCATCCCGCGGCCGCCCGGCCGGTACCACTCGACGATCGAGTTGATCATCCCGAAGACCAGCCGGGTCGCGAGCCGTACCTCGATGTCGGCGCGTATGTCCCCTTCGGCGGCGGCCGCCTTCAGCAGTTCGGCGACCCGGTGGTCGAAGTCGCGGCGCCGCTCCAGGGCCCACCGCTCGGTGTCGGTGTTGCCGCGCACGCGCAGCAGCAGTGTCACGTACGGCAGTTCGCCGATGAGCACCTCGACCATGCGCCGCACGACGTACTCCAGGCGCTCCGAGGCGTGCCCCACGCGCGCGTGCTCCTCGTCGAGGATCCCGAAGAGGCCGTCCAGGGCCCGGCTGACGGCCCGCCGCAGCAGTTCCTCCTTGCCGGCGACGTGGTGGTAGATCGACGACTTGGAGATGCCGGCCGCCTTGGAGAGGTGCTCCATGGAGGTGCCGTCGTAACCGCGTTCGTTGAAGATCTGGACGGCGACGGAGAGCAGGGTCTCCGGGGTGTACGTGTCGCGCTTGGCGGTGGTCACGAGGCGCCCTCCCGCTTCTCGGTGGCGTAGGAGTGCCGGTAGAGCGCGAGGGACGGCGCGTAGCGGCCCGAGGGGTCGCGCTCGTGCAGGTCGTCCAGGAGGGAGCAGGCCCAGGTACGGCCCAGCCGGCGGCTCCACTCGAAGGGGCCGAGGGGGTAGTTCACGCCCAGGCGCATCGCGGTGTCGATGTCCTCCTCGGTGGCCACGCCCTTGGCCACGGCGTCGTGCGCGAGGTCGACGATCCGCGCGACCGTACGGGCGACGATCATGCCCGGGACGTCACCGATGACGCTGACGTCCTTGCCGAGCGCCTGGAACAGGCCGATCGCCTCGGACATCGTCTGCGTGGAGGTGTCCTGGGAGGCGGACAGGGCGATGCGGGTGGCCTTGCGGTAGTCCAGGGCGAGGTCGAAGTAGACGACGTCCCGGAACTCCACGGAGGTCTGACCGTCGGCGAGGGCGAGCTGGCCGCCGCCGGGCAGCACCAGGCGGGTGCCGTGGTCCTCTTCCTCCTCGCGCACCTGGATGCCCGCCTCGCGGATCAGCGCGAGCAGTTCGGAGGCGGGGCCCAGGTTGCCCTCGGTGACGACGTACGCGGGCGGCTGGGCCTTCTCCGCGGTGTGCGGTTCGGCCGCCTCCGCGGCCCCGGTCCCGGCGGAGTAGTCGTACCAGCCCTGGCCGGTCTTGCGGCCGAGACGGCCCGACTCGACCAGGCGGCGCTGGGCGAGCGAGGGCGTGAAGCGCACGTCCTGGAAGAAGGACCGCCACACGGAGTGCGTGACCGACTCGTTGACGTCCTGTCCGATCAGGTCGGTCAGCTCGAAGGCGCCCATCTTGAAGCCGCCCGACTCGCGCAGGATCGCGTCGATGGTGGCCGGGTCGGCGCCCTGCGCCTCGTAGACGGCGAACGCCTCGGCGTAGAAGGGCCGCGCGATGCGGTTGACGATGAAGCCGGGGGTGTCGGCGCAGGCGACCGGCGTCTTCCCCCAGGAGCGGGCGGTCTCGTACGCGCGCGTGGCCGACGTGACGTCGGTGGCGTACCCGGAGACGACCTCGACCAGCGGCAGCAGCGGAGCGGGGTTGAAGAAGTGCAGGCCGACCAGGCGGCCCGGGTTGCGCAGTGCGCCCCCGACGGCGGTCACCGACAGGGACGAGGTGTTGGTGGCGAGCAGACAGTCCTCGCCGACGACGTCCTCCAGTTGCCGGAACAGCTCCTGCTTGGCCTCCAGCAGCTCCACCACGGCCTCGACGACCAGGGAGCAGTCGGCGAGGTCGGTGAGGCTCTCCGCGGGCCACAGGCGGGCACGTGCCTCGTCCCGGTCGGTGGCGGCGAGGCGGTCCTTCTCGACGAGCCGGTCCAGGCGGGCGCCGATCGCGGCGGCCGCCTCGTGGGCGCGGCCGGGCACGGTGTCGTACAGCCGCACCGGGTGACCGGCGACGAGCGCGACCTGGGCGATGCCCTGGCCCATGGTGCCGGTGCCGACGACGGCCACGGGGCTGCTGAGGTCGAGTGCTGTCATGTGCGCGATCCTCCCGCACTGGGTTTTCCACAGATGCGGCAGGCCCCCTTGTCCCGACCGATCGTTCGGTTACTCTAACCCTGACTGGCTGATCCTGCCCAGGTTTCCGCCAGGTCATGAGCTCGACGGAGAGTTCTCAAGACGAGGAGTTGGTCCCGCATGGCCGCCGCCGAACCGACCGCGCACGCTCTGATCGCCCAGCACCGGCCCACCCTCGAC
This sequence comes from Streptomyces sp. NPDC102259, assembly GCF_044766465.1. NCBI lineage: Bacteria > Bacillati > Actinomycetota > Actinomycetes > Kitasatosporales > Streptomycetaceae > Streptomyces > Streptomyces sp. NPDC102259. Next base: position 333,066 of record NZ_JBIWMA010000006.1, on the reverse strand, counting down.
CAGGCCCTGGAAGCGATCCGCACCCGCGCGTACTGGTCCCCGCACCCGGAACACCCCAAGGCCTACGGGGAGAACGGCAGTCTGGACGCCGCGGCCGGCAAGGCCGCCTTCGACGCCGTGCTGCACACCCGCCTCGACCTCGGCCAGCCCGGCACCGACGACTGGGTGGGCGGCGAGGTCTCGCCGTACGGCGTCGAACTGGGCGTGACCTACCCGCACGCGGACGTGGACACGCTGCTGCCCGCCATGCGCGCCGGACAGGGCGCCTGGCGGGACGCGGGCCCGGAAGTGCGCGCGGTGGTCTGTCTGGAGATCCTCAAGCGGATCAGCGACCGGACGCACGAGTTCGCGCACGCGGTCATGCACACCTCCGGCCAGGCCTTCATGATGGCGTTCCAGGCGGGCGGCCCGCACGCACAGGACCGCGGCCTGGAGGCGGTGGCGTACGCGTACGCGGAGCAGGTCCGCACGCCCGGCACGGCGGAGTGGAGCAAGCCCCAGGGCAAGCGCGACCCGCTCGCGATGACCAAGAGCTTCACCGCGGTCCCGCGCGGGATCGCGCTGCTCATCGGCTGCAACACCTTCCCGACGTGGAACGGCTACCCGGGCCTGTTCGCCTCCCTGGCCACCGGCAACGCGGTCCTGGTCAAGCCCCACCCGCGCGCGGTGCTGCCGCTCGCGCTGACCGTGGGCGTCGCCCGCGAGGTGCTCGCCGAGGCGGGCTTCGACCCGAACCTGGTCGCGCTGGCCGCCGAGCGCCCCGGCGAGGGCATCGCCAAGACCCTGGCCACCCGCCCCGAGATCAGGATCGTCGACTACACCGGCTCGACCGCCTTCGGCGACTGGCTGGAGGCCAACGCCCGCCAGGCGCAGGTCTACACCGAGAAGGCCGGCGTCAACACGGTGGTCGTGGAGTCCACGGCGAACTACAAGGGCATGCTCGCCAACCTGGCGTTCTCGCTCTCGCTGTACAGCGGCCAGATGTGCACGACCCCGCAGAACCTGCTGATCCCCCGCGACGGCATCCGCACCGACGACGGCGCGAAGACCTTCGACGAGGTCGTCGCCGACCTCGCCCGCTCGGTCGACGGCCTGCTCGGCGACGACGCGCGCGCGAACGCGCTGCTCGGCGCGATCGTCAATCCGGACGTCAAGGCCCGCCTGGAGGCCGCCGCGGGCCTCGGAGAGGTCGCCCTCGCCTCCCGCGAGGTGAGCAACCCGGAGTTCCCGGACGCGATCGTGCGCACCCCGGTGCTCGTCAAGCTCGACGGGGCGCGGAAGTACTGGGAAGGGGCGGACGACGAGGCCGCCTACATGGGCGAGTGCTTCGGCCCGGTCTCCTTCGCCGTCGCCGTCGACTCCGCGGCCGACGCGGTCGCCCTGCTGCGGCGCACGGTGCGCGAGAAGGGCGCGATGACGGTCGGCGCGTACACCACCGACCCAGAGGTCGAGCAGGCGATCGAGGAGGTCTGCCTGGAGGAGGCCGCCCAGCTGTCCCTCAACCTCACCGGCGGCGTCTACGTCAACCAGACGGCCGCGTTCTCCGACTTCCACGGCTCGGGCGGCAACCCGGCGGCCAACGCCGCCCTCACCGACGGCGCCTTCGTCGCGAACCGCTTCCGGGTGGTGGAGGTCCGCAGGGACGCCTAGGCGTCCGGGCATCTCGACGTCCCGACGTCCCGACGTCTACGGGACGTGCGGTGCGCCCCCGGTGGCACTCCAGTGGTACAGCGTCATGGCCACACTGGTCGCGAGGTTGTAGCTGGAGACCTGGGGGCGCATCGGCAGGGCGAGAAGGTGGTCGGCCCGCGCGCGCAGCTCGGCCGAGAGCCCGCTGCGCTCCGAGCCGAAGGCCAGAAGGGCGTCGTCCGGCAGCTTGACGCCCCGCAGGTCGTCCCCCTCCGGGTCGAGGGCGAACACCGGGCCGGCCGGCAGCTCGTCGACGGCCAGCCGCTCCACGGCGGTCGCGAAGTGCAGCCCCGCCCCGCCCCGCACCACGGTCGGATGCCAGGGGTCGAGCGTGCCGGTGGTGACCACCCCGGTGGCCCCGAAACCGGCGGCCAGCCGGATCACCGCGCCCGCGTTGCCGAGGTTGCGCGGGTTGTCCAGGACCACGACGGGAGTCGCGCGGGGCGCGTGCCCCAGCCGCTCCAGGTTGGCCTCGCGCGAGGGCCGTACGGCCAGGGCGGCGACCGCGGTGGGATGCGGGCGCGGCACCAGGGAGGCGTACGTCGCTTCCGGGACCTCCGTCAGCAGCGCGTCCAGCGCGTCGCGCACGTCCGGGGCGAGTTCGTCGGCGAGGGCGAGCGTCGCCCGCCGGTCGGCGGTGACCGCCACCGGGACCTCGGCTCCGAAGCGCACGGCGTGCTTGAGGGCGTGGAAGCCGTCGAGCAGGACGGAGGCGTCGGCGAGCCGGCGCCACCGGCCGAGCGGATCGGAGCCGGCGGTCACGCGATCGGTCATGCCGTGAACCCTACGCGGGTGTGCTCGGGCTCCTCCTCGCCCCGCGGCTCCTCCCGGGCGGCCGTACGACCGTAGTCGGGGAACATCCCGGCACGCGCGCGTGCCGCCCATCCGCCCACCCGGTGCAGGAAGGTGGTCGGCAGGAAGACGGCGTCCGTCGCGATCATCGCCAGCGAGAAGAACGGCAGCCCGAGCAGCACGGCGATCACCGCGTGCTCCGTCATCATCAGGGCCAGCAGGACGTTCTTCAGCCGCCGGTTAGCGAGCGTGAACGGGAAGGCGACCTGCACGATGACGGTCCCGTAGGTGGCCAGCAGAACCATCGTGCCGCTGCCGGCCAGCAGATCGGCGAGCGCGGGCCAGGGCGAGAAGTAGTCCAGGTGCAGGGGGTAGTACGCGGCGGTGCCGTCCTGCCAGCGCGAACCCTGGATCTTGTACCAGCCGGCCGTCGCGTAGATCAGACAGGCCTCGGCCATGATCACGACCAGGGCGCCGTTGTGCAGGATGTTGCCGATCACGTCGAGCAGGATCCGGGGCTCCGCCGACTTCGTGCGGCGGCCGACGGCCCACCACAGGCCCTGCACGGCCCAGGCCGCCCACAGGAGCGCCGGAACGACCCAGTCGCTGTGGAAACGGCCGGCCACGGTCACCGTGACCAGGACGAACCCGGACACGACCCACAGGACGGGGCCCACTCGGTCCGTGACCCGCTCCCCACGCGCGCGTGCCTCGTGCGCGAGCCGTGCCCGCCGCGCGTCCAGCGACCACACCCGGCCGCACCGCACGAACACCAGGTAGATCGACATCAGGTGCAGGACGTTGTCCCCGCCGTCCCCCATGAAGACACTGCGGTTCTGGAGCGACAGCACGCCGACCATGAACAGCACCGACATCGCGCGGGTGCGCCAGCCGAGGAGCAGCAGCGCGGCGGAGAGCAGCGCGAGCAGGTACACCGCCTCGAACCAGCCCCGTCCGTCCGACCACATCAGGGCCGAGAACGCGCCGTTGGTGTCGATCAACTGCCGGGCCAACTCCCAGTCCCAGGGGCCGTCGGGGCCGTAGAGCTCCTGGCGGTGGGGGAATTCGCGCAGCAGGAACAGCAGCCAGGTGACGCTGAAGCCGATCCGGACCACGGCGCTCTGGTACGGCGCGAGCGCCGACCCGGTGACGCGGGCGATGGCGGCGGACACCTTCAGGGAGATCCGGTTCACCTCGTGCCTCCCTCGGTCTCGCCGTCCGGCACCGACCACCAGGACAACTCGCGGTACACCGGGCTCGTCGACACCTTCTCGGTGCTCCACTTCGGCGGGGTCACGTTGGTGGTCTGCGAACGGACCTGGACGCGCTCGACGACACCGCCGTCACCGGCCGCGCCGCCGCGGTCCAGACGGAGCACCACGATGCGGCGCAGGTACGTCTCGGAGAGGGCCCCGCGCAGGCCGACGGGGCGGTTGCCGTTGTCGTGCGTGGCGGTGAAGAAGTCCCAGGCCCGGCGCAGCTCGTTCTGTTGGGTGTGGCTCGGCACCAGATTGCCGTCGATGGCCCGGCCGTCCTGCGCGGACAGGTCGTACCAGCCGGTGGTCCGGGACCCGCCGTCCGCGCTACGGACCTGGGCCCGGACCTGGACCGCGATGTTCTGCTGAAGCGGGTTCGGCGCGAAGAGCTTCCAGTTCTGCTCGAACTCGGGGTATATCCAGTCGTCGATCGCCTTGCCGTGCGCCTTGGTGACGGTGTTCGACGGGGCGATGTGCAGGAACACCATCCCGACGTGCATGCAGACGGTCACCGCGACGACGGCCAGTGCCAGTGCGGCGCCGACCTGGTAGCGGGGGGAGAGGGCGGCCACACCGGTACGCGCTCCCGTCCGCCGAGGCTCACTCACGTGCCCGGCGGCGGGGTCAGCGACGGGATCGCTCCCGGGACCATCGACGGAGTCGCCTGCGGGATCGCTCCCGGGATCACCGACGAGATCGGCGCGCTCGGCCCGACGAACAGCCTCCGAGTCGGCGGGCTCAGCCCGGGGAGAAATCTCCTGGCCCGCAGGCTCGGCCTGGGGAGAAGGGCCGGAGTCCGCGGTTTCGGCCCGGGAGGCCGCGGGCTCGGGGCTCGAGAGTTCGGTTCGGGGGCGGGGAACGGCGTCCCGGGCGGGCGGCGTCTCCGCCGCCGCCTCCGCTTCCCTTGACGTGTTCGGCCCCTTTGGAGAGCCGGCCCCTCCGTCGTGCACGTCCATTCCGCCCCGTTCCCCGATACCGGTCGTCTTCGCGCTGCGTCGCGCAATCGCGAACGGTACTCAGCCTCACCCGTTCGGCGCAGCCCCCTCCCCGCGGCGCCCGGGCCGGGAAAGGCCGGGGCAGGTTGTCCACAGGGGATGCCCGCAGGTTATCCACAGCGGTTGACACCTTACGACGGCCGTCCCACCATGGAATCGCACGGACCGAACGATCGGTCGGGAGAAGGCTCGGGCAGAGCCGAGGCCGAGGCACCGAGCCGAGGCCCAAGGTCAAGGGGGACCGCATGGCGACAGCAGCCGCGCATCAGACGGCCCGCACACAGCCGCACGCCGGGCAGGACAGAGCGACCGGCTCCGACGAGGCGTACGCGCGCGTCTTCGACGCCACCGTGGCCGCCGACGAACGCATCGAGCCACGCGACTGGATGCCCGACGCCTACCGCGCGACGCTGGTACGCCAGATCGCCCAGCACGCCCACTCCGAGATCATCGGCATGCAGCCGGAGGCCAACTGGATCACCCGCGCGCCCTCCCTGCGCCGCAAGGCCATCCTCATGGCGAAGGTGCAGGACGAGGCGGGCCACGGGCTCTATCTGTACAGCGCGGCCGAGACCCTCGGCGTCGGCCGCGAGGAGCTGCTCGACAAGCTCCACTCCGGCCGCCAGAAGTACTCCTCGATCTTCAACTACCCCACGCTGACCTGGGCGGACGTCGGCGCGATCGGCTGGCTGGTGGACGGCGCCGCGATCACCAACCAGGTGCCCCTGTGCCGCTGCTCCTACGGCCCGTACGCCCGGGCGATGGTCCGCGTCTGCAAGGAGGAGTCCTTCCACCAGCGCCAGGGTTACGAGCTGCTGCTGGCCCTCAGCCAAGGCACCCCGGAGCAGCACGCGATGGCACAGGACGCGGTCGACCGCTGGTGGTGGCCGTCGCTGATGATGTTCGGCCCGCCCGACGACGAGTCCGCGCACTCCGCGCAGTCGATGGCCTGGAAGATCAAGCGCCACTCGAACGACGAACTGCGCCGGCGCTTCGTCGACATCTGCGTCCCCCAGGCGGCCTCGCTCGGCCTCACGCTCCCCGACCCGGACCTCAAGTGGAACGAGGAGCGGGGACACCACGACTTCGGAGCCATCGACTGGACCGAGTTCAAGGATGTCCTCAAGGGCAACGGCCCCTGCAACGAGCAGCGGATGACACAACGCAGGCGCGCACACGACGAGGGCGCGTGGGTACGAGAGGCGGCCGCCGTCTACGCGGCCAAACACAGCTCTGGGACGGAAGTGGAGCAGGCATGACGAACACCGACTGGCCCCTGTGGGAGGTCTTCGTGCGCTCCCGGCGCGGCCTCTCCCACACCCACGCCGGCAGCCTGCACGCGCCGGACGCCGAGTTCGCCCTGCGCAACGCGCGCGATCTGTACACCCGGCGGGGCGAGGGCGTCTCGATCTGGGTCGTGCCGTCCTCCGCCATCACGGCATCCTCGCCGGACGAGAAGGACCCGTTCTTCGAACCGTCCGCCGACAAGCCGTACCGGCACCCGACGTTCTACGAGATCCCGGAGGGGGTGAAGCACCTGTGACCACGACGACGCACACCCACACCGCCGCACTCGCCCTCGGCGACGACGCCCTGGTGCTCTCCCACCGCCTGGGGGAGTGGATGGGCCACGCGCCCGTGTTCGAGGAGGAGGTCGCGCTCGCCAACATCGCCCTCGACCTGCTGGGCCAGGCCCGGATCCTGCTGTCGATGGTCGGCGACGAGGACGAGTTGGCGTACCTGCGCGAGGAACGCGCCTTCCGCAACCTCCAGTTGGTCGAGCAGCCCAACGGCGACTTCGCCCACACCATCGTCCGCCAGCTGTACTTCTCCACCTACCAGCACCTTCTGTACGCGCGGCTGGCGGCCGTGCAGGGCCCGTTCGCGGGACTGGCGGCGAAAGCGGTCAAGGAGGTCGCCTACCACCGCGACCACGCCGAACAGTGGACGCTGCGGCTCGGCGACGGCACCGAGGAGAGCCACGAGCGGACGCAGCGGGCCTGCACGGCACTGTGGCGGTTCACCGGGGAGATGTTCCTCCCCCTGGACGGCCTAGACCTCGACGGGTCGGAGCTGGACTCGGCCTGGCTGGAGTCGGTCCGGAGCGTGCTGGGGCGGGCCGGCCTGGCCGTGCCCGAGGGATCGCGCACCGGAGCCTGGCGCGCGGGCGCGGGCCGTGAGGGCCTGCACACCGAGTCCTTCGGCCGGATGATCGCCGAGATGCAGCACCTGCACCGCAGTCACCCGGGCGCGTCATGGTGACGCTCACCCCGCTGGAGGCGGAACTCCTCGAGGTCGCCGGTTCGGTGCTCGACCCCGAACTGCCCGTGCTCACCCTTCGGGAGCTCGGCGTGCTGCGCGCGGTGCATGTACGCGACGCGGACGCCGTAGAGGTCGATCTGACCCCCACCTACACCGGCTGTCCGGCGGTGGAGGCGATGTCCCTGGACATCGAACGGGCGCTGCACGCCCACGGGGTGCGGGAGGTCACCGTGCGCACGGTGCTGTCCCCCGCCTGGTCCACCGACGACATCTCCGCCGAAGGGCGGCGCAAACTCCGGGAGTTCGGCATCGCACCGCCACGCGTGCGGACGACAGCCGAACCGGTCGGCATCACCCTGGGCCCCACCCGGACCCTCCCCCCGAAGCCCGCGGCCACCGGGACTACGACCGGGACGGTGACCGGAACAGGGGCGTACGCGGCCACGGGCGGGGCCATGGAGCCGATCCGCTGCCCGCACTGCGGCTCCGCCGACACCGAGCTGCTCAGCCGCTTCTCCTCCACCGCCTGCAAGGCGCTGCGGCGCTGCCTCGCCTGCCGTGAACCCTTCGACCACTTCAAGGAGTTGTGATGGCCCGCTTCCACCCGCTCCAGGTGGCCGCGGTGGACCACCTCACCGACGACTCCGTCACCCTCACCCTCACGGTCCCCGACGCGCTGCGCGAGGAGTACCGGCACGCGCCCGGCCAGCATCTCGCCCTGCGCCGCGTGGTCGACGGGACCGAGGTCAGGCGGACGTACTCGATCTGCTCGCCCGCGCCCGGTCCCGACGGCGCGGGGCCCCGCACGCTGCGGGTGGGCGTACGGCTGGTCGAGGGCGGGGCCTTCTCGACGTACGCGCTGAAGGAGATCGCCGTCGGCGACGAGCTGGACGTGATGACGCCGGCCGGCCGGTTCACCCTCGCCCCAGCGCCCGGCCGGTACGCGGCGGTCGTCGGCGGCAGCGGGATCACTCCGGTGCTGTCGATCGTCTCGACGCTGCTGGCCCGCGAGCCCGCGGCCCGGTTCTGCCTCATCCGCAGCGACCGGACGGCCGCCTCGACGATGTTCCTGGAGGAGGTCGCCGACCTCAAGGACAGGTACCCCGAGCGGTTCCAGCTCGTCACCGTGCTCTCCCGCGAGGAGCAGCAGGCCGGGCTGCCGTCCGGGCGGCTGGACCGGGAGCGGCTGACCGGGCTGCTGCCGTCGCTGCTGCCGGTGACAGAGGTGGCGGGGTGGTTCCTGTGCGGGCCGTTCGGACTCGTCCAGGGCGCGGAGCAGGCGCTGCGGGAGATCGGGGTCGCGCGATCCCGGATTCACGAGGAGATCTTCCACGTGGAGGTCACGGCGCCCCCGGCGCGCGTGGCGGCACCGGCACACAGCACCGTGACCGCCCGGCTCGACGGCCGGGGCGGCAGCTGGCCCGTGCGGGACGGGGAGTCGGTCCTGGAGACGGTGCTGCGCAACCGGCCGGACGCGCCCTACGCCTGCAAGGGCGGGGTCTGCGGGACCTGCCGGGCCTTCCTGGTCTCCGGCGAGGTGCGCATGGACCGCAACTTCGCGCTGGAACCGGAGGAGACGGACTCGGGGTATGTGCTGGCCTGCCAGTCGCATCCGCTGACGGAGGCGGTGGAGGTGGACTTCGACCGGTGAGGAGCGCGCGGCGAGGGGCGCCCGCCCCTTACCGCCTTTCCGCTTCACCGCCTTTCCGCCTTTCCGCCTCATCGCCTTACCGACCGTTCCCCTCCCACCGACCGTTCCCTTCTTCTAGAACCTGTTCTATCTTGACGCTCCGTCAGATCAGCTGACCCGTCGGGAGGACAGGCCGTGGACTTCACCTTCACCGAGGAGCAGCAGGCAGCGGCGGAGGCGGCGCGGGGGGTGTTCGCCGGGGTCGCCCCCGACGACGTGCCGAGCCCCGCGCTCACCAGGGGCGCCGTGGCCGACGACTTCGACCGCGCGCTGTGGGCCAGGCTCGCCTCGGCGGACCTGCTGAGCCTGCTGCTGGACGAGGAGTTCGGCGGGGCGGGCCTCGACGCCATCGCGCTCTGTCTGGTGCTGCGCGAGGCGTCGAAGGTGCTGGCACGAGTACCGCTGCTGGAGAACAGCGCGGCAGCGGCCGCCCTACAGGCTTACGGCGGCCCGGGGTTGAAGTCGTCCCTGCTCGCTCGGGCCGGCCGGGGCGAGATCGTCCTCACCGTCGCCGCGAACGGCCGCACCGGCCACGATCCGGCCGAACTCGCCGTGACCGCACGGCAGCTCGACACGGCCGACGGACAAGGTGTGGGCGGCCCGGGGGAGCCGGGCGGTGGCGAGTGGGTGCTGGACGGGGTGCAGACGGTGGTGCCGTGGGCGTACGACGCCGACTTCGTCGTCGTGCCGGCGCGCACCGAGGACGACCGCAGCGTCCTCGCCGTCGTGGCACGCGGGCACGAAGGGGTCGTGCTCGCCGAGCAGATCTCCACCACCGGTGAGCGGCTCGGCGAACTGCGCCTCGAATCGGCGAGGATCGCCGACCGGGACGTCGTCACCGCCGACGGCGCCTGGCAGTGGCTGCGCGCCCTGCTGACCACGGGGACCTGCGCGCAGGCGCTCGGTCTGGGCGAGCGCGTGCTGGCGATGACCAGCGAGTACGCCGGCAAGCGGGAGCAGTTCGGACACCCCATCGCCAGTTTCCAGGCCGTCGCCGTGCAGACGGCCGACCGCTACATCGACCTGCGCGCGATGGAGGTCACGCTGTGGCAGGCCGCGTGGCGGATCGCCGCCGGGACGCCGGGCGCGCTGCCGGCCTCCGGGGATGTGGCCGTGGCCAAGATCTGGGCCTCGGAAGGCGTACGACGGGTGGTGCAGACCGCTCAGCATCTGCACGGAGGCTTGGGCGCCGACGTCGACTACCCGCTGCACCGGTACCACGCCTGGGCCAAGCACCTGGAACTGTCGCTCGGTCCGGCCGCGGCACACGAGGAGGCCCTGGGCGACCTACTGGCCGCCCATCCCCTCGGCTGACACCCCCCCGGCGAGCCGAACCGGCCGACCCGACGAGGCGGCCGCCGACCCGGCCGCCGGTCCGGCCACCCGACGGCGTACCGGCCAGCCACCCGACGGCTACCGGCCGCCCGATCACGTGCCGGTCCGACGACTTACAGGACGGAGCCCGGGTTTCCCTCGTCCGTGACGACCGTGCGGCCCGTGGCGGCCCAGAACTGCATGCCGCCGTCGACGTTCACGGCGTCGATGCCCTGCTGGACGAGGTACATCGTGACCTGGGCCGAGCGACCGCCGGAGCGGCAGATCACATGGACCCGACCGTCCTGCGGAGCCGCCTCGGTCAGCTCACCGTAGCGGCCGACGAACTCGCTGATGGGGATGTGCAGTGCCCCTTCGGCATGACCCGCCTGCCACTCGTCGTCCTCTCGGACGTCGAGCAGGAAGTCGTCGTCCTTGAGGTCGCCGACCTGGACCGTGGGCACACCAGCTCCGAAACTCATGTGCCCGACGCTACCCGACCGGGCGTACGACACGACCGGTCCGCTACCCCACCAGCTCGGCCAGCTCCGCCTCACGGGCGGCGACGTCCGCGAGAAGCTTGTCGGCGATCTCGTCCAGGAGCCGGTCGGGGTCCTCCGGCGCCATGCGGAGCATGGAGCCGATCGCGCCGCCCTCCAGTTCCCGGGCGACCAGCGCGAGCATCTCCTTGCGCTGAGCGAGCCACTCAAGACGGGCGTAGAGCTCCTCGCTGGGGCTCGGGCTGCGCTCCGCGGGCGCCGGACCGGCCGCCCACTCCTCGGCCAGCTCACGCAGCAGGGCTTCCTCGCCACGGGCGTAGGCCGCGTTGACGCGGGTGATGAACTCCTCGCGCCGGGCCCGCTCGTCATCCTCCTGTGCCAGGTCCGGGTGCGCCTTGCGGGCCAGCTCGCGGTACAGCTTGCGGGCCTCCTCGCTGGGTCGCACCCGCTGCGGGGGCCGGACCGGCTGGTCCGTGAGCATCGCCTCGGCCTCGGGGAACAGCCCTTCGCCGTCCATCCAGCCGTGGAACAGCTCCTCGACCCCGGGCATCGGCAACACCCGAGCCCGCGCCTCGGCGGCCTTGCGCCGGTCCTCGGGATCACCGGTGCGGGCGGCCCTGGCCTCGGCGATCTGGGCGTCCAGTTCGTCGAGCCGGGCGTACATCGGGCCGAGTTTCTGATGGTGGAGCCGCGAGAAGTTCTCGACCTCGACGCGGAAGGTCTCCACCGCGATCTCGAACTCGATCAACGCCTGCTCGGCGGCCCGCACGGCCTGCTCCAGCCGTGCCTCGGGCCGGGGCTGCTCAGCTTCGGGGGTCGTCACCCGACCAGCCTAGGCCAACGCTCCCCCGAACCCACCCGACCGGCCGCCCCGCAGGGGTCGCCCTGCCCGGGCTTCCCCTGCCGCGACTCCGTCCGACCGCCCCTCACACGCCCGTCTCCGCCGCGATCCGCCCCGCCCGTACCGCCGCCACCAGGTCCGCGTGGTCCGCCTCGGTGCGGTCGGCATAGGCGACGGCGAAGGCGGCGATCGCCTCGTCGAGATCCTCGTTCTTCCCGCAGTAGCCGGCGATGAGGCGGGGGTCGGCGCTGTGGGAGTGGGCGCGGGCGAGAAGCGCGCCGGTCATCCGGCCGTAGTCGTCGACCTGGTCGGCGGCGAGCGCGGCCGGGTCGACGCTGCCCTTGCGGTTGCGGAACTGCCGTACCTGGAAGGGGAGTCCGTCGACCGTCGTCCAGCCCAGCAGTACGTCGCTGACGACCTGCATGCGTTTCTGGCCGATCACCACCCGGCGTCCCTCGTGCTCCACCTCCGGCACCTCGAAGCCGGCGGCCAGCAGATGCGGGACCAGGGCCGAGGGGCGGGCCTCCTTCACCTGGAGGATCAGCGGCTCGCCCTGGTGGTCGAGCAGCAGCACCACATACGACCTCGTCCCCACGCTGCCCGTGCCGACGATGCGGAAGGCGACGTCGTGGATCGCGTGGCGGGCCAGCAGCGGGTGGCGGTCCTCGGGCAGGGTGACCAGGTAGTGCTCCAGGGACGCGGCCACCGCGTATGCCTCCGCATCCGGGACGCGACGCAGCACCGGCGCCGCGTCGACGAAGCGGCGGCCGCCGTCCTCCGTCGGCTCGGTCGACTTCGCCGCGAACCGCCCGCTGGTGTTGGCCCGGGCCTTCTCCGAGACCCGCTCCAGGGTGCCCAGCAGGTCGTGCGCGTCGGTGTGGGAGACCAGTTCCTCGTCGGCGATGGCGTTCCACGCGTCCAGCACCGGGAGCTTCGCCAGGAGCCGCATGGTGCGGCGGTAGGAGCCGGCCGCGCCGTGCACGGCCCTGCGGCAGGTGTCCTCGTCGGCGCCGGCCTCACGGCCCGCGAGCACCAGAGAGGTGGCGAGACGCTTGAGGTCCCACTCCCAGGGGCCGTCGACGGTCTCGTCGAAGTCGTTCAGGTCGATGACCAGGCCGCCCCGCGCGTCGCCGTAGAGACCGAAGTTCGCGGCGTGGGCGTCGCCGCAGATCTGGGCGCGGATCCCGGTCATGGCGGTGCGGGCCAGGTCGTACGCCATGAGTCCGGCGGAGCCGCGCAGGAACGCGAACGGCGTCGCCATCATCCGGCCGACCCGAATCGGGGCCAGCTCCGGGATGCGGCCCCGGCTGGACTCCTCCACCGCCGCCACCGCGTCCGGCCGGGAGGGGTCCATGTCGAACGCGGCGTGTGCCGAACGCGGCACCCGGCCGCGCAGAGCCTTGCCCGCTTCCTTGGGCGACCTCGGCTCGGGCGACCCCGGAGCCGCCCCCGCTTCCGGTCCAGCGGTGGGCCGCGCGACGGGCCACTCGGCGAAGCCTCGCACTCGGGGAAGCCTGCGCGCCCCGCCCATCTCTGTCCCCGCACCACCGGCCTCGGTCACCATGACCGCCTCCCCCGCACACGTACGTCCGTCGGCTCGACGAGCCGAACATCAACTCGTGGCGACCGTACAGCCCGACGACGGCACGGCGGCAGCCCCTGTGGACAACCTCCCGGCTGTGGAAAAACCCTCGTCCGCACAGGCGGGGCAGCCCCTCCGATGCACACCCTCGCCGTGGGCCACGGCTCCACGACGGCGGCTCCACGACGGCGGGCATGTTTCACGTGAAACACGACCCCCGGGCCGGAACACCCCCACCGTGCTCCCCGCATCACGACCACCTCTCGCGCACAGGCTTCACCACACACAGGGCAGCTCCACAGCGATCGTCGTCGGTCCCCCGTCGGGGCTGTCCACGTTCACCACGCCGTCAAGCGCGGCGACCCGGCGCCGGATCCCCAGCAAGCCGGACCCGACGTCCTCGTCCGCGCCTCCGAGACCCTCGTCCCGCACCACGGCCCGCAGCCCGTACCGCAGCCGCACCAACTCGACGGCCGCCCGCGGCGACCCACTGTGCTTGACGACATTGGTGAGCGCCTCCGCCACCGCGAAGTAGGCAGCGGCCTCCACAGCGGCGGGCGCCCGGTATCCACGGGATCCATCAGAGCCGCCCGACCCACTGCTCGGCCCGACCGCCCCACCACCACGGCCGCCACCGCCACCGCCACCGCTGTCCACGAGTCCTTCCACCCGGACCGTCACGTCCAGCCCGCTGCCGGCGGCCAGCGCCCGTACCGCTCCCGCGAGGCCGCGGTCGGTGAGGATCGGCGGATGGATGCCGCGGACGACGTGCCGCAGTTCCGTGAGCGCCTGTTCGGCCTGGTCCTGCGCGTCCGCCATGAGCTTGCGCGCGGAGTCCGGATCACGGTCGAAGGCCCGCTGGGCGAGCCCGATCCGCATGGACAGCGCGACCAGGCGGGCCTGGGCGCCGTCGTGCAGGTCGCGCTCGATGCGACGCAGTTCGGCGCCGTGCGCGGCGATCGCGTCGGCGCGGGTCTCGGTCAGCGCCCGGACCCGAGCGGCGAGCCGCGCCTTGGGCGACGGCTTGAGCAGGTCCGCCGACCAGCGCGCCTCGAGATCGGCGAGCCGGACGACCAACGGCAGGACGACGGCGTCCCGGCGCAGCAGCCCGCACCACACCCCGTCGACGACCAGCCCCACGGGCCACAGCGGCAGCGCGAGCAGCACCAGCCAGCCGTAGACGTAGTGGGCGGCCATCCAGCGCAGGTCGGCGCGGGTGCCGGGGTCGTGGACAGCCGTGCGCAGCCGCTCGCGCAGGGTGCCGGTGAGCGGCTCGTACGCCTCGGGGATCTCGTGGCCCGTCCAGTCGGCGACCTGGCGGCGCTTGGCCCCGGCGATCCGGCGGATCAGCAGCACGGCCTCGGGCAGCATCCACGCGCCGACGACCACGAGCGTGCCGATGGCGGCGATGAGCAGCACGGTGACGAAGAGACAGGTACCGAAGGTCATCATCGCGGCGATGAACAGCCGGCCCGTGGCTCGTCCCGCCTGCCGGACCGTCGTCGTCATCGGGGTCGTTCGCGACATACACCCCACGCTAGGCCGCACTCGGGGTGAACGCGGTGTAGCCCGCTACACCCTCCCCGCGGGCCCCCGTCGACGACCGGCGGCCCCCACCGGGTCGTCACCGTCCACCGCTCTGAGATGTTCCTCACACACGGTGAGCAATCATGGCCTGGACCGGACCGTGCCGGACAGCACGCCCTCGCGACAGGTCTCGGGGTATGCATCGGGATACGCGAAAGCCCCGCAGGTCCGAGACCTACGGGGCTTTCGACTGGTGCGCGAGGGGGGAGTTGAACCCCCACGCCCTTGCGGGCACTGGAACCTGAATCCAGCGCGTCTGCCTATTCCGCCACCCGCGCATTGGGTGTGTCTTCGAGCTTGTGGGCCTTGCGGCCTTGCGCCTTCCGACACGCAGAACATTAGCACGCGGTCCAGGGTGCGTTCACATCCCTTCTGTGGGGGCAGGGAGCAGGTGGGAGGCCATCGGCGGCCCCCGTACGTCTCGGCGGTGACTGGTTCGCGTATCAACCTCGTACCTAAGGCGGCCGTCTCCCCAGGAGCCGGACGAGGACCACAGTCAGGTGCGGGACACTGGTCCTCGGCCGCCTCTACGATCCTGGGCAGAACCAGGTGCGCACGAGGGCGTCGACACCCGTCGACGGGGCCGACAGGGGGAACCAGCCGATTCACCGGCGCGTGGATACGATCAGTAAGCAGTACCAGGTAGACAGCACGAGCACGGCACGGGACAGCAGCCACTACGGAGGAGGTGCCCCATGGGAGTCCTGAAGAAGTTCGAGCAGCGTCTCGAGGGTCTGGTCAACGGCACCTTCGCGAAGGTGTTCAAGTCCGAGGTCCAGCCCGTGGAGATCGCCGGCGCGCTCCAGCGCGAGTGCGACAACAACGCGACCATCTGGAACCGGGACCGGACGGTCGTCCCCAACGACTTCATCGTGGAACTGAGCACGCCGGACTACGAGCGGCTCAGCCCCTACTCCGGCCAGCTCGGCGACGAGCTCGCCGGAATGGTCCGCGACTACGCCAAGCAGCAGCGCTACACCTTCATGGGCCCGATCAAGGTCAACCTGGAGAAGGCGGACGACCTCGACACCGGTTTGTACCGGGTGCGCAGCCGTACGCTCGCCTCCTCCAGCAGCCAGGCGCCGGAGCAGCCGCCCGCGGGCGGCCGACAGCGCGCCGGCGGATCCGACGGGCCCGGGTATCCCGGGGCCGGCGCCGCCGCTCCGCCCATGCCCTCCGCTCCGCCGCCCGGCCCCCGGGCCGGCGGCTACGGCTACCCGCCCGCTGCCGGCGCCCAGCGCCCCGGCGCGGCAGGCGGCGGCCTGGCCGGGGCCCCGCAGCCCGGATCGCGCGCCCGCCACTGGATCGAGATCAACGGCACCCGCCACCAGATCTCCCGCGGGACGCTCGTGATGGGCCGCAGCACCGAGGCCGACGTACGGATCGACGACCCCGGCGTCTCCCGCCGGCACTGTGAGATCCGGACCGGTTCGCCCTCGACGATCCAGGATCTGGGATCCACCAACGGCATCGTGGTGGACGGGCAGCACACCACCCGCGCTACGCTCCGCGACGGCTCGCGGATCGTCGTGGGCAGCACCACCATCATTTATCGGCAAGCCGAAGGGTGAAGCGGGGGCAATGTCAGAGCTGACCCTCACGGTCATGCGGCTGGGTTTTCTGGCCGTACTGTGGCTGTTCGTCATCGTGGCCGTGCAGGTCATCCGCAGCGACCTCTTCGGTACGCGCGTCACTCAGCGCGGTTCGCGCCGGGAGGCCGGGCGGGCCCAGCAGGCCCAGCGCCAACAGGCGCCTCCGCAGCAGCGCCAGCAGCCCGCCGCCGCAGGCCGCACGCGCCGCAACGCACCTACCAAGCTGGTGGTGTCCGAGGGCACCCTCACCGGCACGACCGTCGCGCTCCAGGGCCAGACCATCTCGCTGGGCCGGGCGCACGACAGCACGATCGTGCTGGACGACGACTACGCCTCCAGCCGTCATGCCAGGATCTACCCGGACCGCGACGGCCAGTGGATCGTCGAGGACCTGGGCTCCACCAACGGCACGTACCTCGACCGATCGCGGCTGACGACTCCCACACCGATCCCGCTGGGCGCGCCGATCCGTATCGGCAAGACCGTCATCGAGCTTCGGAAGTAGTGCTACATCATGAGTGAGTGCGAGCGGAGCGAGCACGCGGCGGCGGCCGGCACCCATGGCCACCGTGTGCTCCCGACCGGAGGGTGGGCAGTGTGGCTCGACACGACCGGCTGTACCCGGAGCCGACGGGCGAGGTGCGCATGAGTCTGTCACTGCGCTTCGCCGCCGGATCGCACAAGGGCATGATCCGGGAGGGCAACGAGGACTCCGGTTACGCCGGTCCCCGCCTGCTCGCCATCGCCGACGGCATGGGCGGCGCCGCCGCCGGTGAGGTCGCCTCCTCCGAGGCCATCTCCACCATCGTCGCCCTCGACGACGACGTCCCCGGCTCCGACGTCCTCACCTCGCTCGGCACCGCCGTCCAGCGCGCCAACGACCAGTTGCGCTCGCTGGTCGAGGAGGACCCCCAGCTCGAGGGCATGGGGACCACCCTGACCGCCCTGCTGTGGACCGGCCAGCGCCTCGGGCTCGTGCACGTCGGGGACTCGCGCGCCTATCTGCTGCGGGACGGCGTACTGACCCAGATCACTCAGGACCACACCTGGGTGCAGCGCCTCGTCGACGAGGGCCGCATCACCGAGGAAGAGGCCACCACCCACCCGCAACGGTCGCTGCTGATGCGGGCGTTGGGCAGTGGTGAGCATGTGGAGCCGGATCTGTCGATCCGCGAGGTCCGGGCCGGCGACCGCTATCTGATCTGCTCCGACGGGCTGTCGGGCGTCGTCTCGCACCAGACGCTCGAGGACACCCTCGCCAGCTACCAGGGCCCCCAGGAGACCGTGCAGGAGCTCATCCAGCTCGCGCTGCGCGGCGGCGGCCCCGACAACATCACGGTCATCGTCGCCGACGTCCTCGACCTGGACACCGGCGACACCCTCGCCGGGCAGCTGTCCGACACTCCGGTCGTGGTCGGCGCGGTCGCCGAGAACCAGCTCCAGCTGCACGACAACAACATCATGCAGACCCCGGCGGGACGCGCCTCGGGCCTCGGCCGCCGACAGCAAGGGCGCGGCGGGGGCGGCGAGTTCGGCCCGCCCGGCTCCGGCGGCGACATCACCGGCTTCATCCCCACCGACGGCTTCGGCGACTACACCGACGACGACTTCGTCAAACCCCGCAAGGGCCGTAGGTGGCTGAAGAGATCCTTCTACGGCGTGCTCGCGCTCGCCGTCATCGGCGGCGGCCTGTACGGCGGCTATCGCTGGACGCAGACGCAGTATTACGTCGGCACCAAGGGCGAGCACGTCGCGCTGTACCGCGGCATCAGCCAGGACCTGGCCTGGGTGTCGCTGTCGAAGGTGGAGAAGGACCACCCCGAGATCGAACTCAAGTACCTCCCGGACTACCAGCAGAAGCTGGTCGAGTCGACGATCGCCGAGGGCAACCTGTCCACCGCCCAGAAGAAGATCGACGAACTGGCCGTCCAGGCCTCCGCATGCAAGAAGCACGCCGAGACCCCCACGGCGAGCAAGACCGGTTCGAAGACCGGCGAGGGCCAGGCCGGCGGCACCACGGGAACCACGCCCGTCTCCGTCACGTCCAAGGCATCGCCGAGCCCCTCGGCAACCGCGTCCCCGTCCGCACCCGCGACCACTACTCCCACCCCCGGCCCCAGCCTTTCGGAGGAAGAGCAGAAGGTCGTCTCGCGGTGCGGTGAGCAGTAGGCAAGCCGTGAGAGGCCCCGTCACACGATGAGCAGTACTACCAACTCGCCGACGCACCACACGTCCACGATCGGCTCGATCGGCACCCCGAGCCGGCGCAACACCGAGCTCGCGCTCCTGGTGTTCGCCGTCTTGATCCCGGTCTTCGCCTACGCCAACGTGGGCCTCGCCATCAACGAGAAGGTGCCGTCCGGCCTCCTGAGCTACGGCCTCGGCCTCGGCCTGCTGGCCGGCGTCGCGCACCTCGTCGTGCGCAAGTTCGCGCCGTACGCGGACCCGCTGCTGCTGCCGGTGGCCACGCTGCTGAACGGGCTCGGACTCGTCGCCATCTGGCGGCTCGACCAGTCGAAGTACCTCCAGCAGGCCGAGCAGGCCGGCACGGCCGCGCCACGCCAGCTGCTGTACACGGCGATGGGCATCGCCCTGTTCATCGTGGTGCTGGTCTTCCTCAAGGACCACCGCGTCCTCCAGCGCTACACCTACATCTCGATGGTCGGCGCGATCTTCCTGCTGCTGCTGCCCCTCGTGCCGGGCCTCGGACAGAACATCTACGGCGCCAAGATCTGGATCTCGGTGGCCGGTTTCTCCATCCAGCCCGGTGAGTTCGCCAAGATCGTGCTGGCGATCTTCTTCGCCGGCTATCTGATGGTGAAGCGCGACGCGCTCGCCCTGGCCAGCCGCCGCGTCCTCGGCCTCTACCTGCCGCGCGGCCGCGACCTCGGCCCGATCATCGTCGTCTGGATCATCTCGATCCTGATCCTGGTCTTCGAGACGGACCTCGGCACCTCGCTGCTGTTCTTCGGAATGTTCGTCATCATGCTGTACGTCGCCACCGAGCGGACCAGCTGGATCGTCTTCGGCATGCTGATGTCCGCGGCCGGCGCGGTCGGCGTGGCCCAGTTCGAGAGCCACGTCCAGCAGCGTGTCCAGGCCTGGCTCGACCCGATGAAGGAGTACACGCTCTCCCAGCAGGGCGTCGTCGGCCACTCCGAGCAGGCCATGCAGGCCCTGTGGGCGTTCGGCTCCGGCGGCACCCTCGGCACCGGCTGGGGCCAGGGCCACTCCGAGCTGATCAAGTTCGCCGCCAACTCCGACTTCATCCTCGCCACCTTCGGCGAGGAGCTCGGCCTGGCCGGCATCATGGCGCTGCTGCTGCTGTACGGCCTGATCGTCGAGCGCGGCGTGCGCACCGCCCTCGCCGCCCGCGACCCCTTCGGCAAGTTGCTGGCCATCGGCCTCTCCGGCGCCTTCGCCCTCCAGGTGTTCGTCGTCGCCGGCGGTGTGATGGGCCTCATCCCGCTCACCGGTATGACGATGCCCTTCCTGGCCTACGGCGGTTCCTCCGTCATCGCCAACTGGGCGCTGATCGGCATCCTGATCCGCATCAGCGACACCGCGCGCCGCCCCGCGCCCGCCCCCGCCTCGAACCCCGACGCCGAGATGACCCAGGTGGTCCGCCCGTCATGAACAAGCCCCTGCGCCGGATCGCGATCTTCTGCGGCCTCCTGGTCCTCACGCTGCTGCTGCGCGACAACTACCTCCAGTACGTCAAGGCGGACACTCTCGCCAGCGACACCAAGAACCGCCGCGTCAACATCACCCGGTACTCGACCCCGCGCGGCGACATCATCGTCGACGGCAAGGCCATCACCGGCTCGGTCGAGACCAGCGGCGACTACAAGTACAAGCGCACCTGGTCCAACGGCGCGATGTGGGCGCCGGTCACCGGCTACTCCTCGCAGGCCTTCGGCGCCAACCAGCTGGAGAAGCTCGAGGACGGCATCCTCAGCGGCAACGACGACCGGCTCTTCTTCCGCAACACCCTGGACATGATCACGGGCAAGGAGAAGGAGGGCGGCAGCGTCGTCACCACCCTCAACGCCGCCGCGCAGAAGGCCGCGTACAACGGCCTGGGCGACAAGAAGGGCGCGGTCGCCGCGATCGAGCCGTCCACCGGCAAGATCCTGGCGCTGGTCTCCACGCCGTCGTACGACCCGTCGAAGTTCGCCGGGTCCTCCGACACGGACCAGGAGGCGTGGAACGCGGTCCAGAAGAAGAACGACGCCGACGACCCGATGCTCAACCGCGCGCTGCGCGAGACCTACCCGCCGGGCTCGACGTTCAAGGTGGTCACGGCCGCCGCCGCGCTGGAGAACGGCGAGGTCTCCGGCGTCGACGAGAAGACCCAGACCCCGGACCCGTTCCCGCTGCCGCAGTCCACCAGCAAGCTCACCAACGAGCACGGGGCGTGCGAGAACGCCACGCTGCGCTACGCGCTCACGGTGTCCTGCAACACCGTCTTCGCGAAGATGGCCGACAACGTCGGCAACGAGAAAATGATCGAGCAGGCCGGGAAGTTCGGCTTCAACGAAGCCGAGCTGGACACCCCGGTGCGCGCCGCCAAGTCGATCTACCCCGAGGACAACGCGCCGCAGAACGCCCTGGACGGCATCGGTCAGGGCTCCAACGCGGCCACCCCGCTCCAGATGGCCATGGTCGCCTCGGCGGTCGCCAACGACGGCAAGCTGATGAAGCCGTACATGGTCGACCAGCTCAAGGCCCCCAACCTGGACACCCTGGAGACGACCGAGCCCCAGCAGCTGTCCCAGGCCGTCTCGTCCAAGACGGCACAGGCCCTCCAGGAAATGATGGAGTCGGTCGTCAACGATCCGCAGGGCACCGGCGGCAAGGCCAAGATCGACGGCGTCATCGTGGGCGGCAAGACCGGTACCGCCCAGCACGGCCTCAACAACAAAGAGAAGCCGTACGCCTGGTTCATCTCCTACGCGAAGCTGTCCGACGGCAGCGCGCCGGTGGCCGTCGCCGTCGTCGTCGAGGACGGCGCCGCCGACCGCGGCGACATCACCGGCGGCGGTCTGGCCGGTCCGATCGCGAAGAACGTGATGAAGGCAGTCATCGACAGCAAGAAGTGACCCCCATCACGTCGCCTACACATCGGTGCACGTTGCGATACCGGTCCTGTATCGGGTGACGGGCTTGGCCAGGTCACACAGCGCCGTCCGGGTACGGTATGCCCGGACGGCAGCCTCCGGCCGCACACGTGTGCCGGTCGGGACCGACGGAGAGGGCTGGTAGGTAGCTATGGAAGAGCCGCGTCGCCTCGGCGGCCGGTACGAGCTGGGCCACGTGCTCGGTCGTGGTGGCATGGCGGAGGTCTATCTCGCTCATGACACCCGTCTCGGCCGCACCGTGGCGGTGAAGACGCTGCGCGCGGACCTCGCGCGCGACCCTTCCTTCCAGGCCCGGTTCCGCCGGGAGGCCCAGTCTGCCGCCTCGCTCAACCACCCCGCGATCGTCGCGGTCTACGACACGGGCGAGGACTACATCGACGGGGTCTCGATCCCGTACATCGTCATGGAGTACGTCGACGGCTCCACGCTCCGTGAGCTGCTCCACTCCGGCCGCAAGCTGCTGCCGGAGCGGACGCTGGAGATGACCATCGGCATCCTCCAGGCCCTGGAGTACTCGCACAGAGCCGGCATCGTCCACCGCGACATCAAGCCGGCGAACGTCATGCTGACGCGCAACGGCCAGGTCAAGGTCATGGACTTCGGCATCGCCCGCGCGATGGGCGACTCCGGGATGACGATGACCCAGACGTCGGCGGTCATCGGCACGGCCCAGTACCTCTCGCCGGAGCAGGCCAAGGGCGAGCAGGTCGACGCGCGCTCCGACCTGTACTCGTCGGGCTGTCTGCTCTACGAGCTGCTGACGGTACGCCCGCCGTTCGTCGGGGACTCCCCGGTGGCCGTGGCCTACCAGCACGTCCGGGAGGAGCCGCAGCCTCCGAGCGTCTTCGACCCCGAGATCACCCCCGAGATGGACGCCATCGTCCTGAAGGCGCTGGTCAAGGACCCGAACTACCGCTACCAGTCCGCCGACGAGATGCGTCTGGACATCGAGGCCTGCCTCGACGGCCAGCCGGTCGGCGCGACGGCGGCGATGGGCTCGGTCGGCTACGGCGGCTACGGCGACGACCAGGCGACCACGGCCATGCGCTCCGCGGACGCCGGGGCCACGTCGATGCTGCCGCCCATGAACCCGGACGACGGCGGCTACGGCTATGACGACCGCCCCGACCGGCGCCGCCAGAAGAAGTCCAACGCCTCGACGATCCTGCTGGTCGTCGCCGCCGTGCTGGTGCTCGTCGGCGCGGTGCTGATCGGCAAGTGGGTGTTCAGCGGCGGCGTGAACAACGAGTCGGTGGCCGTGCCCAACCTGGTCGGCCAGGTCCAGGCCGACGCCGAGAAACAGCTGACCAACAGCAACCTCAAGCTGGGAACGGTCACCCAGAAGCCCTGCGCGGACCAGAGCAAGGGCAAGATCTGCGACCAGGACCCCGACGCCGCGACCAAGGTCGACAAGGACTCCACCGTCAACCTCGTCGTGTCGACCGGCGCGCCGAAGGTGGCCGTGCCGAGTGTCCTCGGCAAGAGCCTGGAGGACGCCAAGGCGCTCCTGGAAGGCGACCAGTACGGGCTCGTCGTCGAGACCAAGCAGCAGGTGTCCACCGAGGAGGAGGGCACCGTCCTGGAGCAGAGCCTGAAGCTCGGCAAGGAGGTGGAGAAGGGGACCACCATCACCCTCACCATCGCCAAGGCCGAGGAGAAGGCCACCGTCCCGGACGTCTCCAACAAGAGCTGCGACGAGGCCAAGGCGCAGATGGAGCAGAACGACCTCAAGGGCAACTGCGTCGAGGTCGACACCCAGGACCAGAACCAGGTCGGCAAGGTCATCCAGACCGTCCCGGCGATCGGCTCCCAGGCCGACAAGGGCTCCACGGTCCAGATCCAGATCGGCAAGAGCACCCAGACCCAGGTCCCGGGCAACCTCCAGGGCCTGAGCGTCAAGGACGCCAAGAAGGCGCTCCAGGACGCGGGTCTGACCGTCGGCAACATCACCGGCAACTCGGACGACGACGCCCAGGTCATCAGCTCGGACCCGGCCCCCGGCAGCACCGTCAACAAGGGCCAGACGGTCAATCTGGTCGCCTTCAAGAACGGTGGCAACAACGGCGGCAACAACGGCGGAACCACCTTCTTCGGCGGGACCAGCGGTTAGCCGCACCCAGAGGACGGTCAGTCGCACACAGCGGGCGGCAAGAGCGTGGGCCCCACCGGATACGTCCGGTGGGGCCCACGCCTTTGTACGAGCTCGGTCCGAGCCCCCGGCCAGCCCAGGGGATCGGTCCGAGCCCCCGGGCTAGCCCAGTTCCCTCGGCGGCGTCCGGTCCGCGTCCACCTTCTCCACACGCACCAGCTCCCCCCACACCACGTACCGGTACCGGCTCGTGTACACCGGCGTGCAGGTCGTCAGGGTGATGTAGTGGCCGGCCTTCTTCCTGCCGGACTCCTTGGGGATCTGGCCGAGGACCTCGACGTTGTACTTCGAGGTCTCGGGGAGGACCGCGTACACCTTGTAGACGTACCAGTCGTCCTTCGTCTCGAAGACGATCGGGTCGCCCTTCTCCAGCTTGTCGATGTTGTGGAACTTCGCGCCGTGGCCGTCGCGGTGGGCGGCGAGCGTGAAGTTGCCCTCCTTGCCGCTCGTCGGGAGAACGGCCTTGAAGGGGTCGGTGTAGTAGCCGGCGACGCCGTCGTTGAGGATCTTCGAGGAGGTGCCCTTCTCGACCAGCACCTCGCCGTTCTTCATCGCGGGCACATGCAGGAAGCCGATGCCGTCCTTGGTGTCGAGCGCCCCGGGACCGCTGTCCTGCTGGGCCCAGTTGTCGCGCACCTTGTCGCCCTGCCGGTGCGCGTGCCGGTCGGCCACGACGTTCGTCCACCACAGGGAGTAGACGACGAACAGGCCGAGCACCAGGCCCGCCGTGATGAGGAGTTCGCCGAAGACGCTGACGGCCGCCGCGATCCGGCCGCCCCCGCGGCGCGGCGGGGCGGGATCGGACGCGTCCACGCGCGCGTGCTCTTCGTGCTCGGTGTCGCCGGTGGTCGCTGCCACGTTCATCTGCCCCTACTCGACTGCACGCCTACTCGACGAGCGCATCCGGCTTTCCCTTGCTGCGCGGCCGTTCCTCGACCATCTTGCCCCAGACGATCAGCCGGTACTTGCTGGTGAACTCCGGGGTGCAGGTGGTGAGGGTGATGTACCGGCCCGGCCCGGTGAATCCGGAGTCCGGCGGCACGGCGTCGAGGACGCTCGTGTTGCTGGGCGCGGTCACCGGCAGCGAGGACGTCATCTTGTAGACGAAGTACTCGTCCTGCGTCTCGACGACGATGTCGTCGCCCGCCTGAAGCCTGTTGATGTACCGGAACGGCTCGCCGTGCGTGTTGCGGTGGCCGGCGAGCCCGAAGTTGCCGGTCTTCGCGTCGGGCATCGCCGTCGTCAGCGGGTCCTCGCCGTAGTGCCCGACCATGCCCTTGTCGAGCACCTTCTTGTTGCTGACGCCCTCGGCGATCGGCACCACCACGTCCAGCTTCGGGATGTGCAGGATGGCGAAGCCCTGCCCGGGCGAGAACACCCCGGGGGCGCCCTTGCCGTTCGCCCAGTCGTCCTGGAGGCTGCTGGCCTCCCGGTCCGCCTGCGCGTGCGCCCGCACGTTCGTCCACCACAGCTGGTAGGTGACGAAGAGCAGCATCAGCACGCCCGTGGTGATGAACACCTCGCCGACCGCCCGGCTGGCGACCACGGCGGCGCTCGGCTTGCGGGCCCGCTGCCGACGGCGCGCCTCGACGCGTGACAGCGGCCGCTCGTCCTGCGGCGGCGCGTCGGCCCCGTTGTACGACTCGGACACCTCGCCCGGGCCACCGTGACGGCCATGGCGGCCCTTGGCGGCCTTTCTGCGGGCCGCTCGACCGCCCGCCGGGGTTCCAGGGGCGGGAGAGGCCGCTGAGGCGCCAGAAGCGGATATGGGGCCGCCTCCGAACATGGACGCCGGCGGTATCCGCAGCGCCACCGTCTCCTCGTCGATCGGCGGCTGGTACGGCTCCCCCGCGTGAGGGCCTGCCCTGTAGGCATCACCGCCGAACGACTCGTACGGCGCGGTGCCGTACGAGTCCTCGCGCTCGGGGCGCAGCGCGGTCACGCCGTGGCCCTGCCCACCACCGGGGCGAGCCCCGCCGACCTCGCCACCGCGCCCTGGTCGCCGCACTCCACCAGCCAGTTGGCCAGCATCCGGTGCCCGTGCTCGGTCAGCACCGACTCGGGGTGGAACTGGACGCCCTCGACGGGCAGTTCACGGTGGCGCAGGCCCATGATGATCCCGTCGTGCGTACGGGCCGTGACCTCGAGCTCGGCCGGGACCGTCGCCGGCTCGGCGGCCAGGGAGTGGTAGCGGGTCGCCGTGAAGGGGGTCGGCAGGCCGGCGAACACGCCGCTGCCCTCGTGCTCCACCAGCGAGGTCTTGCCGTGCAGCAGCTCCGGCGCCCGGTCCACGACACCGCCGTACGCCACCTGCATCGACTGCATGCCCAGGCAGACGCCGAAGACGGGGACACCGGTGGCCGCGCAGTGCCGGACCATCTCGATGCAGACGCCGGCCTCCTCGGGCGTACCCGGCCCGGGGGACAGCAGCACTCCGTCGAACCCGTCCTGGGCGTGCGCCGTGGAGACCTCGTCGTTGCGCAGGACCTCGCACTCGGCGCCCAGCTGGTACAGGTACTGGACCAGGTTGAAGACGAAACTGTCGTAGTTGTCGACGACAAGGATGCGCGCGCTCACTGGTTGTCCACCGTCACATCGTTGAAGGGAAGCAGCGGTTCGGCCCACGGGAAGACGTACTGGAACAGCGCGTACACGACGGCCACGATCAGCATGATCGAGATCAGCGCCCTGACCCACGCGTTTCCCGGCAGATGCCGCCAGATCCAGCCGTACATGCCGTCCCTTCCGTCGCATCACGGCACCTGACTCACGCCGTACGCCACCAGACTAACGGCGCAGGGCCTTCGGTTCGCCTGCCTCCACGGGCTGTGTGGAGTCCAGGTGCGCCCAGACGATCAGCCGGTGACTGTGCCCCCATTCCGGATCGCACGTGGTCAACGTCAGGTACCGGCCCGGACGCGTATACCCCGACTTACGTGGCACAGCGTCGATCACCTCGACGTCCGAGGGCACGGTTTTGTAAGGCCCTTTGTCGACCCGATAGGTGAACCAGGTCGTCCCGTCCGTCAGGACCACCGAGTCCCCCCGCCTGAGCTCGGGAAAGTCCTTGAAGGGGTCGCCATAGGTACGGCGGTGACCGGCGACGGAGAAGTTCCCGGTCTGCCCGAGCCGCGCGCTGCCCGCGTAGTGCCCCAGCCCCTTCTTCAGGGTGCCGGTCGCCGTGCCCTCGAGCACCGGCTTGTTCCACGTGAAACCAAGACGTGGGATGTACATCACCGCGAAGGGCTTGCCGCTGCGATACGGCGCCGGCCGGGCGGTGGCGCTCGCGCTGGGCGTGGGACTCACGGTCCCCTGCGCCCACTGGTCGTGGAGGTCGTCGATCTGGTCGCCCATGACGCGGTCGGCCTGCACACCGGTCCAGAACAGCACGTAGACGACGAAGAGGACGATGACGGTGCCGACGGTGAGGCACAGCTCGCTGAACGTCCTGACGATCACCCGCACCGACACAGGCGCCCCCCGGCGGCCGCTGCTCCACTACCCCACAGGCTTGGCGTAGTGCAGATCCACTGTGCCCGAGTAGCCGGGCAGAGTCACCGCCCCGTCCTCGGTGACTTTCCAGCCGAGCCCGTAGACGTTCACGTAGACCATGTAGTTCTGGATCGCCGGGGCTTCGGCGAGCGCCTGCTGAAGCTTCTCCGGGTCGCCGACCGCCTGGATCTTGTACGGCGGCGAGTAGACGCGGCCCTGGAGGATCAGGGTGTTGCCCACACAGCGCACGGCGCTGGTGGAGATCAACCGCTGGTCCATGACCTTGATGCCCTGGGCGCCGCCCTGCCAGAGCGCGTTCACCACGGCCTGGAGGTCCTGCTGGTGGATGACCAGGTAGTCGGGCTGCGGCTCCGGGTAGCCGGGGAGCTTGGCGGTGGCGTTCGGCGGGGCGTCGTTGAGGGTGACCGTGATGGCCTTGCCCTTGACCTTCTGGGTCCCGGCGTTCTTCTCCAGTCCCGCGAGCTTGTCGTCCTGGGCCTGGGTGCTGCCGTCGTCGGCCTCGGCCAGCGACTCCACGTCGTCGCGCAGGACCCCGTTGGTCTCGTCCAGCTCGCCGTTCTTCTGGCTGCGTTCCTGGATGAGGTCGGACAGCCTCAGCAGGGAGGCGTCCGTGCGGATGTTGGTGCCCTTGGCCGTGGTGAAGCTGGTGAAGAAGAGGAGGCCGGCGAGGGCGAAGACACCCACGGTGAGCACCCGCACCGGCCGGAAACCGCCCCGCCGGTCGGGCGAGGAGACGGGAGGCGTGGACTGGGAGGAAGCCGGAGAATCGGCCGCGGAGGGCTGAAGGGCGGATTCGGGAGCGGGAACACGGGCGGGATCGGGGGCGGAACCCGTTGTACCCGTCCGGGGGGAGTCGGCAGAATTGCTCAACGTACCCTTATCTCCTTCGGCGCCGTAGAAGCACTACGCTAACGGACGCCCGGGAAAGCCCTTCAGTCCCCTGGCACGCAGCCCCCGAGCCCGATCCAGCACCTGCGCGGCCACGCAGCGCATCGACAGGAGAGACCCTCGTGCCGAAGTCACGTATCCGCAAGAAGGCCGACTACACGCCGCCCCCGGCGAAGCAGGCGACCGCCATCAAGCTAAACAGCCGTGCCTGGGTCGCGCCGGTGATGCTGGCCATGTTCCTCATCGGGCTCGCCTGGATCGTGGTCTTCTACGTCACCGACGGCTCCCTGCCCATCGACAAGCTGGACAACTGGAACATCGTCGTGGGCTTCGGGTTCATCGCGGCCGGATTCGGCGTCTCCACGCAGTGGAAGTAGCGGTCGCAGCAGCGGGGACGGGGCGGGGCGAGTAGCTCTGCCCAGGACTATCCCCTGAGTTATCCACAGCAGTTTTCCACATGGGGAAAAGAAAGACGATCTGTGGATAACTCATCGAAGGTTGACGCCGGTGTGACGTAACTACCGGCTGCCACCTTCACTCGAAAGAGTGTTCGCCCCCTGCCTGACCTGTGCAAACGCAGGTCGATGGCAGGGGGCACAGCTGTTCCCGCACGTTGTGCACAAGATTCGCCACAGACTGTGGACAACGGCGCGCTCAGGTGAGCTGGACGGTCCTCAGGAGCGTCACCACCACGACGATCGCCAGCATCAGGCCGCAGATCCCGAACTGGACGAGGGCCCGGCGCTCACGGGGGGCGTGGACCATGCCGACGCCGATGACGACACCGGCGACCAGGCCGCCGATGTGGGCCTGCCAGGAGATGCCGCTCCACCCGAAGGTGATGACCAGGTTGATCACCAGCAGGGCGATGATCGGGCGCATGTCCTGTCGCAGCCTGCGCATGAGGACGACCGTCGCGCCGAACAGGCCGAAGATCGCGCCCGAGGCGCCCAAGGTCGCGGTGCCGGGCGGGACGAGCAGATACACCAGGGCACTGCCCGCGAGGCCGGAGACCAGGTAGAGCGACAGGTAGCGGGCCCGGCCGAGAGCCTGTTCCAGCGGGCCGCCGAGCCACCACAGGCTCAGCATGTTGAAGGCGAGGTGCCAGGGAGCCTCGTGTGTGAACATCGAGGTGACCATGCGGTACCACTCGCCCTCGGCCACACCCTCCGTCGGGTTGAAGGGGGCCGGCGGCCACTGGCCCAACAGCACCAGGCTGTCCAGCAACGAGGACCGCACCTGCACGGCGAGGAACACCGCCACGTTGATCCCGATGAGGATCTTGGTGAGCAGCCGGGGATCGGCGGTGACGACGCCTCCCGCGAGCGTGCGGGGCTGCGAGGCACTGGGCGCGTGACCCGTCCCGGAGCCCTCGCGGACGCAGGTGGGGCACTGGAAACCGACGGAGGCGCTGACCATGCACTCGGGGCAGATCGGGCGCTCGCAACGGGTGCAGCGAATGCCGGTCTCCCGGTCGGGGTGCCGGTAACAGACGGGCAGGCCGCTCTGCGCGTCGTCCTGCCGGCTGCCAGGCGCCTGGTCCATGGGCTCCCCCAAGTAAGTCGTCCGCATCGTCGTTGTCGGAGTGTCCGAGTATCCGAGGAGTCGGCGTGGTCGGAAAGGAACCGCCCTGCTCATCCTTACGGACGAGCAGGGCGTTTGGTTCCCGAGGGTCGGCCGGGGCGTCGCCTCAGCTCTTGCGGCTCTCGACGACGACCGACTCGATGACGACGTCCTTCAGCGGACGCTCGGTGCGCGGGTTGGTCCGGGTCGTCGCGATGGCGTCCACCACCTTCTGACCGGCCGGGTCGACGACCTCGCCGAAGATCGTGTGCTTGCGGTTCAGCCAGGCCGTCGGGGAGACGGTGATGAAGAACTGCGAGCCGTTGGTGGCCGGCCCGGAGTTCGCCATGGCCAGCAGGTAAGGCCTGTCGAAGCGCAGGTCGGGGTGGAACTCGTCCTCGAACTGGTAGCCCGGGTCGCCGGTGCCGTTGCCCAGCGGGTCGCCGCCCTGGATCATGAACCCACTGATCACCCGGTGGAAGACCGTGCCGTCGTACAGCTTCTCCGTGGACCGCACGCCGGTTTCCGGGTTGACCCACTCACGCTCGCCGGTGGCGAGGTCGACGAAGTTCTTGACCGTCTTCGGAGCGTGGTCCGGGAACAGCCGGATCTCGATGTCGCCGTGGTTGGTCTGCAAGGTGGCGTACAGGTGCTCGGCCACGGTGTGCCTTCCGTTGTCTCTCTGTGACCCTCAGATCCTCGCACGGTCAGGGGCGGACACAGCCCGACGGCTCGTTCCCGCATCGGAACCGTCGTTACGGGTACAGAAAAGCATCCGACTCGTCCGGGACGGGAGCGGGCGACGCCGATCCGTGGCATCGTCGGCTTTGTCGCCCTGTCGACCCTCTATTGCCATTGCTCCGATCCGTCCCCTATCGCATGTGATCAGCACCCGTATGCCCGTCCACGCATGCCGGGACGGCCATTGACAGGCATGATCCGTAAAAGGGTGGAAAGTCGAAATACCGTACGCCACCGAGGAGGAGGAACCCGTGACCCGCATCGACAGCGTGCGCGCCGCGACCGGCTCGGCGAAGGACAGCGTGCTGCACGCCGCGGAAGTGGTGGCGCCCTACGCCGACACGGCCAAGGAACGGGCCGCGCTCTACGCGCATGAGGCCCGTGTACGGCTCGCGCCCAAGGTGTCGCTGGCCGCAGAACAGGCCCGCGTGCAGTACGACGCCCACGTCGCCCCGCGTCTGGAGCAGGCGAAGACACATGTCCCGCCGAAGGTAGACCTGGCCGCGCAGGAAGCGGCCGCCCGCACCCGGCTGGTCGCACGACAGGCCGCCGACTACTCCCGGCCGAGGATCGAACAGGCCGTGGCCGCGGCCGGGCCCGTGAAGGACGAGGCCGCCGCCCGAGGCGTCGCCGCGCTGGCCGCTCTGCGCGGCCAGGTGACGCCGAAGGAGATCGAGAAGCTGACGCGCAAGCACCGGCGGCGGGCCAAGGCGGGCAAGCTCGCCAAGGCACTGATCGTCCTCGGTGCCGTCGCCGGCGGTGCCTACGCGGCCTGGAAGTGGTGGGACAAGCAGGCGAACCCGGACTGGCTGGTCGAGCCGCCGGCGGCCACGGAGGTACCCGCCTCGGGCGGTCTGGCCTCGGTGGACGGCAGCGGCGACCCGTCGGTCCTCGACGCCGACGTACAGGCCAAGGAGGCCGAGGAGGAGGCCGCGAACCGCGACGACCGCAGCTGAGCGGCCCGCGGCCGACCTTCGCCCGTATCTCACAAAAAAGACCCCGCCCACCTGCGTTTCCGCAGGTGGGCGGGGTCTTGTAGGTGGAGCCTAGGGGAGTCGAACCCCTGACATCTGCCATGCAAAGACAGCGCTCTACCAACTGAGCTAAGGCCCCGCAAGAGACGTCCGGCCGGAAAACCTCGTACCGGCGGGCGCCGCAGACCAGAGTACCGGGTCACCCGGGGTATCTCGCAAAAAGATGGGGGGTCCCCGCGGATGACCACTCTCCGTAAGATGCTCGGACGCGGTTCGCTGGAGCGAACCGCGGTTTCTGGGGAAGCGATGGGGAGACGCAATGGACGCCGCACAGCAGGAAGCGACCGCGAGAGCGCGGGAACTCCAGCGGAACTGGTACGGGGAGCCGCTGGGGGCGCTCTTCCGTAAGCTCATCGACGATCTTGGCCTCAACCAGGCTCGTCTCGCTGGGGTACTGGGCCTCTCGGCGCCGATGCTGTCGCAGCTGATGAGCGGTCAGCGGGCGAAGATCGGCAACCCGGCGGTGGTACAGCGGGTGCAGCTGCTCCAGGAGTTGGCGGCACAGGTCGCGGACGGCAGCGTCAGCGCCGCCGAGGCGACCGAGCGCATGGACGAGATCAAGCGGTCCCAGGGGGGCTCGGTGCTCAGCAACACCACACAGACGACGAGCGGTTCGGGTGCGCCCACGGTCAAGCGGGTCGTCCGCGAGATCCAGTCCCTGCTGCGCTCGGTGGCCGCCGCCGGCGACATCATCGACGCCGCCGACACTCTCGCCCCGACCCACCCGGAACTGGCAGAGTTCCTCCGGGTGTACGGCGCCGGCCGTACCTCCGACGCGGTCACGCACTACCAGTCCCACCAGAACTGAGCCCTCGGCCCGGTCGCCGAAGGGGGTTCGGCAGCCGGGCAGTCGGCGGTTCCGGGGGGCATCACGACACAGCGCGGCACACGGGGGTCGTATCGCTCATCGCGGGGGAAGCAGAGGGGGAGACCCGAGCGGGACCAGGGGGAGGAGCGACGCACAGCCATGGGTGAGGTCTTCGCCGGACGGTACGAACTGGCCGACCCGATCGGCCGCGGAGGGGTCGGCGCGGTCTGGCGCGCCTGGGACCACCGCCGCCGCCGCTACGTGGCCGCCAAGGTGCTCCAGCAGAGCGACGCGCACGCGCTGCTGCGTTTCGTCCGCGAGCAGGCGCTGCGGATCGACCACCCGCATGTGCTCGCGCCCGCCAGCTGGGCCGCCGACGACGACAAGGTCCTGTTCACCATGGACCTGGTGGCCGGCGGTTCGCTGGTCCATCTCGTCGGCGACTACGGCCCGCTGCCCCCGGTCTTCGTGTGCACCCTGCTCGACCAGTTGCTCTCCGGGCTCACCGCGGTCCACGCGGAGGGTGTCGTGCACCGCGACATCAAACCGGCCAACATCCTGCTGGAGGCCACCGGTACCGCCCGGCCGCGCCTCAGGCTCTCCGACTTCGGCATCGCGATGCGGCTGGGCGAACCCCGGCTGACCGAGACCAACCTCGTGGTCGGAACGCCCGGTTACCTCGCGCCCGAGCAGATGATGGGCGCCGAACCGGACTTCCCCGCCGACCTGTTCGCCGTCGGCCTGGTCGCGCTGTATCTGCTGGAGGGCGCCAAGCCGGACGCCAAGGCGCTCGTCCAGTACTTCGCCGAGCACGGGACCCCGGGCGCCCCCAAGAGCGTTCCGGAGCCGTTGTGGCAGGTGGTCGCCACTCTGCTCCAGCCGGACCCGCAGGCACGCTTCCGTACGGCCACGGGGGCGCGCAAGGCGCTCGCGGCGGCCGCCGAGCTCCTGGCCGAGCCCGGCCCGGACGACGAGCTGATCGAGATCTTCGACCAACTCGGCTCCCTGCCGCCGGGTTTCGGCCCCGAAGGCCCACCGAAACGACCAAGGCCCCCCAACTCCCCGACCGCACGCCCGCACACCACCTCCGACACGGACCACGTGAACACCCCACCCGAGCCGGGCAGCCTGGGCACGACTCCCGATCCGGGGGGCCTGAGCACGACTTCCGATCCGGGGGGCCTGAGCGCGGCGCCTTCCGGCCCGGGGGGACTGGGTAGCCCTCCCGCACCGGACGGCCTGGGCAGTCCGCCCGCTCCCGGTGGCTTGGGCAGCCCTCCCGCTTCCGGGGGCCTGGGCGGCCCGTCTGACCCGGGGCGCCCGAACACCCCACCCGAGTTGGCCGGTCGCGGCACCGCACCGCGTTCGGGCCTACCGGCCAGCCCGCCCTGGGCAGCCGACCCGGGCACCGGTTCGCCGCCCGCCCGTCCGGGAGTGGCCCCCGGTGCCGTCCCTGCGGGCAGCGGATCCCTGCCCTCCGGGCCGACGGCGGCCACCGCTGCTGCCCACCCGGGCACAAGCGGCCTGCCCTCCCGGCCGGACGGAGCGCCTGATGGTCCAGCCCGCGCAGGCACGGAAACGGGTACAGGCACGAGTACGGGCGCGAGCACGGGCACGGGTACGGGGGCGGGGACCGACACGGACTCGGGCACTGGCGGCGACGTAGGCATAGGCACCGATGCCGGTGCTGGTGCCAGTGCTGGTTCCGGTGCCGGTACTGGTACCGGTGCCGGATCGGCGTGGTCGGCGTGGTCGGGCGGGGGAGCCGTACCGTCCGCGCCGGGCCACGCCCCGGGCTCCGTGTCGGACGACCCACGGCAGCACCCGGACTCCACGCCTACCGACCCACGTCGGCCCGCACATCCGACGCCACGGTCGGCCACCTCCGCCCCCGCGTCCTCTCCCTCCATGTCGGACACCGGCAGCTTCCACCTGCCGCCCCCTCAGCCGGCGCCCGGCTCCCTCTCCTACCCCGTACCTCCGGAGCCCTCCGCTCCGCATCCCCCCGCCTACGCGCCGACGCCCGGGCCCATGACCGCGCCCCCGTACGAGCCCACGTTCGTGTTGCCCACCCGTGGGCAGCGCGGTGACGTGTCCACCGCCTCGTACACCGCTCAGGACCCTCACGCCCCGCGAACCCCGCAGATCCCGCCTTCCCCGCAGGTCGTCTCGCCGCACGGCAGGCGCCGAGGGCATCGCGCCGCCCGCCGAGGGCGCGCCGGTCCGCCCGCCAAGGTCGCGCTGCCGCTGCTGTTCCTCGCGCTGGCCTGCTACGCCGTGGGGTTCTGGGCGTTGACGCGCATCTGAGCCGCCGCCGCCCGGCGCCGGGCGGTCAGCGTCCATACCCCGAGCACCATCAGCAGCGCGCTTCCGGTGCCGATGCCGCCCACGGCGACCGCCTTCATCGCGGGGTCGCCGCCCGACGGACCGTCACCCGACGCGTCGGCGCTCCCCGCACCCGCGCCGGCCGACGGCTCGGGGTCCGGCTCGCCGACGTCGAAGAACCCGCGCGGCGTCGACTGCCGCGCGTACCCCGGACCGGCCTGGGTGCTGCCCCCGAGACGGACGCGCAGGGTCAGCCCGTACGGCCCCTCACCGAAGCTCTCGGCGACCTGCGCGGCGAGGTGCACCACGAGGTAGTAGGAGCCGGCGAACCGCAGGGACTTCGTCGGGTCGGTCGGCGCGTACCGGTTGACGTATCTGACCGGCGGGACCGGTGGCAGCGAGACCGACTTCTGGCTGCCGCCGTACCCGGTTCCCGTCTCCTTGACCGTGGCGCGCACCGGGTTGTAGAGCGTCAGGTCCAGAGCGTCGACCACGTACCCGGAGGTCTTGTCCGCGCTGCCCAGGTCGACGGTGGCGGACAGCTGCCGCCCCCAGTCGACGGGCACCTTGTAGAAGAGGGTCTGCCCGGGGACGATCTCGTCGCTCCGGACGCCCTGCTCCACGGCGGCCGCCTCGGTGAAGCCGGCCCCGCCGCGGACGGCTACCGGCTCGTCCCCGGGCGGCGTGGGAGTAGCGGAGTCCCACGCCTCCGGCACGCTCGTGGCGGCCGCCTTCGCCAGGGGCGATTCCGAGACGGGCGCGAGCTCCAGGTCCCAGAGCCGGTCGGCGGCGGAGAGGTCCGTCTCCCCTCCACCGCTGCCACTACCGCTGCCACTGCCGGTGTGCTCGACGACGACGTAGTACGTACCGGCCTTCTGGCACAGCCCCTTGCCCGGCAGGAGTTCGCGCGCTCCCCAGGCGGTGAGCGGCTGCGGGCTCCTGGCGGTTCCGACGGTCACGGAGTCGGAGGAGCACGTGGTGCTGTCGGCGTCCTGCACAGAGACGCTGATCCCGTCCCCGGCGGAGAGCGTGGCTCCCGCGCGCGGGATCGCCGTGACGGAGACGTACACGTTCGACGTGCCGTCGAGTTCGAGGCGGTAGTAGGCCTTCTCCTCGTCCTGGAGGGAACTCCGGTATGTCGCGCCGGGCTCCAGACGTGCGGCACCGGTGGTGCCCGTCGCCGCGGGGGCGCTGCGGACGTCGTCGGCGAAGGCGTACGAAGGGACGCTCGGCGCGGCCACGGCGACCTGCCCCGGCAGCACCGCCGACGCCACGCAGAGCACCGCTCCTACGACCGCGCTCCGCTCGACGGCCCGCCACACAGCCGCTCCACGCCCCGTACGCCCCGTACGCCGGGCCATCGACCCCGCCCCCTCGCCTTCGACCGAACGTGGGCCATCCTCCCCCGCACGCGCGCGTGCCACCCCCGCATTCCGTACGAGCGTCCGAAAAGGCCGCCTGTAACCGCGGGCCGGGGGATCCGCAACACAAAACCCCGACCGCGAGCGGCGGCCGGGGTCTGTTCAGTCTTCGGTATCGATACTCAGGAACCCGTGGGCACGGAGTCAGTCGCCTCCGTCCACAGATCCTGCTCGGCGCGATCCGCCTGGATCTGGCGGTACACGAGGAGCCCGCCGATGGCGGCCAGTGCGACCAGGAGAAGCTTCTTCACCGCGCGACCTCGTCTTTCCTTGGCGTAGGGGACTTCTGGCGCCCGACTATACACACCGACCGAGACCGATCGGTGACCTGCGTCCGCCCCTCAACTCCCGCCCTCGGCAGCGCATTAGCAGCGGATCACACCACTCCGATCGGAGGGTGATCACACCCGCACGGACGGTGACGTTTGCCCGTCCTCATCCCATCTGATCCTTACTTCTCCGCTTTTAGATCCCCTTGCACCCATACGGGTGGTGTTCATCAGAACAACGCCACGCCGCGAGCGTCGGTCCACCACTTCGCACCGCCCATACACATCATGAGGAAAGTACGCAAATCGCCCAACCCGAAAGTGAGGGGCCATGCCCGAGAACCGGGTCATGAAGCTGTGGACCGCCATCGTCACCGCCTTCCTCGCGCTGTGCACGGCGCTCGGACTCATCACGACGACCGCCACCACGGCGGCGGCGCTGACCACTCCGACGCGCAGCAGCGAGAGCGCGGCCATCACGGACACGACGGCGTGGCCGCCGGTAGCGGCTCCCTGGGTCTGGGCCCAAGCCCGCTCCCTGCCCCCCACGATGAAGCAACGCATCCACGCCGAGGCGCACGGCAAGTCGCCCAGCTGTCGCCACCGCGGCCTCCCGGACACGGAAGCGGCCGAGCACACCACGGCCTCCTGTGAGTCCGCGGACCCGGCCGAGCCGGCCACCCCGCTCCAGCGCTGAGCGCCCGGCGCGCCACGTGCCGCCTTCCCCGACGTAACGGCGAACTTGCGTACAGCCCGCACGAGCAGGCCCGGCAGCTCCCCAGGAGCCACCGGGCCTTCGCCGTGCCCCGCCACCGCACCTCGTGCCCCGACCCACCGGCAACCCACAGCCCAGGACACCCCATGTCCCTCGGAACACCCGCAGCCCGCAGCCCGCAAGCCCGCAGCCGTGAGGACACCCCCGTAGTCCTCAGGACGGCGTGTAGCCCCCAGGTCAATCCGTATCCCCCGGTCCACACATGACCCACCGGTCGAATGGCACCCGGAGACGCAGAAGACCCCCGGCCCAATAGGACCGGGGGTCTTCGTGCTGGTGGGGCTAACAGGATTTGAACCTGTGGCCTCATCCTTATCAGGGATGCGCTCTAACCAACTGAGCTATAGCCCCGCCGCGCTCTGCGGTGTGTGTCCCGCGCGCTGACTCCTGAAGATTAGCGCACGACGTGGGCAGTCC
Organism: Streptomyces sp. NPDC102259; assembly: GCF_044766465.1. Classification (NCBI taxonomy): domain Bacteria; kingdom Bacillati; phylum Actinomycetota; class Actinomycetes; order Kitasatosporales; family Streptomycetaceae; genus Streptomyces; species Streptomyces sp. NPDC102259. The sequence goes on along the minus strand of NZ_JBIWMA010000006.1, from coordinate 295,922 downwards.
CAAAATCGATAGTCGCGGGACGCACAGCAGGGTTTGGAACCGCTACGACGGCAAAGGTCACTCGTCCTCGGCGAGCGTCAGCTCGACGCCGCCGACGAAGCCCGCGGACAGGTTGTAGATGAACGCGCCGAGCGTGGCGAGCGCGGTCGCGAGGACCACGTCGATGACCGCGATGATCGCCGTGAACGTCAGGACGTGGGAGAGCGACAGGAACGACTGGAGGTCGAAGCCGTTCGACTCGTTGGAGCCGGTCGCCTCCGAGACCGTGCCGCCGACCGTCGAGAAGACGCCCATCGCGTCCATGACCATCCACAGCACGGCGGCCGCGACGATCGTGCAGATGCCCAGGGCGATGGAGAGCAGGAAGCTGACCTTCATCACCGACCAGGGGTCGGCCTTCGCCACGCGCAGCCGCGCCTTGCGCACGCGGGGCGTGGTGCGGGCGCCGGTCCGCGGACGCCGTACGGCGCCGGTACCAGCACCGGCGCCGGCCGCGGGCGCCTGTGTCGGGTAGGCCTGCGGCGGGTGGTAGGGCCCGGCGGGCTGCTGCTGCGGCTGCCGCTCACCGGGGAGCGGCGATGCCTCCTGCTTGCCCTGCGTGCCTCTGGTGTCCGTCACGGTTCCCCCCTGGGAGCCCTTCGATCCTTGTGTGTCGGTCGAGGGTGAGGGCGAGTCGGCCGCAGGGGGCTTGATGGCCTTCAACTGGGTCGTGTGGGTGTCCGCCGCACGCCCGTCGGCGCCCCCCGCGCCCCGCGCGTCGGTCGTACGCGCGTCCCCCGCCGGCGCGGCGGAGCCACGGCCGCCGCCGTTCTTTCCCGTACCGGCAGACGTACCGGCGCCCGTGGCTCCGCTCACGATGACTCTCTCCTCGTGCTACTCGGACGAGGGCGACTCACCCTCGTCCGTGCCGGTGGTCGTGGCTGCCTCGGCGGGCTCGTCCACGGCGACCTCGCCGTCGACCTCCTCCGCCTCGCGCCCCGCCTCGGCGTTACGTGCGATGCCGACGACGGCATCGCGCTTGCCCAGGTTGATCAGTTGGACGCCCATGGTGTCACGGCCCGTCTCCCTGACCTCGTTGACTCGCGTACGAATCACACCGCCGGACAGCGTGATGGCGAGGATCTCGTCGGTCTCCTCGACCACCAGCGCGCCGACGAGCGAGCCGCGATCCTCGACGATCTTGGCAGCCTTGATACCCAGGCCGCCGCGACCCTGGACGCGGTACTCGTCGACGGCGGTCCGCTTCGCGTACCCACCGTCTGTGGCAGTGAACACGAACGTACCGGGTCGAACAACATTCATCGAGAGCAGCTGGTCTCCCTCACGGAAGCTCATGCCCTTGACACCCGAGGTGGCACGGCCCATGGGCCGCAGGGATTCGTCCGTGGCGGTGAACCGGATCGACTGTGCCTTCTTGCTGATCAGAAGCAGATCGTCGTCGGCCGAGACGAGTTCGGCTCCGATCAGTTCGTCGTCGGAACCGTCCTCCGTCTCACGGAGGTTGATCGCGATGACACCACCGGCACGCGGCGAATCGTAATCCTTCAGAGGCGTCTTCTTGACCAGGCCGCCCTTGGTGGCCAGGACCAGGTAGGGCGCCGCCTCGTAGTCGCGGATCGCGAGGATCTCGGCGATCGCCTCGTCCGGCTGGAAGGCGAGCAGGTTCGCGACGTGCTGACCACGCGCGTCACGGCCGGCGTCCGGCAGCTCGTACGCCTTCGCCCGGTACACACGGCCCTTGTTGGTGAAGAACAGCAGCCAGTGGTGCGTGGTGGAGACGAAGAAGTGGTCGACGATGTCGTCTTCCTTGAGTTTCGCCCCGCGCACCCCCTTGCCGCCGCGCTTCTGGGAGCGGTAGTCGTGCGTCTTCGTGCGCTTGACGTAGCCGCCGCGCGAGATGGTGACGACGATGTCCTCTTCGGCGATCAGGTCCTCGATGGACATGTCACCGTCGTAGGGCACCAGCATCGTCTTGCGGTCGTCGCCGTACTTCTCGACGATCGCGGCCAGTTCCGCGCTCACGATGCCGCGCTGACGGACCGGCGAGGCCAGGATCGCGTTGTACTCGGTGATCTTCGCCTGGAGTTCGTCGTGCTCCTGGATGATCTTCTGGCGCTCCAGGGCGGCCAGTCGGCGCAGCTGCATCTCGAGGATGGCGTTGGCCTGGATCTCGTCGATCTCCAGGAGCGCCATCAGGCCCGTGCGCGCGATGTCGACGGTGTCGCTGCGCCGGATCAGCGCAATGACCTCGTCGATGGCGTCCAGGGCCTTCAGCAGGCCGCGCAGGATGTGCGCCCGCTCCTCGGCCTTGCGCAGCCGGAAGCGCGTACGGCGGACGATGACCTCGATCTGGTGCGTCACCCAGTGGCGGATGAACGCGTCGAGGGACAGGGTGCGCGGGACGCCGTCGACCAGGGCGAGCATGTTCGCGCCGAAATTCGACTGCAGGTCCGTGTGCTTGTAGAGGTTGTTCAGGACGACCTTGGCGACCGCGTCCCGCTTCAGGACGATGACCAGACGCTGACCGGTACGCGACGACGTCTCGTCACGGACGTCGGCGATGCCGCCGACCTTGCCGTCCTTCACCAGGTCGGCGATCTTCTGCGCGAGGTTGTCGGGGTTGACCTGGTAGGGCAGTTCCGTGACCACCAGGCACTGGCGGTTCTGGATCTCCTCGACCGCGACGACCGCCCGCATCGTGATGGAGCCGCGGCCCGTGCGGTACGCCTCCTCGATGCCCTTGCGCCCGACGACGAGCGCGCCGGTCGGGAAGTCGGGGCCCTTGATGCGCTCGATGAGGGCGTCCAGCAGCTCCTCGTGCGAGGCTTCCGGGTTCTCCAGGTACCACTGGGCGCCGGCCGCGACCTCGCGCAGGTTGTGCGAGGGGATGTTGGTCGCCATGCCGACCGCGATACCGGCCGAACCGTTGATCAGCAGGTTCGGGAAGCGGGCCGGCAGGACGGTCGGCTCCTGGGAGCGGCCGTCGTAGTTGTCCGTGAAGTCGACGGTCTCCTCGTCGATGTCGCGGACCATCTCCATGGACAGCGGCATCATCTTGCACTCGGTGTACCGCATGGCGGCCGCCGGGTCGTTGCCGGGAGAGCCGAAGTTGCCGTTGGAGTCCACCAGCGGCATCCGCATGGACCAGTGCTGCGCGAGGCGGACCAGCGCGTCATAGATCGAGGAGTCGCCGTGCGGGTGGTAGTTGCCCATGACGTCGCCGACGACGCGGGCGCACTTGTAGAAGCCCTTCTCGGGCCGGTAGCCGCCGTCGTACATGGCGTACAGGACGCGCCGGTGGACGGGCTTGAGGCCGTCCCGGACGTCCGGCAGCGCGCGGGAGACGATGACGGACATCGCGTAGTCGAGGTACGAGCGCTGCATCTCCGTCTCGAGCCCGACGGGCTCGATGCGCATCACGACGTCGCCGCCCTCTTCAGGGGTGACGGGAGTGTTCTCGTCGGTCATTGCTGGTGAGAATCCTTTCTGACGCGGTCAGCTGAGACCGACTCAGATGTCGAGGAAACGGACGTCCTTGGCGTTGCGCTGGATGAAGGCGCGGCGCGCTTCGACGTCCTCGCCCATCAGGACCGAGAACAGGTCGTCGGCCTGGGCGGCGTCGTCGAGGGTGACCTGGCCGAGAACGCGGTGCTCCTGGTCCATGGTGGTGATGCGCAGCTCCTCGGCGTTCATCTCGCCGAGGCCCTTGAAGCGCTGGATCGAGTCCTCGCGCACGCGCTTGCCGCGCTGGCGGCCCATCTCGAGCAGCGCGTCGCGCTCCCGGTCGGAGTACGCGTACTCGATGTCCTCCCGGCCCCACTTGATCTTGTAGAGCGGGGGGCGGGAGAGGAACACGTGCCCGGCCTCGACCAGCGGCCGCATGAAGCGGAACAGGAAGGTCAGCAGCAGGGTGTTGATGTGCTGGCCGTCGACGTCGGCGTCCGCCATCAGGATGATCTTGTGATAGCGGAGCTTGGAGATGTCGAAGTCCTCGTGCACACCGGTGCCGAAGGCGGAGATCAGCGCCTGGATCTCCTGGTTCTGCAGGATCTTGTCGATCCGCGCCTTCTCGACGTTGAGGATCTTGCCCCGGATCGGGAGGATCGCCTGGTACTGCGGGTTGCGGCCGGACTTGGCCGAACCGCCGGCGGAGTCACCCTCGACGATGAAGATCTCGCACTTGGTGGGGTCGTTCGACTGGCAGTCGGAGAGCTTGCCCGGCAGGGACGCCGACTCCAGCAGACCCTTGCGGCGGGTCAGGTCGCGGGCCTTGCGGGCCGCCACGCGCGCGGTGGCCGCCTGGATGCCCTTGCGGACGATGTCCGCCGCCTCCACCGGGTTGCGGTCCAGCCAGTCGTTGAGGTGCTCGTAGACCGCCTTCTGGACGAAGGTCTTCGCCTCCGTGTTGCCCAGCTTGGTCTTCGTCTGGCCCTCGAACTGGGGCTCGCTCAGCTTGACGGAGATGATCGCGGTCAGACCCTCGCGGATGTCGTCGCCCGTGAGGTTGTCGTCCTTCTCGCGCAGCAGCTTCTTGTCCCGCGCGTACTTGTTGACCAGGTTCGTCAGCGCCGAGCGGAAGCCCTCTTCGTGCGTACCGCCCTCATGCGTGTGGATGATGTTGGCGAAGGAGTACACGCCCTCGCTGTAACCGCTGTTCCACTGCATGGCGACTTCAAGGGAGAGGCTCTTCTCCCTGTCCTCCGCCTCGAGGTCGATCACCGTCGGGTGCACCGCTTCGCCCTTGCGGGAGTTGAGGTACTTCACGAAGTCGACGATGCCGCCCTCGTAGTGGTACGTGACGGTCTTGACCTCGTCCTTCTCGTCCGCACCCGCCTCGTCCGCCCCGGCGGTGGCCTTCGCCGACTCGCGCTCGTCGGTGAGTTTGATCGTCAAACCCTTGTTGAGGAACGCCATCTCCTGGAAACGCCGCGACAGCGTCTCGAAGGAGTACTCCGTGGTCTCGAAGATGTCGGCGTCGGCCCAGAAGGTGACCGACGTGCCGGTCTCGTCCGTGGCCTCCTGCTTGACGAGCGGGGCTGTCGGGACGCCCATCTTGTAGTCCTGCGTCCAGCGGTGGCCGTCGGTCCTGACCTCGACCGCGACCTTGCTCGACAGGGCGTTCACGACCGAGACGCCGACGCCGTGCAGACCACCGGAGACCGCGTAGCCGCCGCCGCCGAACTTGCCGCCCGCGTGCAGCACGGTCAGCACGACCTCGAGGGCCGGCTTGCCCTCGGACGCCACGATGCCCACCGGGATACCGCGGCCGTTGTCGATGACGCGGACACCGCCATCGGCCAGGATCGTGATGTCGATGGTGTCCGCGTGGCCGGCCAGCGCCTCGTCGACCGAGTTGTCGACGACCTCGTACACGAGGTGGTGCAGACCGCGCTCGCCGGTAGAACCGATGTACATACCGGGTCGCTTACGGACCGCGTCCAGACCCTCGAGGACGGTAATGGCGCTGGCGTCGTACGAGGTGGTGACCTCGCTGGTCGAGGCGGCTGCCCCGCCGCTCGCGCCGGCGTCGGTGGACGGGATGTTCTCGTTGGGGTTGCCGGAATCGGCCACGAAGCGCCCTTTCTGGCACAGCACCAGCCAGGCTCGTCGGCAGGTTGCCGGAGCGGCTGCGGCATGTTGCGTTGGTAAGCCTTGATCAGCGTTGCTCAGCTTCTCCCGGGCGGTCCCCACGTTCGGGGCGGGATTGGCTTCCAGTCTACCGGTAGCACTGACACTGATGGGGGTTTGCCGGTACCTGAGTCCTCATGTGCCGCCCTCAACCGGTCTCTTCCGGGTCCCGATATACGGAAGGGGGCTCCAAGAGGCTCACGGAGGCACTCAGCGCTTCCGGGCGTCAACCCTTGGCTACTTGGGAGTCAGGTCCGAATTCGCACCCGCACGCAGCCGCACAAGACGAAGGCCGGGCGGTCCCCACGGGATCCTCCCGGCCTGAAAAGCGTGACGCACGTCACCCGTAGGTATCCCCGGGACCCGTGCTCCCAGGGGCCCTGAGGGGGCCGTATCGCCGCACGGGGCCGCTGGGACCGAGCACCTTGATCAGCCGCACCGCTCCGTGCCCCAGATCCTCGTTGAGGCGGGCGACGAGCGTCGGCGCGAGCAGCCGCAGGTTCGTCGCCCAGGCCGTCGAGTCACAGCGCACGATCAGCGTCCGCTCGTCCTCGTCGTACTTCTCGGGCACGCAGTGCTTGGCCACGTCCTCGCCGACGATCTCCGGCCACCGGCCCATCACACCGCCCACCGCCGCCGGCGCCTCCCACCCGCGCTCGGTGAGCAGCCGGTTGATCGCCGCGCCCAGCGCCATGGGGTCGCGGCCGTCCGCACGCGCGCCGGAGCGCAAACCGCCGCCACGCCGCGCCTGCTTCTTCTGCTGAGCCGCGTCCCCACGCGCGCGTGCCTGCTCACGGGCCGCCCTGAGCGCCACCCGCGCGAGGTCGACGCCGGACGGCTCGGGGCCTCCCTTCGCGGCAGGCTCGTCGGCGGTCATACGCGCTCCACCGTTCCCTCGGCCACGGCGTACCTGGCCCCCGCGAGCGCATGCGGTACGTCGTCGTCGACCGCCGCCGTCACCAGCACCTGCTCACCGGGCGCCACCAGCTCGGCCAGCCGTTCCCGCCGACGGACGTCCAGCTCGGCGAAGACGTCGTCCAGGACCAGCACCGGCTCGTTGCCCTCGGCCCGCAGCAGGTCGTACGAGGCCAGCCGCAGCGCCAGCGCGTACGACCAGGACTCGCCGTGGGAGGCGTACCCCTTGGCGGGCAGCTGACCGAGTTTGAGAACCACATCGTCCCGATGCGGGCCCGCCAGGGTCACGCCCCGCTCGATCTCCTGCTTGCGGACGTCCGCGAGCGCGGCCATCAGCTGCCCGTAGAGGTCCTCACGCGTGTGTGCCTCGCCGGGCGCGGACGGCTTGTACTCCAGGGCCACAGGACCGCCGCCGGGCGCCAGCTGCTCGTACGCCTTGTCGGCGAGGGGCTGGAGCGCGGCGAGCAGGTCGAGGCGCTGGGCGAGCAGCTCGGCGCCCACGCGCGCGAGATGCTGGTCCCACACGTCGAGGGTCGACAGGTCCATGGAGCGGCCGCCGTGGCGTCGGGCGAGCGCGGCCGACTTCAGGAGCGTGTTGCGCTGCTTGAGCACCCGCTCGTAGTCCGAGCGCACGCCCGCCATCCGCGGGGAGCGCGCGGTGATCAGCTCGTCGAGGAAACGGCGTCGCTCACCGGGATCGCCCTTGATCAGCGCGAGATCCTCGGGCGCGAACAGCACGGTCCGTACGATGCCCAGCACATCGCGCGGCCTGACCTGCGAGGACCTGTTGATGCGGGCCCGGTTCGCCTTGCCGGGGTTCAGCTCCAGCTCGACCAGCTGCTGCCGCTCGCCCTGTCGGATCTGCGCCCGGACGATCGCGCGCTCGGCGCCCATGCGGACCAGCGGCGCGTCCGAGGCGACCCGGTGGCTGCCGAGGGTGGCGAGATAGCCGACGGCCTCGACGAGGTTCGTCTTGCCCTGCCCGTTGGGGCCCACGAAGGAGGTGACGCCCGGGTCGAGCGGAACCTCGACCCGGGCGTACGAGCGGAAGTCGGCCAGCGACAGATGCGTGACGTGCATGGTCGTTCGCCGACCTCCCCCAGGGTTGTGGATCGCGGGGCGACCCTGTGGACTACTTCTTCTCGACCGCGTGGCCGCCGAACTGGTTGCGCAGCGCCGCGATCATCTTCATCTGCGGCGAGTCCTCCTGACGGGAGGCGAACCGCGCGAACAGCGAGGCCGTGATGGCGGGCAGCGGCACGGCGTTGTCGATGGCGGCCTCGACCGTCCACCGGCCCTCGCCGGAGTCCTGCGCGAAGCCGCGCAGCTTGTCGAGGTGCTCGTCCTCGTCGAGGGCGTTGACGGCCAGGTCGAGCAGCCAGGACCGGATGACCGTGCCCTCCTGCCAGGAGCGGAAGACCTCGCGCACGTCCGTGACGGAGTCGACCTTCTCCAGGAGCTCCCAGCCCTCGGCGTAGGCCTGCATCATGGCGTACTCGATGCCGTTGTGGACCATCTTCGCGAAGTGACCGGCGCCGACCTTGCCGGCGTGCACCGCGCCGAAGTCGCCCTCGGGCTTGAGCGCGTCGAAGACGGGCTGCACCGTGGCCACGTGCTCCGCGTCGCCGCCGTACATCAGCGCGTAGCCGTTCTCCAGGCCCCAGACGCCGCCGGAGACGCCGCAGTCCACGAAGCCGATGCCCTTGGCGGCCAGCTCCCCGGCGTGCTTCTCGTCGTCCGTCCAGCGGGAGTTGCCGCCGTCCACGACGACGTCGCCCGGCTCCAGCAGATCGGCGAGCTCGTCCACGGTCGACTGCGTGGCGGCGCCGGCCGGGACCATCACCCAGACCACGCGCGGGCCCTTGAGCTTGCCCACAAGCTCTTGGAGGCTGTGGACATCGGCGAGGTCCGGGTTGCGGTCGTATCCGACGACGGTGTGGCCTGCGCGGCGGATCCGCTCGCGCATGTTGCCGCCCATCTTGCCGAGGCCGATGAGACCGAGCTCCATCAGTTGTTCCTTAGGTCGCTGTGTGGCGTGTGGGGCACTCTCGTACCCATGTCCGAGCCTAAACCCGGACGGTCACGCACACCTGTGGGCATACGCGCTCAGACGTACGACCCCACCTGGGGGTTCACCGGTGGCTTCTCCCCAGGGACCGCCCCGGTCGTCCACCGCCTGTGGACGACCGGTCGGATCACGGCACCGGCGTCAGCCGCTGAGACGCACCGGCATGATCAGGTACTTGTAGGCCTCGTCCGCCTCCGCGTCCAGCGCCGGCTTGCCGCTGAGCAGCGCGGGCTTCGTGGACGTCGTGAAGGACAGCTGGGCGACCGGGGAGTCGATGGCGCTCAGGCCGTCCAGCAGGAAGGTCGGGTTGAAGGCGATCGAGATGTCATCGCCCTCGAGCTGGGCGTCGACCCGCTCCACAGCCTGTGCGTCGTCGCTGGAGCCGGCCTCCAGGATGAGCACGCCCTGCTCGAAGCTGAGCCGCACCGGGGTGTTGCGCTCGGCGACCAGGGCCACACGCTTGACGGCCTCCACGAAGGGGGCGGTCTCGATCACGGCGACGGAGTTGAACTCGGTCGGGAAGAGCGTGCGGTACTTCGGGAGGTCGCCCTCCAGCAGGCGGGTCGTTGTACGCCGTCCCGCGCCCTCGAAACCGATCAGGCCCTCGCCCGCGCCGGATCCGGACAGCGCCAGGATGACGCTGTCGCCGCTCGTGAGCGCCTTGGCGGTGTCCAGGAGCGTCTTGGCGGGCACCAGGGCGACCGCGGACGCCTCGGGGTTCTCCGGCTTCCACAGGAACTCGCGGACCGCGAAGCGGTAGCGGTCGGTGGAGGCCAGCGTGACCGTGTCGCCCTCGATCTCGATGCGCACACCGGTGAGCACCGGCAGCGTGTCGTCACGGCCGGCGGCGATGGCGACCTGGGCGGCCGCGGAGGCGAAGACCTCGCCGGGGACCGTGCCCGTCGCGTTCGGCATCTGCGGCAGGGACGGGTACTCCTCCACAGGCAGTGTGTGGAGGGTGAAGCGCGAGGAGCCGCAGACCACCGTCGCCCGTACACCGTCTGTGGAGATCTCCACCGGACGGTTGGGCAGGGCGCGGCAGATGTCCGCGAGCAGACGGCCGGAGACGAGCACCGTGCCCTCCTCCTCGACCTCGGTGTCCACGGAGACCCGCGCGGACACCTCGTAGTCGAAGCTGGACAGGCTCAGCTGGCCGTTCTCCGCCTTCAGCAGCAGGCCGGCGAGGACAGGCGCCGGCGGACGGGCCGGGAGGCTGCGTGCCGCCCAGGCCACGGCCTCCGCGAGTACGTCGCGTTCCACCCGGATCTTCACTCTTGCCGCCTCCTGCTGTTGCCGGCGCTTCTTGCCCTGCCTGGCCTTCGTCGTCTGTCTCGGTGTGGTCGGCCCCGGTGAGGGGCAGGACCAACGGGGACCAGTCTGACGCACCGCACTGACAGTCGGTGCCCCTCGGGGTCAAGTCGTGACGAGGGGCAGCCGGGCACCGAGGAGCGAGTTGTGCACAGGACCCCCTTCTAAACGGTTTTCTCGCTCTCTCTAGTTGGGAGTAGTAGTAGGGGCTGTGGAAACGGTGGATAACCCTGTTTTCGCAGCTCAGAGGCGGAATTTTATCCACTGGCCCTGTGGGCGAAGGCGGTGGACAACTAGGGCCTTCTGTGGAGAACAGAAAGTTCTGCACACACCGTGCACAGGCTGAGGCGAGTTCTCCCCAGCGGCGTCCCCAGGTTTACCCACGTTTCCCACAGGCCAACCCGGCACCTTCGTGTGACGCCTTTCACTCGACCCGGTGAGGAGGCGCGTCGCGTTGCCGAACAGTGGACAGACATGTGGAGAAGCCGGAGATCGCTGGGGACAACGGGCCGCAGCCTGTGGGTTGCCGGTGGACAACTTCGTGCACAGCCTGTGGATCATTTTTTTGTCCACAGCCTGTGGATATCCTTCGTCCACGAATCCACAGCCTGGTGACCTGGTCCGATGGTCCCGCACCGGGCGCGCCTGTGGACACAGTCTGGACAACTTCCCAGTCCCCAGGGTGTGGACGGGAAAAAGTCACCGAATCTGTGGAGAGTGGCCGTAACCCGGCCGGTAATCGAACAACGGGTGAGCGGCGGACGACCGTTGCCGGCCGACGTTCAGCCGGGATCCGGTGCCGATTCGGCGCGGGACCGGCCTCGGATGGGCCTCGGATGAGCCTTGGGTCGGCCTCGGGTCGCCCTGGATCGACCCGAGGGCAGTCTGGGATCTGCCTGGGATCGGCCCGCGATCAAGCTCGGATTCGGCCGCCGTCGACCGCGTGGCCGCCCTGGACGCGCTACCGCGTCCCGCCCTCGCGTCCCGCTCCGTCCCGCGCTTCACCCCGCCCCCGTCCCGGCGTCCGGCCCGGGAACGACGGAGGGCGCCCCCGGAAGGAGATCCGGGGGCGCCCTCAGCGACGTCTGTGCGCGCTCTGCGGTGCCGTCAGCCGTTCTTGATGCGGTTGGTCAGCTCGGTCACCTGGTTGTAGATGGAGCGCCGCTCGGCCATCAGATTGCGGATCTTGCGGTCCGCGTGCATGACCGTCGTGTGGTCACGGCCGCCGAACAGCGCGCCGATCTTCGGCAGCGAGAGGTCCGTCAGCTCGCGGCACAGGTACATGGCGATCTGCCGGGCCGTCACCAGCGCGCGCCCCCGCGAGGTGCCGCACAGGTCCTCGACCGTCAGCCCGAAGTAGTCGGCCGTGGCGCCCATGATGGCCGTCGAGGTGATCTCGGGGGCGGAGTCCTCGCCACCGGGGATCAGGTCCTTCAGGACGATCTCCGTCAGGCCCAGGTCCACCGGCTGCCGGTTGAGCGACGCGAACGCCGTCACCCGGATCAACGCGCCCTCCAGCTCGCGGATGTTGCGCGAGATCCGGGACGCGATGAACTCGAGCACCTCCGGCGGGGCGTTCAGCTGCTCCTGCACCGCCTTCTTGCGGAGGATCGCGATCCGCGTCTCCAGCTCGGGCGGCTGCACGTCGGTGATCAGGCCCCACTCGAAACGGTTCCGCAGCCGGTCCTCCAGCGTGACCAGCTGCTTGGGCGGCCGGTCGCTGGACAGCACGATCTGCTTGTTGGCGTTGTGGAGCGTGTTGAAGGTGTGGAAGAACTCCTCCTGCGTCGACTCCTTGTCCGCGAGGAACTGGATGTCGTCGACGAGCAGGATGTCCATCTCGCGGTACCGCTTGCGGAAGCTGTCGCCCTTGCCGTCGCGGATGGAGTTGATGAACTCGTTGGTGAACTCCTCGGAGCTCACGTACCGCACGCGCGTGCCCGGGTAGAGGCTCCGCGCGTAGTGCCCGATGGCGTGCAGCAGGTGCGTCTTGCCGAGGCCCGACTCCCCATAGATGAACAGGGGGTTGTAGGCCTTCGCGGGCGCCTCGGCGACGGCGACGGCGGCCGCGTGCGCGAACCGGTTGGAGGCGCCGATGACGAACGTGTCGAAGAGGTACTTCGGGTTCAGGCGCGCCGTCGGCTCACCGGGGCCGGGCGTCGGCGAGGGCTGCTTGGCCGACTGCCCGGGCCCACCGGCGCCGACCGGGCCGCCGCGGTGCGGATGACCGGGGCCCGCCGACGGGTCGGACAGCTCACGCCGGCCGGTGTCGCGCTGGTCGTAGTCCGAGCGCGAAGGCTCGTACTCCGAGCGCTTCTGCCGGTACGGCGAGGGGTCGTACGGCGGCCGCTCCATCGACTGGGGACGGTAGTCCTGCGACGGCGGGCCGTAGGAGTCCTGCTGCGGCGGGGCGCCGTACGGGGCCTGGGACGGGGGCCCGCCGTACGTGTCCTGCGACGAGGGCGACGCGTAGGGGTCGCGGTCCGGGAAGCCGAGCCGCTGCTGCTGCCAGCTGTGCTCGTCCTGCTGCGGCCGGGGCCAGGCGCCGGGTTCGGGACGCTGGTACTCCGACGGATACGCGGGCCGGGCGGTGGGCATCTGGTCCGGGCGCGAGCCGGGGAGCTGGTCGCCGGGCGTCGGGGGCAACTGCTCGGCGCGATGCCGGCCGTAGCCGCCCTCGTACTGGCCTTCGCGCGACTTGTCGTAGCCGGTGTCGTACCGGCCGTCCCCCTGACCTTCGTACCGGTTGTCCTGCCCGTCGTAGGGGCCGGCGGGGAGCGCGGCCTCCTCGTAGCGCGACTGCTGCTGCGCGGAGGGTGCCGGCGGAGCCGGGGGTTCGCCGACGGAGTCGTCGACGGTGATCGCGATGCGGATCGGCCGCCCGCACTCGCGGCTCAGCGTCTCACTGACGATCGGGGCCAGACGGCCTTCGAGGACGTTCTTCGCGAACTCGTTCGGTACGGCGAGCAGCGCGGTGTCGGCGACCAGCGCCAGGGGCTGGCAGCGCCGGATCCAGTGTTCGTCCTTCACCTCGACACCCTGGCCACGGCCCTCCCCGAGGAGCTGCTCCAGTACTCGTGGCCACACTGCGGCAAGATCGGCAGGCACGTCAGCCACAGGGCACGCTCTCTCGTGGGTCCCACGAACGTGTGGTTGTGGGACGGTCGGGATTCATATCGGGTGGGGGCAGGGACAAAGGAACGAATCGGAGTTCAGCCACGGTAGTCAGGGCGACGGGTGCGGTTCAAGTTGTTGTCCCCAGCCTGTGGATAGTGTCTCCCGTGACCGCCGGTTTGACCGAATGGCGCAGCCGCGCGTACCGTAACCAGGTCGAGTTGTCGATGGCTGCTGCCGCCTGCCTCCGATGGGCACAGATCACGTCGGTGATCGGGAAGCGGTGCACTCGGGCGTTTAACCGCGAGCTACCTCGTGGGCGCACGGTGACAGCCAGGACGGCACCCCGCCACCACCGATTGATTTCTGGAGCCCCCGAGTGAGCAAGCGCACCTTCCAGCCGAACAACCGTCGTCGCGCCAAGACCCACGGCTTCCGCCTGCGGATGCGCACCCGTGCCGGTCGCGCGATTCTCGCGAACCGCCGCAGCAAGGGTCGCACCAACCTGTCCGCCTGAGCCTGATCAGGTCATGACGTCGTGCTGCCTACCGAGCATCGGCTGAGGCGGCGCGAGGACTTCGCGACCGCTGTACGACGGGGTCGTCGGGCCGGCCGCCCGACCCTCGTGGTCCATCTTCGAAGCGGTGCCACGGACCCGCACGCGCCTGGGGAGAGCGCTCCCCCGACGCGTGCGGGTTTCGTCGTGAGCAAGGCCGTGGGCGGCGCTGTCGTGCGCAACAAGGTGAAGCGCAGACTGCGTCATCTGATGCGCGACCGAGTCACCCTGTTCCCCCCCGGTAGCCTGGTAGTCGTACGGGCGCTGCCCGGGGCGGGCGACGCCGATCACGCACAGCTGGCCCAAGACCTGGATGCCGCCCTTCAACGGCTACTGGGAGGGGGCGCGCGATGAAGTACCCGCTGCTGGCTCTGATCAAGCTCTACCAGTGGACGATCAGTCCACTGCTCGGGCCGGTGTGCAAGTACTACCCGTCGTGTTCCCACTACGGCTATACGGCCATCGACCGGCACGGCGCGATCAAGGGAACGGCACTTACCGCCTGGCGAATCCTGCGGTGCAATCCGTGGTCGCTCGGTGGCGTGGACCATGTTCCGCCGCGCAAGCGCCCGCGGTGGCACGAAATGTTGCGTGACGCCTGGCGTGCACGCAGGGGCGGGACCTCCGCCGCCGAAACGGCCACCGAAGAGAATTCGCCTTCTCCTTCGAGCCCGGCCGCAGAGACACCGTCCCATGCCCAAGGAGCATGATTAGTGGACACGATTGCCAGCCTCTTCAGCTTCATCACGACACCTGTCTCCTGGGTCATCGTCCAGTTCCACAAGGTGTACGGGTCCATCTTCGGCCCCGACACCGGGTGGGCCTGGGGCCTGTCCATCGTGTCCCTGGTGATCCTGATTCGTATCTGCCTGATCCCGCTCTTCGTGAAGCAGATCAAGGCGACGCGGGCCATGCAGACGCTGCAGCCCGAGATGAAGAAGATCCAGGAGCGCTACAAGAACGACAAGCAGCGTCAGTCCGAAGAGATGATGAAGCTGTACAAGGAGACGGGCACCAACCCGCTCTCCTCGTGCCTTCCCATCCTGGCGCAGTCCCCGTTCTTCTTCGCCCTCTACCACGTGCTCAACGGCATCGCCAACGGTGAAACCATTGGCGTGATCAACGAGAGCCTTCTGGCGAGCGCGCAGAAAGCGCACATCTTCGGTGCCCCGTTGGCCGCGAAGTTCACGGACAGCGCCTCGGACCTGGTGCCGTTCGACGCCTCGCTGACCAACGTCCGCATCGTCACCGCGATCATGATCATCATGATGTCGGCGTCGCAGTTCTTCACGCAGCGCCAGCTCATGACGAAGAACGTCGACACCTCGGTGAAGACACCGTTCATGCAGCAGCAGAAGATGCTGATGTACGTCTTCCCCGTCATGTTCGCCGTCTTCGGCATCAACTTCCCCGTCGGTGTGCTCGTCTACTGGCTGACCACCAACGTGTGGACCATGGGCCAGCAGATGTACGTGATCCGCAACAACCCGACCCCGGGTTCCAAGGCTCAGGCCGCGTACCTGGAGCGTCTGTACAAGCACGTCACGCACCACGGCAAGACCCGCAGCCGCGGCGAGCGGGCCATCGTCAAGGCCATCGTGGCCAAGGGCCGCGAGCGCAACGACGCCGAGCGCAAGTTCATCAACGGTCTGACCAAGGTGGGCTTCGCCGCCCAGGCCGACGGCACCGTGATCAAGAGCGAGGCCGAGGCCGCGGCCCAGGCAGAGGACGGCACGCCGACGAGCACGGCCGCCGCCAAGCGGCAGCAGCCCAAGCGGCAGTCGAAGTCCCAGCGCCAGTCCACGGCGAAGGACGCCGGCGAGAGCGTCTCGCTGAGCAAGTCCGACGAACCGGAGGACGCCAAGCCCTCCGGAGCCGCCGGTACGGCCAAGCAGGCCGGCACCAAGCCCAGTGGCGGAGGCCGCAGCAAGGCCCAGTCCGGGCAGCGCAAGGGCGGCCCGCAGCGCCCCAAGTCCCCGTCCAAGAAGTAAGAAGGAGCCCATCCCGTGACGGAAGGCACCACCTCCGCTGCCGCCGAGGGTGCAGACACCCTGACCCACCTGGAGCAGGAGGGCGAGATCGCGGCGGACTACCTCGAGGGTCTGTTGGACATTGCCGATCTCGACGGCGACATCGACATGGACGTCGAGGCCGACCGCGCCTCTGTGTCGATCATCAGCGACGCGGGCCCCCGTGACCTGCTGAAGCTGGTCGGCCGGGACGGCGAGGTGCTGGAGGCGCTCCAGGAACTCACCCGCCTGGCCGTGCACCGGGAGACCGGCGACCGCAGTCGGCTGATGCTGGACATCGCGGGCTACCGTGCCCAGAAGCGTGCCGAGCTCTCCGAGCTGGGTGCCAAGGCCGCGGCCGACGCGAAGAACAGCGGTGAGCCGGTGAAGCTGAGGCCGATGACGCCCTTCGAGCGCAAGGTCGTGCACGACGCGGTCAAGGTCGCCGGGCTGCGCAGCGAGTCCGAGGGCGAGGAGCCGCAGCGCTTCGTCGTCGTCCTGCCCAACTGATTCGGTTTCGTACGTGTCCCCGGCCCCGTCTGTTGCGCAGACGGGGCCGGTCTTTGTCAGCCCGGTAGTTCTGGTGGTCGGCGCTCGCAGCGCTGATGCGGTACGGAAGGACGGTCCCCGTGACGGAGGCAGCGGAGCTCCCCCCCGCGCCTGAGGTGGCACGAGAGGTATTCGGTGATCGCTTCGGTGATGCGGTCCGATACGTCGAGCTCCTGGCCGAGGCAGGCGTGCAGCGTGGGCTCATCGGCCCACGAGAGGTACCCCGCCTCTGGGAGAGGCATATGTTGAACTGCGCGGTGCTCTCCGAGGTCGTGCCCGAGGGCGTGACCGTCTGCGACGTCGGTTCGGGTGCCGGACTGCCCGGCATTCCACTGGCGCTCGTGCGGGAAGACCTGAAGATCACCCTGTTGGAGCCGCTCCTGCGGCGGACCAACTTCCTCACCGAAGTCGTCGAGCTCCTCGGCCTGGACCATGTGACGGTCGCACGTGGTCGTGCCGAGGAGGTCATGGGCTCCATGCCACCGGTGCATGTGGTGACCGCCCGTGCGGTGGCGCCTCTGGACCGCCTGGCCACCTGGGGCATCCCGCTGCTGCGCCCCTACGGCGAGATGCTCGCCCTCAAGGGCGACGCCGCCGAGGAGGAGCTGAAGAGCGCGTCCACCGCACTGAGCAAGCTCGGAGCCGTGGGCACCTCGATCCTGCATGTCGGTGAGGGCGTGGTGGATCCGCTGTCCACGGTGGTGCGGGTCGAGGTCGGTGAGAGCCCGGGTGGTGTGAGATTCGCCGCCAAGCGGGCCAAGGCCGCTCGTACGAGTCGAACGCGTCGGCGCCGCTGAGACGTACTCCACACAAGCTGCCAAACCTACGCATCACGGAGTGTCGCGAGGGATCCCGACGCCGACGCTGTGCATCGTGTTTCACGTGAAACGTCGCTCTCTGCTCCACGGCATCATCAGCCGCGGCCGCGCCGCAGCCGAACCCCGCGACCGTAAGCCTCTCGGTTCACTCAATGAGAGACGGGAGTTGTCCACAGAGGTGGATTTCTCCACAGAAGACCAGGCCTCACTGGTTCACCACCCCGAAGCCATGGGAGGCTCTGTTCATTGCGAGCCTGAAGTCGAGGAGAGTGAATCCTTGCGGTCCGACGCCAACATCGCGGGACCGATGACCGATCCGGTCCCCGGTCCCCGTACCGAGTCGTTTGGGGAGGATGTTTCACGTGAAACACCGCCCCCGATGGACGACACCCCGATCGGTCGTGCTGCCCAACTCGCGGTGGAGGCTCTGGGCCGCGCCGGCGAGGGCCTGCCACGTCCTGAGCAGACCCGTGTGATCGTCGTCGCCAACCAGAAGGGCGGGGTGGGCAAGACGACGACGACGGTCAACCTTGCCGCGTCTCTGGCCCTGCACGGTGGCCGGGTCCTGGTGGTCGACCTCGACCCCCAGGGCAACGCGTCCACCGCCCTGGGAATCGACCACCATGCCGAGGTCCCGTCCATCTATGACGTGCTGGTCGACAGTCGCCCACTTGCGGAAGTCGTTCAGCCCGTTCCTGATGTGGAAGGCCTCTTCTGTGCTCCCGCCACGATCGATCTCGCCGGCGCGGAGATCGAGTTGGTGTCCCTGGTGGCACGTGAGAGCCGCCTCCAGCGAGCGATCCAGGCCTACGAGCAGCCGCTGGACTACATCCTCATCGACTGCCCGCCGTCACTCGGCCTGCTGACGGTCAACGCGATGGTGGCCGGTGCCGAGGTCCTCATCCCGATCCAGTGCGAGTACTACGCGCTGGAAGGTCTGGGGCAGTTGCTGCGCAACGTCGACCTGGTGCGGGGACACCTCAATCCCACCCTGCACGTGTCGACCATTCTGCTCACCATGTACGACGGCCGGACGCGCCTCGCGTCGCAGGTCGCGGAGGAGGTGCGCACCCACTTCGTGGAAGAGGTGCTGCGGACGAGCATTCCCCGCTCGGTCCGTATCTCCGAGGCGCCGAGCTATGGACAGACGGTGCTGACCTACGATCCGGGATCGAGCGGTGCTCTCTCCTACCTTGAGGCAGCACGAGAGCTGGCGCTGCGGGGTGTCGGGGTCAGCTACGACGCGACACACGCCCATATCGGCGCCCAGAACAACGCGAACATGGTGGAGGGCATTCAGTGAGTGAGCGACGGAGGGGGCTGGGCCGCGGTCTTGGCGCGCTGATCCCTGCTGCCCCGACGGAGAAGAATCCGGCTCAGGCCGCGGTGGGGGGCGGAGGCTCCATGTCGCCCGCAGCCGTACCGGTTCTGACGACGGACCGCGGGGTGGCCGCGGCGAAGGTGGCCGCGCTGCTGCCTGTTTCACGTGAAACAGAGGAGCTGTCGGCAAACAGCTCCGTGGAGATTCCCGCGCCGCCCATCGGCGTGCACTTCGCCGAGATTCCCCTCGACCACATCGCGCCGAACCCGCGTCAGCCCCGTGAGGTCTTCGACGAGGACGCGCTGCACGAGCTCATCACCTCCATCAAGGAGGTCGGACTGCTCCAGCCGGTCGTCGTACGCCAGCTGGGCCCTGCGCGCTACGAGCTCATCATGGGTGAGCGGCGTTTCCGGGCCTGCCGCGAGGCCGGCCTGGAGGCGATTCCGGCGATCGTACGCGCCACGGACGACGAGAAGCTTCTCCTGGACGCCCTTCTGGAGAACCTCCACCGGGCCCAGCTGAACCCGCTGGAAGAGGCAGCCGCCTACGACCAGTTGCTGAAGGACTTCAACTGCACGCACGACCAGCTGGCGGACCGCATCGGTCGATCCCGGCCGCAGGTGTCCAACACGCTGCGTCTGTTGAAGCTCTCGCCGGCGGTTCAGCGCCGGGTCGCGGCCGGAGTGCTCTCGGCCGGTCACGCCCGGGCACTGCTCTCGGTCGATGACTCGGAGGAGCAGGACCGGCTGGCTCACCGCATCGTGGCTGAGGGACTCTCGGTACGGGCCGTCGAGGAGATCGTGACCCTCATGGGTTCGCGTCCGCAGACGGCTCAGCGTGCCAAGGGGCCGAGGGCCGGAGGTCGGGTCTCCCCGGCGCTGACCGACCTCGCGACCCGGCTCTCGGACCGCTTCGAAACCCGGGTGAAGGTCGATCTGGGGCAGAAGAAGGGCAAGATCACCGTCGAGTTCGCCTCCATGGAGGACCTGGAGCGGATCCTCGACTCGCTCGCGCCCGGCGAAGGTCCCGTCCTGCAGAAGGGCCTCGTGGACGGCGACGCCGAGGAGTCGGAAGACTGAGTGCGCTCGGCCGAGCGTGTGTCGGTCGAGGGGCATGTGAGCGAGCCGTGTCCGGTGTGTACCGGAACACGGCTCGCCCTTTGCTTTCAGGCGGTATCGGTGGAATCGCATCCTGGATACGATGCGATGGGGTTGTGGCGCATCCACCTGGCAGTACCTCGGAGCGGGAGGCGGGGGCCATGCGAACGATGAGCCGGACCGGACTGGTGAGCGCCGGGCTGGGACTGGGCGCGGTCGGCGGCTTCGTCGGCAGCCTGCTCAGGGAACGGAGCGCTCTGACAGCCGCTCGCGACGCTGCGAGCGAAGGAAGCGAGGAACAGCCTTCATGGGGCGTCGGCTCGTACCGCTCACGCTGGACAACCTTCAAGACCTTCCCAAGCGCTGTCGGGCGTGTGTCTTCTGGGAACTGGACCCCGTCAGCAGTGCGGCCGCGGTAAAGGCGGGCACGCCCGCTCTGGAGAAGGAGTCCTGGATCTCCGCTGTCCTGTTGGACTGGGGGTCGTGCGGCCGGGTCGTCTACGTGGACGACGTTCCCGTGGGCTTCGTGCTCTACGCACCGCCCGCCTATGTTCCCCGCTCGACGGCGTTTCCCACCAGCCCTGTGTCGCCGGACGCCGTGCAGTTGATGACCGCGTTCATCATGCCGGGCTACCAGGGACAGGGACTTGGCCGTGTGATGGTCCAGACGGTCGCCAAGGATCTGCTGCGACGGGGCTTCAAAGCGATCGAGGCGTTCGGCGACGCACGCTGGAAGGAGCCGGCCTGTGTGCTCCCGGCCGACCACCTCCTGGCGGTGGGCTTCAAGACGGTGCGTCCTCATCCCGCTCATCCTCGGTTGAGGCTGGAGCTGCGGACGACGCTTTCCTGGAAGGAAGACGTGGAGATGGCGCTCGATAGGCTGCTGGGGGCGGTTCAGAAGGAGCCGGCGCTGCGTCCGCTCTGAGGACTTCGGTAAAGCAATGGGCCAGCCCCTGAGGGCTGGCCCATTCGTGTTTCACGTGAAACATCAGCCGTCGGCGGGACGGCTCAGCGTGTCACTCGGAGATGAAGCTCTCCAGGTCGCGGACGAGCGCGGCCTTCGGCTTGGCGCCGACGATGGTCTTGGCGACCTCGCCGTCCTGGTACACGTTCAGCGTCGGGATCGACATGACACCGTACTTGGCGGCCGTACCCGGGTTCTCGTCGATGTTGAGCTTGACGATCTCGATCTTGTCACCGTGCTCGGCGGCGATGGCCTCGAGCGAGGGCGCGATCTGGCGGCACGGGCCACACCACGCGGCCCAGAAGTCCACCAGGACGGGCTTGTCGCTCTTGAGGACGACCTCTTCGAAGTCGGCGTCGGTCACATTCTTCAGGGTGCCGGCCACAGGGGGCTCCTTAATTCTGTGCGGTGGGGCGGGAGAGGGTCAGACGGAGGTCTTCTCGGGCTCGGCCTGCTCCTCGTCCGCGAGGGCGGCGAGGTAGCGCTCGGCGTCGAGAGCGGAGGCGCAGCCGGTGCCGGCCGCGGTGATCGCCTGGCGGTAGGTGTGGTCGACCACGTCGCCGGCGGCGAAGACACCGGTCACGTTCGTCCGGGTGGAGGGGGCGGCGACCTTCAGGTAGCCCTCCTCGTCCAGGTCCAGCTGA
Organism: Streptomyces sp. NPDC102259; assembly: GCF_044766465.1. Lineage (NCBI taxonomy): Bacteria > Bacillati > Actinomycetota > Actinomycetes > Kitasatosporales > Streptomycetaceae > Streptomyces > Streptomyces sp. NPDC102259. Next base: position 274,931 of record NZ_JBIWMA010000006.1, on the reverse strand, counting down.
CCCTTGAAGAGCTCGGTGCGCGGGTCGTGGCCGATCGCGATGAAGAGGCCGGTCACCGGGAGGTCCGAGATCTCACCCGTCTTGAGGTTGCGTAGCTTCAGCCCGGCCAGCTTCGGGTCCCCCTGGATTTCGGCGACCTCGCTGTCCCAGACGAACTTGATCTTCGGGTCGGCGAAGGCGCGCTCCTGCATGGCCTTGGAGGCGCGCAGGGTGTCCCGGCGGTGGACGATCGTCACCGACTTGGCGAAGCGGGAGAGGAAGGTGGCCTCCTCCATCGCGGTGTCGCCGCCGCCGATCACGGCGATGTCCTGGTCCTTGAAGAAGAAGCCGTCACAGGTGGCGCACCAGGAGACACCGCGGCCGGAGAGAGCGTCCTCGTTCGGCAGGCCGAGCTTGCGGTGCTGGGAGCCGGTGGTCACGATGACGGCCTTGGCCCGGTGGATCGTGCCCGCGGTGTCCGTGACGGTCTTGATGTCGCCCGTGAGGTCGACGGAGACGATGTCGTCGGGGATCAGCTCGGCACCGAAGCGCTCGGCCTGGGCACGCATGTTGTCCATGAGCTCGGGGCCCATGATGCCGTCCTGGAAGCCGGGGAAGTTCTCCACCTCAGTGGTGTTCATCAGTGCGCCGCCCGCGGTGACGGCTCCTTCGAACACGAGCGGCTTCAGCGACGCGCGCGCGGTGTACAGCGCCGCGGTGTAGCCGGCGGGCCCGGAGCCGATGATGATCACGTTACGGACGTCGCTCACGGCTTGTTTCCTCGTCTCTGGACTGCATCGGTTGAGCGGTGGGAGCTACTTGGACTCTCACCCCACCCAACGGATCCTAAGGGGCGTGCATTCCCGGTGTGTCCGGGCACACGAAGGGACGACACCGTAGGGGTTGCAAGGGGGACACGGCGGCGGCAGCGAGACCGGACGTCGGTCGTCAGCGACGTGTGTAGGAGTTCGTCAGCAGAACCTTCGCCGGACTGGACGCGGGATGATCCACACAGGTCTTGTCCACGACGTAGGCGTCGATCCGGGTGGTGTCGGATGCGTCCGGCAGCACCACGAGCAGGGCGGCCGTCCCCTGATATGTACCTTCCTCGGTGGCGAGGGCCGCGTCGCTGCGGCCGATGCCCTGCTGTACGCACGAAGGCACCACGGGCTGCCGGAGGATCTTGGGTGATTGGACGCCGGGCGATGCGGCGTCGGATTGTCCCTGGATGCCCAGGCTGTGGGCGCCACGGGAGTCCGCGGCCTTGGCGAGGAGATCGGTGACCTGCCCCTCCAGCCCGCTCGCGGAGAAGGTGTCCGGCGCGGTCGACTGGTGAGCCGAACTGCTCGGCCCTCCGCCGTCCGTGAGTGAGGACACCAGGACGGAACCGAGTCCCAGCGCTGCGGCGGTGAGAACTGCTCCCAGCACAGCGATCTTGCGGCGGCCGCCCCGCTTGCGCTCCTTGCGGCCCGGTCCGGTGGGGGCATGGGCGCGCCCGGCGGGTCGGGCCGTCGCGGTCGTGGTTTCACGTGAAACATGGAGCGCGTCGGCATCGGTCGTGCCCACACCGACCATCGGCGAGGCGTCTGCGTTCTCCGGCGCCGTGGCGTTCAGCAGCGCCTCGGCGGCGAGCGCGGCATCGATGCGGTGAGCGACATCGTCCGGCATGCGCGGTGGGCCGGGGAGGGTGCCCAGAAGGCCACGGATCTCCTCGAGCGACGCGTGGACGTCCGCGCAGAGCTCGCAGGCGTCCAGATGCCGACGCACGTCGGCGCTCCGCGGGGGAGCGAGCAGGCCCTCGGTGAGGTCGGAGATCTCCGCGACGTCCGGGTGCCCGGTCGTGTCCGTCGTCGAGGTCACGCTCGCCCACCTCCGCCCTTCACAGCAGCTGAATCGCCTGTCCCGGCGTTGTCCGGCCCCTCATCCTGAGGGGCCGCTGCCGGTGGGACGGATGTCCCCTGCGCCCGGTTCCGTCCCGCGCCCTTTTCTCTGTCGCCGCCGGTGCCGTCCGGCCGCAGATGGGTGAGGAGTGGCAGGAGTCTGGCTCTGCCCCGGGCGCAGCGGCTCTTCACCGTCCCGGTCGGCACGTCGAGCACGCGGGCTGCCTCGGCGACCGGGTAGCCCTGCATGTCCACGAGGACGAGGGCGGCTCGCTGGTCGGGCGGGAGCGTGCCGAGCGCTTCGAGGAGCTGGCGGTGCAGGTCGTTGCGTTCGGCGGGCGCGGACGCCGACTCGTGCGGCTCGAGCAGCTGCTCAAGTCGCTCGGTGTCGTCGACCGGCGAGGTCTTGCGGGAAGCCGCTTTGCGGGCGCGGTCCAGACAGGCGTTCACCGTGATGCGGTGGAGCCAGGTCGTGACGGCGGACTGGCCGCGGAAGGTGTGGGCGGCCCGGTAGGCGGACACGAGGGCGTCCTGGACGGCGTCAGCGGCCTCCTCGCGGTCTCCCAGCGTGCGCAGGGCCACCGCCCAGAGTCGGTCACGGTGACGCCGCACGAGCTCACCGAAGGCGTCGGGATCGCCCTCTACGTGGCGGGTGAGGAGGTCCTGGTCGTTCACTCCGTCATATCCGGCGCCTTCCGCCATCGGACCCCCTCCCCTTTCGGTGGGACGTCAGCCCGTGAACGTCACGTCGGTGATGGCCTGCTTGAAGCCGGAGTCGCTGTACTGGTCGCCCGGCGCGTACGGCGCGGCGGTGATCCATACGAGAACGTACCGCGTCTTCACCGGTGTCTTGGCGGAGATCTTCAGTTCCTGTCCGGACGTCCGGGCGTCGGCGATCTTCGTCATGGATGTGAGTGAGTCCGATGACGAGAGCGAATCGGCCGCGTAGAGGCTCGCGGCGGTGTAGTTGCCGCCGTAGTGAAGCCCTATCGAGGCTGCCGAAACGCTCTGCTCGGAGCCGAGGTCGTAGACGATGCCCACGCCCTTCTTGAACGGCGCGAGTACGGGCCCGTCGGCGAAGGAGCGCGACCGCCAGTACGTGGAGCTGTCACCGTCGTAGGTGAGCTTGGCGTCGTCCGCGTGCTGGGGGGTGCCGTCCGGGTAGTACTCGGCGGCGTCGTGGATCTTGAGCGTGGTGACCGGCTTGGGCGCGGTGCTGTTCTTGTCGCCCTCGTCCGTCGTCTGGGTCTGGTTGGTGTCGTCGGACTGGCTCTGGTCCATCAGGGCGTCCGCCAACTGCCAGCTGCCCAGGCCGAGGGCGGCGATGAGGAGGGCGGAGACCGCCCACTTCAGCGCCTTGCCGGTGCGGCTCTGCAGCGGGGGCGGCGGGGTCGGCACATGCTGGGTGATGCCGGGGTGCGGCGCGGGACGGCCGTAGGTGCCCTGCTGGTAGGTCGTGCGCTGGTACTCGGGCGGGGCGGTGAACGCGGGCTCCGGCGGGCGGATGCGGGGCATCTCACCGATCGCCTTCACCAGCTCCTCCGGCGTCGTGCAGGCGGCGTCGTGTCGGGAGGCGGTCGCGCCGTCGTTGACGAGAGCGCGCATCGACAGCTCCGACAGACCCCGGTGGACGCCGGCGCGCACCTGGTCGGGGGCGATCAGACCGATGTCCTTGGGCAGCCCGGAGAGGCCGTAGGCGTCGTTCTCGTACGGCCAGCGCTGGGTGAGCGCCGCGTACAGCAGGGCGCCGATCGCCTCGGTGTCCGTGCGCTGAGGGGTCTCGGTGGTGACGCCGCGCAGGGCGGCGTTCACCGCGAGGCCGCGGATGCGCCACTGGCCCGAGGAGGTACGCAGAACGGCGTTGGGATTCAGACGCAGATGCGCCAGGCCTTCGCGGTGGGCGGCGGCCATCGCGGAGGCGATCTGACTCACCATCTGGTAGGCGTCGTGCGGCTCCAGCGGACCGGCCGCGAGCAACGCGGTCAGCTCGGTGGCGTCGGGCAGCCACTCATGGACCACGTAGACGAGGTCGTTCTCCTCGACGGCGTCCAGTACTTGGACGAAGCGGGGATCTCCGAGCAGGGCGGAGGAGCGGGCCGCTGCCAGCACCGAACGGGCCCGGGTGTGGTCCGCGGGCAGGAGGTGGACGCCCACGGCCCGACGGAGTTTCTCGTCGACCGCACGCCAACTGCTGAAACCGTCCAGACGGGTGACGCACTCTTCGAGGCGATAGCGCCTGGCGAGCTTGTGACCGCTGTGCAGTTCCGGCGGTGAGGCCTTTCCGGGACTCTCCGTCCCGCCGCTCCCCTGTGCCTCGTCGCTGTCCGTGTCCTGCTCCCGGTTCGTGACCACCCCGTCGGCCGTGGACTGGTCCGCTTCTGCGGTCAGCGGCTTGTCGCCGCTGTTGTCTGCCACGTCGACGGCAGCTGTGCTCCGTTCCGCCACCGTCGTTCCTGCCTCCCCATTCAGTGCGCGCGTCCGACCTCGTGCGCGCCGTGTGACGCCGAACCCAATTGTGCCCACAGTCCGCCGCTATGCACGACACGCGGCGGCGGACGATGGTTGTGCGCCTACCCCCTGTCTCAGCGACCCAGGCGTCCGCGGACCATACCGACGAGCGAATTGAGCTCCTCGATGCGCATGCGGCGGGCGGCGACGAAGAAGATGCCGAACAACAGGACCCCGCCGGCCAGCAACGCGGCGAAGGAGCCCAGGACGCCCTGACCCAGGCTGTGGCCGATGCCGTAGCAGGCCGCGCCGCTGATCAGGGCGGCCGGAACGGAGGCGATGCACAGGCGGGCGTAGGTCCGCAGGACATGGGAGCCGTCGAGGTCGCCGCCGAGCCGCTTGCGCAGCCGGTTCCAGGCGACGCCGACGCCGATCGCGTACGCCAGACCGTAGGAGGCCGCCATGCCGACCACGGCCCAGCGGGCGGGGAGGACGAAGTAACAGATCGCCGAGGCGCTCGCGTTGACCGCGGCCACGATGACGGTGTTGTAGAAGGGGGTCCGGGTGTCCTCGTAGGCGTAGAAGGCGCGCAGGACGACGTACTGCACGGAGTAGGGGATCAGGCCGAGGCCGAAGGCCATCAGCATGAAGCCCATGTTCGTGGCCTCGCTGGTGCCGGACGAACCGAAGATCAGCGTGCACATCGGGATGCCGAGTGCGAGGAAGCCGAAGGCGATCGGGACGATCGCGACGGCCGTGGTGCGCAGGCCCTGCGAGATGTCGTCGCGGACCGCGCCGGCGTCCCCCTCGGCCGCCGAGCGGGAGATGCGGGGCAGCAGGGCGGCCATCAGGGAGACGGTGATGATGGCCTGCGGCAGGCCCCAGATCAGCTGGGCGTTGGCGTAGGCGGAGAAGCCGGTGCCGTCGACCGGCGAGTCCTTGCCCGCCGACGTGGACAGCTGGGTGACGACGAGCGCGCCGGCCTGGTTGGCCAGGACGAACAGGACGGTCCACTTGGCGAGGGTCGCCGCCTTGCCGAGACCGTGGCCCTTCCAGTCGAAGCGCAGCCGCAGCCGGAAACCGGTCTCACGCAGGTACGGGATCATGGCGAGGGCCTGCACGACGAGGCCGAGCAGGACCCCGATGCCGAGGAGTCGCTCGCCCTCCGGCGGGATGGTCGTGACCTTCATGCCGGAGTCGGCGGCGGTGCCGTAGACCCAGATGAACATGCCCAGCGTCACGATGATGACGATGTTGTTGAGGACCGGCGTCCACATCATCGCGCCGAACTTGCCGCGTGCGTTGAGGATCTGCCCCATCACCACGTGGACGCCCATGAAGAAGATCGAGGGCAGGAAGTAGCGGACGAAGGTGATGCCCACCTCGTTGGCCGCAGGGTCGCTGGCGACCGAGTCGGACAGGAGGCGGATCAGGACGGGCGCCGCGGCGACCGCGCCGACCGTGAGCAGGCCGAGCGCCACCATGACCAGCGTGAGCAGGCGGTTGGCGTACGCCTCGCCGCCGTCCTCGTCCTCCTTCATGGCCCGCACGAGCTGCGGCACGAAGACCGAGTTGAGGCCGCCGCCGACGGTCAGGATGTAGATCATCGTGGGCAGCTGGTAGGCGACCTGGAAGGTGTCACCGAGCAGACCGACGCCCAGCGCCGAGACGATCAGCGCGGAGCGGACGAAACCGGTGAGGCGGGACACCATCGTGCCGGCCGCCATGACGGCGCTGGACTTCAGCAGGCCACCGGCGCGTCCGCCCTTCTTCGCGGCGGGAGGGGCCGCGGCGGGGGGCGCGGCCGGCGTGGCCGTGAGGTTCATGGTCTGGTCCGCCGCGGACGATGCCGGCACGGGATCCTGATACACCGGTACCGCTCCCTGGCCGCCCGGAGCGGGCGCAGGGCCGGGCACCGACGGGGACTCCGGGGAGCGGGTGCCGCCCTGCTGCTGGTCGCGGAAGAGGTGGGCGAAGGCGTCGGGCTGGTGCTGCTCCTCCCCGGAGTGCGTCACCAGGTCGTCCACGCCCACGAACTGCGTCGTACGGGGGTCGTCGCCGTACGGCAGGTACTGCGTGGGGCCCTCCGGCTCGGGCGCCGGGGTCTGGGCCCACACATGCGGGTCGGGGGCGTACGGGGACTGCGGGGGCCGGCCGTACAGCGGCTGTTGCGGCTGATGCATGCCCGGCGGCGGCGGGGGGTGCGCGGCACGGTCGTAGAGCGCCTCGGCGACCGGGTCCTGCGCGGTGAGGTCCTGGGCCCGGTAGGGGTCCTGGTCGTAGGCGTCCTGGAGGTACATGTCCGCCGGGTGCTGCGGCGGCACCTGGCCATGCTCGGGCGGCGGGCCCTCGGGGTGGCCCGAGCCGCCCGCGGCCTGGCCGCGGTCACCGTCGTACGGCGCGTTCATGGTTACCCCACCTCATCGTCCCGGGCCCACCGGCCGCGACATCCTCAACGGTCCACTCTCTCACCCGTGCCGGACGGGTCGGTGCTTTCCACCGCGGTGTCCGGTGTCCCGTCACTCGGCTGCTCAGGGTCGGCTGCCCCTGCTCGGCCGCCGGACTCTTTCTCGGGACGGTTCTCAGGGTTCCCGGGGTTCCCGGCGTTCTCCGGGCCGTCGGCGGGCTCGCCCGCCTCGCCGGCGCCGTCCTCGCCGTCCTCGCCGTCCTCGACCTCTTCTTCGGTCTCTGCTGCTTCCCGGGCCGCGGCACGCTTGCGCTGGGTGTACATGCGGAAGCCGGCCAGCACGAGCAGCAGGACGCCGCCGCCGATGACCAGCATCACCGTGGCCGTGATCTCGGTGACCCGCACGTCGAAGGTGACCTCTTCGCCGTACTTCTGGCCGTCCTCGGTATACAGCTGGGCGACCACCGTCGTCTGGCCGTTGACCTTGGCGGACGTGGTGAACTTCACGGTCGAGGTGTGCCCGCCGGAGACCGTCACCGGCTGCTCGGCGTAGGCCTCGTCGGAGATCTCGAGACGGGTCGGGTTCTTCGAGGTCAGCCGCAGGATCAGGTGGTCGACGCCCTGCACCAGGTTGTTCTGCACGGTCACCGGGATCGTGGCGCTTCGCCCGGAGAGCTTGGTCTCCGACTTGTCGATCAGCTTGACCTGGCCGGTCAGGGTGTCGAGATAGGCCTGCACACCCTGGCGGAACGAGCTCGCGGCGGTGCTCCGGCCCCGCCAGGACGTGGACATCTCACGGTTCATGGCCCGCCCGAAGGGGGTCACCACCCGGGCCTCGTTGGCGAGGATCACCTTGAAGTTGTCGAGTTTGTCCTGCGTGTACGCGATCTGCTCGAAGGCCGACCGGGGCAGTTCCTGCTTGCGCAGCGAGGCGGGGTACGCCGACCTCGACGGCACCTTCGTGGTGGCGCCCGGGTCGGGTTTGGCCTTGGCGGCCGCCGCGAGCTGCTGGGACTGCGACCAGGTACCGCCCTGGAGCGTGGTGACGGCCTCCGCCAGCGACCGGGCCTGGCTCGCGGTCGGCATGCGCTGCGGGGCGACGACGACGCTGCGCTGCTTGCCCGTCTGCAGGTTCAGGGCCAGGCTCTGCGCGAGGAACTCCTGCACGGCCAGCGTGGACGTGGAGGCATTCGTCAGATCACCCTTGAACGCCGTGGACAGCCGCGCGTCCGCGACGACCGCCGTGGTGCCGCCGCCGATGGGCCGGGCCGCGGAGGGGGTGTAGGTGAGATCGCCGTTCTCCGTCAGGCTGTCGCCGCGTGCGATCACCTTGTCCGCGCCTGCCGAGGTCGCGACCTTGACGATCGACGGGTCGACGGCACCGTCCACCGGCCAGGCGAAGTCGGTGTTCGGGGTCACATGGAGCACGGTCTCCACCGTGGTGGCGGCGACGTCGGTGGCCGCCTTGAGCTGGCTCAGCGAGCCGGCGACGCCGGTGCCGTTGTGAGCGAGCGAGGCGAGGTCGGGATCGGCGAAGGGCAGCGCGACGACCTCCTTGCCGAGCACCGCGTCCTGCAGATCGTCGAGCCACTGCTTGGCGACCGCCTGGTGGGTGCCGGCTGTGGTGGTGTCCCCTTCGCCCCGGATCCGGTAGCTGCCGGTCATGGCGTCGACGGACGCCAGCAGGTCCGGGTCGATCACCCAGGTGACGTCGAGCTCCTTGCCCAGGCTCAGGAGCTGCTCCAGGCGACCGCCCGGCGAGAGCTCCTTGGTGAGGTCGTCGTTGAGGAAGACCGGCGTCTGCTGGGCGTTCGAACCGGTCTCCGCCGACATGTGGACGGTGGAGACCAGCGGCCACAGCACCGTCGTCCTGGACGGGGTGTCCGCCTCCTCGGGCTGCCACGGCAGGAAGGTCCGCTGGACGCCCAGCACCTGCTCCCACGACTGCGCGGACGTCTCGCCCGCGAGGGAGACGCCGAGCGGGTAGACACCGTCCTCGTCCAGGCCGAGCTTGGCGACCGGGACGGAGATGCTGAAGTGCTCGGACACGCCCGGTGTGAGCTTGGCGAACTCGGCTACGTACTTGCCGCCCACCTCAGAGCCGTCGTTGCCGGAGAGGGCGTCCGCGCGCTTGGCGACCCCGTCGATCGCAGAGCGGGTGGTGAGCGCGGAACCCACCCGCAGACCCACGTGGGCATCGGTGACCGCCTGCTTGCCGTTGTTGGTGACCGTGCCGGAGACCGTCAGGGTGTCCCCGTCGGTGGGAGCGGAGGGGCTGAGCGCGTCGACGCTGACAGCCACCGTGCCGGCGTCGGAGGCCTCCTTGGCGGAGGTCTGGCCGACGGCCTGCGCGGGGGCGGCGGGCAGCTGGAGCAGACCGGCCAGCAGGGGCGCCCCGGCGAGCAGTGCGCCGGTGCGCCGCAGCCACCGGCGGGCAGGTGAGGGAGTCATCCCCGGAAAGTCTGCCGCCTCGGCCACGCGTTCGCCCGTCCCTCGTCGTCGTCAGTGGTCGTCGGAATGTGCGTCCACGCATGGTAACGATGCGCGCTGAGGGGAAGTGCCGCGGACTGCTCCACAAGATCGTGGAAGGCGGCCGGATCGTCCGCTATCCATTCGTATGGAAGCGAATGGCCAGGTAGACGGTAAGACACTGCCTTGCCCGGCTATCGGGAGAGATGTCCGCTCACCCTGAATCGGGGAGACTGCGGTCGGCAGGGCCACGTACCCTCTTCTGTTGTGCCGAACGCCAACGAAGACAATCTCAGCGTCCTGAGCCAGGTGCAGCACCGCGCGGTCAGCGAACTGCTGCGGGTCGCCCCTGTCGCCGACGACCTCGCCCGCCGCTTCCAGGAGGCCGGGTTCTCTCTCGCCCTGGTCGGCGGCTCGGTCCGGGACGCGCTGCTCGGCCGGCTCGGCAACGACCTGGACTTCACGACGGATGCCCGACCCGAGGACGTCCTGAAGATCGTCCGGCCGTGGGCGGACGCCGTGTGGGAGGTCGGAATCGCGTTCGGCACCGTCGGGGTCCAGAAGGACGCCCGCGTCGGAGACGTCGATCGATGCTTCCAGATCGAGGTCACCACCTACCGGTCGGAGGCCTACGACCGCACCTCGCGCAAGCCCGAGGTGTCGTACGGCGACTCCATCGAGCAGGATCTCGTTCGACGGGACTTCACCGTGAACGCCATGGCCGTGGCGCTTCCCGAGAAGGAGTTCATCGACCCGCACGGTGGCCTCGACGACCTCGCGGCGGGCGTGCTGCGCACCCCGGGTACGCCGGAGGAGTCCTTCTCGGACGACCCGCTGCGCATGATGCGTGCGGCCCGCTTCGCCGCTCAGCTCGACTTCGAGGTCGACTCCGAGGTCGTCGCGGCGATGAAGGAGATGGCGGGCCGTATCGAGATCGTCTCGGCCGAGCGGGTACGGGACGAGCTGAACAAGCTGATCCTGTCCGCGCACCCGCGCAAGGGGCTGGCGCTGCTGGTCGACACCGGCATCGCCGACCATGTGCTGCCCGAGCTGCCCGCGCTGCGGCTGGAGAGTGACGAGCACCACCGGCACAAGGATGTCTACGAACACACCCTGATCGTCCTCGAGCAGGCGATCGCCCTGGAGGAGAACGGCCCCGACCTCACGCTGCGGCTGGCCGCGCTGCTCCACGACATCGGCAAGCCGCGCACCCGACGCTTCGAGAACGACGGCCGCGTCTCGTTCCACCACCACGAGGTGGTCGGTATGAAGATGACGAAGAAGCGCATGACGGCTTTGAAGTACTCCAACGAGCTGGTGAAGGACGTCTCCCGGCTGGTCGAACTCCACCTGCGCTTCCACGGGTACGGCATGGGTGAGTGGACGGACTCCGCGGTGCGTCGCTATGTGCGGGACGCGGGGCCCCTCCTCGACCGCCTGCACAAGCTGACCCGCTCGGACTGCACGACGCGGAACAAGCGCAGGGCGGCCGCGCTCTCGCGGGCGTACGACGGGCTGGAGGGGCGCATCTCGCAGCTGAAGGAGCGGGAGGAGCTGGACGCGATCCGTCCCGACCTCGACGGCAACCAAATCATGGAGATCCTGGGTGTCGGCCCCGGACCGGCCATCGGCAAGGCGTACAAGCATCTGCTGGAACTGCGCCTGGAGAACGGGCCGATGGAGTACGACGCGGCGGTGGCGGCGCTCAAGGAGTGGTGGGCCGAGCAGGAGTGAGTCCGTGAAACGGGGTCATGTTTCACGTGAAACATGACCCTCGCGACGCGACAAGCGCACATGCGGAGGGGCGGTGTTTCACGTGAAACACCGCCCCTCTCAGCAACTGCCCTACTTCTTGTAGTCCTTCAGGCAGAGCAGGAAGTTACTGCTGCCACCGCTCTCGGTGTACTGGTACTGGAAGTCCTTGGCCTTCTCCGCGCACTTGCTGTCGGCCGTGACCTGGGTGTACGTGCCCTCGATCTTCGCCAGCACGATGTACTGCGCCTGCGAGGAGTCACACTTGACGACCTCGAGGTCGGGGTTGTCGTCGCTGCTGCTGCCCCGGTGCATGCAGTCGCCGACCGCCGCCGTGTTGGCGTCGTCCTTGTTGGATATGTAGACGCCGATGCCCACACCGATGACAGCGAGAACGATGACGACGTTCTTGATCAGCTTGAAGCCGACCTTGCGGCGGGGCTGCTCCGGCGGGACCGCACCGTAGGGAGCCGCGCCCGGCTGCGGGTAGCCGGGCTGCGGCGGGTACGGCGCCTGGCCCTGAGGCTGGCCGTAGGGCTGCTGGCCCTGCTGCGCGAACGGGTTCTGGCCCTGGGGAGGCGGAGTCGACACTTGGGGATCCCCCTAGAAAACGTTAGACGTGTGGCGCGAAATCACTCGCGAAGTAAGACTCACGTAAGTTACCGGCCCCCACTGACAACCCTGTAGCTGGAGCCGGAGTCTGTGTCATTGATGTGACACTTACCGGCGTTCAAAGCGGGCCATAGCGACAGCAATTGCTCCGTAGATAACGGCAACCGTGACCACCAATGGGGCGGAACGTCCGTCAGGCGGCAGCATCAGGGCGGCGACAGCGGCGGCGCCGACGAAGGCGACGTTGAACAGGACGTCGTAGAGGGAGAAGATCCGGCCGCGGAAGCCGTCCTGCACGGACGACTGGACGATGGTGTCGGTGGCGATCTTCGCGCCCTGGGTGACCAGCCCCAGCACGAAGGCCGCGACGAACGTGGTGACTTGGGTGAACGGCAGCATGAGGGCGAGCACCAGGACCGCCGCGGCCGCGGAACAGACGACGATCCAGCGGGCTGGCCCCAGCCGTCCCGCGGCCGACGGAGTGACCACCGCGGCGACGAAGAAGCCCACGCCGGAGACTCCTACGGCCAGCCCCAGCAGGGCCAGCCCGTCCTCCGGGTCGGACGACCAGGCGTACCGGCACAGCATCAGCACCATGACGGTCAGGGCGCCGTAGGAGAAGCGCATCAGCGAGATCGCGCCGAGCGCCCAGGCGGCCTCCCTGCGCTTGGGCTCGGCCAGGTGACGCAGGCCCGCCGAGAGACCGCTGGCGGTGCCCCTGAGCGCGCTCGTCAGCCGGGGCTGGACAAGATCACGGTCGGGTCCGAGCAGATCCGCGGCCATGGCCAGGGAGGCGAGCGCGGCGGACAAATACAGCGCGCATCCCAGCAGCACCACCGCGGCGTCGGAGTCCGCCACCACCAACCGGACGACGAAGGCGAGACCGCCTCCCGCGACCGCGGCCAACGTTCCGGCGGTCGGGCAGAGGGAGTTGGCCATCACCAGGCGTTCGTCGTCGACGACGCGCGGCAGGGCCGCGGAGAGGCCGGCGAGGACGAAGCGGTTGACCGCGGTGACGCACAGCGCGGAGACGTAGAAGAGCCAGTCGGGGACATGGCTGATCATCAGGACGGCCGTCACGGACGCCAGCAGGGCGCGCAGCAGGTTGCCGTAGAGGAAGACCTGCCGGCGGCGCCAGCGGTCCAGCAGGACACCGGCGAAGGGGCCGACGAGGGAGTACGGCAGCAGCAGGACCGCCATGGCGGAGGCGATCGCGCCGGCCGAGGTCTGTTTCTCCGGGGAGAAGACGACATAGGTGGCGAGCGCGACCTGGTAGACGCCGTCCGCGCACTGGGAGAGCAGCCGCACCGCGAGCAGTCGCCGGAAGTTCCCGAAGCGCAGCAGAACGCGCAGATCACGGACGACGGCCATGGGCACAGCCTCACATACGGGGAGGGTCCCCGGGTCAGGCGACCCGGGGACCCTTCTCAGCCCTGGCAGGAGCGAATTTTCCGTGCGTGCCGAGTTAGCGCTCGACCTCACCGCGGATGAACTTCTCGACGTTGGCGTAGGCCTCGTCGTCGAAGTACTGGACCGGCGGGGACTTCATGAAGTACGAGGACGCCGACAGGATCGGGCCGCCGATGCCGCGGTCCTTGGCGATCTTCGCGGCGCGCAGGGCGTCGATGATGACACCCGCGGAGTTCGGGGAGTCCCAGACCTCGAGCTTGTACTCGAGGTTCAGCGGGACGTCACCGAACGCACGGCCCTCGAGGCGGACGTACGCCCACTTGCGGTCGTCCAGCCAGGCCACGTAGTCCGACGGACCGATGTGGACGTTCTTCTCGCCCATGTCGCGGTCGGGGATCTGCGAGGTGACGGCCTGCGTCTTCGAGATCTTCTTGGACTCGAGGCGGTCGCGCTCCAACATGTTCTTGAAGTCCATGTTGCCGCCGACGTTGAGCTGCATGGTGCGCTCGAGCCGGACACCGCGGTCCTCGAACAGCTTCGCCATCACACGGTGGGTGATGGTGGCGCCGACCTGGGATTTGATGTCGTCGCCGACGATCGGGACGCCCGCCTCGGTGAACTTGTCCGCCCACTCCTTGGTGCCGGCGATGAAGACCGGAAGGGCGTTGACGAACGCGACCTTGGCGTCGATGGCGGCCTGGGCGTAGAACTTGGCCGCGTTCTCGGAGCCGACGGGCAGGTAGCAGATCAGGACGTCGACCTGCCGGTCCTTGAGGATCTGGACGATGTCGACCGGGGCCTCGGTGGACTCCTCGATGGTCTCGCGGTAGTACTTGCCGAGACCGTCCAGGGTGTGCCCGCGCTGGACCGTGACGCCCTTGTTCGGGACGTCGCAGATCTTGATGGTGTTGTTCTCGCTGGCACCGATGGCGTCCGAGAGGTCGAGGCCGACCTTCTTCGCGTCGACGTCGAAGGCGGCGACGAACTCGACGTCGCCGACGTGGTAGTCGCCGAACTGCACGTGCATCAGACCCGGGACCTTGGACGCCGGGTCGGCGTCCTTGTAGTACTCGACGCCCTGCACCAGCGAGGCGGCGCAGTTGCCCACGCCGACGATGGCTACGCGAACCGAACCCATTCCGGTTGCTCCCTGTGTGTACGAGTGAGGCCCTGAACGGGCGCTCACGTGGCGGTTTCGTCGGGCAGATCCGTCCCGGGAGTGTCCCCGGGGCGGGGCAGGCCGCCCGTCGATCCAGATGTGGTGTTTTGTTGAGCGGATTCCCCGGAGGCGGAACCTGTCAGGTCCCGTCCGGCCCGCTCGCTCTCGATGAGCTCGTTCAGCCAGCGCACTTCGCGCTCCACGGACTCCATACCGTGGCGCTGGAGCTCAAGCGTGTAGTCGTCGAGGCGCTCCCGGGTGCGCGCCAGGGAGGCGCGCATCTTCTCGAGACGCTCCTCCAGCCGGCTGCGGCGGCCCTCGAGTACGCGCATGCGAACATCGCGCGATGTCTGGCCGAAGAAGGCGAAACGAGCGGCGAAGTGTTCGTCCTCGTACGCGTCGGGCCCCGTCTGCGAGAGCAGCTCCTCGAAGTGCTCCTTACCCTCCGCCGTCAACCGGTAGACGATCTTGGCGCGACGCCCTGCGAGTGGAGCGGCGAGGGCGTCCTCGTGGGTGTTTCCCGGTTCCTCGATCAACCAGCCGTTGGTGACCAGCGTCTTGAGGCAGGGGTAGAGCGTGCCGTAGCTGAAGGCACGGAACACACCCAGCGACGTATTGAGCCGTTTGCGCAGCTCATAGCCATGCATCGGGGACTCACGGAGAAGGCCGAGGATGGCGAACTCGAGGATCCCGGCACGCCGGCTCATCGTCGCCTCCTCTCGGCCTTATGTCGCGCTGATGTATCGACTCGATACATCACGACGATAGAACGACCTTCCGGATGCGACAAGAGGGAAGAAGGTGAACGGGATCACATCACCGATTCATTGAGGGCAAGTTGCCTGGTTTGGGATGAACTTCGGGGCTAGGCAGGTTTTGACGGTGCGTAGTCTGTGCGCCATGCACACCACCGGGACCCATGAGACGCCGGGGGGCGTCGAGGTCCTCGGTGCAGTACGGGTGAATGCGCGACCGACCGCATCCGTACTTCGGGGGGACAGGAAACCAGCCGCCCTTTCCAGGCGCGCACGGATGCGCCTGCCCGAGGAGTAATCGTTCGATGAGCGAGCACCGTCGCAAACCGCCGCAGTCGCAGGAAGGCGGACGTGCCGCGGCCCGACGCGGTCAGTCCGGTCCGTCCTCCGGCCGCCGAGCGGCACCGCGAGGCGCCACCGGATCTCCTTCCGACTACGGGTTGGGTCACGGGGCCGGAGGCGAGGAGCAGTCGCACGGCAGCCGGGCCGACGCCCGGCGCGCGGCCCAGAGAGACACGGGCGGGCGACGCAGAGCGGCCGAGCCCACAGCGGGCCGTCGCGGAGCCACGCCCGGACCCGGACGGGGCAGAGGGCGACCGGCGCCCGACAGTAAGCGCCTGATCGACTACCCGCGCGCCGGCAAGTACGGCTGGCAGCGCTGGATGCCGTCCTGGAAGCTCGTCGCGGGCCTGTTCGTCGGCTTCGTGGGCAGTCTGGTGGCAGTTGCGGGCATCGGGTACGCCATGGTGGGCATCCCGGACGTCGCCAAGACGGCGACGGCGCAGAACAACGTCTACTACTGGAAGGACGGCAGCCAGATGGTTGCCACCGGTGGTGAGACGAACCGGCAGAACATCGACCTCTCGCAGATCCCGGAGGAGATGCGCTGGGCGGTGATCTCGCAGGAGAACAAGACCTTCTACGACGACAGCGGCATCGATCCCAAGGGCATCGCCCGTGCCGTGTTCAACATGGCCCGGGGCGGCCAGACCCAGGGTGGATCGACGATCACCCAGCAGTACGTCAAGAACGCCATGTTGAACGACCAGTCGCAGACGATCTCCCGGAAGTTCAAGGAGATCTTCGTGTCCATCAAGGTGGGCGCCGAGGTCGACAAGGACCAGATCATGGCCGGCTACCTGAACTCCGCGTATTACGGGCGCAACGCCTACGGGATCCAGGCCGCCTCCCGCGCCTACTTCAACAAGGACGCGATCAAGCTCAACCCCGGCGAGTGCGCGTTCCTGGCCGCCATGCTGAAGGGCGCCACGTACTACGACCCCGCCGGCACGACCTCCGTCGACCCGGTCGGCGCCACGTCCGTGGCCAACAGCAAGCGGGCCCGGCTCCAGATGCAGGACACCCTCGACAAGATGGTCGAGTACGGCCATCTGGACGCCTCGGTGCGGGCCAAGTACACCGACCTCCCCAAGTGGCAGAACCCCCGCTCGAACACCGACCTGAAGGGCCAGATCGGCTACCTCGTCGACCTCGCCAACGGTTACCTGGTCACCAACAGCAAGACGACCGGGATCACCCAGGACCTGCTCCAGCAGGGCGGCTACTCGATCTACACGACCTTCGACAAGAACAAGGTCAAGGAGCTCGAGGAGTCGGTCACGAAGGTCCAGAAGGCCAACATCAAGCCGAAGGAACGCCCGGACACGGACACGCACGTCCAGTTCGGCGGTGCGTCCGTGGAACCGGACACCGGTGCCATCCGGGCCATCTACGGCGGTGAGGACGCCACCAAGCACTTCACCGACAACGCCGACCAGACCGGTGCCCAGGTCGGCTCGACCTTCAAGCCGTTCGTGCTGGCGGCGGCGATGACCTGGGGTGTGCGCGACAAGGACCTGGGGTCGTCGCAGGCACAGGACGAGCGCACCATCGTCTCGCCCGAGAGCCTGTTCAGCGGCAAGAACAAGCTCAAGATCGAGAACTACGACGGTTCGGTCTGGAAGAACGAGAAGGGCGAGGAGTGGCTTCAGACCAATGACGGCAACGTCTCCCTCGGAACTCCGCCCAACTACAAGATCGACCTCCGGGAAGCGATGCGCGAGTCGGTGAACTCCGCCTTCGTGCAGCTCGGCATGGACGTCGGTCTGGACAAGGTGAAGGACTCCGCCGTCAGCGCGGGTCTGAAGGAGTCCAGCCTGACCAACAGTGGCTTCCCGTCGTTCTCGATCGGCATCTCCGACCCGAGCGCGATCCGGATGGCGGGTGCGTACGGCACCTTCGCCGCCAGCGGCAAGCAGCGTGACCCGTACTCCGTGGAGAAGGTCACGAGCGAGAAGGGCCAGATCTTCACGCACGAGGCCAAGGCGAATCAGGCGTTCACCGCGAAGGTGGCCGACAATGTCACGGACGTCCTGAAGACCGTGGTCGAGAAGGGCACCGGTACCAACGCCCAGCTGCCCGGCCGTGAGGTGGCCGGCAAGACCGGTACCACCGACGGCAACAAGTCGGCCTGGTTCGTGGGCTACACCCCGCAGTTGTCGACCGCGGTCACCATGTTCCGTTACGACGACGACGAGTCGAACAAGAACCGTACGTTCCTGAAGATGTTCGGAACGGGTGGCCAGGAGAAGATCCACGGCGCATCGTTCCCGGCGCAGATCTGGCACGACTACATGGCCGAGGCGCTGAAGGGGACGAAGGCGGAGGACTTCCCGGAGCCCCAGCCGATCGGTGAGATCGTGAACGCGGAGCCGTCTCCGACTCCGACGCCTTCGGTCACCGAGACCGAAGAGGAGTCGCCGTCACCGTCCGCGTCTCCCAGCGAGACGGAGATCGAGCCCTCGCCCTCGGCGACCGAGACCTGCTCGAACTTCTTCGACTGTCAAGACACCAGCGCGGGGACGACCAACGGAAACCAGAACGGCGGAACAGGGGAGACCACTCCGACACCGACAGCCACGGAGTCGGACGGCAACAGCAGAGGCAACGGCAACGGTGGCTTCTTCGGAGGCCCGGGCGGCTAGCCGCACTGTCGTCGTCTTGGGTGTTTCACGTGAAACATGCGCATGTTTCACGTGAAACGAGGGCCGCTCCACCGAACGAGGTGGGGCGGCCCTCGGCGTTTTCCTAGGTCCGTACGGCAGGATGTCGCTCATGCCCAGTGCAGAATCGACGCCGACGCGCGCGCACGAGCCGGATCCGGTGAAGCCGACCAGCGATGACCCGGTGGCCACGGCCGGCAGTGAGCTGATCGGCGGTCCCCTCGGCCGCCGGGCCCTGCTCGGGACGTCCTGGTGGACTCCCGTGCGGATCATCGCGCTGGTGGCGATCGGGATGTTCGCCCTAGGACTGATCCAGAAGGCGCCTTGCTATAACGGCGGCTGGTTCTTCGGTGCCAGCACGCAGTACACGCACGCCTGCTACTCGGACATCCCGCATCTCTACCAGGGGCGCGGTTTCGCCGACGGGCTCGTGCCGTACTTCGACAAGCTCCCCGGCGACATGGACTACCTCGAGTACCCGGTGCTGACCGGCGTGTTCATGGAGGTGGCCAACTGGCTGACGCCGGGCAGCGGCAGCATCCAGGACCAGGAACAGTGGTACTGGATGGTCAACGCCGGGATGCTGATGGCGTGCGCGGCCGTCATCGCCGTCTGCGTGGCCCGGACGCACGCCCGGCGCCCCTGGGACGGCCTGCTGGTCGCCCTGGCGCCCGCGTTCGCGTTGACCGCGACCATCAACTGGGACCTGCTGGCGGTCGCTCTGACGGCCGCGGCGATGCTCATGTGGTCGCGGGGCCGGTCCCTCGCCTTCGGCGTCCTCCTGGGGCTCGCCACGGCCGCCAAGCTCTATCCCGTCTTTCTCCTCGGTCCCCTGTTCGTGCTCTGCTGGCGTGCGGGGAAGTGGCGGGACTTCGGCAAGGCCCTGGCCGGTGCGGTCGTCGCCTGGCTGGTGGTGAACCTGCCCGTCATGCTGTTCGCCTTCGACGGGTGGTCGAAGTTCTACCGGTTCAGCCAGGAGCGGGGCGTCGACTTCGGCTCCTTCTGGCTGATCATGGCGCAGAACTCCAGCGATCCACTCACCACCGACAGCGTCAACACCCTCGCCACGCTTCTCGTCGTGCTGTGCGCCGCGGGCATCGCCGTGCTGGCGCTGACCGCGCCCCGCCGTCCCCGCTTCGCCCAGCTGGCCTTCCTGATCGTGGCCGCCTTCATCCTCACCAACAAGGTCTACTCGCCGCAGTACGTACTGTGGCTGGTGCCGCTGGCGGTGCTGGCCCGGCCGAAGTGGCGGGACTTCCTGATCTGGCAGGCGTGCGAGGTCGCCTACTTCCTGGGCATCTGGATGTACCTCGCGTACACGACGAGCGGCGACGCCCACAAGGGCCTGCCGACCGACGGCTACCACTGGGCCATCGGCGTGCACCTGCTGGGAACGCTCTACCTGTGCGGCGTGATCGTGCGCGACATTCTGATGCCGGAGCGGGACGTGGTGCGGCAGGCGGGCGACGACGACCCCTCGGGCGGGGTGCTCGACGGGGCGGAAGACGTCTTCGTGCTCGGCGCAGCGGCGCATCCGCCCCGGCACGCGTCCCACTTCGACGGGCCGCAGGTGGACTGGGGCAAACAGGACGCCACCGACAGTTCGCTCTGAGCGAACAAGCCGGGCCCGGGGCATCCGGGCCCGGCAGCGGGCCAACGGGAAAGGCCGTACACGGTGTCTGCGTGTACGGCCTTCCCCGTTGCTGCGTTCTTCGGCGTTCGCGCCTCAGCGGTCCACGATCCGGTCGAACTGGGTGGTGGTGTGCCGCAGATGGGCCACGAGTTCGTCGCCGACGTGCGGCTCCGGCGCGTCCGAGGGCACGAACAGGATGGACACCTGCATGTGCGGCGGCTCGGCGAACCAGCGCTGCTTGCCGCCCCAGACGAACGGGGAGAGGTTCCGGTTCACGGTGGCGAGGCCGGCCCGGGCGACGCCCTTGGCGCGCGGCATGACGCCGTGCAGGGCCTTGGGGGCCTCCAGACCCACCCCGTGCGACGTACCGCCCGCCACGACCACCAGGAAGCCGTCGGAGGCCGCCTTCTGCTGCCGGTAGCCGAAGCGGTCACCCTTGGCGACCCGCGTGACGTCGAGGACGGCACCGTGGTACTCGGTGGCCTCGTGGTCCCCCAACCACAGCCGCGTGCCGATCCGGGCGCGGAACCGGGTCTGCGGGAACTGCTGCCGCAGTCGGGCGAGTTCGTCGCCCTTGAGGTGGCTGACGAACATGGTGTGCAGCGGCAGCCGGGCCGCGCGCAGCCGGTCCATCCAGCCGATGACCTCCTCGACGGCGTCGGAGCCGTCGGTGCGGTCCAGCGGGAGGTGGATGGCGAAACCCTCGAGCCGGACGTTCTCGATGGCGGCGTGCAGCTGCGGCAGGTCCTGCTCGCTGATGCCGTGCCGCTTCATCGACGACATCACCTCGATGACCACCCGAGCGCCCACGAGGCCGTACACGCCGTCGACCGACGACACCGAGCGCACGACCCGGTCGGGCAGCGGGACGGGCTCCTCACCGCGCCGGTAGGGCGTCAGCACCAGGAGGTCACCGCCGAAGAAGTCCTTGATGCGCGCGGCCTCGTACGTCGTGCCGACGGCGAGGACGTCCGAGCCCAACCGGGTGGCCTCCTCGGCCAGCCGGTCGTGTCCGAAGCCGTAGCCGTTGCCCTTGCAGACCGGGACGAGTCCCGGGAACTGCTCCTGCACGTGCTTGTGATGCGCCCGCCAGCGCGCGGTGTCGACGTAGAGGGTGAGCGCCATGGCCGGACCTGGGACCTTTCTCGTGGCTGCGGTGTGGGGAAACGCGTCAGAGGTGTCAGAGGTATCAGAGGTATGGAATCACTGAACGTGACGTCAGCGGCGCGACATGTAGATGTCGAGGGCCTTGTGGAGCAGCTTGTTCAGCGGGAAGTCCCACTCGCCGAGGTACTCCGCGGCCTGTCCGCCCGTGCCGACCTTGAACTGGATCAGGCCGAAGAGGTGATCGGTCTCGTCCAGCGAGTCGGAGATGCCCCGCAGGTCGTAGACGGTCGCGCCGAGCGCATAGGCGTCGCGCAGCATCCGCCACTGCATCGCGTTCGAGGGGCGGAACTCACGGCCGATGTTGTCGGACGCGCCGTAGGAGTACCAGACGTGGCCACCGACGATCAGCATCGTCGCCGCCGAGAGGTTCACGCCGTTGTGGCGGGCGAAGTACAGCCGCATGCGGTTGGGGTCCTCGGTGTTGAGGGCCGACCACATGCGCTGGAAGTAGGAGAGCGGGCGTGGCCGGAAGTGGTCCCGCACGGCCGTGATCTCGTACAGCCGCTGCCACTCCTCGAGGTCGTGGTAACCGCCCTGGACGACCTCGACGCCGGCCTTCTCGGCCTTCTTGATGTTGCGGCGCCACAGCTGGTTGAAGTTCCTGTGGACCTCTTCAAGGGAACGGTTCGCCAGCGGCACCTGGTAGACGTAGCGCGGCTGGACGTCGCCGAAGCCCGCCCCGCCGTCCTCGCCCTGCTGCCAGCCCATGCGGCGCAGCTTGTCGGCCACCTCGAAGGCGCGCGGCTCGATGAAGTCGGCCTCGATGTCGCGCAGTCGCTTCACATCCGGGTTCTGGATGCCCGCCTTGATCGAGACGGCCTCCCAGCGGCGGATGATCACCGGCGGGCCCATCTTCACCGAGAACGCGCCCTGTTGCTTGAGGTGCGCGAGCATCGGTTCGAGCCACTCGGTCAGATTCGGCGCGTACCAGTTGATGACCGGGCCCTCGGGAAGGTAGGCCAGGTAGCGCTTGATCTTGGGCAGCTGGCGGTAGAGGACGAGGCCCGCGCCGACCAGTTCACCGGTCCGCTCGTCGAACCATCCGAGGCTCTCCGAACGCCACTCGGCCTTCACGTCGGCCCAGGCCGGAACCTGCATGTGGCTCGCCGACGGCAGGCTCTGGATGTATGCCAGATGCTGCTCGCGGCTGATCGTCCTCAGGGTCAGGCTCATTCCGGGCGCTCCTCGGGCTGGTGTGTCCCCATGGGTACAGGGGCTCCGGCTCTCGCGCCGAAGCCTACTGCGCCTCGCGAGCTGCCCGACTGGGCGTACGGAACCTGCGCCCCGGCCTGCGTGCGGTCGGGGCGTTCCGTCCGGTTTCGTAGGTGTCCTACGCGTCTGCCGGCGCGGCCGGTGTCCGTGGTGCGGGCACCGGCGCCGGTCGGGTCACCAGACTCCGCCGAAGAGGCCGCCGTGGGCCATTCCGATGAAGAACCCGAAGGCCGCGGCACCGAGACCCAGGATCAGACCGAAGCGCTCACGGGTGGTCTCGGAGATCCACTGTCCGTACGCGCCGGTCAGGATTCCCACCAGTCCGGCCCAGGAGCTGAGCAGATGGAGGCTGTGGAAGAACGACGTGATGAAGGCCGTCACCCCGAGCACCAGCGTCGCTGCCAGCAGGGCGTCCTGGATTGGATGGGCTTTGCCGTCGGTGGCGAAGAGAGATCCGGCGGTATTGGGTCGCAATGCCTGTGCCATGTGGCACCTCCTGCGGAAGGCGGCGCATCGTAGCGCCATACACACCCGACGTGTACAGACTGACGGTCATCCACGCCGGATTTCAACCGGAAGCGTGTGTGCAGGTACTCTGTACCCTCTGCACCGGTGTCTGCCTTGGCATGCCAAGGAGTCCGTCCAGCTGAGAGCGGGGAAGTCGCACGCCGACCCCCATTGTCAGTGGCGGCCGATACCGTTGCGTACGCATCACAACCCTCCTGCCACGGATCGACCGTGGCCGCTGAGTCCAAAGGAGGTGGGTTCCACATGCGTCACTACGAAGTGATGGTCATCCTCGACCCCGATCTCGAGGAGCGCGCTGTCTCCCCGCTGATCGAGAACTTCCTCTCCGTTGTCCGTGAGGGCAACGGAAAGGTGGAGAAGGTCGACACCTGGGGCCGTCGTCGTCTCTCGTACGAGATCAAGAAGAAGCCTGAGGGCATCTACTCGGTCATCGACCTTCAGGCTGAGCCTGCGGTCGTCAAGGAGCTCGACCGCCAGATGAACCTGAACGAGTCGGTCCTCCGGACCAAGGTCCTCCGTCCCGAGACCCACTGAGCTTCCCCGCTCAGCTGATCTCGGGATTCTGAGTAGCAGCACTAGCAGCCAGCAGCAAACCCGCCGAGAGGTTCCCCCATGGCAGGCGAGACCGTCATCACGGTCGTCGGCAATCTTGTCGACGACCCCGAGCTGCGCTTCACCCCCTCCGGTGCGGCGGTCGCGAAGTTCCGTGTCGCGTCCACTCCCCGCACCTTCGACCGCCAGACGAACGAGTGGAAGGACGGCGAGAGCCTGTTCCTGACCTGCTCGGTCTGGCGTCAGGCGGCGGAGAACGTCGCGGAGTCGCTCCAGCGAGGCATGCGCGTCATCGTGCAGGGCCGGCTGAAGCAGCGGTCCTACGAGGACCGTGAGGGCGTCAAGCGCACGGTCTACGAACTGGACGTCGAGGAAGTCGGCGCCAGCCTGCGCAGTGCCACGGCCAAGGTCACCAAGGCCTCCGGCCGCGGTGGCCAGGGCGGCCAGGGTGGTTACGGCGGCGGCGGTGGCGGCCAGCAGGGCGGCGCCTGGGGTGGAAACTCCGGCGGCGCTCAGCAGAGCGGCAGCGCTCCCGCCGAAGACCCGTGGGCCACCGGCACTCCTGCCGGCGGCAACCAGGGCAGCAGCGGTGGCGGCGGCTGGGGTGGAAACTCCGGCGGCAGCAGCGGTTCCGGCGGCGGCTACTCGGACGAACCCCCCTTCTAGGCCGGTCGGGCCCGGGTCTCCGGGCACGACCGAGTCGAGGGTGGGGGTCGTATCCCAACTTCTTGATCACACAGGAGAAACACCATGGCGAAGCCGCCTGTGCGCAAGCCTAAGAAGAAGGTCTGCGCTTTCTGCAAGGACAAGGTCACGTACGTGGACTACAAGGACACGAACATGCTGCGGAAGTTCATTTCCGACCGCGGCAAGATCCGTGCCCGCCGCGTGACCGGCAACTGCACGCAGCACCAGCGTGACGTCGCCACGGCCGTCAAGAACAGCCGTGAGATGGCGCTGCTGCCGTACACCGCCCAGGCGCGATAAGGGAAGGGTGACCGACAAATGAAGATCATCCTCACTCACGAGGTCTCTGGCCTCGGTGCCGCCGGCGATGTCGTCGACGTCAAGGACGGTTACGCTCGCAACTACCTGATCCCGCGGAATTTCGCTATCCGCTGGACCAAGGGTGGCGAGAAGGACGTCGAGCAGATCCGTCGTGCTCGCAAGATCCACGAGATCCAGACCATCGAGCAGGCCAACTCCGTGAAGGCCCGGCTCGAGGGCGTGAAGGTCCGTCTGGCCGTGCGCTCCGGCGACGCCGGTCGTCTCTTCGGTTCCGTCACCCCGGCCGACATCGCTTCGGCGATCAAGGCTGCCGGTGGCCCCGAGGTCGACAAGCGCCGCATCGAGCTCGGCTCGGCGATCAAGACCCTGGGCGCCCACGAGACGTCCGTGCGTCTGCACCCCGAGGTTGCCGCCAAGGTCAGCATCGAGGTCGTCGCGGCCTGATCGCTGCGCTTGGCTCGAAGAGCTGAGAAGGGGCCGCACCCCATGGGTGTGGCCCCTTCCGCTTGCTTGTTTCACGTGAAACGCCCGTCCTGCACGACCGGCCGTTTCACCCGACCGACGGTTTCACGTGAAACGGTCAGCGGGTAGCGCCGGTGATGATCCAGCGGCCGGAGCGGGCCCGCAGCCAGAGGGTCAGCATCCTGACCGCCATCATCAGCGCCATCGCTCCCCACACCGCGGTCAGACCGCCGCCGAGAACCGGCACCAGCAGGGCCACCGGAGTGAAGACCGCCAGGGTGAGCACCATCGCCCAGGCGAGATAGCGGCCGTCTCCCGCACCCATCAGTACACCGTCGAGTACGAAGACGATGCCGCAGATGGGCTGGGAGAGCGCCACCACGAGCAGGGCGGGCAGCGCGGCTTCCTTCACCGCAGGGTCGCTGGTGAAGAGCGGAAGGAACAGAGGTCGGGCGATCACGACCAGCAGGCCGAGCGCGGCACCCACGGCGATGCCCCACTGGACCATGCGGCGGCAGACGTCGCGGGCGCCCTGGGCATCGTCGGCACCTAGGTACCGTCCGATGATGGCTTGCCCGGCGATGGCGATGGCGTCGAGGGCGAAGGCCAGCAGGCTCCACAAGCCCAGAGCGATCTGGTGCGCCGCGATGTCGTCGTCCCCGAGACGGGCGGCCACGGCAGTGGCGATCATCAGAATGGTCCGCAGCGAGAGCGTACGGACCAGCAGGGGAACCCCGGCCTGGGCGGAGGCTCTGATGCCGGCGGTGTCAGGGCACAGGGACGCGCCATGACGCCTGGCTCCGCGGACCACCACGGCGAGGTAGACCACGGCCATGCCCCATTGGGCGATCACGGTGCCCCAGGCAGAGCCGGCGATCCCGAGGCCCATGCCGTAGACGAGGCCGACGTTCAGCGCGGCGTTGGCGACGAAGCCCGCGACGGCGACGTAGAGCGGTGTCCTTGTGTCCTGGAGTCCACGCAGGACACCGGTCGCGGCCAGCACGACGAGCATGGCCGGGATACCGAGTGCCGAGATACGCAGATAGGTGGTCGCGTAGGGAGCGGCGGTGTCCGAGGCGCCGAAGAGTTCCACGAGTGCCGGGGCGGTGGGCAGGGTGGCCGCGATCACGGCGGCGCCGAGGAGCAGCGCCAGCCAGATGCCGTCCATGCCCTGGCGGATGGCGGCCGGCAGGTCACCGGCGCCCACGCGGCGCGCTACGGCGGCAGTGGTCGCGTAGGCGAGGAAGACGAAGACGCTGACGGCTGTCATGAGGAGTGCGGAGGCGATGCCGAGTCCGGCCAGTTGGGCGGTGCCCAGATGGCCGACGATCGCGCTGTCTGCCATGACGAAGAGTGGCTCGGCGACGAGTGCGCCGAAGGCCGGGACGGCCAGTGCGACGATCTCTCGATCGTGCTGCCGTCGGACGGCTTCGGGGGGCGCGGGAGCCTGTGTCATGGCCACCAATCTAATCGTCCACAGGTAAGAGATCCAGTCGGTGTGTGACCCTTACCTCTCCGCGCGCCGCGTATCCTCTCGCGTGTCGTTCGAAGAGATCTTGGTCCTACCGGGCAACTTTTTCTTCTGCACAGCCGGTGGATGGGGAAAGTGCAGGTCAGAGACGCTTGGCAAGAAAAGTCGAGGGCTTGTTCACAAGGCTGTCCACCGGGTCGTGCACAGGTTTTGTGGAGTTCTCCACAGCATCGGGGCCGTCGTCCACATGGCCTGTGGATAACCAGATTGGCTGACGGTGCAGACGGGCCTACCGTGGTCCGGCACCCGCTCCGTCCGTCGGCCGAGGAAACCCTCATAAAACCGACGCGTCACAACCGGAGTTGGCGCTCTCAATTGTCAGTGCCGTGCCGTAGAAAGAAGGCATGGCGAGGTCCGCTCGGCGGACGGGAGGAGGTGGCTCGTTGAGCATTTCCGAGCCCTTGGACGACCCGTGGGCCGACAGCGGGCCCAGTGATCGTCTGCCTCCTGCCCGGCGACGCGGCGAGGGGGGGCGCGGTCGGGACGAACAGCACGATCGCGGCCGGGACAGCGGCGAGTGGGAAGGCGGGGGCACCACCTTCGAGCGGGTACCGCCGCAGGACCTCGACGCCGAGCAATCCGTCCTCGGCGGCATGCTGCTGTCCAAGGACGCCATCGCCGACGTGGTCGAGGTCCTCAAGGGCCACGACTTCTACAAGCCCGCGCACGAGACGATCTACCAGGCGGTCCTGGACGTCTATGCCAAGGGCGAGCCGGCCGACCCGATCACGATCGCCGCCGAGCTCACCAAGCGTGGCGAGATCAACAAGGTCGGTGGCGCTTCCTATCTGCACACTCTCGTCCAGACGGTGCCGACAGCCGCCAACGCCGAGTACTACGCGGAGATCGTCCACGAACGCGCCGTGCTGCGCCGTCTGGTCGAGGCCGGCACCCGCATCACGCAGATGGGATACGCGGGTGACGACGACGTCGACGAGATCGTCAACCGCGCCCAGGCCGAGATCTACGCGGTCACCGAGCAGCGCACCAGTGAGGACTACCTCCCGCTCGGCGACATCATGGAGGGCGCCCTCGACGAGATCGAGGCGATCGGCTCGCGCAGCGGCGAGATGACGGGTGTGCCCACCGGGTTCACGGACCTCGACTCGCTCACCAACGGTCTGCACCCGGGCCAGATGATCGTCATCGCGGCTCGTCCCGCCATGGGCAAGTCGACGCTCGCGCTGGACTTCGCGCGCGCGGCGTCGATCAAACACAACCTGCCCAGCGTCATCTTCTCCCTGGAAATGGGGCGCAACGAGATCGCGATGCGTCTGCTGTCCGCCGAAGCCCGCGTCGCCCTGCACCACATGCGTTCCGGCACCATGACGGACGAGGACTGGACCCGTCTGGCGCGCCGGATGCCCGAGGTCTCCTCCGCACCGCTGTACATCGACGACTCCCCGAACCTGTCGATGATGGAGATCCGGGCCAAGTGCCGCCGACTGAAGCAGCGCAACGACATCAAGCTCGTGATCATCGACTATCTCCAGCTGATGCAGGCCGGTGGTTCCAAGCGCTCCGAAAGCCGTCAGCAGGAGGTCTCGGACATGTCCCGTAACCTCAAGCTGCTGGCCAAGGAGTTGGAGGTCCCGGTGATCGCGCTCTCGCAGCTCAACCGTGGTCCCGAACAGCGCACGGACAAGAAGCCGATGGTGTCCGACCTGCGTGAGTCCGGATCCATCGAGCAGGACGCCGACATGGTGATCCTGCTGCACCGTGAGGACGCCTACGAGAAGGAGTCCCCGCGCGCGGGCGAGGCCGACATCATCGTGGGCAAGCACCGTAACGGCCCGACGGCCACCATCACCGTCGCCTTCCAGGGGCACTACTCGCGCTTCGTGGACATGGCGCAGACCTGATCCGGCGCCGGTAGGGCCTCGGACCCCTTCAACGTGGAGCGGCGAGGGCACCATGTGACCATGCCGATATGGCATCTGGTCGAATCATCTTCCTCAACGGCACCTCCAGTTCAGGGAAGTCGAGCATCGCTCGGGAGCTTCTGGACGTCCTGGATGACGGCGTCTTCTTCCACCTGGCGGTCGACAGCTTCAACGCGATGCGCAGCAAGCGGGAGCTCGGGGCGGAGGAACTCGACGCCGCGCTGCGGCGGACCAGGATGGGCTTCCACCGCTCGATTGCGGCCATGGCCGAGGTGGGCAACGACATCGTGGTCGACCATGTGCTGAGCGAGCCGTGGCGGCTGCTCGACTGCCTGACGGTGCTGCCACCCGAGGACGTGCTGTTCGTCGGCGTCCACTGCCCGCTGGACGAGCTCGCCCGCCGAGAGTTGGCCCGGGGCGACCGCCCGCCGGGCCTCGCGGAGCACCAATACGACCTGGTCCACGCTCACGGCGACTACGACGTGGAGTGCGACACCAGCACAGCAAGCCCACGTGAATGCGCCCAGCGCATCAAGGAGCTCCTCCCGCATCGCCCCAGCCCCACCGCGTTCACCCGCCTCCGACGACGCCACCCCGACTTCCACAGAAGCCAGATGCAGTGAGAGTCCTGAGCCGGCGCGAACCGTCCGGCGTGAGCGTTCGGCGCCGAAAGGGCGAGGTCGTCGGTGACCGAGCTGGAGGGTCAACCAGGTGGGAGGAAGGCGAGCACTTTCTGGGCGGAGTCCGGCGACGTCAGCAGTTCCTGGATGTCCGCGGTCAGCTGAGATCAACAGGTCACGCGATGTGGGGCCCTACAGGTGCCCTGGGCGAAATGAGCTCGACGCAGGCCGTGCGGGCGGATGGACTGGGCCCATGACAACACCTCAGGAAGAGCTGCTTCCCGGCACCCGGCGGGCGCTGCTGCACCGGATGGCCGTGGCCCAGACCGAGGGACGCGCCCCGTCGTTGGTCGCCGCGGTCGTACGGGACGGACAGGCCGTGTGGCACGGGGCGCGTACCTCGGTCGACGGACACGCGCCGGACGAGAACGTGCAGTACCGCATCGGCTCGATCACCAAGACCTTCACCGCTGTGCTCGTGCTGCGACTGCGCGACGAGGGAGTGCTCGACCTCGAGGACCCGCTGGAGAAGCACCTGGCCGGGACTGGTGCGGGCGCGGCCACGGTGGCCGAACTGCTCGCCCATACCGGTGGGTTGGCGGCCGAGTCGCCCGGCCCCTGGTGGGAGCGGACCCCGGGCTCGCTGCGGCCCGAGCTCGCCGACGTCCTCGGCGACCGGGCGGCCCCGTTTCCGGCCGGCCGACGTCACCACTACTCGAACCCCGGCTACTCACTCCTGGGCGCTCTCGTGGAAGAGCTCCGTGGGGCGCCCTGGGAGGAAGTGCTGCGACGGGAAGTGCTCG
The DNA here is from genome assembly GCF_044766465.1 of Streptomyces sp. NPDC102259. Lineage (NCBI taxonomy): Bacteria > Bacillati > Actinomycetota > Actinomycetes > Kitasatosporales > Streptomycetaceae > Streptomyces > Streptomyces sp. NPDC102259. The sequence goes on along the minus strand of NZ_JBIWMA010000006.1, from coordinate 245,659 downwards.
AACCTCTGGGGCTCGACCGTACGAGTGTCCGATCGCAGGCCCCGGCCGCAGGCGGCTGGGCGGTCCATCCCTGGGCCGATGTGATGCTGCCCGAGCCCGCCGAGGACTTCGGGCGGATGGCCCCGGCGGGCCAGCTCTGGTCCACGGCCGGCGACCTCGCGCGATTCGCCGCCTTCCTGGCGCGGGGCGACGACCGTGTCCTGAGCGCGGAGACCCTGCGCGAGATGTGGACGCCCGCGGGACCTGCGGGGCTGCCGGATGTGGCGGACGGAGCCGCCTATGGACTCGGGCTGCAGATCCAGCACCGGGACGGCCGGTTGCTCGTGGGCCACTCCGGCTCGGTACCGGGCTTTCTGGCCACCCTCACCATCGGTGTGGCGGACGACGTGGCCGCGGTGGTGCTCGCCAACTGCACGTCGGGGCTCCTGACGTCCCAGGTCGCCGCCGATCTCGTACGGATCGTCGCCGAGGCCGAGCCGCGGATTCCCGAGCCGTGGCGTCCGCTGACGGAGGTGGACCCCGCCGTCCTGGAGTTGGCCGGCCAGTGGCACTGGGGGACCAGCCCCTTCGCCCTGCGGGTGACGGCCGACGGGATGCTCTCCCTGGGGCCGCTGTCCGGCGGTGGCAGGCGTTCCCGATTCCGGCCGAACGGGGACGGCACGTGGACCGGCCTCGAGGGCTACTACGCAGGAGAGCTCCTGCGGGCCGTACGGCGGCCGGACGGGAGTGTGGACCACCTGGACCTCGGGTCGTTCGTGTTCACGCGTCAGCCGTACGACGAGCGGGCCGCCGTGCCCGGTGGCATCGACGCGGAGGGCTGGCGCGGCATCGGCTAGCCGCCCACGACGAGGAAGCGCCCTGTTTCACGTGAAACAAGGCGCTTCTGTTCGGGCTCGGTGTCTTCGCGGTCTTCAGAGCTGGAGCTTGAAGCCCACGTGCGAGGCGACGAAGCCCAGGCGCTCGTAGAAGCGGTGGGCGTCGGTGCGTGTGCTGTCGGAGGTGAGCTGTACCAACTGGCAGTTCTCGCGCCGGGATTCCTCGATCGCCCACTCGATGAACCGTGTACCCAGGCCACTGCCGCGCTCGTCGGCGTGCACCCGCACGCCTTCGATGACCGACCTGGTCGAGCCGCGCCGGGACAGGCCCGGGATGATCGTCAGCTGGAGCGTCCCGACGACGCGTCCCTCGCGGACGGCGACGACCAGACGCTGGTCCGGGTCGGCGGTGAGCCGTTCCAGCGCGGTCAGATAGGGACTGAGATCGTCCGGCGACTCGCGCTGCGCACCCAGCGGGTCGTCCGCGAGCATGCCGACGATCGCGGGAATGTCCTCGGCGACGGCGGCCCGTATTTCAAGATCTCCCATGCCCGCAACCCTATGTGCCCAAGGCTGCGACAGGTGCGTTCAGTGACTCCACGACCCGTACCAGCGGAGCCAGTTCGGCGTTCCTGGCAGCTTCGTCGAGTGCCTCGCGCAGAGCGGCGTCGTTGGTCGGGCGGGCTTCGGCGAGCAGCTTGAGACCGGCTTCGGTGACGTTGGTGTAGATGCCACGGCGGTCCGTGGGGCACAGGTAGCGCTCGAGCAGCCCACGGTCCTCGAGCCGGGTCACCAGCCGGGTGGTCGCGCTCTGGCTGAGGACGACGGCGTCGGCCACCTGCTTCATCTGCAGATGTCCCCCGGTGCCGTCGTGCTGCCGGCTGAGCACGTCGAGCAGGGAGTACTCGCGCACGCTCAGGTCGTGCCGGGTCTGTAGCGCGCGCTCGATGTGGGCCTCGATCCTCCCGTGCAGCAGGGAGAGGGCGCACCAGCCCTGGGAGAGAGCGGTGAGCGCGGGGTCCGTCGCAGTCATTGGGGATTCTCCTCCGTCCCGGAGCGGCTGACACCAGGATAGAGCAACCTCGCAATATACGGCGTTTGCATATAACCCGCGTGTGCAACTATTGTGGACGCACGTTAAGCGCATCTGCAATCGTCTGGGAAGGTGTTACCCCCTATGCCTCTCGCGCTTCTGGCCCTCGCGATCGGGGCCTTCGGCATCGGCACGACCGAGTTCGTGATCATGGGTCTGCTGCCCGAGGTCGCGGGCGACTTCGGGGTCTCCATCCCCACGGCCGGATTCCTCGTGACCGGCTACGCGCTCGGTGTCATGTTCGGCGCCCCGCTCATGACGGTCCTCGGCACCAAGGTCTCCCGCAAGCGGATGCTGATGATGCTGATGGGCCTGTTCATCGTCGGCAACCTGCTGTCCGCCGTCGCCCCCTCGTTCACCGTGATGCTGATCGGCCGCGTGGTCGCCTCACTCGCCCACGGAGCCTTCTTCGGCATCGGCTCGGTCGTCGCCGCAGACCTGGTCGCCCCGGACAAGAAGGCTGGAGCCATCGCGACGATGTTCACCGGCCTCACCGTCGCCAACGTCGTGGGCGTTCCGCTGGGCACTCTCGTCGGACAGAGCGTCGGCTGGCGCGTCACCTTCGCCGTCGTCGCCGTGCTCGGCGTCGTGGGCCTGGTCGGCGTCGCCAAGCTCGTGCCCGAGATGCCGCGGGTCGAAGGAGTGCAGCTGCGTCACGAGCTGGCCGCCTTCAAGAACGCCCAGGTGCTGCTCGCCATGGCGATGACCGTCCTCGGCTTCGGCGGTGTCTTTGCGGCCATCACCTACATCGCGCCGATGATGACGCACGTGGCCGGCTTCGCCGACGGATCCGTCACCTGGCTGCTCGTCCTCTTCGGGCTCGGCATGGTCGGCGGCAACCTCGTCGGCGGCAAGTACGCCGACCGCGCGTTGATGCCGATGCTGTACGTCTCTCTGGGCGCCCTGGCGGTCGTCCTGGCGCTCTTCACGGTCACCGCCCACAACAAGGTCCTGGCGGCCGTCACGATCGCTCTGATCGGCGCCCTGGGCTTCGCCACGGTTCCGCCGCTCCAGAAGCGGGTCCTGGATCAGGCCCACGGCGCGCCGACGCTGGCGTCGGCGGTGAACATCGGTGCCTTCAACCTCGGCAACGCGCTGTCCGCCTGGCTCGGCGGCCTCGTCATCGCCGCCGGAGCGGGCTACACCGCCCCGAACTGGGTCGGCGCCGCCCTCGCCGCGGGCGCCCTGCTCCTCGCAATCCTCTCGGCCGCACTGGAGCGCCGCGACAAGGCCTCCGGTGCGGCCGCCGACGCCCCCAGTGCCGTCGTCGCCGGTGGAACACGCGCCGAGCGGCAGGCGGCCGTCCAGCGGTGAAGCCCGCCGGTCACCCGGACCTCGATCCACCTCGTCCAGCCTCAGCAACCTCGCAAGGAGAAGTGCCCCTCATGAGCACCACCACCGTCGCGCCCCTGACCATCCACGACGCCGAAGCCCTCGTCACGGCCGCCCGCCGTGCCGCCGAGGCCGCCGATGTCACGGTCAGCGTCACCGTCCTGGACGCCGGCGGCCATCTGCTGGCCTTTCGGCGCGACGACCGGGCCGTGCTGATCTCCGGGGAGACGAGCACGCGCAAGGCGTACACGGCGCTTCAGCTGAACGCCCCCACCGCCGACCTCGTCGAGGCCGTGCAGCCCGGCGGCCTCTTCCACACCCTGCCCACCGCGCTCGACCGGCCGCTGCTGTTCATCGCGGGTGGGGTGCCGGTGCACCGCGACGGCCGTCTGATCGGCGCGATCGGGGTCGGGGGCGGCGCGCCGGAGCAGGACCACGGCTTCGCCATGACCGCCGTGGAGACGCTCGCCTGACCTGTCGCGTCCACGACGAACGCCGGTTTCCCACCTTCAGGGGAGCCGGCGTTCCGTCGTGTCTCCCGGCGTCAGCCGGCCGCCACCGTCAGCGGAGCGAACCGGCGACGCCAGTCGCCCGGCAACTCGGTGATCCCGTAGGTCATCACGGCGTTGAAGGCGACGGGCTCCAGGCCCCGTGCCTTCGCCCACGTCAGCAGTTCCTCGTGCCGTACGTCGATGTCGGTGCGCAGCGGCCGGTCGGTGCGGGCGGCGAGCGAGGCCAGCAGGGCCTTCGCGGTCTTCGTGTCCCTGGCGATCAGCGGGCCCACGACCTGGGTGTCCATGTTGGGCCATGCGGCCGCGTAACCGATGATCCGGCCGTCGTCCTCGGCGACCCGCAACTGGTCGGTGAACGCGGGCAGGCGAGCGATCACATGCGTCCGGTCGGCGCCGAAGACCTCCTCGTCGAGCCGGAGGATCGTGGTGAGGTCCTCGGCCGTGGCCGCACGCGTGACGACGTCCGACGCCGTCTCGTCCGGCGTGAAACGCCCACGCACCATTTCCGCCCGGCCTGTGGTCTTGAAGCCGAGCTCCTCGTAGAGCGGACGGCCGTTCGGCGTGGCGTGGAGAGTCAGCGGGGTGGCGCCCATCAGAGAGACGACGTGCCGCATCAGCCGTCGGCCGATGCCCTGCCGGGCGTGCCGTTCGGCGACCAGCACCATGCCGATGGCGCCGAGGGTGGGCCGGCCGTGCGGGCCGTACTCGGTGACCACGCAGGCGCTGACGAGTCCGCCGTCGGGGGCGTCGATGCCGTAACCCGTTCCGGCCGAGAGGAGCAGGCCCCACTTGTGCTCCTCACGCGGCCACCCCCGGTCCTCGGACAAGTCGGCGCAGGCGGTGAGATCGCGTTGCGTCAGACGACGGATGGGCAGAGCGGTGAGGGAAGGAGTCGGCACGCAGGTCAGGCTGTCCGACCCGCACCGTCGGCGTCCACCTGTTTCCCCTGGGACGTACGTGCTTTTGGTCATGCCATGCCCCATCGCTCGCCGCTCGCCGCCTATGTCCCCGCCGCCCGGTGCAGCGGCAGCGCCGGAGTGTTTCACGTGAAACAAGACGAACGGCAGCCGGTAAATGCCCCGTCAGGGAGGTGTCAGGTCCGCCCGTTAGCCTCGGGCCATGGCGAGACTTCACCTTTTCGACCTTGACGGAACACTGCTGTACGGGACGTCCGCTCCGTTGGAGATCTCACGTCAACTCGGCTTGGAGGCCGAGACGGTGTTGCTGGAGCAGTCGATCTCGGCGGGGTTGATCGGGCCGCCGGAGTACGCGGCGCAGGTGTATGACCTCTGGACGCAGCTCACTGAGGAACATGTGACGGCGGCGTTCGAGGGGGCGCCATGGCTGGCACGAATCCGCGAAGTCTGGGCGGAGATAGGGCGCAGAGGGGAGTACTGCGCGGTCGTGTCGCTCTCGCCCTCGTTCTTCGTGGAAAGACTCACTGGCTGGGGCGCCCACGCGACTTATGGATCCCGATTTCCGGCGGTCCCTTTCACTGAGCCCATGGACCCGGCGGGAGCGCTGACCGCGGCGGCGAAGGTGCTGATCGCCGACCGGCTCTGCGCGGAGTTCGGAGTGACGCGGGACGACTGTGTCGCTTACGGTGATTCGCTCTCCGACAAGGATCTGTTCGGGGTCGTACCGGTCTCCGTGGCGGTCAACGCGGACCGCCATCTGTCGGGCCTCGCGACCCACTCCTACGTGGGGAAGGATCTGTGGGATGCCTATGAATTGGCGTGCCACGACCGCTGATTGACGAGAACGTGCGGTTCGCCTGCCGAGCGAGTTCCGGGGACGGAAGGGGGGCGCTCATGCGGCGGACGGCGGCCGGTATGGTCGACTCCGGTTCGCTTTCGGAACGAAGTGCGCGCGACGCGGTGCATACATTCCGCGCGAACCGAGAACAGGGCAACGCAGCCTAACGGGACGGAGAGATCGAAGACCCGCATTTCCGGTGATGTGACCGAGGCGCCCGGACCGGATGGGATGCTGCGGTGAGAGTGCCGCCCCATCTCGCACACCCGCCTCACCTGTGGGTGCGGAGGCGAAATACGGATGGACCGTGGCGGTCCTTGGTCGTGGAACCGAGCGGAAAAACAAGCCGTCTGCGGGGGAAACAGGCACCTTCCGATCCAGGAAGTGCGCAGACCGACCGAAAGATGTTCGAGGCGAGGCACACCATGGACGCTCCGACCAACAGGTCGGCCGACAATGGCACGTCCGGCGGCGGGGACGGATGGTTCACAGCGCGCAAGCAGCCGGAGCCGCCTCCGGGGGGCGAACAGGGAGCCTCTGACGGCCGCCGCCTGGCCGCACTGCGCCCGGTGGGCCGGAACGCGGTCGACTCCCACGGCGACGCGCTCCAGGGCGGCACTGCGGATACCGAGCGCCGAACAGACCCGGACCCGTCGACCTCCGACGCCGTGACCGCCCCCGCGAGCGCACTGCCCGAGTCGCCGCCCGGGCAGGGATCCCCCGTCCAGAGCCGGCACCCCGCCGAGACGCCACCCTCCGCGCAACCTCGGCCACCGGGCCCACCCGAAGCATCGGCCCTGCCCGAGACACCCGGCGCCTCGCAAGGCCGCGCGGAGCCTCGGACGCCTGCCCAGCAGCAGACGCCCATGCAGCCGCAGCCGTCGCAGCTGCAGCAGCCACAGCGGCCGGTGTCCGCGGAAGTGCCCATGTCCGAGCAGCGGGCCGTGCCTGCCGAGCCCCGTTCGGCCGTGCGGCAGCACACCGCCTCGCCCCTCGATTCCCTGGTGCCCGTTCAGCGGACGACGCCCGTCGGCAACGCGTCCGCGGACGCCGTTCTCATCCGGCGGACGATGACCGAGGTGGCCCCGGTGGCCGACAAGGTCACGTCGTACTTCTATGCGCTGCTGTTCGTCCGCCATCCCGATCTGCGCTCGCTGTTCCCGCCCGCGATGGACGCCCAACGGGACCGGCTCCTCAAGGCACTGCTCACCGCCGCCGAGCACATGGACAACAAAGCGGTCCTCGTCGAATACCTCCAGAACCTGGGCCGTGGTCACCGCAAGTACGGCACCAGGGCCGAGCACTACCCGGCCGTCGGCGAGTGCCTCATCGGCGCGCTGAGCAAGTACGCGGGCGCCATGTGGAACGCCGAGACGGAGGCGGCCTGGGTCCGGACCTATACCACGATCTCCCAGGTCATGATCGACGCGGCGGCCGTGGACGAACTGCGCGCCCCGCCCTGGTGGTACGCGGAGGTCGTCACGCACGACCTCAGAACGCCGGACGTGGCGATCCTCACCGTCCGCCCCAACCAGCCCTACGCCTTCCGCGCCGGGCAGTACACCAGCCTGGAGACGCCTTGGTGGCCGCGGATCTGGCGGCACTACTCCTTCGCCTCGGCGCCACGCTCCGACGGTCTGCTGGCCTTCCACGTGAAGGCCGTCCCCGCGGGCTGGGTCTCCAGCGCTCTGGTGCACCGCGCCCGGCCCGGCGACGTCATCCGGCTCGGTCCGCCGGCCGGTTCCATGACCGTCGACCACACCAGGGACAGCGGACTGATCTGCCTGGGCGGGGGCACCGGCATAGCCCCCATCAAGGCGCTGGTCGAGGATGTCGCCGAGCACGGCACCCGGCGCCCGGTCGAGGTCTTCTACGGAGCGCGCAGCGACCACGACCTGTACGACATCGACACGATGCTCCGGCTCCAGCAGTCGCACCCCTGGCTGGAGGTCCGCCCGGTGGTCGACCGGCACGGTCTGCTCCAGTTGCCCGACGCGATACGCGCCTTCGGGCCCTGGGCCGAGTACGACGCCTATGTCTCCGGTCCGCCCGGCATGATCCGCAGCGGGGTGGACGCCCTGCGTGACGTCGGCATCCCGGCGGAGCGCATACGCCATGACTCGGTCGAGGAACTCGTCGCAGCCGGAAGCTGACCCGGCGCTCCACAGGACGCTCCGGGCCGGGCTCGGGACCTCAGCCGAGGTCGGGTGCGTGCATGGCGCGGACGCCCTCGATATTGCCGTCGAGGTAGTGCCGCAGTGACAGCGGTACGAGGTGGACGGAGGCGATCCCGACCCGGGTGAACGGCACGCGGACGATCTCGTACTCGCCGGCGGGTTCCTCGATCTCGGGGCCGTGCCGCAGGGACGGGTCCATGGACTCCAGACGGCAGACGAAGAAGTGCTGCACCTTCACGCCGGTCGCACCCCCGTCGTCACCGATGTGCTCGACGGTGTCGACGAAACAGGGCACCACGTCGGTGATCTTGGCGCCGAGTTCTTCGTGCACCTCGCGGTGCAAGGCGTCCACCACGGTCGCGTCGTCCGGTTCGACCCCGCCACCGGGCGTGACCCAGTAGGGATCCACACCGGGCTTGGTGCGCTTGATCAGGATCAGGTTGTCGCCGTCCAGCAGAACGGCTCGTGCGGTGCGCTTGACCACGGGTCGGACGGTCATGGGAGAAATGTGGCCCGGCTGGTTCCACGTGAAACATCGCGAGAGGTCACCGGGTGAGCTCATTCCTTGCCGTCGCGTGGAATCCGGGTCAGTACCACGCGGCGGCCGCGCCCAGCAGCCACTCGTGAGCCCGCGCGATATGCGGCGTCGCCAGCGTTCCCGTACGTGCCACGAGAACGTAGGTCCGGAGCGGAGGCACCGTCGGCTCGTGCAACGCGACGATGTCACCGCGCTCCAGAGCGGCCGCGCACAGATAGCGGGGCAGGACCGCCAGGCCGGCGCCCGAGACAGCACACGCGAGGACCGCGCGCAGGTCGGGCACGATGACGGTGCCCGAGGCGGCGGGGCGCGAGTCGAAGACGGAGGCCCAGTAGCGGGAGACCAGGGGCAGGGACTCGTGGACCTCGACGACCGGGAGGTTCTCCAGCGCGGACGCGCCCTTGCGGCACAGCCTCCCGGCATCGATCCGCTCGTCCCACTGCGGGGCGGCGACCAGGACGTGCTCCTCGTCGCACAGCGGAGTGGCCGTGAGCAGCGACCCGCGCGGTCGAGCCGTGCTGATGGCCAGGTCGTGATGGCCGGCCGCCAGGCCCTCCAGGACCTCCTCGGCGTTTCCGAATGAGGCACGCAGGGCGAACCCCTGGCCGTCGTCGCCGGACAGTTCGGTGAGCGCGGGAAGGGCCCGCTCGGCGGTGAATTCGGGGGGACCGGCGAGGTGCAGCGTCCGCACGGCGGAATCGTCGGGGCCGGTCCCGGCGATCTCGACCAGGGCGTCGAGATGGGGGGCTGCCTTGTGGGCGAGCTCGTCGCCGATGCTCGTCGGCGTCACGCCGCGGGCCTGCCGCAGGAACAGGGGGCGGCCCAGCTGCCGCTCCAGGGTGCGGATCTGGGAGGTGACGGCCGGCTGGGACAGCCCCAGCAGAGCGGCGGCGCGAGTGAAGGAGCCGGCCCGGTGCACGGTCACGAAGGTGCGCAGTAAGGCCAGATCCACGGAGCGTCCTCCCCTTGTACCCGCCTTCCTCCAGCTCCGAGGCGGGGCCCAACTATAAATAAGTCGATAGGTCTCAGTCGTTACTGTGATTGGACACTGACACAGAGTCAACTAGCCTTGTGGACGCGGTTCTTCGCGCGCAGAACCGAGGGCGGTCCGAGCCACGAGGGGGGAGGCTCGGACCGTCCGTCGTACCTGGCAAGCCCCTGGTGGGGCGTCCGTAAGGCGGTCACCGCGCCGACTCCTCCAGCGCACGCAGCACATCCGCCACCAGGTCCTCGGGATCCTCGGCGCCGACGGACAGCCGGATGAAGCCCTCCGGCACCGCGTCCCCGCCCCAGCGCCCGCGCCGCTCCGCAGTGGACCGCACTCCACCGAAGCTCGTCGCGTCGTCCACGAGCCGTAGGGCGTCGAGGAAACGCTCGGCACGCGCGCGCGTGGACAGCGTGAAGGAGATCACGCACCCGTAGCGACGCATCTGTTGCGAGGCGACCTTGTGGGAGGGGTCGTCCGGCAGCCCCGGGTACCGCAGCCCGCTCACCTCGGGCCTCCCCCGCAGTGCCTCGGCCACGGCCATGGCGGTGGTGTTCTGTCGCTCGACGCGCAGCTGGAGGGTGGCGATCGACCGGTGCGCGAGCCAGGCCTCCATGGGCCCGGGGATCGCCCCGACGATCTTGCGCCAGCGGCGTACGGCTGTCATCGGCGCACCGACCCGCCCGGTGACGTAGCCGAGGAGGACGTCGCCGTGGCCCGTGAGCTGCTTGGTGCCGCTGGCCACCGAGAAGTCGGCGCCGAGTTCCAGCGGGCGCTGCCCGAGCGGGGTGGCGAGCGTGTTGTCCACGGCCACCAGAGCGCCACGCGCGTGTGCAGCCTCGACGAGCCGCCGGATGTCGCACACGTCGAGCCCGGGGTTCGAGGGGGACTCGATCCACAGCAGCTTCGCGCCGTCCAGGACGTCCAGCTGGGCGTCGCCGCGGGTCGGCGCGGTGCGCACCTCGATGCCGTACGCCTCCAACTGCGCGCGCACCAGGGGCAGCACCTGGTAGCCGTCGTCGGGCAGTACGACGGCGTCCCCGGCCCGCAGCTGGGAGAACAGCACGGATGAGATCGCGGCCATGCCGGAGGCGAAGACGAGCGTCTCCACGTCGTCCCGGCCCGGCGCCTCGAGCTCGCCGATGGCGTGCTCCAGGTGGGTCCAGGTCGGGTTCTCGTCACGGCCGTAGGTGTACGGGCCGGTGGGCTCGCCCGGCAGGTGGAAGTGCGCCGCGAACACCGGCCCGGGAAGGGTCGGCTCGTACTTCACCGGCTCGGGCAGCCCCGCCCGCACCGCGCGCGTGCCTTCGCCGACGCCTCTGGAAAGCTCTCCGTCGGTAGCGGAACCGCTCATGCCATTTGTCCTTCCACGTCGTCTCGTACGGCGGCGAGCAGGCCGGCGCTCGCCTCCTCCACCATCTCAAGGCACTCCTCGAAGCCGCTCAGGCCGCCGTAGTAGGGGTCGGGGACGTCGAGGTCGTCGGCTGCCGCGGGATCGTAGGACCGAAGCAGCCGTATCTTCGCCGCGTCCTCCTTCGTGGGTGCGAGGAGTCGCAGGGCCTTGAGATGGCCGGAGTCGAGGGCTATGACGAGGTCGAGGCGGGCGAACCAGGACGGCTCGAAGCGCCGGGCCGTGTGGTCGAGGGCGTATCCGTGCTCCTCCAGGACGGAGAGGGTCCGCGGATCGGCGTTCTCGCCCTCGTGCCAGTCGCCCGTGCCGGCGCTGTCGACCTCGATCAGTTCCTCGAGACCGGCGTCGTCCACGCGCGCGCGGAAGACCGACTCGGCCATCGGCGAGCGGCAGATGTTGCCGGTGCAGACGAAGCAGACGCGGTAGGTCATCGCGGACTCAGTCTCCGTCGGGCATGACGACGTTGAGGGCCCAGGAGACGACGGAAATGATCAGGCCGCCCAGGACCGCGGTCCAGAAGCCCTCCACGTGGAAGCTCAGGTCGACCTTGTCGGCCAGCCACGAGGTCAGCAGCAGCATCAGGGCGTTGACCACCAGGGTGATCAGGCCGAGCGTGAGGATGAACAGGGGGAAGGTCAGCACCTTCACGATCGGCTTGACCAGGAAGTTCACCAGGCCGAAAAGCAGTGCGACGACTATGAGGGTGCCGATCTTCTTGCCCGTGCTGTCACCGGTCAGAGTGATCTTGTCGAGCAGCCAGACGGCGACCGCCAGGGCGCCTGCGTTGGCGATCGTCTTGACTACGAAATTCTTCATGTGTCTGATCGTGGCAGAGAGATCGCGAACGAGCACCGGACGAGGGCGGACAAGGTCGATGAAGGCATTCCGGTTGGATGAACTGGAGGCGGAGCGAGCCGCCAACGACGGTGCCTACCTCCAGTTTCTGCGTGAACGGAACATGTCGGTCGGGCTGTACGCGCTCGATGCCGGCGCGCAGGATCCGCAGAATCCGCACAACCAGGACGAGGTGTACTTCGTCGTGAGCGGACGCGCCTCGATCACCGTCGGCCTGGAGACCACGCAGGTGGCGCGAGGCAGTGTGGTGTACGTCCCGGCCGGGGTCGCCCACAAGTTCCATCACATCAGCGAGGACCTGCGGGTCCTGGTCGTGTTCTCGCCGGCCGAGAGCTGAGCTCGTCCGCGTCCGGCGCACGTCCTGAGCGTGGCCGTCCTGAGCGTGGCCGTCCGGAGCCCGTTCTGTGGTTGTCCGTCTGCTGGTTGACCAGCGGTCTCGGGGTTCCCTAGGGGTTCGGTCAGGGGAGGACAAGGGGTGCGAGGCCCCCGTCGGCACCCTCTTCGGACCTAGCATCGGCGGCAGGACATCGAAACGGTCCGGCCCGACAGGGTGCCGGACATCGACCGAAGAGGATGAGGACAAGGGCGATGCGAGAGATCTTCGCGGGAATGCCGTGGTGGGTGAAGTGGGTCGCGGTGCCGGTCATCGCCCTGGTCGTGTTCGGTGGTCTGATAGCCAGCGTCGTCGGGTTCGTGATCGGCCTGCTCTTCAAGCTGCTGGTCTTCGTGGCGCTGGTCGGCGGGCTGATCTACGTCGTAAGGAAGTTCACTTCGAGTTCCTCGTCGCGCAGCGACTGGTGACGATGCGGGGGGCCGGTGGGCGGTAACAGGAATCGCCTGTTCCCTCGGCCGGGGGAAGTTTCCCTGACAGCCCGTCTGTACGCGGTGGCAGACGGTTAAAGTCCGGAACTCGTCGTGGGGACGAACCCCCGCGAGTGGCGCACACCCCTCCCGTGTCCCCGCACGGACCTCCCCCTCGCGCTTCGGAAGTGACCCTTGGTCATGGTTGACACCGCATCGGCAGAACCGTTCGCACCCCCCGCGCGGCCGCGTTCCGCCGCACCCCCGCTGCAACGCCCACCGAACACGACCACCCCCGAGCACCCGCACCCCGCCGCCACTCTGATCGGCTCCGTCCAGCGCGCCATGCGGCTGCTGGAATCCGTCGCGGAGCACGAGTGCGGGGCTCCGGCCAAACAACTCGCCCGCGAGACCGGCCTTGCGCTGCCCACGGCCTACCACCTGCTGCGCACCCTCGTGCACGAGGGCTATCTGCGGCGGGACAAGGGGCTGTTCTTCCTCGGTGAGGCCGCTGAGCGGCTCGGCAGGAGCGGGGCCGCGCAGAAACGTCGCAGCACGGTCGCCGACACCCTCGCCCAGTGGCGCGATTCGATCGGTGTTCCCGTGTACTACGCCAGGTACCGCGACGGCGAGATCGAGATCATGTGCGTTTCCGACACCCCGGGCAATCCGGCGGTGGAGGAGTGGGCGGACTTCGGTGAGACCGGCCATGCGCACGCCATCGGCCAGTGCCTGCTCTCCCAGCTGGACGAGGACGCCCGCCGCGACCACCTGGACCGCTACCCCGCGCAGTCGATCACTCCGTACACCGTGCGTGACAACCACACTCTGCTGCGGCGCCTGGAGCGGATGCGGCGGATGGAGCCGGTCATCGAACGACAGGAGTACGCGCTGGGCACGGTGTGCGCCGCCATTCCGATCACCGTGGGCACCACGGCGGCCACGATGGCGATCTCTCTGCCCGCCCATCACGCCGACCGGTTGCTGCCGGCGGCGCGGCAGCTTCAGAGCGAGGTCGGACGGCTGCTGGGGTCGCTGGCGATCTCTATCAGTATCTGAAAACTCACTCCTTGTGATCTGTTGTGTACTTTCAGCAAGATGCGTGCAGTGTCAGAAGGTCCATTCCCGGCCAGTCGGCGGCAAATGACGGGGTAAGGCGATGCGCGAGTCCGTACAGGCAGTACAGGCAGAGGTCATGATGAGCTTCCTCGTCTCCGAGGAGCTCTCGTTCCGCATTCCGGTGGAGCTGGGTTACGAGTCGTGCGATCCCTACGCCGTGCGACTCACCTTCCATCTGCCCGGTGATGCCCCGGTGACCTGGGCCTTCGGGCGCGAGCTGCTCATCGACGGGGTGGGCAGGCCGTGCGGCGAAGGGGACGTCCGTGTCTCGCCGGTGGACCCCGATGTGCTGGGGGAGGTTCTGATCCGGCTTCAGGTCGGCGGTGACCAGGCGCTGTTCCGGTCCTCGGCGGCGCCGCTCGTGGCCTTCCTGGACCGCACCGACAAGCTGGTTCCGTTGGGCCAGGAGGGTGCTCTCGCCGATTTCGACGCGCATTTGGACGAGGCGTTGGACCGGATCCTGGCGGAGGAGCAGAGCGCCGGCTGACGTGAGGGCGAAGCGGGTGGTGGCGGAACGCTTCGTCGCGGTCGGTGTTGTGCAGGAACGCTTCTTCAACTGGTGGCGCAGGCGCTCAACGACCTGCCGGGAAGAATGAGGTGCGCCCGAGTGCCGGTGTCCTCGGCACTCGGGCGCCCTCCCTCCTCAGCGCTTGCGCCGCCTGCCCCGGCCGCCCCGGGCCTGGGCGCCGCCCGCGGCCGTCGCCACCGCCGGAGCCGCAGGAGTCGCCTCCGGAGCCGGCACGGGCGCCTTCGCCGGGCCCGGCCGGTCGGCGGAGACCACCAGGGCCGCCAGGGCCGTTGTGACGGGCACGGAGGCCACCAGGCCGATCGAGCCCACCAGCGTGCGCACGATCTCCTCCGCGACCAGTTCGCTGTTGGCGACGGCGCCCACGCTGCTCTGCGCGATCGAGAAGAGCAGCAACAGCGGCAGCGCGGCACCGGCGTAGGCGAGGACGAGCGTGTTGACCACGGACGCGATGTGGTCGCGGCCGATGCGGATGCCGGCCCGGTACAGGCCGCGCCAGCCCATCGCGGGGTTGGCCTCGTGCAGTTCCCAGACCGCCGAGGTCTGAGTGACCGTCACGTCGTCGAGGACGCCGAGCGAGCCGATGATGATGCCGGCCAGCAGCAGACCGCTCATGTCGATCGACGGGTACAGACCGTGGATCAGACCGGTGTTGTCGTCCGTGTTGCCGGTGAGCGCGGCCCAGTCGATGAACACCGAGCCCAGGATGCCGATCAGCAGCAGGGAGATCAGCGTGCCGAGCACCGCGACGGATGTGCGGGCCGAGAGCCCGTGACAGAGATACAGCGCGATCAGCATGATGGCGCTCGCCCCCACCACCGCCACGGCCAGCGGGTTCGACCCCTGGAGGATCGCGGGCAGGACGAAGAAGTTCAGCACCATGAAACTGATGGCCAGCGCGACCAGCGCCATGACGCCCCGCAGTCGCCCGACGACCACGACGGCGACCGCGAAGATGATGGCCAGGACCGCCATGGGGATGCGGCGGTTCACGTCGGTGACCGAGTACTGCAGGTCCTTCGGCGCGGAGGGCTCGTAGGCGACCACGACCTTCTCGCCCTGCTCCAGCTGCCGTGACTGGTCCGGTTGGACGATCTCGGTGAACGTACGGCCCTTGTCGTCGCCGGTGTCCACCCGGATCGTGGCCCGTTTGCAGGTGCCGCTCGCCTGCTGCTGCGCGGAGGAGCCCTCGGCCGTGGAGGTGTCGCCGGTAGGGGTGTCGCCCGAGGCGTTCACCGACGCGCAGCTCACGCTCACGACCTTGGTGACCGTGGCCTGTTGGGTCTGCCGGTCGAAGCCGACCCCGGTGCGTTCGTGCGCAGGGGCTCCGCCGGGCCACAGCACCACGAGCCCCACGAGCACCGCGGCCCCGAACGGAATGATGATGGCCGCGATGATTTTGCGCAGGTGTTGGGAGACGGGGGCGGCCGGGCCGTGACTGTGGCTGTGCGAATGCCCGTGCCCGCCGTCGGAACCGGAACCGGAACCGGAGTTGTGCCTGTCGCCCGGGCCGTGACCGTGGCCGTGCCCGTCGCCGTGGCCCTCGCCAGGGGCGTCGCGATGACCACTGTCGTGGCTCTGCCCATGACCGTGTTCCCGGTCGAAGCCATATCCGTCACCAGAACCAGAACCAGAACCAGAACCAGAGCCGGCACCGGGTGTAGGACGCGGGCCCGGGCCCGGACGAGGACCGGCATCATGACCGGGGCCGTACGCCTGACCGGGCGAGGGCCCGTCCCCGTACCCCTGATTGTCCCCGTATCCCTGGCCGTTCTCGGACCCCTGCCCGCTCCCGTATCCCTGCCCGCTCGGGTATCCCCGACCGGGCCCGGGCACGGGCCCTTGGCCGTTCCCGTAACCCCGGCTGTTTCCCGGCCCCGACCGGGAGCCTGGCCCTGCCCCTGCCCCTGGCCCGGGGCCTCCACCGGAGCCCGGTCCTTGACCGGAGCCGGAACCTTGGCCACCGGGAGTGCCGACGCGTCTCAGCCCGCCGAGTCCGCCGGCGTATCCCGGCCCGCGGTCGGGGCTACGCGGCTGATCGTGACCGTCTCTGAAGTCGCGGTCGCCTCTGGGACCGCTGCCAGAACCGCTGCCGGAGCCATTGCCGGGGCCGCTTCCGGAGCCGGGTCGGCGGGGCGGCTCGGGCGGCGGGTACGGGGGCTGGTGTGTCGTGGTCACCGACCGATCATCGCAAGAACGACAGGGGCCCTCTGTTCACCGCGCCAGAATTGACGCTAGCGTGGAGACAACCTTTGCACACGCGGGAGCTCGGAGCACCGGGCTGAGAGGGCGCTGACCTCCGTCTTAGCGATGTTTCACGTGGAACGTCTCTCGAATCGAGTGATGTTTCACATGACACGTCGGCAAGCGGTAGCCGCTGCGTCGACCGCCGAACCTGTTACCGGGTAATGCCGGCGTAGGGAGTAGGTCTCATGACCAACAAGGACGCACGCACGCCTGCCTTCACGCAGAACGCGACCGGCGAAAGCACGGTCGATGTGAACGCCTCGGAGGCCGGGAAGTCCATCGGCTGGCACAAGGGGTACGTCGAGGGCGCTCGCCCCGATCTCCAGGTGCCGGTTCGTCAGGTGCATCTCACCAACGGGCAGTCGGTCGCCCTGTACGACACCTCCGGCCCGTACACCGATCCGCTCGTCGAGACCGACGTTCGCAGGGGCCTGTCGCCGTTGCGCGAGAACTGGATCATCGCCCGGGGCGACACGGAGGAGTACGCGGGCCGTCCGGTCCGCCCCGAGGACGACGGCATCAAGCACACCTCACCGCGCGGCGGTCTGCGCAACCTCGACGCGGTCTTCCCGGGTCGGCCGCGCCTGCCGCGTCGCGGCCGGGACGGTGAGGCGGTCACCCAGCTCGCGTATGCGCGCCGCGGGGAGATCACACCCGAGATGGAGTTCGTGGCCATCCGAGAGAACGTTTCTCCCGAGGTGGTACGCGAGGAGATCGCGGCGGGCCGCGCCGTGCTGCCGGCCAACGTCAACCACCCGGAGATGGAGCCGATGATCATCGGCAAGAGGTTCCTGGTGAAGGTCAATGCCAACATCGGCAACTCGGCGGTGACGTCCTCCATCGAGGAGGAGGTCGAGAAGATGACCTGGGCGACCCGTTGGGGCGCCGACACGGTCATGGACCTGTCGACCGGCCGCAACATCCACACCACGCGCGAGTGGGTGCTGCGCAACTCCCCCGTCCCCATTGGCACGGTGCCGCTGTACCAGGCGTTGGAGAAGGTCGACGGCCGCGCCGAGGAACTGACCTGGGAGATCTACAAGGACACCGTCGTCGAGCAGGCCGAGCAGGGCGTGGACTACATGACGGTCCACGCCGGCGTCCGCCTCGCGTACGTCCCGCTCACCGCCAACCGCAAGACCGGCATCGTGTCGCGCGGCGGCTCGATCATGGCGGCCTGGTGCCTCGCGCACCACAAGGAGTCGTTCCTCTACGAGAACTTCGAGGAACTCTGCGAGATCCTCGCCGCCTACGACGTCACGTACTCGCTGGGCGACGGGCTGCGGCCGGGGTCCATCGCGGACGCCAACGACGCGGCGCAGTTCGCGGAGTTGAGGACGCTGGGGGAACTCAACCGGATCGCGAAGCGTTTCCATGTTCAGACGATGATCGAAGGCCCGGGCCATGTCCCGATGCACAAGATCAAGGAGAACATCGACCTTCAGCAGGAGATCTGTGATGAAGCTCCGTTCTATACGCTCGGCCCGCTGACGACGGACGTCGCGCCGGCGTACGACCACATCACCTCCGGTATCGGCGCCGCGATGATCGCCTGGTGGGGCACGGCCATGCTCTGCTACGTCACGCCCAAGGAGCATCTGGGCCTGCCCAACCGGGACGACGTCAAGACCGGTGTCATCACCTACAAGATCGCCGCCCACGCGGCCGACCTCGCCAAGGGGCACCCCGGCGCGCAGGAATGGGACGACGCGTTGTCCGACGCCCGCTTCGAGTTCCGCTGGGAGGACCAGTTCAACCTCGCCCTCGATCCGGACACCGCACGGGAGTTCCACGACGAGACACTCCCCGCGGAGCCGGCGAAGACGGCGCACTTCTGCTCGATGTGCGGGCCGAAGTTCTGCTCGATGAAGATCAGCCAGAGCATCAACGAGCGGTTCGGCGCCGGGGCGGCCGAGGGGGCCTCGGCGGAGGAGATCGCCGAGGGCATGTTGGAGAAGTCGAAGGAGTTCGCGGCAAGCGGGAACCGGGTGTATCTGCCGCTGGCCGACTGACGTATCCGGATCGGCGCTGTCCCCTGAGACTGGACACCTGGGGACAGCGCCATGAGCGCGGCCGGGGGGCCGATGCCGAGCGGTGCGGCCGCCTGACGGCTCGACGACGACCGACAGGAGGAGACCATCGCGTTCGTTGGGTTGTCCCCGGGCGTCTGCTCGGCAGACTTGCCTTCATGACAGCGCGATCCCTGAGCAAGGGTGCCAATCTGCCGGTCGACGCGCCGGACGTACGGGTCGAACTCAGCTGGGCCGAGGGGGCCGGTGGGCCGGACATCGATGCCTCGGCGCTGCTGCTGGCGCGGGACGGACGGGTGCGTGACGACGGGGACTTCGTCTTCTACAACCAGCCGCTGCACGCGTCCGGCGCCGTGCGGCACGTCGGCAAACGGAGCGAAGCCGGTGTCATGACCGACACCGTCCAGGTGGACCTCCGCTCGCTGGAGGGCGCCATCACGCGTGTGGTGCTGTGCGCGTCGGCCGACGGCGGCACCTTCGGTCAGGTGACCGGCCTGACGCTGAGACTGTTCGGTGGGGACGGGCGCTCCGAGGTGGCCCGCTTCGAGATGCAGGCCGACACGGAGACGGCGTTCATCGCCGGTGAGCTGTACCTGCGCGAGGGACGATGGAAGTTCCGGGCGGTCGGACAGGGGTACGCCTCCGGGCTGGCGGGGGTGGCCACGGACTTCGGGATCACGGTCGACGACGAGCCGGAGCGGGCGGTCACCCCACCGAATCGCCCGCCGGTCACCCCACCTGCGGTCACCCCACGGGCCACCACCCCACCCGCGCCGTCCCCACCGACAAGCACCCCACCGACCATGCCCCCACCGTCCGGCCCCCGACTGACCAAGGGGGAGGAACTGCTTCCCGTCGACGTGCGTAAGCGGCTGTCGCTGCGCAAGGAGCAGGTGGCCGTCAGCCTGAGCAAGCGGGGGGCGGTGGGGATCAGCGCGCGGATCGTGCTCGTCCTCGATGCCTCCGGGTCCATGGCGTTCCTGTACTCACGGGGTGTGGTGGCGGACGTCGTGGAGCGGATGGCGGCGGTGGCGGCACAACTCGACGACGACGGCGAGATGCAGGCCTGGACCTTCGCCAGCGAAGCCGCCCGCCTCCCCGACCTGCGGTTGGGCGAGCTCCCCGAGTGGCTGCGGCTGCATGTGCGGGTGGGCGAGATCAGTCTGTTCCGGCGCGGCAAGAAGCCTCGCAAGGGGACGGAACCAGGGCAGGTCGACATGCGCTCGGTCGGCATCCAGAACGAGGAACAGAAGGCGATTGCCCAGGTCAGATCGTATGTCCGGGAGAATCCGGCGGCCGCCCCGACCTTGGTGTTGTTCTTCTCCGACGGAGGCGTCTACCGCGACGCGCTGATCGAGCGGGAGCTGCGGGCGGCGGTCGAGGAGCCGATCTTCTGGCAGTTCGTGGGGCTCGGCCGGTCCAACTACGGGGTCCTGGAGCGGTTCGACACGCTGCCCGGACGCCGCGTCGACAACGTGGGGTTCTTCTCCGTGGACGACATCAGCACCGTCCCGGACCAGGAGCTGTACGACCGGCTGCTGTCCGAGTTCCCGAGCTGGATCACCGCGGCGGGGCGCGCCGGGATCCTCTGACCGGATGCCCGGATGCCCGGATGCCCGGGCGTACGACTCCCGGCTGCTCGGGCATACGACTTCCGGCTGCCCGGACGTACGACTCCGGGCTGCCCGCCCCGTGAGTCCGTCCGGCACGTGGCAGCACTGAGCACCGCAAGGCAGGGCAGCACTGACCCGTACCCCGGCTCTCCACCGGCTCTCCACCAGAGCGGCCCGGCGCCCGGCGTACGGCTTGCGCTCCCCTCGGCGGGGTCGGCGGGGGCGCAAGCCGAGTGCCTATTCCGGCTGGTGCTCCGGGCCGCCGAAGTCCGGGCTGGTGTAGTCCGGGCTGCTGAAGCTCGGGCGCGGGCCCGTCGAACGGCCGTCGTCCGGACTGCTGAAGCCCGGGCGGTCGTAGCCGATCTTCGGGAGGCGGCCGGTGGGGGCCGGTCGGGCCGGCTCGGTGTGCAGGGCGGCCGCCGCGCCGGGACTGGCGAGGGCCTCCTGGAGGAACGGCAGGATGCCGCGCTCCAGCAGGGCTTCTCGCCAGGCTTCCCTGGCCTGGTCGACCTCCTGGCTCAGTTCGCTGTACGGTCCGGCCTCCAGGGAGGGCCGGTTGCGCAGAGCGGTGAGCAGGAGCGCGACGGTGGCGACGAGGATCGCGGCCACGGCCACTGCCCCGAACGTCCAGCCGGCGACGACCATGGTCCGGGCGAACGCCTGCTCGGGGTCGAGCGCCCTGAGGAGGTAGCCCACGAGCAGGAAGATCAGCGCGGCGGTCCCGGCGAGGACAGGGGTGAGGACGGCGGCGACGGCGCCCGCCCCGGCGGCTTCGGCGGCCTGGGCCGCGTCCCCCAGGGTGGTGGCGAGCCCCACCGCGGCCGCGCCCGGCTCCACGGAGCCGGTCTCGGACGTGGACGACGGGGTGGACGGCGCCGGGTGGCGCAGTTCCTCGCGGACCTTCACGTAGTGCTGGTACTCGGCCGCCGCGGCCACCGTGATGAGTGCGGAGGCGTTGAGCGCCATGGTGCGCAGTTGTTCGGGGTTGAGCCGCTGTCCGACTGCGGCCAGTTCCGGGTGGTGTGGGGCGGAGCGCAGCGCCTCGTCGAGGATCCGCTCGTACTCTTGGCGGTCCTCGCTGTTCAGGTGCTGCGGAACGCTGTTCATCTGCATCCCCCGATGCTCCGTAGGGCTTGGGGCTCGCATGCCAACGAGCCGTCGGGCAGAAACGGAGGGGAGCCTGCTACGGATAACCCGATGGTAGAGCGGTGACGGCATGGGGTGACAGGGGGTTTGCCGAAATTGGCCTCTGGCCTGCGGTGTCGCCGACGGATCCACAGTGGGGTACTTCTGCCCCGGGAGCCGACCAGGGAACCGCCCCCGGAACGCTCAGATTTCCAGGGGCAGTTGCTGGACCAGCAGTTTTCCGGCCATCGTCACGCCGCCGTCCATCGCGATGGCCAGCCCGTCCGCGTAGACGTGCGGTCCCTCGACGTGCGGACCGCCGTTGTCCTCGCCGTCCTCGGAGCCGACTTCGCCCAGCAGATAGGGAATCGGGCTGTGGCCGTGAACGATCCGGGTGCCGCCGTACGTATCGAGAAGGGAGCGCACGGCGTCGGCGCCGCCCTCGTCGCGGAAGGAGAAGCGCTTGGTGAACTTGCGGAACAGGTCCCACACCTCGTCCGCGTCGTTGCGCGTGATCGTCTCGCGGACGGTGTCGTTGACCGCCTCGATCGAGTCGCCGTAGTCGAGGTAGGCGGTGGTGTCGGAGTGGACGAGCAGGTGGCCGTCGACCTCCTCGACCGCGTCGAGGCGGGCCATCCACTGGAGGTGGTGGTCCTGGAGACGGTCCATGTCGTACTTCTGGCCGCCGTTGAGCAGCCAGGCCGCCTGGAAGGTGGCGGTGCCGGCGCCGGAGTTGACGGGCGTGTCGCCGAAGCGCTTGGCGCCGAGCAGCAACAGTTCGTGGTTGCCCATGAGGGCCTTGCAGTACCCGCCGGCCGCGGCGGCCTCGGCGGACAGCCGCATGACGAGGTCGATGACGCCGATGCCGTCCGGCCCGCGGTCGGTGAAGTCACCGAGGAACCACAGCCGGGCGGTGCCCGCGCACCAGTTGCCGGCGGAGTCGACCAGGCCCTTCTCCTGGAGGGCGGCCACCAGTTCGTCGAGATAGCCGTGGACGTCGCCGACGACGAACAGCGGTCCCGGACCGGTCGTGGGCAGCGGGGCCTGGACGGCCGCCGGGTCGACGATCACCTGGAGGGTGTCGCCGCGCCGGTTGATGACGGGCAGGTCGCGCTGGGTGGGCGTGTAGCCGTCCGGGTGCTCCAGCGGTTCCTCGAGCGGTGGCGCGGCATTGCCCGGGTCTGTGCCGGCGTCGTACGGACCGGTCTCATGGACGTACGCGGGCACCCGGAAGTCGCGCAACGTCGCCGTCCGCTCCACCTCGGGTCCCTGACCGGCCCCCTGAGTCATCAGACCCCTCCACCATCGCGCCGCATCTGCACCCTTCGGGCTGCCTGGTCGCAGCGGCCCGCGGTGCCGTGCGTCCATCATAGGAATGCGGATCGTGCCGTGTGATGACCCAGGGGTGGTGAATCGGAGCAAGGCTCCAGTTCATCGCGGCTTTCGCCCCGATTGGGCCGGGCTTCGGCAGCCCTCGCTCACCCGGCGCGCACCTTGCCCGCATCCGCATCCCACCCCCGCGGGCTGCTCCGTCGGACGGATCGGGGGACGGCATCGGCCGGACAGGGGTGATTTCGACGGTCGGCGCAAGGCCGATGAGACGGCTGTGGCCGAAGCGACGTCCGATGTCTCCTGCACCGCCGTAAACCGCCCGTACGTGCCTCCCGCCAACTTTCGTTGACGCGAACCCCTCGCCCCCCCCCACAAGCAGCCGCTCCCCGCGGAACCTGCGCCTTGGCGTCGGTCGTGGGGAGCGGCGGCGGGTTACTTCTCCTCCGGCGCCCGGGGTGGGCTGACCGTGGTCCGAGGGGGGCGTCGCTGCGAAGAGGTGCGTACGAACAGTTCGGTCGGTATCACCTGCTCGACCGGCCGGTCCGTCTCCTCGCCCTCGATCGCGTCGATGAGGAGTTGCACCACCGCCGTGCCGATGCGGCGGGGCTTCAGCGAGAGGGTCGTGACGGGCGGCTCGGTGTTGGCGTACACCGTGGACTCGCTGCAGCACACGATCAGCAGGTCCTCGGGGACCCGCAGCCCGTAGCGGCGGGCCGCGGCGAGCAGGTCTGTTCCGTTGGGGTCGAAGAGACCGTAGACGGCGTCGGGGCGGTCGGGGCGGGCCAGCAGCCGGTCGGCGGCCACGGCGCCCGCGCACGGGTCGTGCGCGGGGTAGGCCTCGTAGACCGGGTCCTGACCGACCCGCTCGCACCACTGCAGGTATGCGCTGGTCGACAGGTGTGTGTATGTGTCCGTGGTGGTGCCGGTGAGGAGGCCGATGCGGCGGGCGCCGGCGTCGGCCAGGTGGTCGAGGATGTCGAGGACGGCGGCTTCGTGGTCGTTGTCCACCCAAGCGGTGACCGGGAGCGTGCCGGCCGGGCGGCCGTCGGAGACGACCGGTAAACCCTGCCGGACCAGCTCGCTGACCACCGGATCCTGGTCGGAGGGGTCGATGACGACCGTGCCGTCCAGGGCGACGTTGGACCACACGTCGTGGCGCGAGGTCGCGGGGAGGATGACGAGCGCGTAGCCGCGGGCGAGCGCGGCCGAGGTGGCGGCGCGCGCCATTTCCGCGAAGTACGCGAACTCGGTGAAGGTGAAAGGTTCATCCCCGTAGGTCGTCACGGTCAGGCCGATGAGGCCCGACTTGCCGGTACGGAGGGTTCGGGCCGCCGCCGAGGGGCGGTAGCCGAGTCGGTCGGCGACCTCGCGGACATGGCGTCGGGTGGCGTCCGGGAGCCTGCCCTTGCCGTTGAGGGCGTCGGAGACGGTCGTGATGGAGACTCCGGCGGCGGCGGCCACGTCCCTGATGCCCGCCCGGCCCGGCCGGCTGCCTCGGCGTGAGGTTTCCGTGCGGCTCACCTGGTGCTTCCCTGCTGCTGTCATGGCGAGCCGATAGTAGGGCTCATTCGGTGGGGTAGGGCGGACGCATATGCACGCGTTGACAGGCACGTTTCTGCAAGGCCAAATGGGGTCAAGTGCCTTGGAAATCGAGGCAGTTGACGCACTCGAGACCAGGACGTGACGCGTCGGCACGGATGAGCCTGCCAACGCCCCGATGTTTCGAAGAGGTCTCAACTCACCTGCACGGGGGATGCGCGCCACGGAGTGCACTACCGGCGCGTAGATATATGTGCAGCGCGCCCCCAGGGGCGTACGCCTTCGTGCGGCTTCGTCCTCAGAAGTCGCAGAGGTCCCTCCGTTTCAGGCGTCGGTCCCTGCTCACCTGTACGCACCCACGCCGAATCCTCATAAGGTGAGCAGTATTGAAGCCGGTGGTGGTCACGAGGAGGACTGCGGTGAGCGAGACGAGCCCCAAGCTGCGCGCCGAGCTGGAGGGGATCCCCACCTACAAGCCGGGCAAGCCGGCCGCGGGCGGCGGCCCCGTGGCCTACAAGCTGTCCTCCAACGAGAACCCGTATCCGCCGCTGCCGGGCGTGATGGAGACGGTGACGGCGGCGGCCGCCTCCTTCAACCGTTACCCGGACCTGGCCTGCACGGTTCTGATCAACGAGCTGTCCGATCGGTTCGGCGTTCCCGCCTCCCACCTGGCCACGGGCACCGGCTCGGTCGGTGTCGCCCAGCAGCTCGTCCAGGCCACCTCGGGCCCCGGCGACGAGGTGATCTACGCCTGGCGGTCCTTCGAGGCCTACCCGATCATCACGCAGATCAGCGGTGCGAAGGCCGTGCAGGTGCCGCTGACGCCGGGGGATGTGCACGACCTGGACGCGATGGCCGACGCGATCACCGAGCGGACCCGGCTGATTTTCGTCTGCAACCCCAACAACCCCACGGGCACCGTCGTGAAGCGGGCCGAGCTGGAACGGTTCCTCGACCGGGTGCCACGTGACGTGCTGGTCGTGCTCGACGAGGCGTACCGGGAGTTCATCCGCGACCCCGAGGTGCCGGACGGCGTGGAGCTCTACCGGAAGCGGCCCAATGTCTGTGTCCTGCGGACCTTCTCCAAGGCCTACGGCCTCGCCGGCCTGCGCATCGGCTTCGCCATCGCTCACGAGCCGGTGGCGGAGGCCCTGCGCAAGACGGCGGTGCCGTTCGGTGTGAGCCAGCTCGCGCAGGAGGCCGCGATCGCCTCGCTGCGCGCCGAGGACGCGCTGCTCGGCCGGGTCGGTTCCCTGGTGTGCGAGCGCCTCCGGGTGGTCGAGGGGCTGCGCGGGCAGGGGTGGACGGTGCCCGAGACCCAGGCCAACTTCGTGTGGCTGCGGCTGGGCGAGCACACGGTTCCCTTCGCGGCGGCGTGTGAGCATGCGGGCGTGGTGGTACGGCCGTTCCCGGGCGAGGGTGTGCGGGTGACGATCGGGGAGAACGAGGCGAACGACATCTTCCTGAAGGTGGCGGAAGGGTTCCACAAGGACCTGTAGCGAGTCACCGCGCCGGGTTTTTGCTGGTCAGCGGGGGTGATAGGGGGGTTTCCGCCGGTAGGCGGGGACCCCCCTTGGTCTATCGAAAATCGGTGCGGCATACTAGCTTGTGAATGTGAACGCTTTCACAAGCTCCACGAGCGTGAGGTAAGGAGTGACGACGTGGACCTGGCTTTGGCGCCGGAGACACTGGCGCGCTGGCAGTTCGGCATCACCACCGTCTACCACTTCCTCTTCGTCCCCCTGACGATCTCCCTCGCGGCCCTCACCGCCGGGCTGCAGACCGCCTGGGTGCGCACGGAGAACGAGAAGTACCTCAGGGCCACGAAGTTCTGGGGCAAGCTCTTCCTGATCAACATCGCGATGGGTGTCGTCACCGGCATCGTGCAGGAGTTCCAGTTCGGCATGAACTGGTCCGACTACTCACGCTTCGTCGGAGACGTCTTCGGCGCCCCGCTCGCCTTCGAGGCCCTGATCGCCTTCTTCTTCGAATCCACCTTCATCGGCCTGTGGATCTTCGGCTGGGACAAGCTGCCGAAGAAGATCCACCTGGCCTGCATCTGGATGGTCTCGATCGGCACGATCCTGTCGGCGTACTTCATCCTCGCGGCCAACTCGTGGATGCAGCACCCCGTCGGCTACCGGATCAACAAGGAGAAGGGCCGCGCCGAACTCACCGACTTCTGGGCCGTGCTGACCCAGAACACCGCGCTCAGCCAGGTCTTCCACACCATGTCCGCGGCCTTCCTCACCGGTGGCGCCTTCATGGTCGGCATCGCCGCCTTCCACCTGTACCGCAAGAAGCACATCCCGGTGATGAAGACCTCGCTGCGGCTGGGCCTCATCACCGTGGTCATCGCCGGCCTGCTCACCGCCATCAGCGGTGACACCCTGGGCAAGGTCATGTTCAAGCAGCAGCCGATGAAGATGGCCGCCGCCGAGGCCTTGTGGGACGGCGAGGCGCCCGCGCCGTTCTCGGTCTTCGCCTACGGCGACGTCGAGGAGGGGCACAACAAGGTCGCCATAGAGATCCCGGGCCTGCTGTCCTTCCTCGCGAACGACGACTTCAGCTCGTACGTCCCCGGCATCAACGACGTGAACAAGGCCGAACAGGAGAAGTACGGCCCCGGCGACTACCGGCCCAACATCCCCGTCGCCTACTGGGGCTTCCGCTGGATGATCGGCTTCGGCATGTCGTCCTTCGCGATCGGCCTGGCAGGACTCTGGCTCACCCGCAAGAAGTTCCTGCTGCCGCAGCACCTGAGGGTCGGCGAGGACGAGGTGCCGCATGTGGTGCTGTTCAGGAACAAGGCGCTCAGCCCCAGGCTCACCAAGCTCTACTGGCTGGCGGCGATCTGGACCCTGGGCTTCCCGCTGATCGCCAACTCCTGGGGCTGGATCTTCACCGAGATGGGCCGCCAGCCGTGGGTCGTCTACGGCGTCCTCCAGACCCGTGACGCGGTCTCCCCCGGAGTCTCCCAGGGCGAGGTCCTCACCTCGATGATCGTCTTCACGGCGCTCTACGCGGTCCTCGCCGTCATCGAGGTCAAGCTGCTGGTGAAGTACGTG
Organism: Streptomyces sp. NPDC102259; assembly: GCF_044766465.1. Lineage (NCBI taxonomy): Bacteria > Bacillati > Actinomycetota > Actinomycetes > Kitasatosporales > Streptomycetaceae > Streptomyces > Streptomyces sp. NPDC102259. Next base: position 218,786 of record NZ_JBIWMA010000006.1, on the reverse strand, counting down.
AAGGCCGGCCCGCCCGAGCTCACCGAGGCCGACCTCAACCCGCCCACGAAGATCGGCGGCGACTCCCGGGACGCCGACAAGCCGATGGCCTTCTCCTACTAGGCCGAGGGAGCTGCACAGACATGGAACTGCACGACGTCTGGTTCGTCCTGATCGCCGTCCTGTGGACCGGCTACTTCTTCCTGGAGGGCTTCGACTTCGGGGTCGGCATCCTCACCAAGCTGCTCGCCCGCGACCGGCCCGAGCGGCGGGTGCTCATCAACACCATCGGGCCCGTCTGGGACGGCAACGAGGTGTGGCTGCTCACGGCGGGCGGCGCGACCTTCGCCGCCTTCCCCGAGTGGTACGCCACGCTCTTCTCCGGCTTCTACCTGCCCTTGCTGCTCATCCTGGTCTGTCTGATCGTGCGGGGCGTCGCCTTCGAGTACCGGGCGAAGCGGCCCGAGGAGAACTGGCAGCGCAACTGGGAGACCGCGATCTTCTGGACCTCACTCCTTCCCGCGTTCCTGTGGGGGGTCGCCTTCGGCAACATCGTGGGCGGCGTCAAGATCGACCAGGACTTCGAGTACGTGGGCAATCTCTGGGACCTGCTCAACCCGCACGCGCTGCTCGGCGGTCTGGTGACCCTGACGCTGTTCACCTTCCACGGTGCGGTGTTCACGGCCCTCAAGACCGTCGGCGAGATCCGGGAACGGGCACGGAAGCTGGCGCTGAAGGTAGGGCTCGCGACCGCCGTGTTCGCTTCGGTCTTCCTGCTGTGGACGCAGATCGACAGTGGTGACGCCAAGAGCCTGGTCGCCCTGGTCGTGGCGGTCGGCGCCCTGGTCGCGGCGCTCGTGGCCAACCAGGCGGGACGCGAGGGCTGGTCGTTCGCGCTCTCCGGCGTCACCATCGTGGCCGCCGTGGCGATGCTCTTCCTGACGCTCTTTCCGAACGTCATGCCGTCCACGCTCAACGAGAACTGGAGCCTCACGGTGACCAACGCCTCGTCGAGCCCGTACACCCTGAAGATCATGACCTGGTGTGCGGGGATCGCCACCCCGGTCGTGCTGCTCTACCAGGGCTGGACGTACTGGGTGTTCCGCAAGCGCATCGGTACGCAGCACATCGCCGAGCCCGTGCACTGAGTCTGATGTGGGGTGTGTTTCACGTGAAACACACCCCATGGGGAAAGAGCGTGTTTCACGTGGAACATGCTCTTTGAGAAGAGGGTGTTTCACGTGAAACCGATCGACCCGCGTCTCCTGCGGTACGCCCGCGCCACCCGCCTCTTCCTGGTGGCGGTCGTCGGTCTGGGTGCCGTCGGAGCAGCCCTGGTCATCGCACAGGCGATGCTCCTCGCCGAGGCCGTGGTGGGAGCCTTCCAGTACGGGTTGTCCGTGTCCGAACTGCGCACTCCCCTGCTGCTGTTGATGGCTGTGGCGGTCGGCCGGGCGCTGGTCGCCTGGCTCACCGAACTCGCCGCGCATCGCGTCAGCGCCGCCGTGAAGTCGGAGCTGCGGGGGCGGCTGCTGGAGCGGGCCACCGCGTTGGGTCCGAACTGGCTCAGTGACCGGCGCACCGGTTCGCTGGTCGCCCTCGCCACGCGGGGCGTGGACGCTCTCGACGACTACTTCTCGCGCTACCTGCCGCAGCTGGGGCTGGCGGTGGTCGTACCGGTCGCGGTGCTCGCGCGGATCGTGACCGAGGACTGGGTGTCCGCCGCGATCATCGTCGGCACCCTCCCCCTGATCCCGGTCTTCATGGTGCTGATCGGCTGGGCCACGCAGTCGCGGATGGACCGTCAGTGGCGGCTGCTGTCCCGGCTGTCCGGGCACTTCCTGGACGTTGTCGCCGGGCTTCCCACGCTCAAGGTGTTCGGGCGGGCCAAGGCGCAGGCCGAGTCGATTCGGCGCATCACCGGCGAGTACCGGCAGGCGACCATGCGGACGCTGCGGATCGCCTTCATCTCGTCGTTCGCGCTGGAGTTGCTGTCGACGCTCTCGGTGGCCCTGGTGGCGGTGACGATCGGCATGCGGCTCGTGCACGGCGAGATGGACCTGTACATCGGCCTGGTGATCCTCGTGCTGGCGCCGGAGGCGTATCTCCCGCTGCGACAGGTCGGGGCGCAGTACCACGCGGCGGCGGAGGGGCTGGCCGCCGCCGAGGAGATCTTCGAGGTGCTGGAGACGCCGGTACCGGCGTCGGGCACGGTCGCGGTGGCCGAGGGAGGGGTGGCCTTCGAGGGCGTGACCGTCCGCTATCCCGGGCGCTCCGCCGACGCCGTCACTGACGTGTCGTTCACCGTCGAACCCGGTGAGACCGTCGCGCTGGTCGGGCCGAGCGGTGCGGGCAAGTCGACCCTGCTGAACGCGCTGCTGGGGTTCGTGCGGCCGGCCGAGGGCCGGGTGCTGGCCGGGGGAGTCGACCTCGCGGCGGCCGACCTGGAGCAGTGGCGCTCTCGGGTCGCGTGGGTGCCGCAGCGCCCGCATCTCTACGCCGGGACCGTCGACGAGAACGTACGGCTGGCGCGTCCCGACGCCGAGGACGCGGCCGTACGCCGGGCGCTGGCGGACGCGGGGGCGCTGGAGTTCGTCGAGGCACTGCCCGCGGGGGCCGACACGCTGCTCGGCGAGGACGGGGCCGGGCTGTCCGCCGGGCAACGGCAGCGGCTGGCGCTGGCCAGGGCGTTCCTCGCGGACCGGCCCGTGCTGCTGCTGGACGAGCCGACGGCCGCGCTCGACGGGGAGACCGAGGCCGAGGTGGTGGCGGCCGTGCGGCGCCTCGCGGCCGGGCGGACGGTCCTGCTGGTCGTGCACCGGCCGGCGCTGCTGGCGGTGGCGGACCGTGTGGTGCGGCTGACCGAGGCCGAGACCGTCGCGCATGTCGGAGCCGTGTCCCAGGGCACTCCCGCCCCGCTGGAGGAGGCGGCTGCCCTGCCCGCCGCCGACGAGCCCGGGACGGGTCCCGCCGTGACCGGCGGTGGCGTCCTCGCCCGGGTCCGCGCCATGGCCGGCGCCCGACGCGGCCGACTTGCCCTCGCGTTGCTGCTCGGCAGCCTTGCCCTCGGCAGTGCCGTGGGCCTCATGGCCACCTCCGGATGGCTCATCTCGCGGGCCTCGCAGCAGCCACCGGTGCTGTACCTGATGGTGGCCGTGACGGCGACCCGCACCTTCGGCATCGGGCGGGCGGTGTTCCGGTACGCGGAGCGGCTCGTGTCGCACGACGCCGTGCTGCGGATGCTGGCCGACACCCGGGTCGCCGTCTGGCGCCGGCTGGAGCGGTTGGCGCCCGCGGGGCTGCGCTCGACCCGTCGGGGTGACCTGCTGACGAGGCTGGTCGCCGATGTGGACGCCCTCCAGGACTACTGGCTGCGCTGGCTGCTGCCCGCCGGTTCCGCCGTCGTCGTCTCGGCCGGGTCCGTCGCCTTCACGGCGTGGCTGCTGCCCGAGGCCGGGGCGGTGCTCGCCGCCGGGCTGCTGACGGCCGGGGTCGGCGTTCCCCTGGTCACCGGTGCCGTGGCGCGCAGGGCCGAGCGCCGGCTCGCCCCCGCCCGAGGGGTGCTCGCCACCCGCACGGCCGACCTGCTCACCGGCACCGCCGAGTTGACGGTCGCGGGCGCGTTGCCCGTCCGTACCGCCGGGGTGCGCGCGGCCGACTCCGTGCTCACCCGGATCGCCTCACGCGCGGCGACCGCCACCGCCCTCGGCGACGGCCTGACCGCGCTCGTCTCCGGACTGACCGTCACGGCCGCCGCCCTCGTGGGCGCTCAGGCGGTCGCCGACGGACGGCTGAGCGGCGTGACCATGGCCGTGGTCGTCCTCACCCCGCTGGCCGCCTTCGAGGCCGTCCTGGGGCTTCCTCTGGCCGTGCAGTACCGCCAGCGGGTGGGCAGGAGCGCGGAGCGGGTGTTCGAGGTCCTGGACTCCCCCGAGCCCGTGCGTGAGCCGGAGCGGCCCCGTCAGGCGCCCGCGTCGCCCTTCCCGCTGGTCCTCAAGGGGCTGGCCGCCCGGCACGACGGGCAGGGCCGGGACGCACTCGCCGGGGTCGACCTCACCCTGACGCAGGGACGCCGGATCGCCGTCGTCGGGCCCTCCGGGTCCGGCAAGACCACGCTCGCGCAGGTGCTGCTGCGGTTCCTGGACACCGGCGCGGGCTCGTACACGCTCGGCGGGGTGGACGCGCATGCCCTGGACGGCGACGACGTACGCCGGCTGGTCGGGCTGTGTGCGCAGGACGCGCACCTCTTCGACAGCTCGGTCCGCGAGAACCTGCTGCTCGCGAAGAAGAGGGCGAGCGAGGAGGAGTTGCGGGACGCGTTGGCGCGAGCCCGGCTGCTGGAGTGGGCCGACGGACTGCCCGACGGGCTCGACACGCTTGTCGGCGAGCACGGTGCCCGGCTGTCCGGCGGGCAGCGGCAACGGCTCGCGCTGGCCCGGGCGTTGCTCGCCGACTTCCCCGTCCTGGTGCTCGACGAGCCGGCCGAGCATCTGGACCTGCCGACCGCCGACGCTCTCACCCAAGACCTGCTGGCCGCCACCGAGGGCCGAACGACCCTGCTCATCACCCATCGGCTGGCCGGTCTCGAGGCGGTCGACGAGGTGGTCGTGCTGGACGAGGGACGGGTCGTGCAGCGGGGTTCCTACGCGGCGCTGACGGCCGCGGAGGGACCGTTGCGAGAAATGGCCGAACGGGAGGAGGCCACGGAGCTGTTGGCGGCGGCGCGCTGACCGCCCCAGGTCGCCGTCGTCCTCGACGCCACGGCGACCCTCTCCGCGGGCCCCGTACTGAGCCATCAGGGGCAGGGCGTCCCCCAGGCGTACGACTTGAACAGGACCGGGGCCCGGCAGCCGGGTCACGATCGCTGATATGCGCTCACCTCGCCGTCGTGTCCTGCTCGTTCCGGTTCTGCTGTGCGTGTCCGGGCTGCTCGCGACGCGGCCCACCGCCGCCGAGGGGGAGCCCGGCGAAGGCTCGGACTCCCGGATCAGCGCGCAGGTGGCGCGGCTGTACGAGGACGCCGCGGTGGCGACGCAACGGTACGAGGCGGGGCGGCGCGAGGCGGAGAAACAGCAGGGGCAGGCCCGGCGCGCGGAGGAACTCCTCACCCGCGAGCGGCGGGAGATCACCGTGCTGCGCGAGGACCTGGGCCGTATCGCCCGAGCCCAGTACCGCGGCGGCGGCGGGCTGCCGGTCGTCGCGCAGTTGGTCCTGGCGGGCGACCCCGACAAGCTGATGCGCGGGCAGCACGTCTTCTCGCAGGCGAACCTCGCCGTCGACAACGCGATCGGCAGGAACCGGCGGGCGGAGGCACGGCTGGCCGCCGACGAGGCGAAGGCCGTCGAGGCCTGGCAGGCCGTGGAGCGGCGGGCTCTGGAGCTCGCGCGGCTGAAGAAGGACATCGACGACAAGCTCGAGCGGGCGCGATGGCAGTTGCAGGGCCGGGCGGACGCCTCGGTGGCGGCGGGCGCCTGCCGCGGTGCCGTGCGCCTGGACCAGCCGCCGACGCACTTCGTGGGCGACTGGGTCACACCGGTCGAGACGTACGCCCTGTCCGCGGTCTTCGGCAGCGGTGGCACGCGCTGGGCGAACCGGCACACCGGTCAGGACTTCGCGGTGCCGATCGGGACGCCGGTGCGGGCGGTCGGTGCGGGCCGCGTGGTGCGGGTGTCGTGCGGGGGCGCGTTCGGGATCGAGGTCGTGGTGCGGCATTCCGACGGCTACTACACGCAGTACGCCCACCTCGCCGCCGTCACGGTCGACCAGGGCGAAGGGGTGACCACCGGGCAGTGGATCGGGCAGTCGGGCACCTCGGGCAACTCGACCGGCCCGCACCTGCACTTCGAGGTGCGGGTCACGCCCGACGCGGGCTCGGCGCTCGATCCGGTGCCCTGGCTGGCGGCCCGCGGAGCGCCCGTCGGCTGAGGCCCTGAGGTTCCTCCCGCGCACCCGACTTGATCGGGCACAGGATGTCGGGTCCGGCCGGACGTCCGCCGCCTAGCGTGGTGATCGCAGACGGCGGAAGGAGACCGGAGTGCTGGAGCGGCTCAACCAGGCCATGGAGTACATCGAGAGCCACCTCGACGAGCCGATCGACGTGACGGCGCTGGCGCACGGCGCGGCCACCTCGGAGTACCACCTGCGCCGGATGTTCTCCGCGCTGGCCGGCATGCCTTTGTCGGAGTACGTGCGGCGCAGGCGGCTCACCGTCGCCGGCGCCGAGGTGCTCGCCGGAGGGGACTCGCTGCTGGAGATCGCGGTGCGGTACGGCTATGGCTCGGGTGAGGCGTTCGCGCGGGCGTTCCGTGCCGTGCACGGCGTCGGGCCGGGCGAGGCCCGCCGTACCGGCGCCGCGCTCGTCTCGCAGCCCCGGCTGGCCTTCCGCCTCACCGTCGAAGGGAGCAGCAGCATGAGGTATCGCATAGTGGACCGGCCGGACTTCACCGTCGTCGGCCTCAAGGCCCGAGTGCCCTTGGTGCACTCGGGGCCCAACCAGGCGATCATCGATTTCGTGCGCGGGATCGACCGGCAGGTCCTGGAGCGCCTGGAGAAGCTGTCGGACCAGGAACCACAGGGCATCGTCGCGGTCTGCGACGACCTGGATCCGAGCCGGGCCGAGGGCACCGAACTCGACTACTACCAAGGGGTGATCACGTCCGCGACCGCCCCCAGGGAGACGACCGCCCTGGCCGTACCGGCCGGCACCTGGGCCGTCTTCACCACCTCCGGGCCGGCCCCGCAGGCCATCCAGGAGCTGTGGCGGGATGTGTTCACGCAGTGGTTCCCGTCCAACCCGTACCGCGGCCGCCCCGGCCCGGAGATCCTGCGCACCCGGCTGTCCGCGGACGGGACCGAGGCCGACGCCGAACTGTGGCTGCCGGTGGAGCGGGAACAGGGCTGACGTCCCTGAGGGAGAGCTACTCCCGCTCGGCGATCAGCCGCTCGATGACGACGGCGACCCCGTCCTCGTTGTTGGCGACGGTATGTCCGGAGGCCGCCGCGAGCACGTCCGGGTGCGCGTTGCCCATCGCGTACGACCGGCCGGCCCAGGTGAGCATCTCGACGTCGTTCGGCATGTCCCCGAACGCGACGACCTCCTCGTGGGAGATGCCGCGTTCCGCGCAGCACAGGGCGAGCGTGCTGGCCTTGGAGACTTCGGGGCCGCTGATCTCCAGCAGGGCGCTGGGGCTGGAGCGGGTGACGTTGGCGCGGTCGCCGATGGCGAGCCGGGCGAGGGTGAGGAAGGCGTCGGGGTCGAGCGTGGGGTGGAACGCGAGGATCTTCAGCACCGGCTCACCGGCCCCGGGCGCGTCCGGCGCCAGCAGTCGCTCGGCCGGCGCGAGGGTGTCGGGTATCTCCAGGTGCATCTTGGGATACTTCGGCTCCTGGTAGAAGCCGTACGTCTGCTCGATGGCGTACATCGTGCCGGGCGCCGCCTCCCGCAGCAGCCGTACGGCGTCCAGCGCGTTCTCGCGCGCCAGCTCGCGCACCTTCACGAACCGGTGGGCGCCGGGGCCGCCGTGCAGGTCGACCACGGCGGCGCCGTTGCCGCAGATCGCCAGGCCGTGCCCGTGGACGTGCTCGCTGACGACGTCCATCCAGCGGGCCGGGCGGCCGGTGACGAAGAAGACCTCGATGCCCGCCTCCTCGGCGGCGGCGAGGGCGGCGACCGTGCGCGGTGACACCGACTTGTCGTCGCGCAGCAGAGTGCCGTCGAGATCGGTGGCGATCAGCCGGGGCGGGAGAGCGGCGGCCGGGGTCTCGGGCTGTCGAGTCGCTGAGGTCACCGGGCCATTCTCGCGCATATGCCCGCACGGTCGGGCGCGAGCCCGCTCACAGAGGACACCGCCGGGCGGCGGATGACCTGATGCCGTGGTCAGCGCAGTTGTGCGGGGGCCTCCATGGCGATCTGCTCGAAGACCTTCTCGTCCGCGGCGAAGACGGAGTCGGCGATGGGCCAGTGGACCACGATCTCCGTGAAGCCGAGCTCCCGGTGCCGACCGGCGAAGTCGACGAAGGCGTCCAAGGACTCCAGCGGACCTCCGCGGTCCGGGGTGAACCCGGTGAGCAGGACCTTGTCCAGCTCCTGCGCGTCCCGTCCGATCTCGGCACAGGCGTCGGTGAGCTTCTCCACCTGGCCGCGAATGGCCTGAACCGACTGCTCGGGGGTGCCGTTCTCGTAGAGCTTCGGGTCGCCGGTGGTCACCCAGGCCTGCCCGTACCGGGCCGCGAGCCGCAGCCCGCGCGGTCCGGTCGCGGCGACCGCGAAGGGCAGCCGGGGGCGCTGGACGCAGCCGGGAATGTTGCGCGCCTCGTGCGCCGAATAGTGGTCGCCCTCGTACGACACGGAGTCCTCGGTGAGCAACCGGTCCAGCAGCGGGACGAACTCGGCGAGGCGGTCGGCCCGCTCGCGCGGGGTCCACGGTTCCTGGCCGAGGGCGGTGGCGTCGAAGCCGGTGCCGCCCGCGCCGATCCCCAGGGTCACCCGGCCGGCGGAGACGTCGTCCAGGGAGATCAGTTCCTTGGCGAGGGTCACCGGGTGCCGGAAGTTCGGCGAGGTCACCAGCGTGCCCAGACGCAGGCGGTCGGTGACGGCCGCGGCGGCGGTCAGCGTCGGGATCGCGCCGAACCACGGGCCGTCGCGGAAGGTGCGCCAGGACAGGTGGTCGTAGGTGTACGCGGTGTGGAAGCCGAGCTGCTCGGCCCGTGTCCAGGTGGAACGGCCCCCCTCGTGCCAGCGGAGGTACGGGAGGATCACGGTGCTCAGGCGCAGACTCATGTCATCGAGCGTATGCGGACGAGCGTGTTTCACGTGAAACGGTCACCGTGCGCGTCCCCTCAGCCACGGACTGAGGCCGACCAGGATGAATTCCTTGTGCACGCGGTCCTGCGGCAGCGGCACCATCAGGAAGTGAGCGGGCGGGAAGCGCCGGGTCTTGACCCAGGCGTGGCCGTCGTAGAGGGAGCGGAGAAACGCGGGGACGTCGTCGCGGTCGACATCGGGGCACTCCACGCCGTCGACGGTGATCAGGGCGTCGTCGTCGGGGTAGAGCCGCACACTCACGCTCGGTCGGCCGCCGAGCTCGACGTAGGCCTCGTGCGGCAGCGAGCCGTCCGGGTCGGTGGTGACGCCGACGCCGGCGGAAGTGCGGCGGGAGGTCTGATCTGCGCCGATGTCGTGGGTGACCTCGATCTCGAGCGCGTACTGGGCGGCGATCGACCGGAGGGCGGTGACGGCGGCCTCCGTGGTGGGAAGGTGGTCCATACCTGTGATCATGCCGAAGGGAGACGTGGTGCGGCAGCGGAGGACGCGCCTAGGTCGCCTCAGTGCTGTTCCGGAAAGCGCAGGTATCGCGAGGGCACGGCCTTCGTCAGCCACACCCCGTTCGCGCTGACGTGGAAGACGTGGCCGTCGCGGTGCATGGCTCCCGCGTCGACGGCGAGGACCACGGGGCGGCCCCGGCGCGCCCCGACCCGGGTCGCGGTCTCCCGGTCGGCCGAGAGGTGCACGTCGTGCCGGTTCATGGGCAGCAGCCCCTCGGCGCGGATCGCGTCCAGGGAGCGGCTCACGGTCCCGTGGTAGAGGTACGCGGGCGGGGTCGCCGGGGGCAGCCCGAGGTCGATCTCGACGCTGTGGCCCTGGCTGGCGCGGATCCGGGTGCCGTCGATCGCGAAGCGCTTCTTGTCGTTGGCGGCGACGACGTGGTCCAGCTCGTCACGGGTGAAGTGGAAGCCGTGCGCGGCGCAGGCCGCGATCAGCTCGTCGATCTCCACCCAGCCGGCCTCGTCGAGCGTGAGGCCGATCCGCTCGGGCTGGTGCCGCAGGTGTTTCGAGAGGTACTTCGACACCTTCACGGTGCGTCTCTCGTCCCTGTCCATTTCGTTCATCCGCTCAGCATGACGCGAGAGACGCAGATCACGCACTTTGTTTTGGGGCCGAGGTTTGGTCCACAGCCAACTGTAGTTATCCACAGCCCAGTTGGCGTTTCTGTGGACAACTGGCCGTCCTCTCAGCTCTCTTCCTCAAGATCATCTGACGCCCCATGACTTGAGACCAGACCGTCCAAGGCCCGGGCGCGCACCTCTCGTTCGGCCGCGAGCGCGAGAAAGTCCGCAGCCCGCTCCGGTCCAACGAGCCTCTCCACGGCCCGCATCGTCTCCACCGGGACCGGGACCGTCCGCGTCCCCGACGGGGGTGGCGGGGGGGCACCCGCGCCGAGGTGCCGGCGCAGGTGATGTCCGGCGAACAGGCGCATGGCCCGAGCCAGTTCGGCGTCCACGGTCTGCCGGGCGAGCGGGCGCAGCCGTCGGACGAGCGAGGCCGCCTCGGACGCGTCCGCGTCGCTCGGGCGATGCGGTCCGTCGAGATAGCGCGCGAAGACGTGCTCGGTGGTGAACTCCAGGAAACGGGCGGCGATCTGCTCGACCTGCCCCCTCAACTCCCGCAGATGGGCGGTGATCGCGCCGAGTGGTACCCCGGCGGCATGCAACTCCACCGCCACCGCGAGCTCTTGGGGGCTGGGCACGAGGAAGACGTCCTCCTCGCCGAGGACGGGTTCCAGTACGCCGAGTGCCACGGCGTCGGCGATCGCCGTGTCGTCGGCGGTGCCGCCGAAGCGGGCGGCCAGGTCGGTGCGGGAGACGCGGGAGGGCTCCTCGTCGGTCCACGGACCGTCGACCTCGGCGACCAGCCCCAGGACACCGCCCAGGCCACGGCCGGTGTCGTGGGCGTCCAGGAGTTCCTTGATGGAGGCGAGGGTGTAGCCGCGGTCGAGGAGATCGGCGATCTGGTGGAGGCGGGTGCGATGGGCGTCGGAGTAGTGGTTGGCCCGCCCCTGGCGCTCGGGGCGGGGGAGCAGACCACGGTCCTGGTAGGCGCGGATGGTGCGGACGGTGGTGCCGGTGAGATGGGCGAGCGTCTCTATCCGGTACGGGGGCCGGGCGGGCGGGCCGGTGGTCAAGTCGTCCGCCCCCCGACGGTCGTTGCCGTGGTGGATGCCGAGTGCGCCGGCGGGCATTGCGGGGCCGTGCGGCGGCTCACAGGGGCGGTCCCACCCGCGCCAGCGCCCGCAACGCCCTGGGCAGGAAACGCGACAGCGCATACGAGCCCCGCGCCTCCGGGGTGACCGGCACCATCGCCTTGTTGAGCGCGACCGCCCGCAGGATGGCGTCCGCGACCTTCTCCGGCGGGTAGTTCCGCAGCCCGTACACGCGCGTGGAGCGTTTCTGGCGGCGTCGCTCCTCCTGCGCGTCCACTCCCACGAACGTCGCCGTGGCGGTGATGTTGGTGTTCACCAGGCCGGGGCATATCGCGGTGACGCCGATGTCCTGGCCGGCCAGTTCCGCGCGCAGGCACTCGCTCAGCATCAGGACCGCCGCCTTGGAGGTGCTGTAGGCGGGCAGCGCCTTGGACGGCTGGTAGGCGGCCGCCGAGGCGGTGTTGACGATGTGGCCGCCCTGCCCCCGCTCGGCCATCTGCCGGCCGAAGAGACGGCAACCGTGGATGACGCCCCACAGGTTGACGTCCAGGACCCTGCGCCAGTCCTCGGGCGTCGTGTCGAAGAACGAGCCCGACAGTCCGATGCCCGCGTTGTTCACCAGCACGTCCACCACACCGTGTTCCGCGTGGACCTTCGCCGCGAGTTTCTCCATCGCCTGCTCGTCGGAGACGTCCACCGCCTCCGCCCGGGCCTCGGGCGCGCCGATCAGAAGCGACATCTCGGCGGTGCGGGCCGCGCTCTCGGCGTCCCGGTCGACGGCGATCACCCGGGCGCCCGCTTCGGCGAACGCGAACGCCGTGGCCCGCCCGATGCCGCTGCCCGCACCGGTGACCAGCACCAGCTGACCGCCGAAGCGCTCGGCGTACCGGCCGGTGGCGGCCTGGCGCACCGGCCCGGCCACGCCGTCCCCCGGGGCCTCTCCCGCCGCCTCGGCCTCCCGCTCCTTCTCGACCGACAGGACGAAGTCGTCGATCCAGGAGGCGAGCCGGTCGGGTCGGGTGCGCGGGATCCAGTGCCCGGCCGGGAGGGTGCGCCGGGTCAACCGCGGCACCCAGTGCTCCAGTTCGTCGTACAACCGCTCCGACAGGAACCGGTCCCCCGAAGGCGTGATGAGCTGCACGGGCGCGTGGGCGTACGCGTCCGCACGCGGGTGACGCAGGCGGGGCCGTACGTTGTCCCGGTACAGCCAGGCACCGTGCGCCGCGTCCGAACTCAGCGACGGCGTCGGGTAGTCGCCGACGGGTACCTTCTCGATCCGCCGCAGGATGCCCGGCCAGCGCTTGCCGAGCGGACCACGCCAGGCCAGCTCGGGCAGGGCGGGGGTGTGCAGCAGGTACACGTACCAGGACTTGGCGCCCTGGCCGAGGAGTTGACCGACCCGGCGCGGAGTCGGCCTGGTCAGACGCTTGTTGATCCAGTGGCCGAAGTGGTCGAGGGACGGCCCGGACATCGAGGTGAAGGAAGCGATGCGGCCCCTGGTGCGCTCGACGGTCACGAACTCCCACGACTGCACCGAGCCCCAGTCGTGTCCCACGAGGTGCACCGGCCGGTCCGGGCTGACCGCGTCGACGACCGCCAGGAAGTCGTCCGTGAGCTTCTCCAGGGTGAACCCGCCCCGCAGCGGCTCGGGCGCGCTGGAACGGCCGTGCCCCCGGACGTCGTACAGCACCACATGGAAGCCGTGGCGGTCCGCCAGCCGGGACGCGACCTCGGACCACACCTCCTTGCTGTCCGGATAGCCGTGCACCAGAACGACCGTCGGCCGACCGGGGTCCCCCAGCTCGGCCACGCACAGTTCGATCCCGCCGGTCCGCACCCGCCGCTCACGCGCACCCTCTGGCAACGTCACTTCCCCTCCGCCTTCCCTGCCGTGTCCGTCGTCGTTCCCGCCCTCGCCCAGCCCCGCACGTGCGGCAGGTCGTCGTCCAGCCAGAAGGCGCTCTCCTCGGGATCCTCGGAGTCGGTCACGACGAGGATCTCCTCGAACTTCGCGCCCGTGCCCCGGAACCCGAGGTGGGGTTCGACCGCCCACAGGCCCGGCCGCGGCGGATGGTCGGAGAAGCGGTACGGCGACCACAGCGGCGACCAGCCCTCCCGGTGGCCGTGCAGCGCGTCGGACAGCAGGCCCTTGAGGGACTGCGTGCCGAACCCGAACAGGCGGGGCGAGAAGCGGCGCTCCCTGACCCGGTCCACCTTGTGGGCGATCACGCCGAAGGGATACGCGCGGTGCCGGTTGGCGTAGCCCTGGCGGACCATGAGGCGGTCCACGTCGGCGTAGATCTCGCGCAGCGACCGCCGCTCGCGCACCTCGCGCAGGATCAGCTCCCGGTGTGCCGCCAGGTCGGCCATCAGGCGCTCCTGCACGGGATGGGCGCCGAGCGCGCCCGAGTAGCCGATGTCCGCCGTGTACCCCTGGTACACCGGCGCCAGGTCGAGGATGAACGGCATCCCCGGCTCCAGCCGGCGGTCGGTGGGGAAGAACTGCAACGGGACGCGGAAGCCGGTGAACGCCGTGCGGTCCCCGAACCAGGCGAACGGCAGGTGGAACCAGTCGCGCACGCCCCGCTCGCGCAGCCACTCCCGCTGCATCCGCGCCGCCTCGCGCTCCGTCACACCCGGTCGCAGTTCGGCGGCCACGGCCTGCGCGCAGTCGTACGCCAGCCGCTGCACCCGTCTGAATCCCCGCAGCTCGGCGGAGAGTTCGCGTGTCCCTGCCGTCGGTGCCGTCGTCATGCCACCCCGTCCCCGCCAGTCCTCGTCGACTGCGCTACGTGTCCGTAACTTGACATCGCCGAATGTGACAGTTGTTAGAGGCCGCGTCAATAGGAGGGTTCGGGGCCTGTGGAAAACCCGCCGTCGCCGCCCCCGTAGCTCTCAGGCACTGCATCCCCTACGGACCCGTACATCTGAGGTCTGATGCGAAGACGGCTCTGAGGTCTGACGATTTTCGTGGCGTGCGTCACTAATTTCGATGACGTGACTGTGATCGCGACCGAAAGCCTGAGCAAGCGGTTCCCCCGGGTGACCGCTCTTGACCGGCTCTCTGTGGACGTCGGGCCCGGTGTGACCGGCCTCGTCGGAGCCAACGGGGCCGGCAAGTCCACATTGATCAAGATCCTTCTGGGTCTGTCGCCCGCCACGGAGGGCCGAGCCGAGGTGCTCGGCCTCGACGTCGCGAGCAGGGGCGCCGACATCCGCGAGCGGGTCGGCTACATGCCGGAGCACGACTGCCTGCCGCCCGACGTCTCGGCCACCGAGTTCGTCGTGCACATGGCCCGGATGTCCGGCCTGCCGCCCACCGCCGCGCGTGAGCGCACCGCGGACACCCTGCGTCATGTCGGCCTGTACGAGGAGCGCTACCGCCCCATCGGCGGCTACTCCACCGGCATGAAGCAGCGGGTGAAACTCGCCCAGGCCCTCGTCCACGACCCGCAGCTGGTCTTCCTGGACGAACCGACCAACGGCCTCGACCCGGTCGGCCGTGACGAGATGCTGGGCCTGATCCGCCGTATCCACACCGACTTCGGCATCTCGGTCCTGGTCACCTCCCACCTGCTGGGCGAACTGGAGCGCACCTGCGACCACGTCGTGGTCGTCGACGGCGGCAAGCTCCTGCGCTCCAGCTCCACCACCGACTTCACACAGACCACCACCACCCTCGCGATCGAGGTCACCGACACCGACGACCACCCGGACGGCACCCGCGCGGTCCGCGAGGCGCTGCACGCGCGCGGGGTGGAGGTTCTGGACGGCAACAGCGGCCTGCCGGGCGCCGGCCACGTCCTGCTGCTGACCGCGCAGAGCGAGGACACCTACGACGTCGTCCGGGACGTGGTCGCCGACCTCGGCCTCGGCCTGGTGCGCATGGAACAGCGCAGGCACCACATCTCCGAGGTCTTCACGGACAGCGACGCCAGCAACGACCAGCAGCGGAAGGAGGCCGTCGGCCATGGCAGTTGAACACCCGGTCACCGCCCCCTCGGGTGACCAGACCCGTATCCACAACATCGGCTACCGCAGCTACGACGGCCCCCGTCTGGGCCGCGCCTACGCCCGCCGCTCCCTCTACTCGCAGTCCCTGCGCGGCGCCTACGGCCTCGGCCGCTCGGTGAAGTCGAAGGTGCTGCCGATGCTTCTCTTCGTGGTGATGTGCGTGCCCGCGGCGATCATGGTCGCCGTCGCGGTCGCCACGAAGGCCCACGAACTTCCCGTGGACTACACGCGGTACGCGATCATCATGCAGGCCGTCATCAGCCTGTACGTCGCCTCGCAGGCGCCCCAGTCCGTCTCGCGCGACCTCCGCTTCAAGACCGTGCCGCTGTACTTCTCGCGGCCCATCGAGACCTCGGACTACGTACTGGCGAAGTTCGCGGCGCTGGCCTCGGCGCTCTTCGTCCTCACCGCGGCCCCGCTGCTGGTGCTGTACATCGGCGCGCTGCTGGCCAAGCTCGACTTCGCCGACCAGACCGAGGGATTCGCTCAAGGACTCGTCTCCGTGGCCCTGCTCTCGCTGCTCTTCGCCGGCCTCGGCCTGGTCATCGCCTCGGTGACCCCGCGGCGCGGCTTCGGCATCGCCGCCGTCATCGCCGTCCTGACCATCTCCTACGGCGCCGTCTCCACGCTCCAGGCCATCGCCGACGCGCAGAACAGCACCGGTTCCATTCCCTGGATCGGCCTGTTCTCGCCGGTCACCCTCATCGACGGCGTGCAGTCCGCGTTCCTGGGCGCCACCTCCGCCTTCCCGGGCGGGATCGGCCCCTCCGACGGGGAGGGCGCCGTCTACGTCCTCGTCGTCCTCGGTCTCATCGCCGCGAGCTACGGCCTCCTGATGCGCCGCTACCGAAGGGTCGGACTGTGACCACGCTCAGCATCGACCACGTCTCCCGCTGGTTCGGCAACGTGGTCGCCGTCAACGACATCACCATGACCATCGGCCCCGGGGTCACCGGCCTGCTCGGCCCCAACGGCGCCGGAAAGTCCACCCTCATCAACATGATGGGCGGCTTCCTCGCCCCCTCCACCGGCACGGTCACCCTCGACGGCCGGCCCGTCTGGCGCAACGAGGAGATCTACCAGCACATCGGCATCGTCCCCGAGCGCGAGGCGATGTACGACTTCCTCACCGGCCGCGAATTCGTCGTCGCCAACGCCGAGTTGCACGGCCTGGGCGCCAAGGCCGCGCAGAAGGCACTGGCCACGGTCGAGATGGAGTACGCGCAGGACCGCAAGATCTCCACGTACTCCAAGGGCATGCGCCAGCGCGTGAAGATGGCGTCCGCCCTGGTCCACGACCCGTCGCTGCTGCTGCTCGACGAGCCCTTCAACGGCATGGACCCGCGCCAGCGCATGCAGCTCATGGACCTGCTGCGGCGCATGGGCGACGAGGGCCGCACCGTGCTGTTCTCGTCGCACATCCTCGAAGAGGTCGAGCAACTCGCCTGGCACATCGAGGTCGTCGTCGCGGGCAGGCACGCGGCCAGCGGCGACTTCCGCAGGATCCGCCGTCTGATGACCGACCGCCCGCACCGCTACCTGGTGCGTTCCAGCGACGACCGCGCTCTCGCGGCCGCGCTGATCGCCGACCCGTCGACGTCCGGCATCGAAGTCGACCTCGCCGAGGGCGCCTTGCGTATCCAGGCCGTCGACTTCGGCCGCTTCACCGCGCTGCTGCCCAGGGTCGCCAGGGACCATGGCATCCGGCTGCTGACGGTCTCGCCGTCCGACGAGTCCCTCGAGTCCGTGTTCTCTTACCTGGTCGCGGCGTAGGAGGCCCTGATGTACGACCCCACAGTCGCCCGGCTCACGTACCGGGCCCTGCTCGGCCGTCGCCGGGCCCTCATCCTGGGCGCCCTGCCCCTGCTGCTCATCGCGATCTCCGTGGTGGTGCGCGGCCTCGCCGGCGCCGACGACCAGACGGCGTCCGACCTGCTCGGCGGGCTCGCGCTCGCCACGATGGTGCCGATCATCGGCGTCATCGCGGGCACGGGCGCGATCGGCCCGGAGATCGACGACGGCTCCGTGGTGTACCTGCTGTCCAAGCCGCTGAAGCGGCCGACGATCATCTTCACCAAGCTGATCGTGGCGGTCGCGGTGACGATGGTGTTCTCGGCGTTGCCCACGCTCATCGCCGGCTTCATCCTCAACGGCAACGGCCAGCAGATCGCCGTCGCCTACACGGTGGCCGCGCTGGTCTCCTCCATCGCCTACGCGGCGGTCTTCCTGCTGCTGGGCACGGTGTCCCGGCACGCGGTGGTCTTCGGCCTCGTCTACGCCCTCGTCTGGGAGGCACTGTTCGGCTCCCTGGTACCGGGTGCGCGCACGCTCAGCATCCAGCAGTGGTCGCTGGCCGTCGCCCACAAGGTGGCGGGCGGTGACTTCGTCACCTCGGACGTCGGACTGACCACGGCGACGGTCCTGTTGGTCGTGGTGACCGTGCTGGCCACCTGGTACGCGGGACAGAAGCTGCGGGCGCTGACGCTCGCCGGCGAGGAGTGACCGACCCCGCCGGGGGCGGAGCGGGGCGCCCGTCCTTGACGGTGGCTTCACCTGCCCCCCGGCACACTGAGCGGAACGGACAGGACCAGGAGGACGGGGATGGCGGACGACGATACGTCGAGCGGCGGTCGCGAGCGGTCCGAGGGAGAGGTCTGGAACGACCTCGTCCTGGACGAGGACTTCATACGGTCCGCCGAGACGTCCGAACCGTCCGCCCGGGCCCGGATGCTCGCCGCACGCTGGCGGGCGGAGGAGCCCGAGCCGCAGCCCTGGCGCTCCGACGACCCGCCCGCGGGCTGGTTCTTCAGCAAGGCACGTCGACGCAGGTGGCGCCGCCGGTAGCAGTCGCCCGGCCTCGGTCCTCGCACGGGCGTTTTATTCGGTGGCGCCCAACTCGTCCCCCGGGCACAGTGGTTGTACCCGCGGGGCCGGAAGGGATCCGGCGCCACAGACTGGGAGGAGCTCGACGATGTCCATGCACGGCAGTCCGTCGAGTTCCCTTCAGGGCAGCCGGGGACGGGTTCCGGAGTAGTTAGCCCTCCGTCGAATCCGTTCCGTACAGGGGAGCTGCCCGGGGCGGCCGCTTCGAGCACGCGAATGTCGCTCTCGCGTGGGCCGCCCACCCGGAGGATTGGCCGAGAGGCAAGGCACCGGCTTGCTAAGCCGTGGTCGGGGGCAACCCCGCGCACGTTCGATCCGTGCATCCTCCGCGAGGCGTTGTCACTGGGACTTGGCGGGAGTGCGGGTGCGGGTCCGTCGTGGCTGGTCGCGCAGTTCCCCGCGCCCCTGATCGCCTGCGGCGATCGGCCGCCTGTCGCGCCCGCCCCCCTGCGCCCCTGCGCCCCCGCGCCCCTGATCGCCTGCGGCGATCGGCCGCCTGTTGCGCCCACGCCCCGCGCCCTGCGCCTTTGATCGCCTACGGTGATCGGCTGCCTGTAGCGCCCGCGTCCGCGTCCCGCGCGCCTGTGGCCTTGATCGCCTGTGGTGATCAGCTGCCTGTTGCGCCTGCGCCCCCGTGCGTACAGTCCGGATTGGCTGCGGCGATCGGCGCGGCCGTTGCGTCTGTGACCCGTGCGTAGGTCCCTGATTGCTTACGGCGATCGGCGCGGCCCCGTGGTCGCGTCTCCGGGTTTCTGCCGCCTGCGGCGGTTCGCGGCGGGCGGTGCGTTTTCGTGGGGGTTCCGCCAGACCCTCGGACTGGCGTGGGTGCGGATGAGCCCCCCCGTAATGCCTAGGCGGGCATCATGCTTTCCAGGGTTTCGGCGATGCCGTCATCGTCGTTGGAGGTGGTCACCTCGTCGGCCACGGCCTTCAGTTCCTCGTGGGCGTTGGCCATGGCTACGCCGCGGGACGCCCAGGCGAACATCGGGATGTCGTTGGGCATGTCGCCGAAGGCGATCGTGTCGGCGGCCTTCAGGCCCAGGCGGCGGGCCGCGAGGGAGAGGCCCGTGGCCTTGGAGAGGCCCAGGGGGAGCAGCTCCACGATGCCCGCGCCCGCCATCGCGACCGTGACGAAGCCGCCCGCCGCCCGCCGGGCCGCCGCGGCCAGCACGTCGTCCGACAACTCGGGATGCTGTATGTAGATCTTGCTCAGCGGCGCGGACCAGAGGTCGGACGCGTCCGTGAACGGCGTCGACGGCAGGGCGCCGGTGACCGCGTAACCGGGGCCGACCAGCACATCGCCGTCCAGGCCGTCGCGGCTGGCCGCCAGGTACAGCGGGCCGACCTCCGCCTCGATCTTGGCCAGCGCCACACCGGCGAGCTGACGGTCCAGGGTCACCGAGGTCAGCAGGCGGTGCGCGCCGGCGTCGTAGACCTGGGCGCCCTGGCCGCAGACCGCGAGGCCGTCGTAGCCGAGGTCGTCGAGGATGTGCCGGGTCCAGGGGACCCCGCGGCCCGTCACCACGATGTGCGCGGCCCCCGCCGCGGTGGCGGCGGCGAGGGCGTCACGGGTGCGCTGCGAGATCGATTCGTCGGAGCGCAGCAGCGTCCCGTCGAGGTCGGTCGCGATCAGGCGGTAGGGGAACGCGGCGGTCACTTGGCCACCGGCTCCAGGATCTCCCGGCCGCCGAGGTACGGGCGCAGCACCTCGGGCACGTACACGGAACCGTCGGCCTGCTGGTGGTTCTCCAGGATCGCGACGATCGTGCGCGGGACGGCGCACAGCGTGCCGTTGAGCGTGGCCAGCGGGCGGACCTGCTTGCCCTCGCGGACGCGGATCGACAGCCGGCGGGACTGGAACTCGGTGCAGTCCGAGGTCGAGGTCAGCTCGCGGTACTTGCCCTGGGTCGGGATCCACGCCTCGCAGTCGAACTTGCGGGCGGCCGAGGAGCCGAGGTCACCGGAGGCGACGTCGATGACCCGGAACGGCAGCTCCAGCGCGGACAGCCACTGCTTCTCCCAGGCCAGCAGGCGCTGGTGCTCGGCCTGCGAGTCCTCGGGCTTGACGTACGAGAACATCTCGACCTTGTCGAACTGGTGGACGCGGAAGATGCCCTTGGTGTCCTTGCCGTGCGAGCCGGCCTCGCGGCGGAAGCAGGGCGAGAAGCCCGCGTAGCGCAGCGGGAGCCGGTCCGCGTCGATGATCTCGTCCATGTGGTACGCGGCGAGGGCGACCTCGGAGGTGCCGACCAGGTAGAGGTCGTCCTTGTCGAGGTGGTAGACGTCCTGGGCCGCCTGGCCGAGGAAGCCGGTGCCCGCCATGGACTGGGGGCGCACCAGGGCCGGGGTGAGCATCGGCGTGAAGCCGGCGGCCGTGGCCTGGGCGATCGCCGCGTTGACCAGGGCCAGCTCGAGCAGGGCGCCGACGCCGGTGAGGAAGTAGAAGCGGGAGCCGGAGACCTTCGCGCCGCGCTCGACGTCGATCGCGCCGAGGATCTGGCCGAGCTCCAGGTGGTCCTTGGGCTCGAAGCCCTCGGCGCCGAAGTCGCGGATCGCGCCGTGCGTCTCGAGGGTGACGAAGTCCTCCTCGCCGCCCACGGGCACGTCCGGGTGCACGAGGTTGCCGAGCCGCTGGAGGAGCTCCTGGGTCTCGGTGTCGGCGGCGTCGCGCTCGGCGTCGGCCACCTTGACGTCGGCGGCGAGCTGGCTCGCCTTCTTCAGAAGCTCGGCCTTCTCGTCCGCGGAGGCCTTGGGGATGAGCTTGCCGAGCGACCTCTGCTCGGCGCGCAGCTCGTCGAAGCGGACGCCGGACGACCTGCGCCGCTCGTCGGCGGACAGGAGGGAGTCGACGAGCGCGACGTCCTCTCCACGGGCACGCTGAGAAGCGCGCGCACGGTCGGGGTCCTCACGGAGCAGGCGAAGGTCAATCACGCGGCCAAGGCTACCCGTGCGGGGTTGCGGCTCACGACACCATTCCGCAGCATGTGCGACCCGTTCCGAATCATGGCTTACGTTGCGTTATGGGTGAATTGCCCAGCGTGTCAATATAAAGTGTCTCACTCCCTGGGACGGGGCATGGTGCGGGCGCCTCGTTGACTCGATTCCCTTGCGGGAGAGGGGACTTGGGGGAGGCGTTGTCCACAGGTGCCTACACTTCCGGAATAGTTATCCACAGGGTGTGCGAAAGATCTGTGGACATTGGAATTGATCATTCCGATACGGCCGTGCGGGGCAGGTAATTCCATACTCAAACCCGGCTCCGACCCACTTTCGGGTGGAAATGGGTCGCCCCAAAGGATTGATCGAAGGAAACAGGTGGACGAAGGGTGACCTCGAGGGTGGGGGCCGCCGTGGGGCGCTGTAGGGCGATTTGTCGACTGGATGGCACTTCGTTGTCGACTTGTCCCCAGGTCGAGAAGCAGGCCTGTGGATAACTTCTGTGGATAACGAAGATGTGCAGATAGGACCGGCCGGAACGGCTCCTGGGACCGGCCGGAACGGCTTCTAGAACCGGCCGTCCTGGCAGCGCGCCACCCAGTCCGCCGCCGCCACGAACTCCCCGTCCGAGGTCCCGGGCAGCGGAGCCGCCACGTCCGCCACGCTGACTTCCGCACGCGGGTACGAACCCAGGAAGCGCACCTCACGGCAGATCCGCTTCAGCCCCATGAGGGCTTCGGCCATCCGGCGGTCGGAGATGTGCCCCTCGGCGTCGATGCAGAAGCAGTAGTTGCCGATGCCGGCGCCGGTCGGGCGGGACTGGAGCAGCATGAGGTTGACGCCCCGGGTGGCGAACTCGCCCAGCAGGTCCCGCAGGCCACCGGGGTGGTCGTCGCGCTGCCACAGGACGACGGAGGTCTTGTCCGCGCCGGTCGGTGCTGCGGGGCGGGCAGGCCTGCCCACCAGCACGAACCGGGTCTGGGCGTTCTCGGCATCGTGGATCTCGGTTTCCAGGGCGGTCAGCCCGTACCGGGCGGCCGCGAACTCGCCCGCGAAGGCGGCGTCGTAACGGCCCTCCTGGACCAGCCGGGCCGCGTCCGCGTTCGAGGCGGCCGACTCCCAGGCGGCTTCCGGCAGGTTCGCCTTCAACCAGTTGCGGACCTGCGGCTGCGCGGCCGGATGTGCGGAGACCGTCTTGATGTCAGCGAGCTTCGTGCCGGGCCGGACCAGCAGCGCGAAGGTGATCGACAGCAGCACCTCGCGGTAGATCATCAGCGGGGTGCCCGCGACCAGCTCGTCCAGGGTCGTGGTGATCCCGCCCTCGACGGAGTTCTCGATGGGCACGAAGGCGGCCTCGGCCTCGCCGGTGCGCACCGCGTCCAGCGCGGACTGCACCGACACGTACGGGATCAGCTGTCGGGTGGCCGACTCCGGAAGCGTGCGCAGGGCGACCTCCGTGAAGGTGCCCTCGGGGCCGAGATACGCATAGCTCGCTGGCATGACCTCACCCTAATGGCCCTTGCCGAAGCAGGTGTACGTGTCTCATGACAGCCCCACGCAGGAATGAATCCGCCCGTGGCGGCGTAACTTCCCGCCCTCGGTCTTCCCGCCCTCGGTCTTCCCGCCCTCGGCCTCCCCGCCCTCGGCCGCCCGTCCCGGACTTCGGGCGCTCGGGCTTGAAGCCGTCGGCGTTCACGCCTCCAGCAGGCGCTGGCCCACGTACTCGCCCTCCGCCGCCCCGCCCGGCACCGCGAACAGACCGCTCGCCTCGTGGCGGATGTACTTCGACAGGGCGTCGCCGCGGTCCAGCTTGCGCTGCACGGTGACGAAGCCGCGCAGCGGGTCCGCCTGCCAGCAGACGAACAGAAGGCCCGCGTCCGGGGTGCCGTCCGGGTCGATGCCGTCGTGGTACGAGAAGGGCCGCCGCAGCATGGCCGCTCCGCCGTTCTGGTCGGGGCGGGTGATGCGGGCGTGCGCGTTGATGGGGACGACCAGATCGCCGTTCGCGTCGGTCTTCTCCAGGTCCATCGCGGTCGTCTCGGTGCCGCCGGACAGCGCGGCCCCGTCGGCCTTGCGGCGCCCGATGACCTGCTCCTGCGCCGTGCCCGACAGCTTCTCCCAGTCGTCGAGGAGCATGCGGATACGGCGTACGACGGCATAGGAGCCGTCGGCCATCCAGGCCGGGTCCTTCGTGCTGTCCGCGGGGACGAAGATGCGCTGGTCGAAGTCCGGGTCGGCCGGCTTGGGATTGCGGGTGCCGTCCAGCTGGCCCATCAGGTTGCGGGCCGTCATGGGGTGGGCGGTGGCGCCCGGCGTCCGGTTGAAGCCGTTCATCTGCCAGCGGACCTTGGCCGCCGCGCCCGCGTCCTTCTGGATCGCGCGCAGGGCGTGGAAGGCGACCAGGGCGTCGTTCGCGCCGATCTGCACCCACAGGTCGCCGTTGCTGCGCGTCTTGTCGAGGTGGTCGGAGGAGAAGTCGGGGAGCGGGTCCAGGGCGGCCGGACGCTCCTTCTCCAGGCCGGTGCGGGTGAAGAAGTTGTTGCCGAAACCGAAGGTGACCGTCAGCGCGGAGGGTCCGGCGTCCCGGGCCACATCGGTGTCGTCGGTGGCGGTGGCCTCGCCCGCCATCAGCCGCCGGGCCGTCTCCGACCAGCGGCGCAGCAGCGCGGCGGCCTCCTTGCGGCCCGCGCCGGGCGCGAGGTCGAAGGCGATGAGATGGCCGCGGGCCTGGAGGCCCTGGGTGATGCCCGGCTGATGTTTCACGTGGAACATCGCCTCGTCGGCGCCGATCGAGGACAGCGGTGTCGCCTGCGAGGGCGCGGCCGTGTAGCCGACGGCCCCGCCGGCCGCGCCGAGTGCGAGCCCGGTGGCACCGGCGGTGCCGAGCAGCCTGCGCCGCGTGAGCCCCTCGGAGACCTCAACGGGGGAAGGAGTCTCCGAGGGGCCGCCCTCCTCCGTATCCACGGGTGGGCGGGCCTCGGGGCGGGACTGGGGAATGGACTGGTCGGGCATGGTGCGGTTCAGCCGATCTGCGCGTTCTTGGAGACGGTCACCTGGTCGATGTCGGAGGTCCGCACGGTCACGGAGATCTCCCACTCGCCGGCCATGGGGATCTGCACGCCGTTCGCCGACCAGTGGCCGGTCGTGATGTGGTCGGGGGTGACGGGCAGTGGCCCGATGTCCTTGGCTTCGAGGGTGAAGGCGACCTTGACCTCGGGCACGTCGAAGGCGCGGCCGTTGGGTCGGGTCACATAGACGTGCATCTCGTTGGCGCCGGTGCGCGCGGGGTCGAGGTCGACGCTGACCACGCCCTTGCCGTCCGTGCCGCCGGTGTCGAAGGACATGTCCAGGGTCAGGGCGCCCGACGCGGAGTCCCCCGTGGAGGACGAGGACGAGGACGAGGACGAGGACGAGGCCCGGCCGGCCTTGGCGGCGTCCTGCTCGGTACGGCCGGGCTCGGTCGACGTCAGGACGGTGGTGACGGCGAGCAGCACGACGGCGACGCCGGCCTCGGCGAGCACCGAGCGGCGCAGGCCGTAGCGGTGGCTGTCGGAATCCCGTAGCCGCTTCTGTCGGGTGGCGTCGACGGCGGCCCGCTGCCGGGCGAGCTGCGCGGCCCGCTTGGCGTCCCCGGAGCCGGGCCGGGCGTCGCCGGACGTCTGCTGGGCGGTGTCGCCGGTCGCGGCCGACGCCGTGACGCGTTCCTTCTCGGGTGCGGACGCGCCTACCGCTTCCTTGGTCGTCGTGTCCGCCAGCCGTGCCGTCCACCGCCGCGAGATCGACGCGACGCCGACGAGCAGCGCCACGAGCCCGATCTTGACGAGCAGCAGCTGGCCGTAGCGGGTGTCGGTGAAGGCGGACCAGGAGCCGAGCTGGCGCCAGGACTGGTAGGTGCCGGTGGCGACCACGACGAGGACGCTGCTGTAGGCCAGCCGGGAGAAGCGGCGTGCGGCGGGGGCCTCGACGGGGCGGTCGGCGGGCGCCCGGTACAGGGCGACGAGGAGTGCGGTGAGCCCGCCGAGCCAGGTCGCGACCGCCAGCAGGTGCAGCACGTCGACGGGCATCGCGATGCCGGGCTGGAGGCCGGTCGAGGCGTGCTCGGCCATGGCCCAGCTGGCCGCGAGCCCGGCGGCCACGACGGTTCCGCCGATGGCGAGTCCGAAGGTCAGGTCCCGCTTCTCCTCGCCCTCGCGCTTGTCGTACGCGCCGAAGAGCACGGCGATGAACAGCGCGGCGGCGGCGAGCAGCAGCAGCCGCGACACCAGGGCCGCGCCCGTCTTGGTCTGGAGGACCTCCCCGAGGAGGTCGAGGTCGAAGATGTCGCCGACCTTGCCGGAGCTGGTGTAGGAGCCGCGCAGGAGAAGCAGGAACAGGGTGGCCGCGGTCATCGCGACCCAGCCGGAGACGACGAGCCGCTGCAGGGCCCGTACACCGGTGCCGCGCTGCCAGCAGGCGAGCACGAAGGCGGCCCCGCCGGTCATCACGATGAACCCGGCGTACGACACGTACCGGCCGAAGCCGTAGAGCCAGCCGACGACGCCTCCGCCGGCGCCCTGGTCGGACACCGAGACGCTGGTCTTGGAGGGGGAGCCGATGGAGAAGGTGTAGGCGCCGGCGACGGGATGGCTGTCGGCGGACACCACCTGGTAGGTCACCGTGTAGGTGCCGTCGGGCAGTCCCGAGTGCAGTTGCACGGCGTAGGTCGTGCCGCTGACCTCGGACGGCTTGCCGGTGTCGACCCGGGTGCCCTTGGGGTCCAGGACGCGCAGCGAGTCGTCGTTCATGGAGACGGTCTCGGAGAAGGTCAGCGACACCTGTGTGGGCGCCTTGTCGACCACCACCCCCTGCGCGGGGTCGCTGCCGGTCAGCGCGGCGTGCGCGGATGCGGGCCCGGCGCCGGCCAGGAGCGCACCGGTGACCGCCAGGAACAGCAGCACGAGCGTCCGGACGCGGGGGGCGATGGTCTGCGTCAAGGTGGTCCCTCCCTCAGTGGCCGGTCTTCGGGGTGTACGTGGCGGACTCCACCGGCATCTCGACCTCGACGGGGTCGGACGCGGCGAAGTGCAGTTCGACGGTCACCGTCTCGCCCCGCACCGGCTTGCTCTTCAGCTTCTCGAACATCAGGTGGTTTCCGCCGCTCTTGAACACGAGTTGACCGTGGGCGGGCACGTCCAGGGACGTGACCTCCTCCATCGACGACCCGACGGTCTCATGGAGGGTGACGGTGCCCGCCGCGGTGCTCGTCACGGAGGTCAGCTCGTCCTTCGTACCGCCCTTGTTGACGATGGTCAGGAAGCCGGCGGCCATGGTGTCGGAGACGGGCTGCGGGATGTAGGCGGCCCGGACGGACAGTTCGGCCCGCCCGTCGGAGTCCGACCCGCACCCTGTGAGCAGCAGCGCCCCGGTGATGATCGCGGCGGGCACGGCGAGCAGCCGGACGGGCCCGGCGGGCTTCGCACGCCTCACGGGTTCGCGCCCTTGACGATCTTGGGGAGGTCCTTGGTGTAGTCGTCGACGGTGGCGTCCTCGCCGTACAGGAGGTATCCCCCGTCGGTCTTGGGGGAGAAGGCGACGACCTGGGTGCCGTGGGTGGAGACGGTCTTGCCGTTCTTGTCCTTGTGCGGCGCCTCGACGGAGATGCCGAGGGTGCGGGCGGCGGCCTGGATGGTCGCGAACTTCCCGGTCAGGCCGACGACCTGCGGGTCGATGCCCTTGAGCCAGGCGCCGAGCGCGGCCGGGGTGTCGCGGTCCGGGTCGGTGGTGACGAACACGACGCGCAGTTCGTCCTGCTCGGCCCGGGACAGCTGCTTCTTGGCGACGGCGATGTTGTTCATCGTCAGCGGGCAGACGTCCGGGCAGTTGGTGTAGCCGAAGTAGATCAGCGTCGGGTGGCCCGCCGTCTCCTTGCGGAGGTCGTAGCTCTTGCCCTGGGTGTCGGTGAGGACCAGGTCAGGCTTGGTGAACGGCTGGTCGAGCACGGTCGCGGCCTGCTGCTTGCCGTCCTCGGAGACGACGGCGACGGGGCTGCTGCCGCTGTCGCCGCTGCCGCAGGCGGAGAGGGTGAGGGTGGCGGCGGCGAGCAGCGCGGCCACGGCGAACGTCTTCTTGCGCATAGAAAAATGTCCCAGATGTGTGAACTCCGGCGCGCACCGGGGTGTACGGGGCGGGATGTACGACAGGGGCGTGCGTACGGCCCCGGTGCGCACCGTCGAGGAGCAGGCGTCGGGCGACGGCGGTCGCCCGACGCGGGGGGTGGGGCTCAGGCCTCGGTCGTGGTCCGGCGGCGGCCGGCCAGGACGCCGTACGCCACACCGGCGGCGCCGACGACGATGCCGACCACGCCGAGGACCCGGGCGGTGGTGTCACTGCTGTCGGAGTCGGAGGCCGCCTCGGTCGTCGAGGCGGCCGCCTTGGCGTCGTCGGCGGACTCGTCGGAGGCGTCCTCGGCGGTCGTGCCGTGGGAGTGCTCGTCCTCGGAGGCGGCGGCCAGGGCGAGCACCGGGGCCGGGTTCTCCGGCTCCTCGGCGCCGTCCTCCTGGACCTCGATCCAGCGCACGACCTCCTTGTTGGAGTACGTCTGGACCGCCTTGAAGACGAGTTCGTCGGCGTCCTCGGGGAGCGCGCCGACGGAGACCGGGAACTTCTGGAAGTAGCCGGCCTCGATGCCCTTGCCGGTGGCGGTCCAGGTGATCTTGGAGACGGCCTCGGAGATCTGCTTGCCGTGCAGCTCGATGGGCTTGGCGAGCTTCGACTTGGTGACGTCGATCTTCCAGCCGTTGATCGGCTCCGGCATCGCGGAGGCCAGCGGGTGGTCGGTCGGGAAGGTGACCTCGAGCTTGGTGGTCGAGGCGTTGTCCCGCTCGTTGGGAACCTTGAAGTCGACGACCGCGTAGCCGCCCTTGGCGGCGGTGCCCTCGGCGGCGACGCTGACGTGCGCGAAGGCGGGCGAGGACAGGACGAGCACGGCGGAACCGGCGACGGCAGCGGCGGCGGCGACGCGGGAGGCGATACGAGAGGCCTTCATGACAGCGAGCACTCCACTCTGAGTGAATCTGCGGGTGAGGAAGGCGTGGGCACGGAGGGTGCGCACGCGCGCGTGCCGCACGACAGCGGCCGTTCCCCCCGGGTGCGGTGGAGTGCTGGTGTCGCGTCAGGCAGCGAGGACGAGAAGGGATACGTCCGGCGGTCCGCGCCTGATCACCGAGTGCTGGAGTGCGGTGGTACGGGGTGCGGGCGTCGCCGCGAGCAGGGCGGTGCGCGGTACGCGCGGTCCCGCCCAGGGCGCTGCGGGCAGCCCGGCGAGCAGGGCGCGCACCAGGGCGAGCGCCCCGCGCAGGGAGCGTACGAGCGCCCCCTCGGCGACGCCGTGGGCCGACAGGGCGAGCAGCCGCAGCACGGCCGTGTCGCCGCGCCGCAGCAGCCATCCGGCGGCGACTGCCGCGAGGACGTGGCCGAGCAGCATGGGCAGTGACGGCAGCAGGGACATCGACGTGCCGGCGGTGGTCAGGGCGTCCGCGGGATGGTGCGCGGACCCCATGCCGCTCATCCCGCTCATGTCCGCGGCGCTCCCGGCGGCGGCGGCGCCGTCGCCGCCGCTCGTGTAGAGCCGCGCGTCGACGAGGATCCGCTGGGCCTGGGCGGGGCTGATCGCCGCCGCCGTGGCCCCGCACACCAGCCGGGCCGCCCGGGCGACGAGCGTGGCGTCGGACATGGCCGACGCCGTGGTGGAGGCGGAGGCGGTGACGGAGGCGGTGTGCTGGCCGAGTCCGAACAGCGTGTGCAGCACGGTCTGCCCGACCGCGAGGAGCACCGCTATGCCCGGCAGCGACCGCTCGCGCCCGGCGAGCGGCACCACGACCGCGAGGGCGCCCAGGAATCCCGCGCCCAGCGTCCACAGCGGAACCGTGGCGCAGGAGGCCATGGTGTGCCCGGCAGCGGCCAGCACGACGCAGACCGCGGCGAACACCGCGGCCCGCAGCAGCCGTAGATCGCGACTTGAGCGCTCGCTGTGGGGGGCAGTCATGGCGGGCTCATCATCGCACTGGCCTCACCGCGTCCATACGGCAGGTCCACAAGATTCCGTACGATGCGGAAGATCACCTTCTGTGGTGACTGGTGCAACTGATGACCCTGAGTCCTACATACACCGATTTCAGGGCCGCGGGCATCCCCCATATGGGCGGCATCACGTGGAATTCGCGCTTACACAGGGCCTTGAGGGGCAATACGTATCGGTATGTCGAGCCGCGGCCTGGAGGCTGGAGCATGAGCATCTGGTGGTCACTCCATCTGCGGCGTGATGCCGCGAGCGTTCCGCTCGCCCGCCGCCTGCTGCTCGGCACGATGGAGACGGCGGGCGTCGATCCCGACGTCAGCTACGACCTCTCCGTCGCCCTGAGCGAGGCCTGTGCCAACGCCGTCGAGCACGGCGGGGGTGCCGCGCGCGGCGGCTGTTCGGAGGCATACCGCGTCACCGCCTATCTCGACGGTGAGAAGTGCCGCATCGAAGTCGCCGACTCGGGGCCGGGTTTCGCCGGCGGGCGCACCTCCCGCGCCGACCGCTCGGTGCACAGCGACACCTACGCCGAGCACGGCCGCGGCCTCTACCTCATCCAGGAACTCGCCGACCACGTCCACATCGGCAACAAGCCGGGGCGCAGCGGCGCGGTGGTGAGTTTCGACAAGATCCTCAAGTGGCGCAAGGACGCTCCCCTCATGGCCGTCTGACCGTGCGTCGGAGGCGCCAGGCGCCGATCTTGGCCGGTCAGGGACGGTAGGAGCCCTTCCGGCAGCGGAAGTTCAGCCTTCTCAGCACTCACAGGCTCCTCTCAGCCTTCCCCCACGTCGCTGACGGGTGGCGTTCCTACCTTCATGTTCATGACGGGAAACCACAAAGACCCCACCATCACCCGGCGCCGCGCCCTCGCGGTGACCGGCGGCACGGTCGCGGCAGGCGGGCTCGCCGTCGCCGGGTACCAGTCGGCCTTCGCCGACACGGCGGCGGACACCGAGGCGAGCGCGTCGTCGTCCGCCACCTCGACCTCGACCGGCAGCAGCTGTATGACGCTGATGACGAGCGTCACGGAAGGGCCCTACTACCTCGACGGCGCCTTGGTGCGCAAGGACATCACCGAGGGCAAGAACGGTGTGCCGCTGACCCTGCGCCTCAGCGTCGTCGACGCCACCGACGGCTGCACGCCGGTCTCCGGAGCCGCCGTCGAGATCTGGCACTGCGACGCCTGGGGCTACTACTCCGGCTACACGACCGCCAACCCCGGCGGTTCGGCCCCGGCGGAGAGCGAGGACGGCTCCACCGCCAACGACAGCACCTACCTGCGTGGCTACCAGATCGCCAACGCCAACGGGGTCGTCAAGTTCGAGACGATCTTCCCGGGCTGGTACACCCCGCGCACCTGCCACATCCACCTCAAGGTGCACACGGGCGGCCAGAAGGAGGACGGCACCTACGAGGGCGGCAAGGTCAACTACACCGGCCAGCTCTTCTTCCCCGACGCCGCCGCCGAGGAGATCTTCACCCTGGAGCCCTACTCCAAGCACTCCGGCAGCTACACCACCCTCGACAACGACATGGTCTACGACGGCGGTGGCACCTCCAGCGGCCTGCTGACCCTGAAGGCCGTGCACAAGGCCGACCCGTCCAAGGGCTACAAGGGGTCCATCACCCTGGGCGTCGACCCCGACGCCGAGAACACCGGCGCGGGCGGCGGAGGCGGCGGCACGCCCCCGAGCGGCGACGCCCCGACGGGCACTCCGCCGAGTGACGCCCCGTCGGCCTCCGCCTCCTCATAAGGTCGGGACATGACAAGCCGTGAGGACGAGGCGCTCGCGCAGGCCGCCGTGGCCGCGCTGACGGGGCAACTGGCCCTGGCTCCCAAGCCGGGCCTGCCCGACCCACGTGACCTTGCCGCCCGCGTCACCCGCAAGGACCACTGCGGGCTGCGCTGGTCGGCCAAGGCGCTCGCACCCGGACTCGCGGCGATGGCCGCGGCCGCCCGCCGCACCGGCGAACCCACGCCCCGGCTCCGCGCGGAGCTGGGCGCGATCGGGAGGTGCACCGAGCACTCGGTGGGCCTCGCCGGCGGCGGGCACCGCGGTGCGCTGTGGACGCTCGGCCTGCTGGTCGCGGCGGCCGCCCTCGACACCCGCGCGCGGGGCGTCGAGGTCGCCGCGACCGCCAAGCGGATCGCCGCCCACCCCGACCGGGCCGCTCCACGGCGGCCCTCGCGCGGCGCGACGGTCTCGGCGAAGTACGGCGCGGCCGGCGCCCGTGGCGAGGCTCGCGCCGGATTCCCGCACGTACGACGGGCTCTGGACGCGCTCGCCGCGGCCCGCTCGGCCGGCGCGGACGAGCCCGAGGCGCGACTCGACGCCCTGCTCACCGTCATGTCCACGCTCCAGGACACCGAACTCCTGCACACCGCGGGCCCCCTGGGCCTGCGTCATGTGCAGGCCGGCGCCCGCGGCATCCTGGAGGCGGGCGGTACGGCGACCCCGGCAGGCCGCGCGGCCCTGACCGACCTCGACGCCGATCTCCACACGCGCGCGTGGAGCCCACGCGGCAGCGCGGGCCTCCTGGCGGGCGCACTCTTCGTGGACGCCCTGCCCGTCGCCGTCCCCACCCGGGCGGCCTGAGCCCGGACGAAGGCGACGACGGCGAACGGCGAACTCGGCGCTCTTCGGGCCGTCTCAGGGCCGTCCAAGGGCGTGCGCAGGGCATGCTCGGGGCGTGCTCAGGGCGTCCTCACGGTTGTGGTGCCGTCAGCCGCCGGGATCAACGCGGCCGTGGGCTCGGTCGTCCGGTCGGCCGCGGCCTTCCGGGCCGCCGGGCCCATCGCGTACGACGCCGCGACCATCGCCGCGCCCAGCAGCAGCCAGCCCGACGGGCCCCACTCGACCAGCAGCCAGGTCAGGACCAGCGGGCCGAGGGTGCGGGCCACCGTGACGCCGGTGCCGAACAACCCCTGGTACTCGCCGACGCGGTCGACCGGAGCCAGGTCGAAGGAGAGCTGCCAGGAGCCCGCGGACTGCCCCATCTCCGCGACCACCTGAAGCACCGACCCCAGCACCAGCACGCCCGCCGCCACCCACGGCGAGGCACCCGCGGACAGGGCGAACACCGCGCACGCGGCGCACATCACCCAGCCCGCCCGGCGCACCGCGCGCGTGGCGCTCGCCAGCCCCGTCACGCCACGCGCCGCCCGCACCTGGAACACCGTCACCACGGCGGTGTTGAGCACGAACAGCGCGGAGACCAGCCAGGCGGGCGCCCCGGTCCGCTCGGTGATCCACAGCGGCAGCACCAGACTGAGCAGCGGCATCCGCAACAGCAGCACGGTGTTCAGGAGCGCCACCAGGGCGTACGGCCGGTCCCGCAGCACACCCAGGCCGCTCCCGCGCGGACGGACGGCCCCGGGGGCCACCCGGGGCAGCCCGGTGAGCAGCGAGGCGCACACCAGGAAGCTCACCGCGTCGACCACGAACACCGCGAGGTACGCGTCCCGGGTCCCGGCGTGCAGCGCGAGCCCGCCGAGCCCGGCGCCCACCGCCAGACCCGCGTTCAGCGTCGCCTGGAGCCGTGCGAGCAGCCCGGTCCGCTCCCCGGCGGGCACCAGCCCGGCCAGGAGGGACTGCCGGGCCGCCGCGAGCCCCGACTGCGCGGCCGCGTACCCGCACGCCACGAGCACGAACGGCACGAACCCGCGCACGAGGGTGAACGAGGCCACCATGAGCCCGGTCGCGAGGGCCAGCAGCACCGCCGTCCCGCGCGCCCCGCGCCGGTCGGCCAGTCGCCCCAGCGGCACCCCGGCCAGCGAGCCGACCGCCCACCCGAGGGTGAGCCCGAGGCCCACGCGCGCGGGGGCGAGACCGATCACCTGCGTGAAGTACAGGGCCGACGTCGTGTAGTACGCGCCGTCCCCGACCGAGTTGCTCAACTGGGCGAGCGCGAGCAGCCGCCGTGGGCGAGTCTTCGACATACCGATGACGCTAGAGCCGCAGTGGGCCGCTCGACAGCACCAATCACGGGCCGTGAAGCTGGTCCAATCCGGGCCGCTCCAGGTCGGATCCGAGGCTGACCCGGGTCCGGTCCAGTGCGGATCCGTGGCCGGCCCGGGTCCGGTCAGTCCCGGCCCAGGACCTTCGTCAGCACGTCCAGCGCCTCCGGGTACAGCCGCTCCCGGGGCGTCCCGTACCCCACGACCAGCCCTTGCGGGCGTCCCGCGCCGGGAGTGTGCCAGTGCTCGCCGAGACGGCCCACCGCGAGCCCCTCCCCCTCCGCGCGCGCCAGCACCTCCGCCTCGTCGTCGACCTCCACCAGCGCGTGCAGCCCGGCGGCGATCCCGCGCACGCCCCGGCGCGCGCCCACCCGTTCCAGGAGCAGGTCCCTGCGGCGGCGGTACCGCAGCCGGCACGCGCGCACGTGCCGGTCGTAGGCGTGGCTGTGGATCAGCTCGGTGAGCGCGAGCTGCCCGATGGACTCGGTGTGGTGGTCGCTGTGCAGCTTGGCGTCGGCGACCGCGTCCACCAGCTGTGGCGGCAGCACCATCCAGCCGAGCCGCAGCGCGGGCCCGAGCGTCTTGGAGGCGGTGCCCAGATAGACGACCTGTCCCGGGGCCATCCCCTGGAGCGCGCCGACCGGCTGGCGGTCGTAGCGGAACTCTCCGTCGTAGTCGTCCTCGACGATCAGCCCGTCACGCGCGCGTGCCCATTCCGTCAGCGCCCGTCGCCGTCCCGGATGCAGCGTCACACCGGTCGGGTACTGGTGCGCCGGCGTGACGACGACGGCTCCGGCGCCGCCCAGTTCCCCGACGCGCACCCCGCGCTCGTCCACCGCGACCGGCGTCACGGTCCCGCCGTTGCGTCGTACGACCTCGCGGTGGAAGGGCAGCCCCGGGTCCTCCATCGCGATCCCGGCGTCGCCCAGCACGCGCGTGAGGAGCGCGAGGCCCTGCACGTACCCGGAGGTGATCACGATCCGCTCCGGCGGCGCGATGACGCCCCGCGCCCGCCCCAGATACCCCGAGAGGGCGGTGCGCAGCTCTATGCGGCCGCGCGGGTCGCCGTAGTCGTACGCCAGTGAGGGCGCCGTCGCGATGGCCCGGCGCAGCGCGCACAGCCACGCCGCGGCCGGGAACGCCCCGACGTCCGGGCTCCCGGGCCGCAGGTCGAAACGCGGCTCACGCGCGCGTGCGGCGGCGCCCGTCGGTTCGGCGGCGTCGGACGGCAGGGCCGCGACCCGGGTGCCCGAGCCCTGCCGCGCCGTCAGATAGCCCTCGGCGACCAGCTGGTCGTAGGCGGCCTTCACCGTGTTGCGCGAGATGCCGGTCTCGGCCGCGAGCCGCCGGGTGGCCGGCAGCCGGCTGCCGGGCGCCAGCCGCCCCTCCCGCACGGCGTCCCGCAGAGCCCGCTCCAGCCCGGCCCGCCGCCCTTCCGCGGCATCCGGTTCCAGATGCAGGTCGACGCCGACACCGGACCAGAAGTCGTTCACGCAGTCCCCCTCGACAGAAGCGCCCCTGGACACGAGTCCGTCCGGGCAGAAGTCCTCCCGGGCAGAAGTCCTCCTGGGCAGGTGAATGGCCGGGCACCCACCAGTACCCGGCCATCGACCTGCGATGTGTCAGCCCTTCAGCGAAGCCATCCAGGCCTCGACCTCGTCGGAGCGGCGCGGCAGGCCGTCCGACAGGTTCCGGTTGCCGTCCTGCGTGACGAGGATGTCGTCCTCGATCCGGACGCCGATCCCCCGGTACTCCTCGGGCACCGTCAGGTCGTCGGCCTGGAAGTACAGACCGGGTTCGACCGTCAGCACCATGCCGGGCTCCAGCGTCCCGTCGACGTACGACTCCACGCGCGCGGCGGCGCAGTCGTGGACGTCCATGCCGAGCATGTGACCGGTGCCGTGCAGCGTCCAGCGGCGCTGGAGGCCGAGCTCCAGGACCCGCTCGACCGGGCCCTCGACCAGGCCCCACTCGACGAGCCGTTCGGCCAGCACGCGCTGTGCGGCGTCGTGGAAGTCGCGGTACTTGCCGCCGGGCCTGACGGCCTCGATGCCGGCCTCCTGGGCGTCGTACACGGCGTCGTAGATCTTCTTCTGGATCTCGCTGTAGCGGCCGTCGACCGGCAGCGTGCGCGTGACGTCGGCGGTGTAGTACGTGTGGGTCTCGACGCCCGCGTCGAGCAGCAGCAGGTCGCCGGAGCGGACCGGGCCGTCGTTGCGCACCCAGTGCAGCGTGCAGGCGTGCGGACCGGCGGCGGCGATGGTGCCGTAGCCGATGTCGTTGCCCTCCACCCGCGCGCGGAGGAAGAACGTGCCCTCGATGTAGCGCTCGCTCGTCGCCTCGGCCTTGTCGAGGACCTTCACGACGTCCTCGAAGCCGCGGACCGTCGAGTCGACGGCCTTCTGGAGCTCGCCGATCTCGAAGTCGTCCTTGACGAGGCGGGCCTCGGAGAGGAAGGCGCGCAGTTCGGCGTCGCGCTCGGCGGTGACCTTGTCGGTCAGGGCCGCCTCGATGCCCGCGTCGTGGCCGCGCACGACCCGCACCGGGCCGGTGGCCTCGCGCAGCCGGTCCGCCAGCGCGCGCACGTCGGAGGCCGGGATGCCGTACAGCTGCTCCGCCTCGGCGAGGGAGTGCCGGCGGCCGACCCACAGCTCGCCCTGACCGGACAGCCAGAACTCGCCGTTCTCACGGTCGGAGCGCGGCAGCAGGTAGATGGTGGCCTTGTGGCCTTCGGCGACGGGCTCCAGCACGAGGACGCCGTCCTCCGTCTGGTTGCCGGTGAGGTACGCGTACTCGACGGAGGCGCGGAAGGCGTATTCCGTGTCGTTCGAGCGGGTCTTCAGGTTGCCCGCGGGCACCACCAGGCGCTCGCCCGGGAAGCGCGCGGAGAGCGCGGCGCGGCGGGCGGCGGTCTCGGCGGCCTGGGCGATCGGCTCCAGGTCACGCAGTTCCGTGTCGGCCCAGCCGGACTTCATGCTCTCGGCCAGCTCGTCGGAGACGCCTGGGTACAGGCCGTTCTTCCGCTGCTTGATGGGCTCCTCGGACTCGGTCTCCGGGCCCGCTGCGGTGGCAGCGTCATCCGGCACAGCCGGGGTGAGCTCGTCGGCCACGGTCATCCTCCTTGATACGGCACTGGACCCCCTCCATCGTACGGACGTACGTAAGGGGGCCCAGCGCCGACGGACCTGTTGCCGGCCGGTCACCCGATGTCACCGCAGCGTCACTCGAAGCGGGCCGCCAGCAGCACCACGTCCTCGTCGCTGTCCCGCTCGGCCGTCCCGTCCGGCAGCAGCGTGCGCAGCACGTGGTCGGCGATCGCGCCCGGGTCGTGCCGCAGCGGCTTCGGGACCCCGGCGGCGGCGGCGTGCAGCCGGGCGAAGGCGCGGTCGACGGGGTCGCCGGTGCGGTGCAGCAGGCCGTCCGTGTAGAGCAGAACCGTCTCGCCCGGCTCGGCCTCCAGCTCGACGCTCGGCGCCTCCCAGCAGGCCAGCATGCCCAGCGGGGCGGAGACGGAGGTCTCCACGAACTGGGTGCGCCGCTCGCCGACCAGCAGCGGCGGGCAGTGCCCGGCGCCGGCCAGGGTGATCTTGCGCAGGGATGGTTCGCAGTAGGCGAACAGGGCGGTGGCGGACCGGGCGGGCTCGGTCAGCCGCAGCAGCAGCTCCAGGTCGGACAGGACGGCGACGGGGTCCTCGCCCTCCATCACGGCGTACGCCCGCAAGGAGGCGCGCAGTCGGCCCATCGCGGCGACCGCGCTCGGTCCAGACCCGGTGACGGACCCGACGGCGAGGCCCAGCGCGGCGTCCGGCAGCGGCAGCGCGTCGTACCAGTCGCCGCCGCCGCGCGGGCCGCTGTGATGCCGGGCCGCGAGCTGGACGCCTGGCACGCGCGGCAGCCGGGAGGGCAGCAGTTCCTCGGCCATCGTCTTCATGCACGCGCGCGTGCGTTCGAGCTCCAGGAGCCGCGCCAGGTGCTCGGCGGCGTACCGGACGTACAGGCCGATCAGGTGGCGCTGACGCTCGTCCGGCTCCGCGGGTTCGTCGTAGAGCCATACGGCCGCGCCCAGGCGGCCGGGAGCGCCGTCCGTCTCCAGGGGCAGCGCGTAGCTGGCGGCGTAGCCGAGGCGGGCGGCCACTTCGCGGTGGCGGGGGTCCATGCCGTCCTCGGCGAACAGGTCGGGCTCGGCGATCTCCCCCTCGCCGCCGGGCAGCCCCTCGAGGATGCGACCGAAGGACAGGGCGCTGCGCGGCACGGTCTCGATATGGCCGAGGTCGGCGCGGCCGAGGCCCAGTCCGATCATGCTGTCCGGCCCGAGCCGGTCGGCGGGCTCGAGGACGACGAGACCGCGCCGGGCGCCCACGAGGGCGGCTCCGGCGTGCAGCAGTTCCTGGAGGGCGTCCGGCAGGGCGTCCGTGCGGGTCAGGCGCTCGGTGAGTTCGTGGAGGGTGGTCAGATCGGAGACCCAGCCGGCGAGCCGGTCGGTCAGGAGAGCGCCCGGGCCGGTGGAGCCGGGTGCGCCGGAGGGGGCCGCAGGGACCGCCGGGGCGCCCGAGGTGGCGGGCGCGGGCGCGACAGTGTGTGCGGGCGAGGGAACCGTTGAATCGATTCCAGCCACTTTCGGAGGGTGAGGGGCATTCATGGCGTCCGGCTCTCGGACCGGAGCGTATTGCTCAAAAGCATCGCAAACCCCCATGTCATTCTGCGCCGCTAGCGGTGTCTCCACATGTACACGCACTCGTGAGGGGATGTCCAGCATTGTCCTGCTGGGATTGCTGGTGTCCGTGGGGTCTTCGGGAGAATCGGGCACAGTTCTTCCGGCTCCCTTGCGTAATTGTAAAGTTGGCTTAAAAATGCCTCGGGTAACGGGTGATTGCGGTCGACTGGGCTTGCTCCACGGAGCGTCACAGCGGTCGTGATGGGTACGTACTCGGTAAGGGCCAGGTGTCGTTGGGAGCTCGTAGGGAGCCTTCCGGAACCTGGTGACCGGCCCGGGCGTCATAGTCATCGACGACCGTGCCCCATCCTCCCGTGGCGGAGGCGGAGAGAAATACGCGCGACGGTAAACGCCAGACTTCGCCACCCCACGCCACGCCCAGGCATTAGATGGATGCAAGTCGGACGGAGTGGCCGCGGAAGCAGCCACCGCTCGACCCTGAGGGGTTCCCCCTGTCCCGTACAGGGGTGTGATGCGCCAACAGGTACGCACAGTGAAGTGATCGACACATGATGTGATGTGGCCCACGGTGTTGCCAGCGGTGCAACGGAAAGGAACGAGCGCTCATGCGCGAGATCCTCGGAAAGCGACGCAGGCTCCTGTCCCAGTCCAGCGACAGAGGACCTGAGTTGATCGACTCGGCCCTGACCTTCGCGACGGAATGGCAGTGGCCCGTCCTCCCGGGCGTGCCGGCGGACCCGCAGGGGCGTTCCCGCTGCGGCTGTCCCGACCCGGAGTGCACGGTCCCCGGTGCTCACCCCTTCGACCCCGGCCTTCTCGCGGCCACCACCGAAGCGCGCATGGTGCGCTGGTGGTGGACCAACCGGCCGACCGCACCGATCGTCCTGGCCACCGGGGGCACAGCCCCCTGCGCGGTCAGCCTCCCCGCCCTCCCGGCCTCGCGCGCGCTCGTGGCGCTCGACCGGCAGGGCATCCGCCTCGGCCCGGTCGTCGCCTCGCCCACCCGCTGGTCGATCCTCGTCCGGCCGTACACGATGGAGCAGCTGGGTGAGCTGCTCTACGCCAAGGACTTCGTGCCCGGCTCGCTGCGCTTCCACGGCGAGGGCGGCTACATCGCCCTGCCCCCGTCCGAGACGGGCCGCGGCGACATCCGGTGGGAGCGCGCGCCGCTGCCCGGTTCGGCCTCGCCCTGGGTGCCCGACGTCGAGGCCGTGGTGGACGCCGTCGTCGACGCCCTCACTCGTACGGGTGTGAGCGCACCCGAGTTGTAGGGGTGTCGGGCGCGCGCCGGACAGGACACCGGCGTTCGCCCTCTATCTTCCGCTACATGAACCTTCGTCTCCTCGCTCTCGGGGGCGCCGTGGCAGGCGTGATCGCGCTGCCCCTCGCCATGGCGTCCGCGGGGCCGGTCGGCGACGAAGGGCGTACGGCCGGCGCGGTCGAAGTGGCCGATACACGTGCCCCCGGCGGCAGGGATCCGAAGGCGCCGCCCGTCGAGCCCTCCCGGTCCCCGCTGCTGCTCGGTCTGGGGCTGGCCACCGCCGCCCGCTGCGGCCCCGAACTCACCTCCCCCGACGGCGTGGAGGCGCAGACCTGCGTGCTGTCCCAGGGTGAGGACAGCTGGGCGCGCACCTACTACCGCAACGCCACCGGACGCGCCCTGGACGCCTTCCTGAGCCTCATGGGGCCCGAGGGGCGCACCGTGCGGACGCGCTGCGCGGTGGGCGCCGAGGACGAGCCGGAATCCTGCGAGACACCCCATGAGCGGACCCGGGGCGAACTGGCGGCGTACACGGCGGTCGCGGAGTTCGCGCGAGTGACCGACGACAGGCCGCTGCTGCTGCGCTCCGGGAGCAACTCCCGCGCGAACGCGGGGAGTTGACGTGCGACTGCGCACTGTAAACGGAGCCGGACATGAAAAGACCCGGTTGCTGACGACGGGGGATGCATCAGCAACCGGGCACTTCGAACGGTAACAAGAGATCTGCTCCAAGCAAATTCGATCTCTTGTTTTCATCGGTATTCCGGACACCGGCGAATCGGCGCTTCTCGCGCCGACTCACCCTGCGCGGACGGTAGTTGTGAGTGGAGTCACGCCGCACGCCGACGCAGGGGATGCTGAC
Organism: Streptomyces sp. NPDC102259; assembly: GCF_044766465.1. Classification (NCBI taxonomy): domain Bacteria; kingdom Bacillati; phylum Actinomycetota; class Actinomycetes; order Kitasatosporales; family Streptomycetaceae; genus Streptomyces; species Streptomyces sp. NPDC102259. Next base: position 179,182 of record NZ_JBIWMA010000006.1, on the reverse strand, counting down.
CGGTCGGTCAGTTCGGCCGGGGTTCGTACCTGTGCGTCAGCTGAGCGTCACCTGTCGGTTGGTCAGGCCGCCCCGCGCGCGACGCTCGTCGGCGGAGAGCGGTTCGTCCGAGGCCAGGGCGGTGGCGAGCCGCTCGGCGAACTCGGCGGCCGGCTTCTCCACGTCGTCCGCCGTGACCGCGCTCGGCAGGTCCCAGACCGGCACGGTCAGGCCGTGCGCCCGGAAGGAGCCGACCAGGCGCGTGCCCTCCCCGAGGCTCGAACGGCCCGCCGCGTGCAGCCGCGCGAGGGCGTCCAAAAGCCGTTCCTCCGGGTGCGGCATGACCCAGCGCAGGTGGTTCTTGTCCGGCGTCTCGCACCAGTACGCGGCGTCCGCACCGGTCAGCTTCACGGTCGGGATCGCCGCCGCGTTGGCCCGCTCCAGGGAGGCGGCCACCTCCGGCGCGGCGTTCTCCGGGTCCGGGACCCAGAACTCGAAGCCGCTGTGCACAACTGGCTCGAACACGCCTTCGGAGTCGAGCAGATCCTGCATCCGCGGGCCGTCGGCCGGGGCCCGGCGCGCCTGTACCGGAGTGCCGGGGTCCGCCTCCAGGGCCCGCCGCAGGGTGTCGGCCAGGTCGCGGCTGATGTCGCCCGACGGCGTGTCGTTCTGCAGGCCGAGCAGCACGGAGCCGTCGTCGCGGCGCAGGGCGGGCCAGGCCATCGGCAGCACGGTGGCCAGCGTGACGGACGGGACGCCCTCGGGCAGACCGCCCTTCAGCGTCAGCTCGACCGTGGCGGCCGGCACCAGCTCACGCAGCGCCACCCAGTCGCCCTCGCCCGGCAGGCCTTCGAAGGGGCGCTGGACCAGCTCGGTCACGGCGTGTGCGGCGGCCCGGCCGTGACAGGCCTTGTAGCGGCGGCCGCTGCCGCACGGGCAGGGCTCCCGCGCGCCGACGACCGGGATGTCCGCGTCGGTGAGCTGTGGCCGCTTGGCCTTCGTCTGAGGTCGCTTCTTGGCCATCTGGGTGTCTCCCGGGTACGGCTCGTCTGGTACGGCGGGAGCCTAGCCGTTCGTACGCTCCGTCACGGGAACCTGTGGACGACGCGGGGACTGTGGACAACGGATCACCGCGCTCCGCCCTGCGGATCTCCCCGTTCCCGTCTCCGGCCGTCTCCGGCCGTCTCCGGTCTGGTCCAGGCCGTCTCCGACGGTCTCCGGAGCCGTCGCCGGTCTAGTCCAGGTCGTCGAACGCGTCCGCGAAGTTCAGGCCGGGCATCGACGCCACCGAAGGGGCCGCGACCCGGGACGCGAAGTCGTCGCGTCGGCAGCCCGCGTCGGGGTCGTAGACGTCCGCGTGGACGACGACCCACACCGTGACCTCGCCGCGGGCGTCGTCCCGGACGCCCCAGTCGTCGGCCAGCGCCGTGATGATGTTGAGCCCGCGGCCGCCGTGCGCGGTGACGGAGGGGGTGGCCGGGGCCGGACGGGTCGGGCCGCCGCCGTCGGTCACCTCGACCACCAGCCGGCCACCCGGATCGACACGCCACGCGGCCCGGACGTCGCCGTCCCCGGCGAGGGCGTCGCCCAGTGGCCTGCCGTGCTTGCACGCATTGCTCAAGAGTTCGGAAAGGATCAGTACAGCGTCGTCGATGACCGATTCCGACACCCCGCCCGTGCGCAACTGATCGCGCATGCGGTGTCTCGCGTTCCCCACGCCCGCAGGGCCATGGGGTACGGCCATGCTCGACGACGCGGGCACCTCCTGTGCCACCACCAACGCCACCCCCGAGACCTCCTTCGCCCCACGCCACGGTGTGAATGCCCCATTGGCCTGTACCGGAAACCGGCCAATGCGGCCCCGGCGACGCATTCGTCATGATCGAACACGGACCGAACGCGCCGGAGCACTCCCTGTGAAGGGCCTGTCAGCGAGTGGCTAATTTTGGACGGTATGGCTGAGAACGGAGGATGCTGTAACGGCGCTGTGAGGTCAAGAGTTATGGACGGGGCTTCTGTGACGTCAGCGCCTTCTGTTACTTCTGTTACTTCTGAGACTTCTGTTACTCCGGCGGTCGGGGCTCAGCGACCCAGTCGGCGCAGCACCTCGCGCGGGCGGTTGGTGATGATGGCGTCGACGCCCAGCTCGACGCAGAGATCGACGTCATCCGGCTCGTTCACGGTCCACACGTGCACCTGGTGGCCGGCCCCCTTCAGGCGCTCGATGTACGCCGGATGGTTGCGCACGATCCGCATCGAGGGGCCGGCGATCCCGACCCCGGCGGGCAGCCGCCCGTCGCGCAGCCGGGGCGAGACGAACTGCATCAGGTAGACCGTCGGTACCGTGGGCGCGGCGGCACGCACGCGATGCAGCGAGCGGGCCGAGAAACTCATGATCCGTACCGGGGACTCGGCCGCCGTGGCCGGAGCGTCCAGGTCGAACCGCTTCAGCAGCGCCAGCAGCCGCTCCTCCACCTGTCCGGCCCAGCGCGTCGGATGCTTGGTCTCGATGGCCAGTTCCACCCGGCGCCCCGCGTCGGAGACGAGCTCCAGCAGCCGCTCCAGGGTCAGGACGGAGGTCTCCTCACGGTCCTCGGGCCGGACCTCCCAGTCGGGGTCCTCCTCGCGCGCGTGCCAGGCCTCGCGGGCCTCCCGTGTCTTCCAGGAGCCGAAGTCCAGCGCCGCGAGGTCGGCGAGCTCCAGGGCGGAGACCGCCCCGCGGCCGTTGGACGTACGGTTGACGCGGCGGTCGTGCACGCAGACGAGATGGCCGTCCGCGGTCAGCCGCACATCGCACTCGAGGGCGTCCGCACCGTCCTCGATCGCCTTCTTGTACGCGGCCAGGGTGTGCTCGGGGGCCTCCTCGGAAGCCCCGCGGTGGGCGACGACTTGAATGTGGTGCTGCCGTGCGTGGGTCACCGCGTCATGGTGCCATCGGCGCCCTGTCGTCTGAGAACCCTCTGAGATGTTTCGATGATGCGCACTTATTATGCGTAATGACCCATATAAGGAGTGGTCAAGGATCCACAGCCACCGCTTATGGTGCTCTGACGGCCCGTGGGAAAAGCTGAGATGTACAAAAGCACATGCACAGCTTCAGCGCGCCGGGTCGACGACAAAGCGCGCGAAAGCGCGACAAGCGTTGACGAGCGTGACCGAGTGCGACCTAGTGCGACCGACGACAACAGCCGTGGATCGAGGAGTAGAGCTGTGAGCACCGAGAACGAGGGCAAGAGCGAGGGCACCCAGGTACCCCCGGCCCCGTCCGCACCCCCCGTGCCGGTGGAATCTCCCTCGGCCTCCCCGCAGGCGCCCGCGCCCGACGCCGGCGCGCCCACGACTCCGCTCCCGGCGGCGCCCGCGCAGGCACCGGAAGCCGGTCACGCCCCAGCGGGCGCGCCCGAGGGCCACTGGCCGCCGCCCACCGCACCCCAGGGTGCGTCGGCCCCGGTCGACGGCGACTGGCCGCCGCCGGCCGCTCCGCAGGCGTCCCCGGCCCCGCAGGGAGCCCCGGCCGCCGCCGACGACTGGCCGAACCCGGCCCCGGCAACGCCCCTCTACGCCGACGCCGGCGCGAGCACGCACGCGTACGGCACCCCCGGCTACGGCGACGTCGCCGCCGGTGGAGTCGGCGGAGTCGGTGGACCGGGCGGCCCCGGTGGCCCCGGTGGCCCCGAGGGAACCGTCTGGGGCGCCTCCTACCAGCAGCCCGCGCCCAAGTCCGGCCGCGGCCGCGGCGGGCTCGTCGCCGCGATCCTGGTCGCCGCGCTGGTCGCGGGCGGCCTGGGCGGCGGACTCGGCTACACGCTGGCCAAGAACGACGACGACACCGGCTCGACGACCGTCTCCGCCTCCACCAACAGCGGCGACGTCAAGCGCGATCCGGGCACGGTCGCCGGGGTGGCCGCCAAGGCGCTGCCCAGCACGGTCACCATCGAGGCCGAGTCCAGCAGCGGCGAGGGCGGCACCGGCACCGGCTTCGTCTTCGACACCCAGGGCCACATCGTCACCAACAACCACGTCGTCGCGGACGCGGTCGACGGCGGCAAGGTGACAGCCACCTTCCCGGACGGCAAGAAGTACGACGCCGAGGTCGTCGGACACGCCCAGGGCTACGACGTCGCCGTCATCAAGCTCAAGAACGCCCCCTCGGACCTGAAGCCGCTCACCCTCGGCGACTCCGACAAGGTGGCGGTCGGCGACTCGACGATCGCGATCGGCGCCCCCTTCGGCCTGTCCAACACGGTCACGACGGGCATCATCAGCGCGAAGAACCGCCCGGTGGCCTCCAGCGACGGCACCAGCAGCGCCGCCTCCTACATGAGCGCCCTCCAGACGGACGCCTCGATCAACCCGGGCAACTCCGGCGGCCCGCTGCTGGACGCCTCGGGCAACGTCATCGGCATCAACTCCGCGATCCAGTCCACCGGCAGCGGCGGCCTCGGCGGCACCACCCAGTCCGGCTCGATCGGCCTCGGCTTCGCCATCCCGATCAACCAGGCCAGGTACGTCGCCCAGCAGCTGATCAAGACCGGCGAGCCGGTGTACGCCAAGATCGGCGCGTCCGTCTCCCTGGCGGACTCCACCGAGGGCGCGAAGATCACCGACACGGCCGAGGGCGGAGCCTCCGCGGTCGAGTCGGGCGGCCCGGCTGCCCAGGCCGGCCTCAAGCCCGGCGACGTCATCGTCAAGCTCGACGACATGGTGATCGACAGCGGCCCGACCCTCATCGGCGAGATCTGGACGCACCAGCCCGGCGACAAGGTCACGATCACCTACGAGCGCGACGGCAAGTCCCACACCGTCGACCTCACCCTCGGCTCCCGCAAGGGCGACAGCTGACGCCCACGCCGACCCGAGCCACGCGCGCGTACCTCCCCGGTTCAGCACCGCCTGACCCGCACGCGCGCGTGCTCACCCGTTACTCTTGTCCCCGCGCCGCCGATCACGAACGGCGCGGGGTGGGTTGCCCGAGCGGCCTAAGGGAACGGTCTTGAAAACCGTCGTGGCAGCGATGTCACCGTGGGTTCAAATCCCACACCCACCGCAGGTGAACGGCCCCTGGCCAGGATGAATGGTCGGGGGCCGTTGTCGTCTGTGCACACCGTCATCGCCCGGTGTTGTCCGTGGTTCCCCGCCTGATCGGGCACGGAAGGGGCACGGATCACGGCGTCCCGTCAGTGATCGTCTCTTGGTCGTACATGCGCTGGTACTCAGCGACCGTGTCACCAAACTGCCTGCCACCAAGTTCCTGTAGGCGGCCGTCGCGGCGGTCTACGACGACGGGCCCGGTCCCGAGCCACATGTCTCGCAGATTGCCTGTCTGCGCGTACGTCGAGCTTTGATACCGGAACTCCCACCCGAAGCGGTGCTCCTGCGCGCTGATGGACACAGCAGTAACGCCCGGTTCCGGGGGGTAGGGCGCTGCTTGGGCAAGAAATGCGTCGAAGATCTCTCTGGCTTGCTCGGCTGTGATCACAACGCGAGCCTACGGAGGACGAGAGGTCGGCGGAGCGGCTTTGGGCTGGAGCTGCTTTGGGGGGAGTGATCATGGCCCCGTAAGCTTCCGGCGCGTCGGGCAGTCTGTGGACCTGCCCGTTAAAGCACGACGTTGGGGCCATGATCTTCGAGGCTCCCCCCAAAGTGGCTGCCTAAAGCCGTGGAGCCGACCGCCCCAGCCACGACTGTTCTGACCTCGTGCTCCGTATGCCTGCCTCTTGGGCGGGCGGGGGCCGTCGGCCGTGCCGAGCGGGGCGGAGACATGAGCGCGGGCGCGGACGGCGGCCCGCGCCCGCCCGGAGGAGCGAAGCGACGACGGGTGCTTGATGAGGTAGAGATTCCTGTAACAGCTCAGCTGCTCAGGCGGTACTCCAGGACGTACGAACCGGCGTCCAGGAGCATCTGGTTGACCTCCACGGGGCGCTCGTCCTCGGTGAAGGCGGTGCGGCAGATCTCCAGGACCGGAGTGCCGGCCGCGAGTGCCAGGGCGGTGCGCTCTTCCTCGCTCGGCATCCTCGCCCGCAGCTCCTCGGAGAAGGTGACCGGTTCCGCTCCCAGCTCGGCCAGGCGGGCGTAACTGCCTCCTGGGCCAGTGTTCGGCTGGGCGATCGCCGTGTCTCGGACCAGATCCGCGGGGAGGTACGAGGTCGCGATCTGTACCGGGCGGTCCTCGACGACGAACTTCCGGCTCCGCACGATGACAGCCGCCCCGGGCTCGAGGTTCAGCAACCGTCCGATCTGGCGCGGGGCTTCGGCCTCGTAGACCCGGACGTCGGTGACCAGGGGGCGCTGGGCCACGTCGGCAGACCAGATGGACTGACCGGCCTCGCGGCGGGACTTGGAGAGACGGTCGTTGGCCACCCGGCGGATCGGCCTGAACTCCCGGACGTAGGTACCGGATCCGGGGCGTGCGACCGCCAGACCCTCGCTCACGAGGATCTTGAGTGCCTGGTTGGCGGTCATCTTGGCGACGCCGTACGTCTTCACCAGCGAGGGTTCACCGGGCAACCGATCGCCCGGCACCAGCTCACCGGACTCGATCCGCGCCCGGAGATCGTCGGCAATCTGCCGCGCAGTCTCGGGCATGTCTCTCTCCACTCGTCGATGCTCCCTAGGGTGGTCAGCCTACCCGCCACCCCCTTCCGGACGCACGAACGCGTACCCGATCACTTCCCGAACCCACGTCCCTCCGCAGGTCTCATTGACATCCCTAGGGAGGTTTGGTTTCAATCTCCCTAGGGAGGTGAACACTCCCTGAAGAAGGGCGGCACCCCTACCGCCAAGCAGATGCGCCGCCCTACCCCTCTTCCAAGGGAGCCTCCATCATGCCTGTCTCGCTGATCCACCCCTGTCGGCCGACCGGGGTCTTAGCGCTGAGGATCATTCGCCGCACGGTCCGTAGCTGCGCGGTGTGCGGCAAGACGCGTTGCCAGGACGCGAACGTCTGCCGCACGGCCTTCGGCACCACCGAGTGGCTGGAGTGCCCGGCCTGCGCGGGCAGCGGCTACGACACCACCGGATTTCAGCTCTACTGCCCCGACTGCGGCGGCGCGAAGGTCCTGGAGGTCGAGATCATCGACGCTCCGGGGGTGGTCGAGTGACGGTGTTCCCCGTCGCCCCTGAGGCCGTGGCCGGTGCTGCGGCCTCCATGGGGACCGACCCCGTGACCCTGGCTGATCTGCTGCGAGTCGCCTCGGCTCCCGGGTTCGACCGATGGCGCGATCAGGTACGCCGTACGGGTGGATGCTCGGACCCGATCCACCTGTCCGGTACGACGGTCACCCGTGACGCCCGGACCGGGGATGTCCTCTACTCCTACTCCACGGCCGAGGAGCCGGGCGGACGCCTCCGGGTCGCCTGTGGCAACCGGCGGGCCTCCCGCTGCCCCTCCTGTGCCTGGACGTATGCGGGCGACGCCTACCACCTCATACGCGCCGGACTCACCGGTGACCCGCGCATGGGTATCCCCGACGGAGTACGCATCCACCCCGGCGTGTTCGCCACCCTGACCGCGCCCTCCTTCGGGCCGGTCCACAGCCGTCCCGAGAACGGTCGCTGCCGCTGCGGTGTCGCCCACTCAGAGGACGCCGCCGAACTCGGCACGGCGCTCGACGCTGACACGTACGACTACGCCGGGGCCGTTCTCTGGAACAACCACGCCGGGGACCTCTGGCGACGCTTCACGATCTACCTCCGCCGGGAGATCGCCGCTCGCGCTGGCATCACTCAGGCCACGCTGCGGGAGGTCTGCCGGATCTCCTTCGGTAAGGTCGCCGAGTTCCAGAAGCGCGGGGCGATCCACTTCCACGCCATCGTCCGGCTGGACGGCCCGGCCGGTCCCGACGACACCCCGCCCGAGTGGGCCAGTACGGCACTGCTCGGGGATGCGATCCGCGATGCCGCCGCCCGGGTCTCCGTCCCGTTGGCACCTGCCGATGACCACCCGGCGCGCGTCCTGCGCTGGGGTGCCCAGGTCGACGTACGGGCCATAGGCACCGACGGCCAGGAGCTGAACGAGCAGGCCGTGGCCGCCTACGTCGCGAAGTACGCCACCAAGGCAGCCGAGTCCACCGGCACGGTCGACCGCCGCGTCGGGGAGCTCTCCGAACTCGACAAGCGGCCCGACCTGCCCGACCACACTCGGCGTCTGATTCGAGCCTGTCATGCCCTTGACCAGCACTACCCGGACCGCAAGCTCTGGGCCTGGGCCCACATGCTCGGCTTCCGCGGGCACTTCCTCACCAAGTCCCGCCGCTACTCCTCGACCTTCGCCGAACGGCGTCAGGTCCGCGCCGACTTCCGCGCGCGGCAAGAGCGTCGGGAGCGAGGGCTGCCCGAGGACCCGGACGATGCGGAGGGCTCCACGCTCGTGCTCGCCCACTGGTCCTACGCCGGGCACGGGCACACCCCCGGCGAATCCTGGCTCGCCGCATCGATCGCGAAGGAGATCCGACTGAACCGAGAGACGGCCCGTGAGGCCCTTGCTGACATAAGCGATCTTGAGGCTGCGGGGGAGTGGTGAGCGTGGATCGACTGCTGAGCGTGCAGGAAGTCGCCGATCGGCTCGGTACCGGCGTGAGGTTCCCCCGTCGGCTTGTTGAAGAGCGTCGCATCACCTTCGTGAAGATCGGCCGACACGTGCGGATCCCGGAATGGGCTCTTGAGGCGTACGTGGCCGAGAACACCGTGCAGCCGATCACTCTTCGTCCCAACGCGCTCAGGAGGGCTGCCTGATGGCTGGCAAGCGCAAGTCCCGCCGTGCCTTCGGCCGGATCCGCAAGCTCCCCTCAGGCCGCTTCCAAGCTCGATACCCGGGGCCCGATGGAGTGCTCCGCCCGGCCGATCGCACGTTCGCCACCACGACGGACGCCGACCGCTGGCTTGCCCGCAAGCGCATCGAGATCGAGGAAGGGCACTGGCTCGACCCCGCCGAGGGGCAGACGACCGTACGCGACTGGGCGGCCCGGTGGCTCGCAGCCGTGTCCCCGCAGCTCAAGCACAAGACACAGGCGTCGTACCGGTCTCTGATCAACTCGCTGATCGACCCCGCCCTCGGGGACCGCGAGCTGTCCAGCTTGCGGCCGATCACTGTTGCCGAGTGGGTCGGAGGGATGAAGACCAAGGGGCTCAGCGCTTCCAGGATCCGGCAGGCGTACCGCGTCCTGTCGCAGATCATGAGGGCCGCCGTCGACAACGACATGATCCCGCAGACGCCATGCCGGGGCGTGAAGCTGCCCCGGATGCCGCAGACCGAGCCGCACATCCTCACTCCCCTCGAAGCGTCCCGGATCGTGCGGAGTGCAGCCAAGCCACATGACCATCTGATCGCGCTTCTCGCTTATGCAGGCCTGCGAGTTGGAGAGGCGTTCGCGCTTCGGCGCTCGGACATCGATGTGTCCGGCGGCTTCGTCCTGGTCGACGAGAACCTTGCCGAAGCCAACGGCACCCTGGTCTTCGACACCCCGAAGTCCCATCAGAAGAGGCTGCTTCGCGTCGGCCCCTCGCTGGCGAAGCGGCTCGGCCGGCACCTGGAGACTCTGCCCGGCGGGGATGACGCGCTCCTGTTCACGACCCCGGGCGGCAAGCCGATGCGCTACAACCAGTGGCGCAAGGCCTACTTCGACCCGGCCGTGTCGGCGGCCGGACTCACCGACGTGACCCCGCATGACCTCCGTGCCTCGCACGGGACTTGGGTCGCCGACCGGTACGGCGTGATGACCGCCGCTCACCGCCTCGGCCATTCGAACGCGAGCGTCACGACCCGGCACTACGCCCGGCCGGTCGCCGGTCGCGACGACCAGGTCGCCGAAGCGGCCGACTCCTGGCTGAGCGGGCACGACCATGAGCCTGGGGCACGTAGCGGGCACGATGACGATGATGACGGGTCCGCAGGCGTGCTCGTACCGGTCTGACCTGCTGCGGAGCGTCCCGCCTCCCCGACCGGCGAGAGATCTTGAAAACCGTCGTGGCAGCGATGTCACCGTGGGTTCAAATCCCACACCCACCGCAGGTGAACGTCCCTTGACCGGATGGCTCGGTCAGGGGACGTTCTCGTGGGTGTCGTTCGCCGGCGATCTTTGGCCCCGCTGTTTCCCGGCCCTAGACGGCGAGCAGTCCGGCGAGTGTCAGAGCCGCCAGCGCGGAGAGGAGTCGCGGCTTCCTCCAGCCCGGTCCCGAAGCCTGGCGGGTCAGTTCCCAGAGGCCCACCAGACCGCCACCGAGGCCCAGCGCGCTCCGCAGCAGGAAGACGGTGGTGTGCACAGGGAGCCTCCAGGGGGCTTCGAACGGACGGGCAGGCCACCCCTACCCCTGGTGGCCGCCGGATCCGCGGCCCACCCGGTAGCACCTAGCGGCCGGAGCAGCCGGAGCAGCGGAGTTTGTCTGGGTAGCTTGGTGGTTGGGCTGACCACTGGCCCGCCTTTTTTCGGGTTCTTTGGTGAAGGTGACTCGTGGCTCAGTGGGCATGACCGTTTCTTGGCCGGCCCCACTGTCGATCATTGCTGTCTCTTCAACCCGCCTTGGTCTGCGGCGATGTGTCTTTGACAGGGAACTCCAAGGGCTCGCGAGCCCCAAGGGTTTGCGGCTCCGGGGCTTGTTCGGTGGTTCGACCGGACGGCGCGCGAGGGGCCGTCCCGTCACATTCTGATCGACCGTGAAGGACAAGCGTGTCTCGTTCACCCCGCGCCGCCCGGGCGGCCCGCGTCATGGGCACTCTGGCGGCTTCGGCCGCACTCGCCGTCGGTGCCGCCCACACGGCGCTCGCGTGCAGCATCGCGGACTTCTCCGCAGCCGCCGTGTGTGACGCCGAAGGTCACGGCGTCATCCAAGTCACCGACAAGGACGCCTCCGGCACGCCGGCCACCGTCTCCCTGTACCTCCAGCTGAACCAGCCGATCAACAACCAACGGCTCGTCGACACCCAGAAGATCGAGCACCCGACGGCGCAGGGAGTCACCGTCGATCTCAATCCCCAGACGTGGCACGCCGGGGTGACGTTCAGGGTGCACGTCGAGGCAGGCGACCTGGTCGACGACGACATCCAACCCCTGGTCGTCATCCAGGACGAGACCTGTGCGGCCGCCGGTCCCTCGGCCTCGCCCTCGTCCTCGGCCTCGTCGGAGGCGTCCGCCTCGCCGTCCGACCGACCGTCAACCTTGTCCCCATCGTCCTCCGCCTCGTCGAGTGCGCGGCCGACGCCTGCGCAGGGCGGTGGTGCGCCGTCGGCCGCGGGTGGTGGCACCGTGCTCGCCGAGACCGGGGGGTCCAGCCGTACGCCGGTCGTCGGCGGTGTCGCCGCCGCGCTGGTGCTGGCCGGTTGCGGCATCGTCCTCGGGCTGCGCCGTCGGACGGCGACGCGCTCGCACTGACAGGGGAGCGCTGGGGGGGGGACGTCACGGGCCGGGGCGGTGTGCGGTCATGCGGGCCGCCGACGTGATCGTCCCCCGTGCCTCCCGTGCCGTCAGGCCGGTTCGTACGGCGGCGTCGACCAGGTCCTCCGTCAGCTCCGGGCCGATGCCGTCCTCGTAGGCCCGGCAGGCCGCCCAGAACAGCCGCGTGTTGCGTTGTCCTTCCTGGGCGGCCAGGACGAACTGGACCAGGCCCCGGCCGTGTGCGCCGCCCGCCGTCGAGCCGGGGCCCGGGTGGGGTGGGCGCGGCGGTGGCAGCAGCAGGCGCAGGAGGGAGCGCGGGCAGGGGGCGGGGGTGAGGTGGGCGGTGCCGGGGGCGGTGGCGTAGACGCCGTGGGCGGTGCGGGAGCCGGGGCCGACCAGGTAGCCGCCGGCGCCCCGGATGTCGATGCCGGGGGCGAGGCGGCCGGCCGAGTTGGGGACGACGACGTCCGGTGGGCCGGTGAGCCACAGGTGCCGGCCGCCGGACGGGGTGAGGACGACGATCGTGGGCGGGATGGTGAAGAGGTGGCGCAGGGCCAGTTCGCGCAGGGCGGCGGTGGAGTCCGTGTCCGACTTGGTGTCCAGGTCGACGCCGATGAGGTGGTGCGGGGGCAGGCCGCAGGCGATGCCGTAGCCGGTGGCCCAGGGTGCGGCGGCGAACAGTTCGCGGATGCGGGCCGGGTCGGTCGAGGCGTCGTACACGCCGTGACCGGAGCGGCCGCACTCGCCGTGGCAGGGCGGCCCCGCCGGCTCGGGGGCGTCGCGGTGGGGGGAGCGCAGGGCCGGGAGTTTCGTCCGGGACAGGGGGATGACGGCCAGGCCGCGTTCGGCGGCCGACAGGGCGTGGGCGAGGGCCAGCGTGGTGGCCTGCCGGGAGTACCGGTCGGTGGTGGCCATGAAAAGAGTGTCGTACGTATGTTCGATAAAGGGAAGAGGGCGGGCTTCGACGCGCCCGAGGGCGGCCGGATCGGGCGGAAAAGTGCCGGAACGCTTCGTCTCTTGTGAGGCCTGGAGGGTGGGTGTCCGACTTGCCGGGGGTTATGGCGGCACAGGCAGGAAAAGTGGTGCTAGGGGTTTATCGACTTGTCATCACGCTTGAGTGCGAATCACGGCTTCCGGGGTGGTTCGCCGGGGATTCGGTGGGCAACTCTGGTCTCGCGACGTCGTCACAACAGCCGGGGCGGTCGGCCAACCGCCCAGATGAAACCCGTACTTCAAGCACCTCGGGTACTCACGTACTTCCGTTCTGGAGGAACAACATGGCAAGCATCCGTACCGCCCGTGTCATCGCCGCCGTCTCCGCCCTCCCGCTGGCAGCCGCCCTCTTCACCGGCGTCGCGGTGGCGGACAACGGCGGCTTCGCGGACGACGGATCGAACGCGGGTGTCGCGAGCGTCACCGGCAGCGGTGTCGGGCGCGACAACAGCGGCAACTCGGCCACCACACAGCAGAACGCCGTCGGCTCGGGCGCCTCGAACCAGAGCAACACCGCGCAGGTCAACGGGTCCGCGTTCACCGCGGTCAACCAGGGCAACAGCAATGTCGCGGTCGCCTTCACCCCGCTGTGGTGGTGACCTGAGCGGACCGGCGTCCGGCGCCGGCCCCGGGGGGGGTGGGGGGGGATCTGTGGGGGGTGTGGGGGGTGTTGGGGGTGGCAGCGCGTCCGCGCGGCGGTACTTCGGTACCGCCGCGCAGGCGTTCTCGTACGCGGAAGTGACCTTGACAGGGGCTGCTGGCTGACGGACAGTCAGAAACTGTTCCCGGTAAGTCCTGGCAAGCCTTTCCCGCGGAAGGAGTACGGCCGTGGACGACGAACTCCACGCGCGGCTCAAGGCCTACGAGGGCCGCCCAGCGACGGTCGCGGGCACCGGACGGGACCCCGTCAACGCGCCCATGATCCGGCACTGGTGCGAGGCGATGGGCGACCGGAACCCCGCGTACACCGGCCCCGACGCGATCGCCCCGCCGACCATGCTCCAGGCGTGGATCATGGGCGGCCTGAGCGGCCACGAGGGGCGTGCGCGGGGCTATGACGAACTGCTCTCCCTCCTCGACGAGGCGGGCTGCACCTCGGTCGTCGCCACCGACTGCGAACAGGAGTACCTGCGCCCGCTGCGGCCCGGGGACGAGGTCGGCTTCGACACGGTGATCGAGTCGGTCTCGCAGCGGAAGACCACCAGGCTGGGCACCGGCTACTTCGTCACGACCCGGACGGACGTACGCGTGGGGAAGGCACTGGTCGGCACCCATCGCTTCCGCATCCTCAAGTACGCACCGGCCGAACGGGCACCGAAGGCGCGGGACCGGCGGGCGCTGGACGGGCGGGCGCCGCAGGACCAGAAAGCGCAGGACCAGCGAGCGCAGGACCGGCAGGCGCAGGAACGGAAAGCGCTGGACCGGCAGGAGGCACCGTTGCGGCCGCGTCCCGTCGTCAACCGGGACAATGCCGGCTTCTGGGAGGGCGTCCGGCGCCACCGCCTCCTCGTCCAGCGCTGCACCGCCTGTGACACGCTCCGCTTCCCCTGGCTCCCCGGCTGCAACGCCTGCGGCTCGGCGGAGTGGGACGCCGTCGAGGCGGGCGGCGAGGGCACGGTCTTCTCGTACGTGGTGATGCACCACCCGTCCTTCCCGGTCTTCTCCCCGCCCTACGCGATCGGCCTGATCGAACTCGCCGAGGGCGTCCGCATCATCAGCAACGTGGTCGACGTGCCCTACGACAAGGTGCGGATCGGCATGCCGGTGGAGCTGGAGTTCCGGGCCTACGACGACGATCTGGTGCTGCCCGTGTTCCGCCCGCGCGCGGGGGAGGCGGCCGCGTGAGGGCCGGTGACGAACTGCCGCCGCTGGAGATCGCGATCACCCGCACCCTGATCGTCGCCGGCGCCCTCGCCTCGCGGGACTACCAGGACGTCCACCACGACCCCGAACTGGCCCGGCTGAAGGGGTCCCCCGACATCTTCATGAACATCCTCACCACCAACGGCCTGGTCGGCCGGTACCTCACCGATCACTTCGGCCCGACGGCCGTGCTCCGCAAGGTCGCCATCCGGCTCGGGGCGCCCAACCACCCGGGAGACACCATGGTGTTGAGGGGCAGGGTCGAGGAGGTCGACGGAGAGACCGCCGTGGTGCGGGTCACCGGGGACAACGGGATCGGCAGGCATGTCACCGGCACGGTGACGCTCACCGTCGCCGCCGATGCCACGATCCCGCCGGGAGGCGCGGGGTGAGCGTGCGGACGAGGGACTCCCTCGGCGGCCGGGCGGCGATCGTCGGCATCGGGGCCACGGAGTTCTCCAAGGACTCGGGACGCAGTGAACTGCGGCTGGCGGTGGAGTCGGTGCGGGCGGCTCTCGCCGACGCGGGACTCACGCCCGCCGACGTGGACGGGCTGGTGACGTTCACGATGGACACCAGCCCGGAGATCACCGTCGCGCAGGCCTGCGGCATGGGCGAGCTGTCCTTCTTCTCCCGGGTCCACTACGGCGGCGGGGCGGCCTGCGCGACCGTGCAGCAGGCGGCGCTCGCCGTCGCGGCCGGGGTGGCCGAGGTCGTGGTCTGCTACCGCGCCTTCAACGAGCGGTCGGGGCGCCGCTTCGGCTCGGGTGTGCGACACCGCGAGCCGTCGGCGGAGGGGACGGCCCTCGGCTGGTCGCTGCCGTTCGGGCTGCTCACCCCCGCCTCCTGGGTGGCGATGGCGGCGCAGCGCTATCTGTACGCGTACGGGCTGACCCCGGAGGATGCGTTCGGGCCGGTCGCCGTCACGGCCCGCCGGCACGCGGCGGCGAACCCGGCGGCGTACTTCCACGGCCGCCCGATCACCCGCGCCGACCACGCGGCCTCGCGCTGGATCGCCGAGCCGCTCAGGCTGCTGGACTGTTGCCAGGAGACGGACGGCGGCCAGGCGCTGGTCGTCACCTCGGTGGAGCGGGCCCGTGACCTGCCGCAGCCGCCTGCCGTGGTCACCGCGGCCGCCCAGGGCGCCGGCCGGTCCCAGGAGCAGATGACCAGCTTCTACCGCGACGACCTGACGGGCCTGCCGGAGATGTCCGTGGTCGCCCGCCAGCTGTGGCGCAGCTCCGGAATGGCGCCGACCGACATCGACGTGGGGATCCTGTACGACCATTTCACGCCGTTCGTGCTGATGCAGCTGGAGGAGTTCGGCTTCTGCGCCCCGGGCGAGGCGCCGGCCTTCGTCGCGGAGGACCGGCTGCCGCTGAACACCCACGGCGGTCAGCTCGGGGAGGCCTACCTCCACGGGATGAACGGCGTGGCGGAAGCCGTACGGCAACTGCGCGGCACGTCCGTGAACCAGGTGCCGGGGGCCGCCCGGACCCTGGTGACGGCGGGGACCGGGGTGCCGACCTCGGGCCTGGTCCTGACCACGGACGGAGCCGTGAAGTGAGCCGTGGACCGAGGCGCGGGCTGAGGCGTGGACCGAGCCGTGGACCGAGGCGCGGGCTGGGCCACGGAAGGATGAGCACCCAGGGGTCATCCCGTAGTAGTCGCCGCCGTCTCGTCCACCTTCAGGAGGTGGGGCGGGCACCACCCGTACAACCTGAGACGGATCCGGCTTCGGGACCTGCGGCCGATCCGCCCGGGCGGGCCGCGAACCTAGCGTGGAGCCATGACCACACCCGTCTGCACCAGCGCTTCGAACGGCATGACGCGGCCTTCTCCGTACCCGTCCTTCGCGTCGTACGTCAGGGCCCGTCAGCCGGTGCTGCTGCGCACCGCACGGTCGCTGACCGCGAACCCGAGCGACGCGGAGGACCTGCTGCAGACCGCGCTCACCAAGACGTACGTCGCGTGGGAGCGGATCGAGGACCACCGGGCGCTCGACGGCTATGTCCGCCGGGCCCTGCTGAACACCCGTACGTCGCAGTGGCGCAAGCGCAAGGTCGACGAGTTCGTGTGCGACGAGCTGCCGGAGCCGGATTCGGTCGTCTGCGCGGAGGACCCGGCGGAGCGGCAGGCGCTGCACGACGCCATGTGGCGGGCGATCATGAAGCTGCCCGCGCGGCAGCGGGCGATGGTCGTCCTCAGGTACTACGAGGACCTCAGTGAGGTGCAGACGGCCGAGGTGCTCGGTGTCTCGGTCGGCACGGTGAAGTCGGCGGTGTCACGGGCACTCGGCAAGCTGCGCGAGGACCCTGAGCTGGTGCTTGCTCGCTGACGAGGGCCGGTCTCGCGGCCCGCTCGGGCATCAGGGCCCCGATGTCACCTGATCGATCACCGCTCCCTAGTGACATACCGCGCGGTATGTGCGCAGAATCAGCACAACCGTTACCACCGCGTAGGCAATGTCGCCGCCTGGGAGGACACGCCGTGCTGAGCACCATGCAGGACGTACCGCTGACCGTCACCCGCATTCTCGAGCACGGTGTGCTGGTGCACGGCCGGTCCCAGATCACCACCTGGACAGGTGAGAGCGAGCCGCAGCGGCGCAGCTTCGCCGAGGCGGGCACCCGGGCGGTGCAGCTGGCGAACGCCCTGCGCGACGACCTCGGCGTCCGCGGCGACGACCGGGTGGCGACGCTCATGTGGAACAACGCCGAGCACGTCGAGGCGTACTTCGCGATCCCCTCCATGGGCGCGGTGCTGCACACCCTCAACCTGCGCCTCCCGGCCGAGCAGCTGGTGTGGATCGTCAACCACGCCGCCGACAAGGTCGTCATAGTCAACGGCTCGCTGCTCCCGCTGCTCGCGCCCCTGCTGCCGAAGCTGCCCACGATCGAGCACATCGTCGTCTCGGGTCCGGGTGACCGCTCGCTCCTCGATGGCGCCCACGCGCGCGTGCACGAGTACGAGGAGCTGATCGCGGACAAGCCGAAGACCTTCGACTGGCCCGAGCTGGACGAACGCCAGGCCGCCGCCATGTGTTACACCTCCGGGACCACGGGCGACCCCAAGGGCGTGGTCTACAGCCACCGTTCGATCTACCTGCACTCCATGCAGGTGAACATGGCCGAGTCGATGGGCCTGACCGACCAGGACACCTCGCTCGTCGTCGTCCCGCAGTTCCACGTCAACGCCTGGGGACTGCCGCACGCCACCTTCATGACCGGCGTCAACATGCTGATGCCGGACCGCTTCCTCCAGCCCGCGCCGCTCGCCGAGATGATCGAGAGCGAGAAGCCGACCCACGCGGCCGCCGTCCCCACCATCTGGCAGGGTCTACTGGCCGAGCTCACCGCCAAGCCGCGCGACGTCTCCTCCCTCACCCAGGTCACCATCGGCGGATCGGCCTGTCCGCCCTCCCTCATGACCGCCTTCGACGAGCTGGGCATGCGGGTCTGCCACGCCTGGGGCATGACGGAGACCTCCCCGCTCGGGACCATCGCCCGTCCGCCGGCCCACGCGGTCGGCACCGACGAGGAATTCGGCTACCGCCTCACCCAGGGCCGCTTCCCGGCCGGCGTCGAGGGCCGCCTCACCGGCCCCGGCGGCGAACGCCTCCCCTGGGACGGCGAGTCCGCGGGCGAGCTGGAGGTGCGCGGCGCGTGGATCGCCGGCGCCTACTACAACGGCCCCGACGGCGAGCCCCTGCGTCCCGCCGACAAGTTCAGCGAGGACGGCTGGCTGAAGACGGGCGACGTCGGCACCATCTCCCCCGACGGCTTCCTCACCCTCACCGACCGCGCCAAGGACGTCATCAAGTCCGGCGGCGAGTGGATCTCGTCGGTGGACCTGGAGAACGCGCTGATGTCCCACCCCGACGTCGCCGAGGCAGCCGTCGTGGCCGTCCCGGACGACAAGTGGGGCGAGCGCCCGCTGGCCACGGTCGTCCTCAGGGAGGGCGCCACCACGGACTTCGAGGCCCTGCGCACCTTCCTCGCCGCCGAGGGCCAGATCGCCAAGTGGCAGCTCCCGGAGCGCTGGACGATCATCGGGGCGGTTCCGAAGACGAGCGTGGGCAAGTTCGACAAGAAGGTGCTGCGCAGGCAGTACGCGGAGGGCGAGCTGGACGTCACCCGACTCTGAACCCGCCGTGCTGCGGACGCCGCAGCCGTGGGGCTGCGTCACGCGTGTCGTGTACGCCGGGCAGGGCACCTCGCGGCCCCTGCCCGGCGTACGCCGTTTTCACCGTCGCAGGCCGTTTTCACCGTCGTGGGCCGGAACCACCGTCGTAGCCCGGAATCACGGGCGCAGGCCGGCTTCAGCGTCGTACGGCCGTCACCGTCCGTCGTACGGCCGCCAGAGGGCGTCGACCGTCACCGGCGTACGGCCGTGGTCGTCCAGCCCAGGGCCAGCCACGCGCCCGCCACCGTGACGACGCCGCCCCAGCCGAACTGGGCGAATGCGAGGCCGGCCAGGGCCGAGGCGGTCGCGCCGCCGGCGAACCCCGCGACGACATAGGCGCTGTTCGCGGTGGCCGGGGCGGCGGTCGTCGTCAGGGCGAGGGTCTGGTTGGCGACGTGGGAGGCGACGAGCGCCGCGTGGATCACGATCGCGGCCACGAAGAGCGCCCCGAGCACCTGCCCGCCCAGCCAGAACAGCGGGACCGAGGCAGCGGCGAGCAGATACGCGTTCCGCACGACCTTCGCGGCGCCGAACCGGTCGACCAGGCCGCCCGCCAGCGGTGCGACGACGCTGGCGGCCAGTCCGAAGAGGCCGAAGAGGCCGGCGGTCGCGGTCGACAGGCCGTAGGTCTCCTCGCCCGTCAGCAGCAGGGCCAGCGAGGTCCACAGGGCGCTCCAGGCCCCGTACATCCCGGCCTGCCGCACGCAGGCCCGCCACAGGTCGGGCGAGCGCCGCACCAGGCCCGGCATCGTGGTGAGACCGGTGAACAGGTGGCCCTCGCGGGGGTGGTGGCGTTCGGAGGGGAGGGCGGCGGCGGTCAGCAGGCCCAGGACCGCGGTGAGGACGGCCGCGCCCACGAACACCGCCCGCCAGCCGAAGGCCTGCCCGGCGAGCCCGCCGAGGACGCGGGCCGCGACGATGCCGGTGAACAGCCCGGCGATGACGGCGGCCACGTGCCGGGCGCGCCGGTCGGCGGGGGCGCGGGCGGCGACCAGCGGCACGAGGAGCTGCGGGACGACGGTCGCGGCCGAGGCGACGAGCACGGCGGCCGCGAGCGCGCCGGTCCCGGCGGCCGTGGCCGCGGCGACCAGGGCCGCCGCGGTGACCACGGAGAGGACGGCGACCAGTCGGCGCCGGTTCACGCGGTCGCCGAGCGGGGCGAAGACGAGCAGGCCGGCCGCGTAGCCGAACTGGGCGACCGAGGCGATCCAGGCCACGGCCGAGGGCGCCGAGCCGAAGTCGTGGGCGATGAGGGGGAGCAGCGGAGCCGCGAGGTAGATGTTGGCGGCCGTGACGGCGGTGCAGAGCGCGATCAGGACGAGCAGAAGCTCCTTGCGGCGGGGCGCGACCGCCGAGGGGACGACTTCCTCTCCCGCTGCTCGGGCTTCTGTGACTTCGGACGGCATGGCGGAGGTGCTCCTTCGAGCGTCTCTAGCAACCAACCAGTTGGTTGGAATGGCAGGGGAACAGTCTGGAGCGAGCGGCAATTCCCTGTCAACCAACTAGTTGGTTAGGTGTCCTCGCTACGATGGCCCCATGGCAACCACCAGGGATCCCGAGGCCACCCGGGCCCGGATCTTCGACGCCGCCGTCGCGGAGTTCGCCCGCTACGGCATCGCGGGCGCCCGCATCGACCGCATCGCCGCCGAAGCCAAGGCGAACAAGCAGTTGATCTACGCCTACTTCGGCAACAAGGCCGAGCTGTTCTCCCAGGTCCTGGGCCGCTCCATGGTGGACCTCGCCTCCGCCGTCCCGGTCGACCCGGACGACATCGAGGGCTGGCTCGACCGGCTGATGGACTACCACGCCGCCCACCCCCAGCTCCTGCGCCTGCTGTACTGGGAGGGCATCGAGTACGGCAGCACCGAACTGCTGCCCGACGAGGCGCAACGCCAGAAGCACTACGCGCTCAAGGTCGCCGCCGTACAGGACGGACAGGACCGGGGAGTGATCTCCGACGCGATCCCGGCCCGCGACCTCTTCTTCCTGCTGATCGCGATGGCCAACTGGGCCGCCTTCGTCCCGCAGATGAGCCGCATCCTGGCGGGCTCCGAGGACGCCGACCGCGACCGCCTGCGCGCCTCCATCAAGGAGGCGGCGCGGCGGATGGTCGCCCGGTAGGACGGGTCGGGTCCGGCTCGGGCGGCTCCTGGTTGGTGCCGATCCGGGCCTAGTTGGTGCCGATCCGGGCCAGCAGATCCACGATCCTGCTCTGCACCTCGGCACTCGTCGACCGCTCGGCGAGGAAGAGGACCGTCTCCCCCGACGCCAGCCGCGGCAGGTCCGCCTGGTCGACGGCGGCCGTGTAGACGACCAGCGGAGTGCGGTTGAGCTGGCCGTTCGCCCGCAGCCAGTCCAGGATCCCGGACTGGCGGCGGTGCACCTGCATCAGGTCCATCACGACCAGGTTCGGCCGCAGCTGCCCGGCGAGCGTGACGGCGTCCGCGTCGCTCGCCGCCCGCGCCACCTGCATCCCGCGCCGCTCCAGCGTCGAGGTCAGGGCGAGGGCGATCTCGGCGTGCTCCTCGATGAGCAGCACCCGGGGCGGATGCTGCTCGCTGTCACGGGGCGCGAGCGCCTTCAGCAGGACGGCGGGATCGGCGCCGTACGCCGCCTCGCGCGTCGCCTGCCCGAGACCGGCCGTGACCAGCACCGGAACCTCGGCGGCCACCGCGGCCGTGCGCAGCGACTGCAACGCGGTACGGGTGATCGGCCCGGTCAGCGGGTCCACGAACAGCGCGGCCGGGAAGGCGGCGATCTGCGCGTCGACCTCCTCGCGCGAGTGCACGATCACCGGCCGGTAGCCGCGGTCGCTGAGCGCCTGCTGCGTACTGACGTCCGGCGCCGGCCACACGAGCAGCCGACGCGGGTTGTCCAGCGGCTCCGGCGGCAGCTCGTCGTCCAGTGGCTGCGGCCGCGGCGGATCCGCCACCTCGACGGCCCCACCCGGGCCGTCCAACGGCTCGGGCCCCTCGGCGGCGTTCTCGTCCGGGGCCCCTATGGCGTACGACCGTCCGGCGCCCTCGGTCCCCGGCCCACCGGGCACGAGCCGCGACTGACCCGCGAGGGAGGGGTTCGGCACGGGTGCGGCAGCGGGCGTCGCGCCGGGCGGCGGCACCGGGGCCACGACGGCCTGCGCCTGCGCCGGGACCTGCGCCACGACGGGCTGCTCGGCCGACGGGTGCGGCCGTGCCGTCTGCTCCGGGCGCGTCGTCGGGTCGGGCGGAGTCCCCAGCTTGCGACGCCGTCCGGAACCACCGGGGGTGTGCGGCGCGGGGGTGGCCGTGGACTGCGCGGACGGCAGCCCCGGCTGCGGGTGACGCATCGCCTGAGCCTGCTGTGCGTGCTGAGCCTGCTGCAACTGCTGAGCCTGCTGCGCGTGCTGCAACTGCTGGGCCTGCTGCACCTGCGCGGCCTGCCGGGTGAAGGGCACGCCCTGCCCCAGGGTCCGCACGCTGATCGCCCGACCCTGCGTCGAGTTGGGATCCATGGGTCGGCCTGCCGCGGCCTCGGCGGGCAACGGCTGCGCCGCCCGCGGCTGCCCGACGGCGGCCTCGGGCGGCAGCGGGGTGCCACCGCTGGGCGTCGCCGCCGGTGCGGGCTGCGTCGCCGCGGGGGCGGGGGTCGCTTCGGCCGGGAGCGGCTGCCCCTGTCCGGCCACGTTCGGCACGGGGGCGGGGGCCGCTTGGCCGGGGGCCGCCGGCGCGGGGAGCGGCTGACCTGCGGTCGGCTGCCCGGGCAGTTGCTGCCCAGGGACGGGGGGCACGGCGGCCGTGCCCGGCTGCGCGGCGGCGAGGGGCTGTCCTACTTGCTGCGGCTGCGGCTGCGGCTGCGGCTGGACCTGTGCCGGGGCGGCGACCTCCGCAGCCTGAGCGACGGCCCGACGACGGCGACCCGTGGGCGCGTTCGTCGGGTGCGGCTGGGGCGGGGTGTGGTCGTCGGCCTGGTCGTGCGGAACGGCGTCGTGCCGCCCGTGGTCGATCGCGGAATCCTCGGCGGCCTGGGCGTGAAGGGGCGCCTGAGCCTGCGCGGGCGTCTGAGCCTGCGCGGGGACCGGTGCTTGTGCGGGCACCTGGACCGCTCCCAGCGCCTGCACGACTCCCGGAGCCGGAGCCTGAGCCGGAACCGAACCGGGCACGGAACCCGGAACCGGAACCGGAACCGGGCCCGGAACCGAACCGGGAGCCGGAATCGGCCCCACTGCTCGGGCTACCTGGGCGGCTTGGGAGTTCTGGGCGTCTTGGGCGGCTTGGGAGTTCTGGGCGACCGCACTCATGTCGACGGAACCGTCCGGCACGCGGTCGGCCTCCGCGGGCGGCAGGGCGAACACCGCGCGGGGCCCCGCCTCCTGCGCTGCGGCGCGCTCGTTCGCGGCGGCCAGGGCGCGCCGGCGCCTGCCCGTCGGCTGACCGTCCTCCGTCTCCGCCTGCGCCGTGCCTCCCGGACCCGTCAACGGGGCCCCGGCCGGTGCGCCCGCGATGGCCGGCAGCGCGGGCGGCAACGCGTTCTGCGGCTGCCGGCCGTCCGGCGCGTGTGCTGCCCGCTGTCCGCCCGGCGCGGGTACGCCCTGCGGCGGAACGGTGCCGCCGAGTCCCGTACCCGAGGCCGCGGTCCCGGCCGCGTGCTCCGCGGCGGTGACGACGGCGCCCTCGCTCACCCCGCCGTCGACTCCTACGGCCATCCCCGCGTCGGCGCCCAGGACGGCGACCTCGGCCGATCGGCCACGCCGTCGTCCGGTGCCGCCGGAGCCCTCGGGGCCCTCGGTCTCGTCCATCGCGGGCGACACCTCACCCGGCGTCTCCTCCGCGGCCGGAGCTCCGGCCCGCCTGCGCCGCCGTCCGGTCGGAACCGCGGCATCCGCGTCGGCGCCGCTCTCCGGGCCCGGGACGTCGCCCTCCAGGAAGGCGTCCACGGAGGACCGCCGAGCCCGCCGACGCCCACCGGCGCCGTACTCGCCCGGAACGTCCTCCTCCGAGGCCATGGCGGCCGCGGGGGCCGCCGAGGCGGCGCCGTCACCGGCCGCGAGAGCGGGCAGAGCCATGGCCGCCGGAGCCGCCATGGC
Source organism: Streptomyces sp. NPDC102259 (assembly GCF_044766465.1). Classification (NCBI taxonomy): domain Bacteria; kingdom Bacillati; phylum Actinomycetota; class Actinomycetes; order Kitasatosporales; family Streptomycetaceae; genus Streptomyces; species Streptomyces sp. NPDC102259. Next base: position 155,731 of record NZ_JBIWMA010000006.1, on the reverse strand, counting down.
CCCCGCACCACCGCCCAACGGCACCTCCAGCACGTACGCGCTGCCGCTCATGCCCGGCACCTCGTGCGTCTGGAGGACGCCACCGTGCGCCCGCACGATCCCCCGCACGATCGGTTCGTGCACGGGGTCGCCGCCGGCGTACGGCCCGCGCACCTCGATGCGTACGACCTCGCCGCGCTGGGCGGCCGCCACCACGACCGTGTTGTCCATGTAACCGCCCGCCGAGACGGGCGCGTTGCCGGTGGCGTCGACGCCCGCGACGTCGGCCACCAGGTGCGCGAGCGCGGTCGCGAGGAGCCGCGCGTCGACCTCGGCCTCGATGGGCGGCGCGTGCACGGCGAACTGCACCCGTCCCGGCCCGATGAGATCCACCGCGCCGTCGACACCGGCGGCGACGACGGCGTCGAGCATCACCTTCGTCCGGGCGATGACCTCCGACCCGGTGTCGAGACGCTGGTAGCCGAGCACGTTGTCGATGAGTGTGGTGATCCGCGAGTAACCGGCCGACAAGTGATGGAGCACCTGGTTGGCCTCGGGCCAGAGCTGCCCGGCGTCGTCCGCGGCGAGTGCCGCCAGCTCGCGGCGCAGTTCGTCCAGGGGCCCGCGCAGGGACGCCCCGAGCAGGGTGAGCAGCTGCTCGTGCCGTCCGGCGAGCGCCTCGTACCGGTCCTTCTCGCGCTCGCCGAGCGAGGCGTAGCGCTCCTCGCCGGCCGCGAGCTCCTCCTCGTGCCGCTCGCGCAGCTCCTCGAGCTCGTTCACATGCTGCTGGCGCAGCGCGGTGAGGTCGGAGGCGTGCTCCTCGGAGAGCTTCTCCAACTCCTCCGCGTGCCGCTTCTCGACGCCGTCCTTCTCGTCGGCGAGGGCGTCGTAGGGCCGCCGGTCGGTGAAGGTCATGACGGCGCCGACGAGCTGATCGCCGTCGCGCACGGGCGCGGTCGTCAGATCGACCGCGACCCGGTCCCCGCTCTTGGACCACAGCACCTGCCCGCGCACCCGGTGCTTGCGCCCGGAGCGCAGGGTGTCGGCGAGCGGCGACTCGTCGTACGGGAACGGCGAGCCGTCGGCGCGGGAGTGCAGTACGAGGGTGTGCAGCTCCTTGGCGCCGAGATCACTGGCCCGGTATCCCAGTATCTGGGCGGCGGCCGGGTTGACGAGGACGATCCGCCCGTCGGTGTCGGTGCCCACGACGCCCTCGGACGCGGCCCGCAGGATCATCTCGGTCTGCCGCTGCGAACGCGCCAGCTCGGCCTCGGTGTCGACGGTCCCGGACAGGTCGCGTACGACGAGCATCAACAGTTCGTCGGAGGCGGAGGAGTAGCCGTAGCCGTCGTAGGCCTGCTGGCCGTTCTCGAGGTTGGCGCTGGTGACCTCGACCGGGAACTCGCTGCCGTCGGTGCGGCGCGCGACCATCCGGGTCGGCTTGGTCCGCCCGCGCGGGTCCATGTGATCGGGCCGCCGCATGGACCCCGGGATGAGCTTGGAGTCGAACTGCGGCAGCAGATCGAGCAGCCCGCGCCCCACCAGAGCCGTACCCGGCGTCTCGAACGCCTCGAGCGCGATGGTGTTCGCGTTGACGACTGTCCCGTTGGCGTTGACCAGCACCAACGCATCGGGGAGCGCGTCGAGTATGGCTGCGAGGCGAGCAGCGCCTCGGGATGGCCTGCTGCTCACGAGTCGCTTCCTCCCTGTTACCGCACCTTGCCGACCGTTCGGGCCATCTTGCCAACCGGCCCGCACCGTGTCACGCGAGGGAGTCTAAGGGCTGGGGTCCCGTCGGCGGCGCCGGATGAGAGGGAGCTCGCACGACGAAGTGACCCAGAACGTGTGTCCTCACCCGTCGTGGCCCGTCCCAGGGCACGACGGACCGCTCCCTCGCCCGCCCCGCCACCTGCCCGGACTTCGCGGGACCTTCGCGCGACCTTTACGGAACCGGTGCTTCCGCCGCGTGTCACCTGTACGCGCACGACCACGAACACGCGAGGGACATCGTCGGTCCCCAACGCGCCTCGACCTTGACCTCGACCTCGGCATCGGGCACCCACCGGCCCCCGGCCCCCGGAGGCGTCAGCGGGCGGCCGGGCGCAGGTCGGGCAGCAGCGGGACGAGCCGGTCCCACCGCTCGATCTGGCAACCGTTGCTGCGGTCGTACGTCGCGTCGACTGGGCGCCCGGCCCAGCGGCCCGTGACGTGGGCGGTGGCCGGTCCGCCGTACCGCATGGTGCAGACGCCGCCGTCCGGCACGGGCGCGAAGGCGTCCCTGCCCCACCGGGTGTCGCGGTCCACGGCGCTACAGGCGCTTGCCACGTCCGGGTGACTGCCGCCGTCGGGGTGGCAGTACAGATCGAACGTCCCGTCCGCCCGGCCGCCCGTGTGCCGGACGGTGACCGTGAGGTGATCGCCGGAGACCTGGTCCTCCTCCCGGACGGGCGGAGGCGAGAGGGGGGTGAGCGGGGTGTGCGGGGTGACGGCGGTGACGGCCTCGGCCGTCCCGGCGGCGTACGCGGTCACCGGCCCGGTGGCGGACGAGGCGATCACGACGGCACAGGCGGCGGCGGCGACGGCGAGCCGTCGGAGCGGGGTGACCTGAAACATGACAGGACTAACGCCACGCCCTCGACGACGTTGCGCCCGGCAAGCGCTTTGCCCTGCGGCCCACCTGCCTAGTACCGTGGACGCCGATTGGTGACACGCCGCTCGACTGTGTCATCATCTGCACGCACCACTCGCACATACGCGAGCGGTTGTGCTGGAGGCGTCGCCTAGTCCGGTCTATGGCGCCGCACTGCTAATGCGGTTTGGGACTTCAATCCCATCGAGGGTTCAAATCCCTCCGCCTCCGCGCGATCACCGAAGCCCCGGTCCACCCGACCGGGGCTTCGTTGTTTCCCAGGAGCCCCAGAAGCCCCCCAGAAGGGCGTTTTCGCAGCTCACAAGCGGTATGGCTAACGGATTTCACATGTCGGCGGCAGTCATGTAATGTTCTTCCTGTCGCCGCGAGCGGGCCGCAAGGGCCGGGAGCGAAGACAGAAAAACCGAATAACAAGCACTCGTAGCTTAACGGATAGAGCATCTGACTACGGATCAGAAGGTTGCAGGTTCGAATCCTGCCGAGTGCACAGGTGCCCAGAGGCCCTAAGGATCACTCCTTAGGGCCTCTGGCTTTTGCGTTGACGGCAGTGATTGACGGCAACCGTCTCAGTCGGCGTGTAGTGCTCTGGCCGGGTCTGCTTGCAGAAGCGGGGATGCTCGCGCCCGGCCGGAGCGTGTGCGTCAGACGGTCGCGGCCAGCCAGCCGATGGTTTCGGTGGTGTGCTTGCCGTCGCTCTTGGCGGCGCCGGCGTACACCTCGTTCAGGCGGATGAGGAAGCCCGTGTTGGTGACGTCGTGGACGCGGATGCCCGGCGTCTCCGGACCGTTGAAGGTCTGGGTCAGCGGGAAGACGACGACGTTGGAACCTGGCGGGAACGGGCTGGGGAACGTGACGCGGGTGAAGGTCGAGGTGTTACCGCCGCTCGTCTCGATGGGGTCGTCGGACCTCAGATCGACCTTGCCGGTCTGGATGAAGCTCATGGTCGAATTCCTTAGTGTGAGGGGTGCGATTGTCTGGCCGTTCTCGGCGGCCGACGGGAGGCTTGTCGCCAAATCGTCCCTATATGCCGAAGTCCCGCGAACGAGTGATCGCATTTCGGACACCAGCTGACCGCGCGCTTCCTGCCTGATCCATTGGTTAGCAGCGGCTAGACAGCCTCGAAGGCAGCGGCCGAGCCGTCGTCATCGTCCGGATCGCTGCCGTCACCCCTCAGGGCATCACCGACGCGGTCGAACGCCGAGCCTTCGAGGCGCTGTCCATCCGGGCCGGCGTCCGCAAGGTCCGCTTCCACGACCTACGCACCGCCAGTTCGAGCAGATCCAGGCGAGCGACCCGGACCCGTCGTGGGTGGCCTACTTCGACGAGCCGAAGCTCATCGTGGACACCGGCATTGCTCACGGCCGACGGGGCGAGGCAGCGACAGCCGAACCGTTGATCGCGGACGCCTTGCGCAGGGAAGCCCACACCAACCAGCGCGGCCGGGCGTTTCACGCGTTCTGCTGGCTCGTACGCAGCTGGACCAAGGGAAGCTCGACCAGGCGTGCCACACCGTCACGCAAGCTCTGGAGCCCGCATCCGCGGTGGCTTCGGAGCGAGTGTCAGGCCACCTCAGGGAGTTGCCGTAGATCTGACGGCGGTTCTGACGGCAACGTCGGCACACAGACGCGCATGCTGGCTAACCTGAGCATGGGGGCAGGGGGCAGGGGGCAGGGGGCAGGGGGCAGGGGGCAGGGGGCAGGGGGCAGGGGGCAGGGGGCGGCGGGCGCGGCTCACGCAGCGGCGCCCGATCCTACGGATCAGAAGGTTGCAGGTTCGAATCCTGCCGAGGGCACACAGGCCAAAGGCCCCTCCGGTAGATCCTGAGGGGCCTCTGACATCAACGGGTGACATCAACGCGCCTTGGAAGTCGCTGGGTGATCACGTCTCATTCCGAGGGTCCGGGGCCTTCCCCCATTGAGAGCAGGCCCCGGATGGACCATCTCAGCCGCCGAGGATGCCGGTAGGCAGGATCGTCTTGGTGGCGTTTCCGCTGGTGATCCCCGACAGGATGTTGCCGAGCTGCTGAGTCAAGCTGCCGAGAAAATCGGAGCTGGGAGCCGGGGACGGAGCGGCGGCAGCGTGGGCGCTGGCAACACCCACGATGAAGATTCCCGCTGCGAATGCGGCGACCGTCGTCGTACGTACAGTGGTCCGCCAAGCGGCGCTAGGAGTGGTCATCTGTGCCTCCATGTTGTCGCGGGTCATCGGATTCCGTCCACCCGACTTGATCAACCCCACAACGGTGCGGCACGCCAGGAGTTACTCCGGGCTTTCAACCGATGGCCTCATCCACTTCGTCATTGTCGAGATCGTCGGGGCCAAGCACGTCGTCCATCCGATCCGATGCCGCGCGCAAGGTCGTCCCCATCACGTGCGCACAAGTGTCGAGCGTCATCGTGATCGTGCTGTGCCCGAGGGTTTCCCATGATCGTGCGAGCGTCCACGCCCTGCGCGAGCAGAAGTGAGGCGCACGTGACCTCCGCCAGGAACCGGCGCACGTCCATCGGCGACAACCGGTCGCAGGTTCGAATCCTGCCGAGTGCACACAGACCGAAGGCCCCGGAGAGATCCGGGGCCTTCGGCGTTTCGGGGCGTACAGCAGTGAAGTACAGCAGCGGTTGATGGCAGCTGTCGGGAGAGTCGTGATCGAGAACGTCGAACCGCTCGCCCTGATCGTCCTGGACGACGGCGGGCAGAGCGTCACCGTCCGACTGCTGTCTCCTGCTCCGCAGCACGGCTACTAGCCGATGCGGAAGCCGATGCGGAAGTCGGTGCGGAAGTCGGTGGGAGCGGAGCCGGATTCGCCGGCGACTGGCCGAGCGAAGGACGCACGGCCTACCTCACCTTCGTCGTCGAGGACCCGTACGTGGTCGAGGCGCACGACGCGCCCGGCACCCAGATCTCCGTCCGGGGTCCGATCGACCTCCGGGCCGAGTGGCTCGACGCGGCCCGAGAGCGGTTGGCCGCCGTGCGACGCGTGCTCGGGGTGTAGACGCGCGGGCCCGGGCCGGGCCGTCGCCGTCCCTGTCCACCGGTGGCGAATCCTATGTATTACTCGAGAGGACTCGAGACGAAAACCTGCTCGGCCCATAAAGTGCGGAGTGGGATACGCAGAAATTAATTAATAAACGCTCTCCTCGTATTTCACCACGGCAGGGTCACTCATTTGCTGCGCATCTGGAGGAGAGGGAACGGCGTTAGGGGGATATGACGAAAGCAAGGTCTCAGGGCCTGCCTCGACGCAACGCGAGGACGGATAATCTGCCTGCGGTCCATGATCTGGCAGTAGGGAAATACATCTTCCCGCCCGGTGCGGCAAGCTCGGGGCTTGCGGTAGAGGGAGCCGCGATCGGGGGCGGCGCGTGGGTCGAACATCAGACCACCGAGCCACTGCTTCGCGAGTTCCTTGCGCTGTTGGAGGCGATCCAGGAGGATCTCGATTCGCGATGGAACGGCCAGGAGAACTTCGGCCGTCACGTGGATCACGCCCGACGGGCGCATTCCTATGAATCATGACTATGTAGATCCTTCTTTTGTGCGGCGTGAATGGTATTCCGACGCATACTCCTACGGGCCGGGCACCGGCTGGAACGGCGGACCTGCCGACAGCGTGCACGCAGGGGTTCCCCTGACCCCGCCCGACGCGGGCTGGGACCCGGTCGAGGAACTTGCCTATCTCATGCAGGAGGCTGCGGTTCCGGCCGAGCAGACGGCCAGGGTGCCGCCCCCTCGCAGTGAGCCCTCATCCGGCGTCGACTTCACCGACCCGATGGAGAGCCTGGCGCAGATCAGCGCCCAACTGCCGCCCACCCCACGCTCTTCCGCGGGGCATCGGAAGATGCGAGGTGGGAAATTCCGACGAAAGTGGTTGCAGACCGGCAGCTTCGTCATCGTCGCACTCGTTGCCGTCATCGTGGCGATGGTCAGCGTCTTCGGCGGCATGGTGGCCTACACGCCTCTGCAGAACATCACCTCCGGAACGGGAGGTGGAATGGTCTCGTCGTGGCCTCTTCTCGTGTACGGCCCCTGGATGGTGGCCTCTCTCTCCATCCTCCGGACTGCTCTGCATCAGCGCCGGGCTGTGCACTCCTGGTTCATCGTTCTGCTCTTCTCCTCCGTCGCGATAATGCTGTGCGTCGCACAGGCGGACAAGACCTTCACCGGTATCGCCGGGGCTTCCCTGCCCGCTCTCGCGTCCCTCGCGTGCTTCCAGCAACTCGTCCGGCAAATCACCTTGACCCTGCCACCGAAACAGGGCACGCGCCGTCATTGTCAGTAGCGACCGAGTCCGGCCGATCGGCGTCTTGCCCGCTGCGCTCTCGTTTCTGCTCGAATCTGCTCGTTCCGTTCGTATCTGTTCGTGGGGTTCGAGAAGAGGGACACTGTCCGGCATGCCTCTTTCGTTGCATCACATCGTGATCGACGCTCATGATCTGCCCGGCCTGGCCCGGTTCTGGGCTGGGGTGCTGGGGTGGCGGATTCTGTCCGAGCGAAAGCGGGAGGTGGTGATCGGGGCGGATGAGACGGCCCCGGTGGGGATCTGCTTCATGCCGGTGTCGGATCGCAAGGTCGTCAAGAACCGGCTGCACCTGGATCTGACCTCCGCGGCGGAGGACCGGGAGGCCGAGATCGAGCGCATCCTCGCGCTCGGCGCTCGTAGGGCGGACGTGGGGCAGAGCGGCGACGAGTCGTGGACCGTGCTGGCCGATCCGGAGGGGAACGAGTTCTGCGTGGTCCGCCCGAAGAAGAACCTCGTGCAGTAGACGCCGACTCTCCGGCGCTCGACCCATAGCGGCCACGCGCCGCCCGCGCCGCGCACGTATGCGCGCCTCCTGATCGCCATCAGCTGTCGTGGAGGCGGAGTTCCTCCCGGTAGGCGTTGGCCAGGGCGGTGGCGCGGGTGAACCAGTCCGTCAGGACGGCGGTCTCCTGGGGGGAGTAGTCCGCGAAGAGGGCGCCGAGGCGGGCGTAGTACGGCTCGTAGAGGGCGTGGACGCGGGCGACCGCGGAGGGGATCGCGGCGACGCGGACCCGGCGACGGTCCTCGGGGTCGGGGCGGCGGGTGACATAGCCGGCGCGTTCCAGGCGGTTGAGGATGCCGGTCACGGCGCCCGTCGTGACGTGGACGCGGGTCGCGAGGTCGCCGGCGGTGAGGAGGTTCTCGCCGGCCTGGATGACGTAGGCGAAGCAGGTCAGGTCGGTGACGTTCAGGCTCAGGCGCTGGGCCATCTCCTGCTGGCCGACCATGCTGGCCGCGATGAGGTCGTCCATCGCCGCGAGCGCTTGCGCGGGGGTGGCGGCGGGGCGGCCGTTGTGCGGCGGTGTCGGCTCGGCTGGCATCTCGGGGCTCTCTTGTTTCCTGGCGCAGCGGTCTGCGGGTCTGCGGGTCTGCGGGTCTGCGGGTCTGCGGGCTGCGGGTCTGCGTGCTGCGGGACTGGACGTTTGCGGGACGGGAGGTCTGCGGGACTACAGGTCTGGCGGGCGTCGGTTTCTGCTGGGTCCTTGTTATCCGCTTTCGATTTCTCTTACCCTCTAAGAGGTTCAGTACTGCAACTTCTTAGAAGGTGAGGGAAGCGTGGCGGGTCATCTGTACGACGAGGGGCATACGGTCGCCGGCTGGACCGGCGTCGGCATCGCGACCGTCGGGACCGCCGTGGTGGGGGTGGGGGTGTGTGCCGTCTCCGGGGTCCTCCTCGTCGGCGGGCTCGTGATCGTGGGGCTGGGCGCGCTGGTCACCTGGGGGCTGCATCTCGCCGGGTGGGGCAAGCCGCCGGGGGTGCGGCCGAGGGCGGAGTGGGGGATGCGGGTCCGGGATCCGTGGGCTGGGGACGGGCATCCGGGGTGTGCCGGATGCCGGCTCGCGGGGCGCGCGCCCAAGGGTCTGTCCGTGGTGTCAGTGCCTGGGCCTACCGTGGTGGGTGATGGCACAGGCATGGAAGTGCGCGGGGCTGCGGTGGTCGGCGGAGGGGCCGGAGCTGAGGTGGGACGGGGGGCGTCGTAGCCCGTTGTCCTGGGGGAAGCGGGTCTCCTTCGCGGTGGTGGAAGGGGGCGTGCGGGAGTGTGCGGGGGCTCGCGGGCACGCCTGCCCCCGGCGGGTGGTCGTGCCGGCGAGGAGCACGGGCGGGCGGTGCGAGGAGTGTGCGCGGCTGGACCGGGCGCACTCCGTCGCCGCGGACCGGGTCGCCGACGACCCGCGCCCGTACCGCGTGTACCTCGCCTGGTTCGGCCCCGGTCTGGTCAAGGTCGGGATCACGGCGGTCGAGCGGGGCTCGGTACGGCTGCTGGAGCAGGGTGCCGTCTGCTTCGGCTGGCTCGGCAGCGGGCCGCTGATGGCCGCCCGGCGCACCGAGGAACTGCTGCGGGCCGCGCTGCGGGTGCCGGACCGGATTCCGTACGCCGAGAAGCGGGCCGTGCGGGCCGCGCTGCCGGTAGCGCGGGAGGAACGGGCCGAAGAGATACGCGAGGTGTACGCGCGCGCCGTGGAACTGGGCGGCTGGCCCGAGTCGTTGGAGCGCGCGCCCTTCCGGCCGGTCGATCACGTAGGGGCGTTCGGGCTGGCCGGGGCGCCGGCGGCCCTCGGGGAGATCGGCGAGCTCGTCCCCGGGGGAGCGGTGAGCGGGGAGCTCGTGGCGGCCGCCGGGCCCGATCTGCATCTCGCCACGTCGGACGGGGTGGTCGTGCTCGACACGAGGTTGATGAGGGGGTGGCGGCTGGTGCCGGTGGCGGGCGGTGAACCCGCCTTTCCCGTACGGCACTTCGCGGTCGAGGCGGACCATCGTCAGGACGGGCTGTTCTGAGGGGCCGCGCGGGCGGGTGAAGGGGCCGGCCGGGTAAAGAGTTGGATCCCGGTGGGATCCCTTTCGGCAAGGAGGCTGGACCCGGGCGGGGCGCCCGGCCGATCGTGGGTGACATGAGCGAACAGCGTGTAGCACCTGTTGCCCCACTCCAACCTCCTTACTACGCCGTGGTCTTCACCTCCCTGCGCACCGAGGGGGACGCCGGGTACGGCGAGACCGCCGAGCGGCTGGGCGAACTGGTGAAGGAGATCCCGGGGTTCCTGGGGGAGGACTCGGCCCGCACTCCCGGCGGACTCGCGATCACCGTCGCGTACTTCCGCGATCTCGACGGGATCGAGCAGTGGCGGGAGCAGGCCGAGCACCGGGCGGCCAAGGAGTACGGACGGGCGCACTGGTACGAGCGGTACTGCCTGCACATCGCCAAGGTGGAACACAGCCACGGCTTCGAGCGGACGCCCCATGCGCTTCTCACGGAGCCCGCGTCCTGAGGGCCGCACAGCATGTCGTACCGGACATAAGGCTCTTCGAAGTCGATACAAAGCAAGGGCTTCCCAGGTGTTGCCTGAGAGGCGCCTGTGCGTTTCTCAGGGAAATCACAGATTAGTGAAAGAGTGCTCTCAGGGGACCCGGCCAAGGTGTTCACCATGACCACGACCTCGCCCCAGGGGCGCACCGAACTGCTGAGGCCGGACGGGAGCCCCGTCCGAGTGCTGGTGGTGGACGACGAGCTGTCGATCACCGAACTGCTGTCCATGGCCCTGCGCTATGAGGGATGGCAGATCCGGAGTGCGGGAGACGGCACGGGCGCCATCCAGACCGCGCGGGAGTTCCGCCCCGACGCCGTCGTTCTGGACATGATGCTCCCCGACATGGACGGGCTGACCGTCCTGGGGCGGTTGCGTCGTGAACTGCCCGAGGTGCCGGTGCTGTTCCTGACGGCCAAGGACGCGGTCGAGGACCGTATCGCCGGTCTCACCGCGGGCGGCGACGACTACGTCACCAAGCCGTTCAGCCTCGAAGAGGTCGTGGCGCGGCTGCGTGGGCTCATCCGGCGCTCCGGTGCCGCCGACCGGCGCTCCGACTCGGTGCTCGTCGTCGGGGACCTCACCCTCGACGAGGACAGCCACGAGGTGTCGCGGGCCGGGGACAACATCCATCTGACCGCCACCGAGTTCGAGCTGCTGCGCTTCCTCATGCGCAACCCGCGGCGCGTGCTCAGCAAGGCCCAGATACTCGACCGCGTCTGGTCGTACGACTTCGGCGGCCAGGCCAACGTCGTCGAGCTGTACATCTCCTACCTGCGCCGGAAGATCGACGCGGGACGCGAGCCGATGATCCACACCCGGCGTGGGGCCGGTTACCTGATCAAGCCCGCAGTGTCATGAGCGGACGACGACGGCCGCGTGCGCAGAAGAGACGAGCGGGACAGCCGCGCACCCTGCGGACGCGGCTCGTCGTCGTGTCCGTCACCCTGATCGCCGTGGTCTGTGCGGTGATCGGCACCGTCACGACCCTGGTGCTGCGGGACCACCTGTACGGCCAGCTCAACGGCCGGCTCGGTGAGGTCGCGGCGCGTGCGGCGCCGCGCGACTTCGGAGGACCGCTCGACCAGCAGAAGAACGGCACCGGCACGCCCAGCCAGCAGGGCAACGCACAGGTGGCCGACCTCGCGCAGTTGGTCAAGGGCCCCCAGTCGGACAGCACCATCGCGGCCAAGGTCGTGAACGGAACCATCACCGAGGCCGAGCGCGGCGTGAAGTCGCAGGACTTCTCGATGGGCAACAAGGCGCTCACGGAAGCCCAGATCAAGGTACTCAACTCCGTCTCCCAGGACGGAAAGATGCACACCGTGGAGATCCCCGGTCTGGGCGACTACCGCGTCAAGTACGCCAGCAACGACGCCTCCGGCTTCTACGTGGCGATCCCCACGGCGGAGGTCGACAACACCATCGACACACTGATCCTCGTCGAGATCAGCCTCACCGTCGCCGGCCTCATCGCCGCCACCCTCGCGGGCACCGTCATGGTCAATGTCGCCACCCGCCCCCTCCGCCGGGTCGCCGCCACGGCCACCCGGGTCTCCGAACTCCCCCTGCACACCGGCGAGGTCAACCTCAGCGAGCGTGTCGCGGAGTCCGAGACCGATCCGCACACCGAGGTCGGGCAGGTCGGGGCAGCGCTCAACCGGATGCTGAACCACGTCCACGGCGCCCTGCACGCCCGCCAGGAGAGCGAGATGAGGGTCCGCCAGTTCGTCGCGGACGCCAGCCACGAGCTCCGTACGCCGCTGGCCTCCATCAGGGGATACGCCGAGCTGACCCGGCGCGGCCGGGAAGAGGTCGGGCCCGACACGCGGCACGCCCTCGGGCGTATCGAGTCCGAGGCCGGCCGGATGACCTTCCTCGTCGAGGACCTGCTCCTGCTCGCCCGGCTCGACGCGGGCCGCCCCTTGCAGTTCGAGCAGACCGACCTGGTCCCCCTGGTCATCGACACCATCAGCGACGCCCGCGCCGCCGGACGCGACCACGTCTGGCGCCTCGAACTTCCCGACGAGCCCGCGCTCGTCTCCGCCGACGCGGCCCGGCTTCAGCAGGTCCTCGTCAACCTGCTCGCCAACGCCCGGACGCACACCGCGCCCGGCACGACCGTCACCGCACGCGTGCAGCAGCGCGGGCCGTGGCTGTGCGTGGACGTCCAGGACAACGGTCAGGGCATCCCGGCCGATCTGCTCCCGCATGTGTTCGAACGCTTCGCCCGCGGCGATTCGGCGCGCTCCCGCACCACCGGTTCGACCGGTCTCGGGCTCGCCATCGTGCAGGCCGTGGCGACCGCGCACGGCGGCGCCGTGACAGTGGACAGCGTGCCCGGTCAGACCGTCTTTACGGTGCATTTGCCTGCTCTTGCCCCCGCCGTTCCCCAGCCCTCCCCCGAAACGAACTGGCAACTCGACTCACAGGTCGACCACAGTGCCACCACATGGGTGCAACAGGGCGCCTGACGAAAGTCGATGCCATGCGAACCGACTCTTCTCCCGGCACCCTGCCGGCGCGGGAGCACCTCCCGGCCGCCACAGCCGGTACGCCTGTCCTGGACGTAGTGATCCCCGTCTACAACGAGGAGAAGGACCTCCAGCCGTGCGTCCGGAGACTGCACGACCATCTGACGCGTACGTTCCCGTACTCCTTCCGCATCACGATCGCGGACAACGCGTCGACGGACACCACCCCCCTGGTGGCGCAGCGGCTGGAGGCGCGCATCCCGGAGGTCAGGAACTTCCGGCTCGAGCAGAAGGGCCGCGGCCGTGCGCTGCGGACCGTCTGGTCGGCCTCGGACGCCCCGATCCTCGCGTACATGGACGTGGACCTGTCCACCGACCTCAACGCGCTGCTGCCGCTGGTGGCACCGCTGATCTCCGGCCACTCGGACCTGGCCATCGGCTCCCGGCTGGCCCGTAGCTCCCGCGTGGTGCGCGGGCCGAAGCGGGAGTTCATCAGCCGCGCCTACAACCTCATCCTGCGCGGCTCGCTCCAGGCCCGCTTCTCGGACGCGCAGTGCGGCTTCAAGGCGATCCGGCGTGATGTCGCACAGATTCTGCTCCCCCTGGTGGAAGACACCGGCTGGTTCTTCGACACTGAGATGCTGGTGCTTGCCGAACGTGCCGGCCTCCGTATCCACGAGGTGCCGGTCGACTGGGTCGACGACCCGAACTCCACGGTGCACATCGTGAAGACGGCGACGGACGACCTGAAGGGGGTATGGCGCGTGGGCCGGGCGCTGGCCACCGGTTCGCTCTCCCTGGACCGGCTGACCAGGCCGTTCGGCGACGACCCCCGCGACCGCGACATCATGGACGTACCCAAGGGCCTGGCCCGCCAGCTTGTCGGCTTCTGTGTCGTGGGTGGCCTCTCCACCCTCTTCTACCTGCTGCTCTACACCGTGTTCCGGCAGTTCGGCGGATCGCAGCTCGCCAACGCGCTGGCGCTGCTGGTGTCGGCCGTCGCCAACACGGCCGCCAACCGCCGGCTCACCTTCGGGGTCCGCGGCCGCGGCGGGGCCGTCAAGCACCAGGCCCAGGGCCTGGTCGTCTTCGGCATCGGCCTCGCGCTGACCAGCGGCTCGCTCTTCGCCCTGAACACGGCGACGTCCAGTCCCGCGCACTCCACCGAGCTGGCGGTGCTCATCGCCGCCAACCTCGCGGCGACCGTGCTGCGCTTCCTGCTCTTCCGCGTCTGGGTGTTCTCCGACCGGCGCGAGGGCGACGAGCCGACGAACGGCGTGACGGCCGACCCCCGTGCCTCCGCCCCCGGCGCCTCCTTCCCCCACGCCTCCGCACCGACGTACCCGACCGGCGCTCCGCAGGCCGGCGGCCCGTCCGTGCCGCACCCCCAGATCCACCCGCAGGCGCACCCTCAGACCCACCCCCAGACACAGTCCCAGGCGCACCACCAGACGCAGCCGCTGCCGCAGCGGCACGTCGTGCACCCGCACGACCACGACACGACCACCCAGTTCCGCGCCGGCGAAGCCGCGGACGGCACCTGGAGGGACGCGACCATGCAGATGCAGCCGGTGCGCCGCCCCCATGACACCGACCCGGGGGACGCCCGATGACCACCGACCTCGACCAGACGACGACCTGGGATCCGCCGCCGACCGCGGCGCCGGCCGGCACGGAGCCCGACGCCCGGGAGACGGCCGTCCCGGCCCCCGAATCGGGTGAGCCGAAGCAGCCCTGGCATCGCAGACTGTGGCGCGGCCGCCCCGAGGACCCCCGCTGGGCGCGCCCGGCCTTCCTCGGCCTGCTGGCCGCCACCCTGCTGCTCTACCTGTACAACCTGAGCGCCTCCGGCTACGCCAACTCCTTCTACTCCGCGGCCGTCCAGGCCGGCAGCCAGAGCTGGAAGGCCCTGTTCTTCGGCTCGCTGGACGCGGGCAACGCCATCACCGTCGACAAGCCCCCGGCCTCGCTGTGGCCGATGGCGCTGTCGGTCAGGCTCTTCGGCCTGAACTCGTGGGCGATCCTCGTTCCCGAGGTGCTGATGGGCGTCGGCTCGGTCGCCGTCGTGTACGCCTCGGTGCGCCGCCGGTTCAGTGCCGTGGCCGGTCTGATCGCGGGCGCCGTGCTGGCGCTGACGCCGGTCGCCGCGCTGATGTTCCGGTTCAACAACCCGGACGCGATGCTGGCCCTGCTGATGGCCGTGGCCTGCTACATGGTGGCCCGCGCGCTGGAGGACGGCCGGACGAAGTGGCTCGTGTGGGCCGGGGTCGCGATCGGATTCGCGTTCCTCGCCAAGACCCTCCAGGCCTTCCTGATCCTGCCGCCGCTGGCGATCGTGTACGCGGTGTGCGCCCCGGTGGGCCTGAAGAAGCGGTTCGGCCAGCTGGCCGTCGCCACCGGCGCGCTGATCGTGTCCGGCGGCTGGTGGGTGGCGATCGTCGAGCTGTGGCCGGCCTCCTCCCGTCCGTACATCGGCGGCTCTCAGAACAACTCCTTCCTGGAGCTGACCTTCGGCTACAACGGTCTCGGCCGTCTGAACGGCGAGGAGACCGGCAGCGTCGGCGGCGGCGGTGGCGGCGGAGGCACCGGCCAGTGGGGCGAGACCGGCTGGGACCGGATGTTCAACTCGGAGATCGGCGGCCAGATCTCCTGGCTGCTGCCGGCCGCGCTGATCCTGCTGGCCGGTGGTCTGGTGGCCACGCGGAAGCTGAAGCGGACGTCGACGACCCGCGGTCTGTTCCTGGTGTGGGGCGGCTCGCTGCTCATCACCATGGTCGTCTTCAGCTACATGGCGGGCATCTTCCACCAGTACTACACGGTGGCCCTCGCTCCCTACCTGGCGGCCGTGATCGGCATGGGCGCGGGTCTGCTGTGGGAGAAGCGGTCCGAGCTGTGGGCCTCGATCACCCTCGCGGCGTCGGTCGTCGCGGCGGCGTCCTGGTCGTACGTCCTGCTCAACCGCACCTCCGACTACCTGCCCTGGCTGAAGTGGCTGGTGCTGATCGGCGGCCTGGCCGCCGCGCTCGGCCTGACCTTCGCGGGCCGGATCAACCGTCAGCTCGCCCTCGCGGCGGCCTCCGTGGGCCTGGTGGCCGCGCTGGCCGGACCGACGGCGTACACCATCAGCACGCTCCAGGAGGGCCACACCGGTTCCATCGTGACCGCCGGTCCGTCCGGCGCGAGCATGATGGGCGGCGGCGGCCCGGGTGGCGGCGGTGGCGGTGGCCGAGGCGGCTTCGGCGGCGGCCAGAACGGCAACACGCAGAACCAGGGTCAGGGCCAGAACCAGCAGGGCGGCGGCACCGGCGGCTTCCCCGGCGGGGGCATGCCCGGCCAGAACCAGCAGAACGGCAACGGCGGCACCCAGAACGGCAACGGCGGCACGCAGGGCCAGGGTCAGAACCAGCAGGGCGGCCCCGGCGGCCAGACCGGCGACGGCGGCATGGGCGGCGGTGGCGGCGCCGGCGGCCTGCTCAACGGCGCCTCGGTCACCGACGAGGCCAAGAAGCTGCTGGAGGCCGACTCCGGCGAGTACACCTGGGCGGCGGCCGCGATCGGCTCCCAGAACGCCGCGAGCTACCAGCTCGCCACGGGTGACGCGGTGATGGCGATCGGCGGCTTCAACGGCACCGACCCGTCCCCGACGCTGGCGCAGTTCAAGCAGTACGTGACCGACGGCAAGATCCACTACTTCATCAGCAGTGGCTCCGGCGGCGGCATGAGCGGCAGCAGCAGCGGCACGTCCTCGCAGATCAGCACCTGGGTCGAGGCCAACTTCAAGAAGGTGACGGTCGGTTCGGCCACCTTCTACGACCTGACGCAGAAGGCGAGCGGCTGACGCTTCGCGGGTTTCGCAGGTGAGCAAGGGCGGTGACCACGGTCGCCGCCCTTCCTCGTGTCCGCTCCCCGTGTCGGCTCTCCGATTCCGCTCCCCGTGTCCGCTCCTCGTATCCCTCCCCGCCTCATGACTCGATCATGTCCCGAACAACTCTGTTGTACAGCGTATGGGGGTAGTTCTACGGTGTAGAACATGACTACGTCCCCGTCCCTCCAGGCCCTCCAGGGCAGCTCCCAAGGACACCCCCAACGCTGGCTGATCCTCGGCGTCATCTGCCTCGCGCAGCTCACCGTGCTGCTCGACAACACCGTCCTGAACGTCGCGATCCCCTCGCTCACCCGGGAGCTGGACGCGACCACCGCCGACATCCAGTGGATGATCAACGCGTACTCGCTGGTGCAGTCCGGTCTGCTGCTCACCGCCGGCAGCGCCGCCGACCGCTACGGCCGCAAGAAGATGCTGGTCGCGGGCCTGGCGCTGTTCGGCGCCGGTTCCCTGGCGGCCGGCCTCTCGGACACCACCGCCCAGCTGATCGCGGCGCGGGCCGGCATGGGGGTGGGCGGGGCGCTGCTGTTCACCACCACCCTCGCCGTGGTGATGCAGGTCTTCGTGTCCGAGGAGCAGCCGAAGGCGATCGGCATCTGGGCCGCGGTGAACTCGCTGGGCTTCGCGACCGGTCCGCTCATCGGCGGCTTCGTGCTCAACCACTTCTGGTGGGGCGCGATCTTCCTGATCAACCTGCCGGTGGCGGCGCTGGGCCTGGTGGCCGTCGTCGCCCTGGTCCCCGAGACGAAGAACCCGCGGGGTGACCGTCCCGACCTGCTCGGCGCGTTCCTGTCCACCGTCGGCATGACCTCGCTGGTCTTCGCGATCATCTCCGGCCCCTCGCATGGCTGGACGTCGTCGCGGGTCCTGGTGAGCGCGGGGCTGGCGGTCGTCGTCCTCACCCTGTTCGCCTACTGGGAGTCGAGGATCCCGTATCCCATGCTCGACCTGGCGTTCTTCCGCGACCGACGGTTCACGGGCGCGGTCGCCGGCGCGGTGCTGGTCACCTTCGGCATGGGGGGCGCGCTGTTCCTGCTCACCCAGCAGCTTCAGTTCGTCCTCGGCTACGGCCCGTTGGAGGCCGGCCTGCGGACCGCGCCGCTGGCGCTGACCGTGGTGGCCCTCAACTTCACCGGACTGTCGGCGAAGGCGATGGCCAGGCTCGGTGGGCCGGTGTCGGTGCTGGTGGGGATGGCGCTGGTGGCGGGGGGCCTGACGGCCATCGCCACGCTCGCCTCCGGTGGCTACTCGGGGATGCTGATCGGGCTGCTGCTCATCGGCGCGGGGACATCGGTCGCCAGCCCGGCGATGGCGTACGCGATCATGAGTTCGATCCCGCCGGCGAAGGCGGGGGTGGGCGCGGGGGTCAACGGGACGCTGGCCGAGTTCGGCACCGGGCTGGGGGTCGCCGTGCTCGGCGCCGTGCTGAACGCGCGGTTCGCGGCGGTGTCCCTGCCGGTCGCGCTGGCGGCGGCGAACTCGGTGGCGGAGAAGGCCCGGGTGATCGACTCGTTCTCGTCCGGGTTGGAGGTCAGCCTCCTGATAGGGGCGGCCGCCGTGCTGCTGGGCGGGGTGGTGGCAGCGGTGCTGTTGACCCGGGCGGAGCGCGACGAGGAGCCGTCGGTGGCGGCCGCCCCGTGAGGAGCGGGCTCCGTCGCGCCGGGCCCGAGCGGCTCGCCGGGGCGGCGGAGCCGCATGTCAGGACGGTCCCCCGCGCCACCACGGCAGGCCGCGGCCTAGCATCTTCCCCAGTTACCGGAAGGAAGGTGCCTTGCCATGGCCGAGACCGCCAGGGGCGCCGCGCATCACAGTGTGTGGCTGGAAGGCAAGGCGCGTCGGCGCGGCCGTGGCGGGGGGCAGCCCTCCGGACTGGACCGGGACCGGATCACGCAGGCCACCGTGCGGCTGCTGGACGCGGAGGGGCTGGCCAAGTTCTCCATGCGGCGGCTGGCGGCCGAGCTGAACGTGACGGCGATGTCCGTGTACTGGTACGTCGACACCAAGGACGACCTGCTCGAACTCGCCCTGGACGCCGCGTTCGGCGAGCTGACGGCGCTGCCCGACCCGACGGACGAGGACGCGGACTGGCGTGAACAGCTGCGCACGCTGGCCACGGAGTACCGGGGGCTGCTGGTCCGCCACCCGTGGCTGTCGCCGCTGGCCGGCAACTACCTCAACATCGGCCCGAACTCGATCGTCTTCTCCCGTACGGTCCAGCAGGTCGTCTGCCGCACCGGCCTGCCCGCGCGCGGCATCACCGGCGCGATCTCGGCCGTCTTCCAGTTCGTGTACGGCTACGGCACGATCGAGGGCCACTTCTTCGCGCGGGTCGCCGACACCGGTCTGACCCCGGACGAGTATTTCCGGCAGGCGATGACCGCGACCGCGGGCGCCCCGCAGACCGCCGAGATCATCGAGCAGTCGAAGGCCCTCATGGCGGCCCGCGGCGGCGACACGGTCGAGGAGATGATGAGCCGCGACTTCACCTTCGCGCTGGACCTGCTGATCGCAGGCATCGAGGCCATGGTGAAACGCGGCTGACCCCCGGACTTCCCAGCCCGTCGGCCCCAGGGCACCAACGATCCGGCAGCCACAGGGCTCCGGTCCGCCGGCTCCAGGGCTCCGGCCCGCCAGCCGCAGGGCTCCGGCCCGCCAACCGCACGGCTCCGCCTCCCCGGCCCCGGGGCCGTTGCCCGGCAGCCCCGTGGGGTCCTTGGCACGAGTTCCAGGCTCCTGCCCGGCGGCCCAGGTGCTACTGGTCGGTGACCAGGCGGGCCGGGAAGCCGCCGGTGGCGATCGGGCCCCAGCGGTCCGGTGTGACCCGGATGATCGACTTGCCCTGCTTCAGCATGGCCTGGCGGTACTCGTCCCAGTCCGGGTGTTCACCGGCGATGTTGCGGTAGTACTCCACGAGCGGCTCGACGGAGTCGGGCGTGTCGATCACCTCGGCCGTGCCGTCGATCTGGACCCACGGCCCGTTCCAGTCGTCGCTGAGCACGAGGACGCCGACCCGGTCGTCCCGCTTGGCGTTGCGGGTCTTGGCCCGCTCGGGATAGGTGGAGACGACGATCCGCCCCGAGTCGTCGACCCCGCAGGTCAGCGGCGAGGCCTGGGAGCTGCCGTCGGCGCGCCGGGTCAGCAGGATCGCGCGGTGCCGGGGCCGTACGAAGTCCAGCAACTCGTCCAGGGAGACCTTGGTGTTCGTCGCGATGTTCGGTGCCATGGAGTCAGCCTAGGCGCAGCGGTGCCCGTTCCGGCTGACCCTGCCGTGCCTACGCCTGGGGCAGCGCGTCGCCCTGCACCGCCTGGACGTCCAGCTCCACCTTCAGGGTCGTGCCGATGGCCGCGATGCCCGCCTGGACGACCTGGTTGTAGTTCATCGCGAAGTCCTCACGGTGCAGCTCCGCCGTGGCCCGGAAGGCCGCCCGGGTGCCGCCCCAGGGGTCGGAGCCGGTGCCCAGGTAGGCGAGGTCCAGTTCGACGGGGCGGGCGACACCGTGCAGGGACAGTTCGCCGTGCACGGTCCAGTGGTCCGGGCCCGCCGGGGTCAGACCGCTGGAGCGGTAGGTGATCTCCGGGTACGTCTCGACGTCCAGGAAGTCCGCCGAGCGCAGGTGGGTGTCGCGCATGGCGTTGCCGGTGTCGATGGAGGCCGCCCGGATCACCGCCTCGACGCGGGACTTGGCGATGTCGTCCGGGGCGACCTCGATCGCCGCGGAGAACTCCGTGAACCGCCCGCGCACGCTGGAGATGCCCAGGTGCTGGGCGACCGCGCCGACGGCGGAGTGCGCCGGGTCGACGGTCCAGGGCCCGGGCGGGGGCAGCTCCGTGCCGCCCTGCCGGGCCAGGGTCACGGTCCCCACCTCGGCGCGGCCGCTCGCCGTCACGATCGCGCTGGCGGCCGCGGGCGCGTACCCGACGGCCGTGACGATGACGGTGTACGCCCCCGGCGCGAGCACGGTCGTGTCCCGTACGGCTCCTTCCGCGTCGGCCTCGGCGCGCAGCACCTGGCCGCCCGCCGTGTCGGTCACCGTGACGACCGCGTGCGACACGGCCCACCCGTCCCGCGTACGGATCTTCGCGGTCAGTCCCATCTCATGTACTCCTCGAACTGGAACCGGCCCGGTGCGGGGCGAACGCCCGCACCGGGCCGGAGCCGATAACTGTCGGAACTAGCCGAACTAGTTGGAACTATTCATAACTAGTCGGAACTACTCGCCGGGGTGGGCGAGTTCGATGTCGTGGCCGTCGACTCCGGCGCCCGCCACGGTCAGCGCGGTGGCCACCGGCGGGTAGCCGGTCGCGATGACCGTGTACTCGCCGCCGTCGAGGTCGGCGAAGGCGTACGCCCCGTCCACCCCGGTGGTGGCGGTGCCGACCACGTTGCCCGCCGCGTCCACGAGCGTCACGCGCGCGTCGGCCAGCGGACCGTACGGCGCCCGGACGACTCCCTGGAGCTGGGCGCCCGCGTCGAGGACGACCTCCGCGCGGGTCACGCCCGTCGCGCCGATCTCGACGGGCAGGGCGCGCGGCCGGAACCCGACGGCGTTCACCGCGACGGTCACGGCGCCCGGCACCAGCTCGGCGAAGGAGAACTCGCCCTGCTCACCGGTGGCCGCGGTGGCCAGCAGATCGCCGCGCACATCGGTGACGATCACCATCGCGTCCTTGACGACCTCACCCGACTCGGCGGCGCGTACGACACCGCTGAGTCCGCTGGTCCCGCTGAGCAGGATGTCGTACGCGACCGGCTCGCCGTTCACGACGATCGTGGAGGCCTGCGGCTGGAAACCGTCGGCGGAGGCGATCAGCACGTACGAACCCGTGCCCGGCGCGTCCAGCCCGTAGGAGCCGTCGGCCTGCGCGACCGAACGGCCGAGCTGGCGTCCGGCGAGCGAGATCAGCGTGACGGCGGCCTGCGGGACGGGCGCGCTCTCCGCGCCGCGGACGAAGCCGTGCACCGGGATGCCGCCCGAGGGCGCCTGGAGGGGTTCGGCCGTGGCGACGGCGGCGAGCCGCTGCGTGCCCTGGGGTCCGGCCTCCCGGCCGGGCTCGGCAGCCGAGTCGGCGACCGCCCAGCTGGGGACGTGCTCCTCGGCGGGAGCCGTGACCGCGGCCGTAGCCGCAGCCGCACCCGCAGCCACACCCGCAGCCGTAGAGGACGCCGTGGCCGTGGCCCCGGTCTCCGCCTCCGTCGAGGCCGCCTGCGCCAGCGCGCCCTTGGTCCGCAGCGGGACCTCCTTGATGAACAGGGTGATCAGGAAGGCGAGCAGCGCCAGGACGGACGCGATCAGGAAGACGTCCGCGATGCCGTGGCCGTACGCGCTCTCCATGACCGTGCGCAGCGGCGCGGGCAGCTTGTCCATGTCCGGGATGCTGGAGGAGTCCGAACCGGAGGCGAGGGAGGCGTACTTGGGGCCGAGGTCGGTGATGCCGTCCTTGGCGTAGTCGGTGATCCGGTTGGCCATGACGGCGCCCAGCGCCGAGACGCCCATCGCACCGCCCAGGGACCGGAAGAAGGTGACCGTGGAGCTGGCGGAACCGAGGTCCTTCGGCTCGACCTGGTTCTGCGTCGAGAGCACCAGGTTCTGCATCATCATGCCGACGCCGAGGCCCAGCAGGGCCATGAAGACAGCGGTCTTCCAGTAGTCCGTGTCGTAGCGGATGGTGCCCAGCAGACCGAGGCCCGCCGTGATGAGCACACCACCGCTGACCAGCCAGACCTTCCACTTGCCGGTCTTGGTGATGAACTGCCCGGAGACGGTGGAGGAGATGAACAGTCCGCCGATCATCGGGATCGTCATGACACCCGACATGGTCGGGGACTTGTCCCGGGCCAGCTGGAAGTACTGGGCGAAGAACACCGTGCCGGAGAACATCGCGACGCCGACGAACATCGAGGCGATGGAGGACAGGGTGATGGTGCGGTTGCGGAAGAGTCGCAGCGGGATGATCGGCTCGGTGGCCTTCGACTCGACGAGCACGAAGATCAGCCCGAGCGCGATCGAGCCCGCGACCATCGCGTACGTCTGCCACGACAGCCAGTCGTACTTGTCACCGGCGAAGGTGACCCAGACCAGCAGCAGCGACACCGCGGCGGAGATGAAGAACGCGCCGGCCCAGTCGACCTTCACGTCCCGCTTCACCGTGGGCAGATGCAGGGTCTTCTGGAGCACGATCAGCGCGATGACGGCGAAGGGGACCCCGACGTAGAAGCACCAGCGCCAGCCGAGCCAGCTGGTGTCGGTGATGACACCGCCGAGCAGCGGACCGCCGACGGTGGCGACGGCGAAGGTCGCGCCGAGGTAGCCGGAGTAACGGCCGCGCTCACGCGGGGAGATCATCGCCGCCATGACGATCTGCGCGAGGGCGGACAGACCGCCGACGCCGACGCCCTGCACGACACGGCAGGCGATCAGCATGCCGGGGTTCTGCGAGAGACCGGCGGCCGCGGACCCGAGCACATAGATGACGAGCGCTATCTGGACGAGCGCCTTCTTGGGGTACAGGTCGGCGAGCTTGCCCCAGAGCGGGGTGGTCGCCGTCATCGACAGCAGGGTGGCGGTCACGACCCAGGTGTAGGCGGACTGGCCGCCGCCGAGGTCGCCGATGATCTCCGGCAGGGCGTTCGAGACGATCGTGGACGAGAGGATCGCCACGAACATCCCGAGCAGCAGCCCGGAGAGGGCCTCCATGATCTGCCGGTGGGTCATCGGAGTGGCCTCGGCGGAGCCGTGGGACCCTCCGCCGTGCTTCGCGTGAGCCCGCACACCGGCTGGTGTGGTCGTTGCCATGGGCTTCCTTTTCCTATGTTGCTTGTGCGGGTGTACGGGTGGTCTGTGTCTGTTCGCTTACGGGAACGGGAGGCGGCGGCGCGGGCGGGGCCGGCGGCCGGTGCGTGACCGTCCGGCACTCGCCGAAGCTGGCGCGCAGTCGGGTCAGCAGGGCGATCAGCCGGCCGACCTCCGCGTCGGTCCAGTCGCCGAGCCGTTCCGCCAGCAGCTCGGTGCTCCGGCGGGACAGCTCGACGAGCATCGCGTGGCCCTCGGGCGTGAGGTGCAGGATGCGGGAGCGCTTGTCCGCCGGGTCGGGGGAGCGTTCGATCCAGCCCCGGTCGGCGAGGTGCGCGGCGTGTCGGCTGGTCACGGACATGTCGACGGCGAGCAGCTCGGAGAGAGCGCTCATGCGCATGTCGCCATGGCGGCCGAGGAGTGCCAGCACGCCGGCCGAGCCCGCGGAACAGTCGGGCGGCAGAATCCGCCCGAGGTCACGCTTCACGGCCCCGACGGCACTGAGCTGACGCGCCAGCTCCTCGTACTGCGCCTGCCCTGCCATCACACCTCCCAAGTTGTTGCTTAGGGCAACCATAGGAGCGGTTGGTTGCTGCAGGCAAATAAAAGACCGGTGAGGCCCGCAAAAAGTTGGCAAAGGCAAGTATTGCGGTGGTAAATATGCAGGTGAGGGCATTGCGAGACCAGGTCCGGGCGGGGCGGTCGCCGCTAGGGCGGGGCGGTCACCGTCCGGGGCGCGATCGGTCGCTGTCGGACGGGGTCGGTACCGCCGGGGCGCAGGGGCGCAGGGGCACGGGCATGCGGGCGGCCGGTACGGGCCCGAGCCGCTTCGGGTGCACGGCGATTCCCCCGGCCGACGACCCGCGACGTGACCTCCGGATGCCCGGCAAGGCAGCCGGCGAGGTGCCCGTCGGGATGGCTGGCGGGACAGCCGTCGGGATGGACGACGATGTGCCCGGCAAGGCGGCCGACGAGGGCGGCGGGTGGGCCTCGGGCCTCAAGTGGCCGGTCGCGCGCGGAGGGTGCCGGTCGTCCGGACTTCCACCCCCACTTGGGCCGCCCCGCGCATTTTCGCTAGTGTCTCGGCCCATGGCTAACACGCAGGGCCCCCAGGGCAACCACGACCCCGCCGGCAGCACCCAGATGTTCCGCGCGTTCGTCGACGACGGCGCCCCCCGGGCCGCCCAGCCGGCTCCCACGCAGTCCGGGCCTCGCATCGGCCTGATCGTCGGCATCGTCGCCGCGGTCGTGATCGTCGCGGCGGTCGCCTGGCTGGCGCTGAAGTAACCGCCCGCCCGCACCGGACGGGGTGACGGGGTGACCGAGCGCGTCAGCCGCCGTGCGTCACGGCGGGCTCGGCGCGCACGCCCCCGTCTCTTCGTGTGCCCGGTCCATGGATGCCCGGTGCCGCCCGCTCACTCCCACCGAACCGACACGTCCCGCGTCTCGATGTGCATGCCCAGCGGCACCCGCCACGCGTCGACGCAGACCGTCCAGGTCTTCTCCCTGCGCGCTCCCGCGGCGATCGGCGTCGGGAGCGCGGCCGTCGACTCACGGGTCGCCCAGTCGATGCCGAGCGTGTCGACGACATGGGTCCCGAAGGTGACCGTGCCGGAACCCACCGCGGTGCCACCGGAGTTGAGGAACGTGAGGGTCACCTCCTCGCACCACCGCTGATCCGTACCTGCGCGGACGGGATCGCTCACGGCGAGCGAGGCCGGTCCGGCGGGCGCCGTGCTCGGCGGGGCCGTGGGTGCCGGTGAGGGGGTGTCCGGGGGTGTGCCGCCCGCGGAGGAGCCGTCCTCGGCGCCCGGCGATTCCGAGGCGCCAGGAACCCCCGTGACGCCTGTGACACCCGGGGCGGCGGTAGACGGGGTGCCGGACCCGGCGCCGCCTCCCGCTGTGCCCCTCGAGCCGTTTCCGGCCGTTTCGCCGGCCGAGGCCCCCGGGCCGGTCTGGTTCGCGGGAGAGCCGCTCTCGTCGTCCAGCGGGACGAGCCGCACACCGCCCGTCGGATCCGTCGAGTCGCCCGTACGCGTATCCGGGACCGCCGTGTCGCCCGCTCCGCCGATGGCGACGTAGCCGCCCGGGTGCCCGTCTCCCCCGCAGCCGGCCAGCAGACCCGCCGCCACCACGACGGCGGCCGCCGACGCGCCCCATAAGGCGCCCCGGCGGCCACGTGCCCGTGTCGGACTTCGCATCGCGCCAGTGTCACTGACGCTCCGTCAGGAGGGAAGTCCTCTGCCCGAGTCCGGTCAGTCGGAGATCAGGCCCTCGCGCAGCTGCGCCAGGGTCCGGGTCAGGAGGCGGGAGACGTGCATCTGGGAGATGCCGACCTCCTCGCCGATCTGGGACTGGGTCATGTTGGCGAAGAAGCGCAGCATGATGATGCGGCGCTCGCGGGGCGGGAGCTTGGCCAGCAGCGGCTTCAGCGACTCGCGGTACTCCACGCCCTCCAGCGCCGTGTCCTCGTAGCCGAGGCGGTCGGCCAGGGAGCCCTCGCCGCCGTCGTCCTCCGGAGCCGGGGAGTCCAGCGAGGAGGCCGTGTAGGCGTTGCCGACCGCGAGGCCGTCGACGACGTCCTCCTCGGACACGCCCAGTACCGCGGCGAGTTCGGCGACCGTCGGGGAGCGGTCCAGCTTCTGGGACAGCTCGTCGCTGGCCTTGGTGAGGGCCAGGCGCAGTTCCTGGAGGCGGCGGGGCACGCGCACCGACCACGAGGTGTCGCGGAAGAAGCGCTTGATCTCGCCCACGACCGTCGGCATGGCGAACGTCGGGAACTCCACGCCCCGTTCGCAGTCGAAGCGGTCGATCGCCTTGATCAGGCCGATGGTGCCGACCTGGACGATGTCCTCCATCGGTTCGTTGCGCGAGCGGAAGCGGGCCGCCGCGTAGCGCACGAGGGGGAGGTTGAGCTCGATGAGGGTGTCCCGGACGTACATGCGCTCGGGGCTGTCCTCGGCGAGGGTGGCCAGTCGCAGGAACAGGGAGCGGGACAGGGTGCGGGTGTCGATGGCCCCTGGGGTCGTGGGAACCGGGGCCGGAGCGGCCTCGGGGGCCGTGACGTCGTCGAGCACGTCGAGCACGGCGGGCTCGACGGGCGCGTTGGGCGCTGACTCGCTCATAGTGAGCGTGAGCACCTTCGAGCTGCCCTGATCTGCGGACATGCCACCCCCTTTGGGTCGCGGGACGGTCGCGGCGAACATTCCCGCTTGAGGAACGTCAGCCTTCACCTGAATACCGGCGCCGAAGCCCCGGCAAACGCGCTTCCGGCAGAATGTCACATGTCGGCAACACGCTGTAGTGACATGTCGACATGTGAGTGACGAATCAGCCCTGGAAAGAGGGGGTCTGACGGTTTTTCAGCGCAGATCCGTCGGGAAAGGTCCGGATGAGCGATTCGCTCCCAGCGGTGACGACTCGCTCAGGCTTCCGAGCCCTGATCGAGTGACGTGTCGGTCGGCTTCCGCGTCACGCCTCGATGCGGTTCGCCGAGCGGAGCCGCTGGAAGCTACGCGCGAGTAGCCGGGACACGTGCATCTGGGAGACGCCGAGTTCCGCACTGATCTGAGACTGCGTGAGGTTGCTGTAGTAGCGCAGGAGGAGGATGCGCTGCTCGCGCTCGGGGAGTTGGACCAGCAGATGGCGCACGAGGTCGCGGTGCTCCACGCCGTCCAGCGCCGGATCCTCGTAGCCGAGGCGGTCCAGCAGGCCCGGCAGGCCGTCGCCCTCCTGGGCCGCCTCCAGCGAGGTGGCGTGGTACGAGCGGCCCGCCTCGATGCAGGAGAGCACCTCGTCCTCGCCGATGCGCAGCCGCTCGGCGATCTCGGCCGTCGTCGGAGTGCGGCCGAACGCGGTCGTCAGGTCCTCGGTCGCGCTGTTGACCTGCACCCACAACTCGTGCAGCCGGCGCGGTACGTGGACCGTGCGGACGTTGTCGCGGAAGTACCGCTTGATCTCGCCGATGACGGTCGGCATGGCGAACGTCGGGAACTGCACGCCCCGGTCCGGGTCGAAGCGGTCGATGGCGTTGATCAGGCCGATGGTGCCGACCTGGACGACGTCCTCCATCGGTTCGTTGCGGGAGCGGAAGCGGGCGGCCGCGTAGCGCACGAGCGGGAGGTTGGCCTCGATGAGCGCCCCACGCACCCGGTTGTGCTCCGGCGTGCCCGGCTGGAGCTCCTTGAGCTCGCCGAAGAGCAGTTGGGTCAGCGCCCGGGTGTCGGCGCCCCGGCGCCGCTCGGGCGGCTGGGCGGCTTCCGGAGGGGCTTCCTGAACGATCTCCGGGACGGTCCCCGGGACGATTTCCCGGACGGCTTCCGGAACGCCCCCCGGAATGACCCCCGGGACGGTCTCCGGAATGGTCTCCGGGATGGCTTCCAGGGCAGGCGCGGAGGCGGGTGCCGGGGGTGCCTCTTCCTGAGGCGGCGCAGTACTGGCCGACACGGTCAACGCCACCTCTTCGTCAGGTCAACATCGGTCAACTCATCCGTCAAAAGCGGTCATAGCATCACAAGACATGTGCACTGTGTGCAAGCACCCCATTACGCCGTGTTGAGGGAGAAGTTCAGCCGATCACCGCTACTCCGGACGTGCGAAAGCCCCCCGCTGTTCCGGCGGAGGGCTCCGTACGGCCGAGAAGGACTGCCGAAAGGACGGCTCAGAACTCGTAGTCGGCGACCACCCAGGTGGCGAACTCGCGCCACAGGGCGACGCCCGCCTGGTGGGCCGGGTGCTCGATGTACCGCTTCAGGGCGTCCGCGTCCTCGACCGCCGAGTTGATCGCGAAGTCGTAGGCGATGGGCCGGTCGCTGATGTTCCAGCCCAGCTCCCAGAAGCGCAGCTCCTCGATCCGGCCGCCGAGTGCCCGGAAGGCCGCTTCGCCCTGCACGACCCGGGGGTCGTCGCGCTCGACGCCCTCGTTGAGCTTGAAAAGGACCAGGTGGCGGATCATGGGCACTCCCGTGCGTGCTACTCGGCCCCGTCGGCGAGCCAGGTGAAGAAGTCGCCGACGGCCTTGGCGGCGTCCGATATGCCCTGGAAGCCTATCTGGACGTAGTCCGCCGCCTTCGCCGGGTCCGTGATGATCACGTAGAGCACGAAGACCACGAGTACGTAGACGGCGATCTTCTTGGCGTTCACCGCCACCTGGCCTCCCCTGTATGAGCCCACCTGGGCCTTGTTGACGGCGGCGAGTGTAACCGTAAGTGCGATTTTCACACCGCTTTTTGAGCGTCCACGGCGCGTTCGTGAACCGTTCGCGGGTCCTCGTCCGATGAGGAGGTGAACGCCGGTGCGTGCCGGACGGAGTGGAAGAGAAGGGAAGGGGAGGAAAATGCTGGGACTCCTGGAACCGCTGACCGTCGCCCCGATGGTCCTCGTAGCGGTGCTGTGCTTGGGAGCGCTGCTCGACTGCGTCCGCACCCCCGGGGAGCGCGTCCGGCACGTGCCGAAGCTGCTCTGGCTGTGCTTCATGCTCAGCGCCCCCGTCGTCGGCGGCCTCGCCTGGATATACCTGGGCAAGCGACCCGAGCCGCGCGAAAGCCCGGAGTCCGCCGAGAACACGACGAAGGGCCCGGCTCACAGAGCCGAACCCTTCATCCAGAAGCGGTAGCGGAGGGATTTGAACCCTCGGTGACTTGCGCCACACTCGCTTTCGAGGTCTGTTCGTGCTGGTCACAGCGCGATCCGAGGCTGTTCAACCTCGTTCATTCCTGTACTCCCGCCCAGTGCGTGAACCGCTGCGGACGGTTCGGAACGGGGGTGAATGAGACGGAAACTGAGACGGCGCCAGTCCGCCCTGACTGGCGCGGTGGCAGTGAACGAGCATTAGAGGAAGCACGGCAGAACCTTCCTTGCCCCATCAAGCCCCGGCTGCGCCGCTGGTGCGGCTTCAACCTTCGGCCGGCTCCGAGGAGCAGGCGAGGGTGGTGGTTGAGGAGAGCGGACACCTAACGGGCTGTCAGTGGTGACACCTAACCTTCCGTCATGCGCAAAGGTGCGATCAGCCGAGACGGTGTCCTCAAGGCCATAGCGGAGTACGAGGAGTGGGGTCGTGACAGATTCCTCTCCGAGTACGGGTACAAGCCGGCGACCGGATACCTCCTCGTGCACGACGGCCGGACGTACGACTCGAAGGCCATCGCCGGAGTGGCTCACAAGTTCGATCAAGGCCGAGCGCTGGAGTCGGATGAGTTGAGCGGGGGAAGGTCGCACGCCGCCAGGTGGCTCGCCCGGCTCGGCTTCGTGATCCGTTCGTCCCGGAGTCCCGACTGGACACGTGACGAGATCATCCTTGCCTGCGACCTGGCGATGGCCAACGGTTGGAAGCGGTTGGAGTTCAACGACTCGCGGGTGATCGAGCTGTCCGAACTGCTGCAAACTATGCCTATCCACCCTGAAGAACTACGTAACGAGCTGTTCCGGAATCCCAATGGCGTAGCTCGCAAAACGGTCGACATCACGTCCCGGCACCCGGATTACCGGGGCAAGCCCACGAACGGCAACGCGCTCGATGTCGAAGTCATGAACGACTTCCTCACCCGACCGGCCGAGATGGCGGAGGTGGCCCAGCGCATCCGGGACGGCCTCCTCACGGGTGACTTTCAGACCCTGCCCCCGGAGGCCGAGGAGGAAGACGACTACAGCGCACCCGAAGGCAGGCTGCTGATCCGTCGCCACAGGAGCCGTGAGCGGGACAAGGGGCTGCGCAAGAGGAAGATCGATGCCGTGTTGCGTCAAGGCCGGCGGCTCGCCTGCGAGGCATGCGGCTTCGACTTCGAGGCGATCTACGGCCCGCGAGGCGCCGGATACATCGAGTGCCATCACGTCGTACCCCTGCACGAGGCCGGCGAGGGGCGAACCAAGCTCAGCGATCTCGCTCTGATCTGCGCCAACTGCCACCGGATGATCCACCGCCGCGCGCCGTGACCTACGCCCGACGGGCTCCGAGACCTCATCCAGCAGACAAAGAACCAGGGCGGGGTATGGCTCCCCTCGCAACAGGAGCCCGAGTCGAGCGAAGCAGGGATGAGGTCGTCGTACCCCTAGCGCACGTGGGGCAATCACGGTGTATCGCCCCCCACCCACCAAAGCGGCCCTTGACTATATGGCCTGCTCAGGACCGCTCTTGGGGTGGCGGGCGCGGGATTTGAGCCCACGACGACTCGTGCCACGACGTTTTTCAAGAGCGTCGTGATGTCGCGTTCGATTCCCACTCTGACCTGTACCGATGCGTCAAGCGGGCCGATCTTCTGGCCCGTTGGCCCACACATAGCCCACAGACATCGCATTCCACACGGCTCGAACGCAGTAACCTCCGAGCTGTACTCCTCCCGCTCCTGTTACTTGTTGCGCAGGAGGTTGTGCGGACCCGAAGCGACCTCATGCAATCGCCGTCTATGCAAAACAGTCAGAAGCCTGAGCAGTCATCCTTCTTCTCGTCCACGTCTCGTCCAGAGCCAACTACCGCCCTAGCTCTGCTGCGGTCCGCCCAGGAGGAGAGGAGCATGGAAGGCAAGCGACCAAGGAGGCCCGCCATGAAAACCGGAGACGCGGCCTGCGAACCGTGCCTGTACTCTCACTCACCCTCCCAGGCTGAGGGCGAGCAGGTGGATGACATCGGGACGGCATGACCGCCGACAAATGATCGCCCTCGCTCCCTCTGGTCCACGTTTCCGCAGACCAGAGGAGGTCGCTTCGTGCAAGTGACTGCGCCAGGATTCGAGGTTGTTGTCAGTCGTTACTGGCCACCCTCGGACGGCCCAGACCTCCATGCCGGATGGACGATCTGCGGTCGTTGCCGTTGAAGCATCAGATCCGCGAAGAGGCAGAACACTGCTCCGGTTGGAACCAGGTAACACCGTGCTCAATGCTGTGGCCCTCTACTCGATGCGAAGAAGACCATCCATAACGCCCCACGAAAACCCGTCAGGAAGTATGGTACTTTCATCGATCCGCGCTTTTTTGAGCTGTTTAAGTTCCGCCCCGACCACTCCGGTAAGATCCGCCCCACGTAGATCTGCCTTTGCCAATCGAGCACCAGTTATGTCTGCACCCTGCAGGTGGGCACGTCGCAATGCAGCATGCTTGAGGTTCACTTCTTGCAATCTCGCACCCTCAAGATGGGCATTGTGAAGGCTGGCGCAACGCATGTAGGCTCTCTTAAGCCTCGCATCGATTAGAGTAGTGTGATCCATGCGCGCCCTGTAAAGATTCGCCTCCATCAAATTGGCTCGATACATATTTGCTTGAATAAGATTAGCGAATTTAAGTTTAGAGTGTTTTAGGAACCGCAAGCGGGATTTTGCAAGGTTGGCAAAATTCAGTCGTGCGTTTTCCAGGTTGGCGTCCCCAAGATGCAAGTTGCTTAGGTCTATTTCGACCTCCTGGCGGCCTCGTGGTCGCCTTGCGATTGCTTCTAGGGCAGCTTGGCCAGATCTCGTGGTGTGCCAATAGTAGGAATCGGGATTTACTCCTCCTGTCTCACGTCGAGCTTCCGGTATCTCGTTTTGAATGAAGGAAACCAAGAGATCAACAGTCAGACCATGGTGGGCGCGCGAGTCACGCATAACTTGCTCTATATTGCGTACGCCCCCCTCTTTCACGTGATCCACTGGGGATTCCAGCCTTTCGATTGCCTGCATCAATAGCGCGGTTGTCTGCACTCGACGGGAAAGTGCATAGGTAGATGCAGTAAAAATGAGCGTGCAGACGGCAGCTAGGGCCAAGAATGCTTGAATAAGCAAGGTATGCCATTGGCCTACAGTCGTCGCCTTTTCACTGCCTGTAAGGCTATTCCAGACATCGAGTTGGACGGGTCGATGAGACCAGACATCTGACAGATAGGCGTAAGCCGTCCACAGAACCGTCAGGGCCAGCAATGTTACTGCTGCCCGACGCCAACGCCTGGACCGTCGAGTAATCAGATAGAGCAATATCCGCCGCGCCGCTCGTCTTATTCGAGCATTAGAGACAGATGCGTGCCCCCTCAGGCGTTGCCCACGTCTCTTGATCGAGTTCCACCTCTTAGCAGGTTCCCCCACGACCGGACTCGGCATGCCCATGACCCGCATCCTTACCGTCAGCTGGCCGTTCGGCCGGCTCGCTGAATCGAACCGCTTCCGATATAGTAGCAGTTGGGGCGAAATGTTCACGTTGGTTCCAAGCCTGAACGGTGTTACCGTCCAGCGGTGACGCCGAATGCGAGGTTTCGGTGTCACGTCCTCACTCTGATCTGACCGTCGAGGCCCTCCTCGTGGAGCTGGAGCACGAAGACTGGAGCGTCCAGTGGGACGAACAATGCAGCCAATACACAATTAAGTGCGTGTGCCATAAGCAATGCGTGTCATGGGTGGATGAGGGGAAAAACCACTACTACAGCATGCATATGCGAGCGCAACTCATCAGGCAGACTTGCTTTGGGTAGGGGAGTAGGAAGATCCATGACCACTTTTCACTTGGCGGTAACCGGTAGCATTCCGTCATGTGGATCGGATGAAGAGTTTCAAGGTTTCGCACACTCCGTACTTCAATTCTTCAACTCCTCCAGTGAAAGTACACTACACCTGGCAATTTCCCTGCACGATCGCACATTCGATGCTTCAGCGGCGGTAGAAGCCGACACAGGGGACGAAGCGCGCACTATCTTCGGCGCGGAGCTACGCAGGGCTTTTAAGGATGCGGGTGCGGAAGATATTACGGAGTTGCCTGATCCTGTGTATGCCCTCTAGCTGGGATGATTAATTTCTGCCGCACAAGGGCGGGGTAGCGCGCGCAGCTATTTGCTGATCGCTGAGGAGGCCGCCAATCTGGGCTCTTAATTCCTAATGCGTTATCCCTGAGGGGCAGGGCTACACCCAGGTCACCCTGATGCATTTCAAGAGCTGCTGAGGGTACTCCTCCATAGCCTCCACCATAGTATTCGAGCCCTCTTGGTTTACCTCTCCTGTAGCAGCGACCTGTAAGCCACTCGCACCGCGCCTGAGCCAACAAGTTCCAGGATCGCGCAACTGAAGCGTCGCTTATCAGGTTCGACGCATTTCATTAAAGCTGGCGTAAACCGCCCCAGCCACGACGCCCCCCGCCTCTGGCATCAGGTGGCTGATTGCTGTGCGCGCGACACGGGCGCCGGCCAGGCTGGAGTGGGGCAGAAACAGGAACGCGGGCCCGTCCGGGGACGGGCCCGCGCGGTGAGCGGAGCGACCTACGTCGCGACGGTTCTCAACTGTCCGCGTGGCCGTACAGGGGCGTCCGTGGGGGCTCACGGGGCAGATCAGACGGGGTGAGCGTACGAAAGTGAACGGTGCCGCCCGTCAGCGCACTGGACAAAGACCAGGACAACGGACGGTGCTGAGCAGCGCGGATTCGAATAGACCTCGCGGGCCCCTGCGCCCTCGCTGCTGACGTGACCGGAAGGCTCGCCGGTTCGACAACCTTCCGGTCACGCCACGACGGATGCGGCTGTCACCTCCGCCTGTTGATCTCGCGTCGGCGGCGAGCACGTTGCCGCTGCCACTCTTGCAGCAACTCTTTCCTGTGCTCAGACTTTTGAGGCCACATGGCCCGCACAATGGTCCGGATCCCGAACACGAACAGCCCGAGCACGGCGAGAACCAGCACGGCACCCCACGGGGTACCGTCCGGAAGTTGGAACACGATGTTGAGCCTTCCGACCTGGAAACGGTCGGCGGGTAGATCAGGCAGCTAGTACGGCGCTCCCTAGCGCGCTGCGGTGATGCCCGCCCCGGTGAGTAAGCACGGGGAAGGCAGAGTTGGGGCCGCGTGGCGTGATTTGCGGTGCTGCATCGATTGGCGGCGGCTTCCAAATATTCGTCAAGCCTGAGTCAGTACGACTCATCGAGAGCGACAGCAGAAGCCACACAGCGCTTAGCAGAAAACGCAGCAGACACAAGATCAGGTCTGCCAATGCTGCAAGGAATTCGCGCACCGCACCGCGCTTTTCGGTCCGCGTAGCGGCGTTCCGGAGCCCCTCGCCAGCTGCGAGGAACCTATTGTGGACTTCGTCTCGTACGCAGTCCAGAGCAACGTAGTTGAATGACTTGCCGGATCCCGTCGACAGCTGGGTCAGAAAGTCGACGTCCTCAGCCCCAGTCTCTAGGGCCCAGCTCAACTCAGTTGCGTGCCTGTAAGAACCCACCGCAACGATCAACGCATGGGAGTTTGTAAGCAGCTCTTCGTGGCTCACGGTCACCTCCCCTCAGACTCCATGCGAACGAGTCTAGTGCCCCACCGGGGAAGATCTGCCGGAAATCAGCGGAACCGAAAGCGCCGCAGGAACAACGATGGCCCGCACATTGTCGTACGGGCCATCGGATGCACTGGCGATCAGCTGATGGGCGGGCTGTAGCGCAGAACCCAACCGGGGCTGGGGCGGTGGACGGTGACCTCAACGGCACGACCGGCCTTCGTGTAACCGGTGTGCGTGATCTGAAGCAGGTTGCTGCCGACCTCGACACCGAACGCCTTAGCTTCGACCGAGGTCGCCGCGTACAGCGTGATCTCCTCGATTGCTTCGGTCTGTTCGTACCCCGCGTCGCGCATCCGGCTGATGATTCCGCCAAGACCCGGGTCAGGGTTCTCGATGCTTGCGGCTTCAGCCACGTCTACAGGGACGTACGAGTCGGCAAGCTGGACCAGGCGGTCACCGTCGTACATGTGCCTGGCACGGATCACAGTCTGGTCCGTGCTCGCGATGCCGAGGAGTTCGACGACCTGAGAGGGCGCAGTGTCCCGACGGATCGCGGTGTCCACACGGGGAGTCCCACCGAGTCGCTTGATCTCGGTCTCGAACGCCCCACGGCTTTCGCTGGCCTCGCGACGCGCTGTGCGGTAGCGCTCCGTGGCGTCGCGGACGATCGCGGTGTTGCTGCTCACTTCGGTCTTTCCTCTCAGACGGCGGGCTGGTCGATAGGCCACTCATAGCTGAGCGACCAGAGCGTGATGGGCATGACGTGGACGCAGACTTCCACGGCCCTGCCGCTCTCGGTCAGGCCGACATGGGTGATCTCGTAGACCAGCCTGTCGGCTGAGACGCCAAGCGACTCGGCTTCTTCCTTGCTCGGAGGCCGCACGTCCACCGACTCCCGGATACGGGTCTGCTGGTACCCGAGCTCAGCAAGACGAGACTTGCTTCCACCGTCCCCGGTGTCCTGCTGTTCGAGTTGCGTATCAAACGCCGCATCGCCAGGGAAGTAGGAGGTTGCCACCTGCACAACGGTGGCATCGGCACGCATGACCCGTGCCCTGACGACGGCTTTCGCGGCGTGATGGATACCCAGGATCTGAGCAACTCGCTTCGGCGGTCGTTCCCGGCTGATCACGGTTGACGCGCTCGACGTCATCCCGAGCCTGGCAATCTCAGCCGCGAACGCACCGCGCGCGCCGGCCTCTTCCCGGGCCGACTTGATGTAGCGACCCGTTCCGTCCCGGTGGATCTTCCCGAGGATGGGAGACACGAAGGTGCCCTCACCCCTGCGAGAAATGATCAGCCCTTCGTCTTCCAGCACCCGGTACACGTCGCGGACGGTCTGGTAGGCGACACCTTCGGATTCCTGGAGCTCCCGGACCTTCGGCAGTGCAGAACCCGGGGGGTACGCCCCCTCTCGAATCTTCGCCCGAAGCTCAGCGGCGAGCCGCTGAACCTTCGGAACCTTGGTCTCCTCCATGCCTGACTCCCTCGATGTGCGACTCACGCGCCCCCAGTGTTACAGAACTAGTCCTAGAAGGATAGCCGAGACCGTTTCACGGTCGACTGGTCGCGTCTCAGACTCTCTGAACTAGTTCTATTGACGCCCACTCCACTGCGTGCCTTAATCATCACAGCGCATCGCAGAACTAGTTCAGCGGTGCGACAGGAGGGGCCCTCTTTGGGCTGCTCCGGACAGGCGCACCGGAGGAAAGCCCCCTGCACGAGGGGGGTGAGTACGAAGGGAGTGCCGATTGATTGAGAACTCAACAGCGTGCCCGGGGAGGCCGTCCCTCCCCTGCCAGTAAGAGGACGGATGCGTACGGGTGCGCCCCGTATGCGAGTGCACGACCAGCCTCCGCAGCGCTTCGCTGCGGGCCGGTTGCCTCCGCTGCTCGTCTCGTACGAGCAGCGCTGAGGGGAGCCGGATCTACCGACTTCAACGGCGCGCGGCCCCGGTGCTGGAACACCGGGGCCGCTGTTCGGGCCGTCCACCTGTGGAAGGACACACGACCCATGGAACACATCGTTACTGTTCAGGACGCTGTTACCGCGTTCGCCGACTTCATGGAGCCGACGGACGCAGAGCTGGACGCGATCGAGACCGAGATGCCGGTCATCCTCGCGAACATCGAGCTGATCGACGCTTACATCACCACCTTGGACCGGGTTCCGTCCGAGCTGGACGCGCGCCGGCTGCGCCGGGCCCGGCGCCGGGCGCTGACCGCGCGAGTGGAGCTGACCCGCCAGTCCGCCACGGCCCTGGAGGTCGGGGCGTGAGCGAGCGGCTGACCCTGGCCGGTCTGTCCGTCCCGATGCGGGCGCTGCGCACCCTGGCCGCCGAATACGGAGACCTGCCCGCACCCGCCGTGAGCGTCTCCACGATCTACCCCGAGCGCCTGGAACTCTCCCTCCACAAGGGGCTCGGAGAGTTCGAGGTCTGGCGCGTAGCCCTGGGCATCAATCCGGACCAGGTGCAGTTCAGCAAGCAGCCCGGCAGCACGTGGACGCTGAAAGCGTTCGCCCCGTACGTCGGCGCCGAGATCGAGCTGATCGCCTACGGGCCCTCCCTCGACAGTCTGCGAGCGAGCACGGGGGACGGGGGCGGGAATGCTTGACTCCCTCTCCCCGGATCAGATCCGTTCTGCGGAGAAGACACTCTCTGCCGGGACGTGGGCCATCACCGCCGGCGCGGTGCTGTTCTCCGTCCTCACCGTCACGCCCCTGGTCGAGCGCGTCACCCCGGACGGCTGGGACCGCACCGCGCCGATCCTGCCGCTCGTGGTGGATACCGCGGTGGTCATCGTGGTCCGCCTCGATGCGACCGTGGCCCGCCTGGGCGGGAACTCTGGCGCGTGGCCGGCCGTGCTGCGGTGGATGACCGGCCTCATGACCCTGCTGCTCAACATCGGCGACAGCGCCCTCAATGGTGACGCGGTCGGGGTCGCGGTGCACTCCGTAGCGCCGCTGCTGCTGATCGCCACCGCCGAAGCAGGCCTTGCCTACCGGCGTGCGATCAACCGGGCCGTGGAGGCGATTGAGCGTTCACGGGCTGCCGAAGCCAAGGACCGTGAACAGCAGCAGCGTGCGGAGCGCGAACGCGAACAGCAGGCCCGTGAACACCGTGAACAGCAGGCCCGCGACCACGCCGAAAAGCTGGACCGTGAGCGGGCCGAACGGGAGGCTTCCGAGCGGGCCGCGGAGCGCGAGCACACCGCCCGCATGGAGCGTGAACGCCTCGACCGCGAGGCCGAGACACGGCGTGAGCAGCGCGAATACGAGGAGCGCGTCCGCCGCGAGGAGCAGCAGCGCGAAGACGCACTTCGCCGTGAACAGCGCGAGCAGGCAGAGCGTTCATGGCGTGAACAGCAGGCCCGCGAGCACGCCACCCAGACTGCCCGCGAGGACGGTGAGCGGCCGGCCGTGAACGCGGTGAAGGGTCTCGTGAACACCGCCGTGAACAGTGCTCCGACCCTGGACAAGAAGATGCGTGAGAGCGACGCCCGCGCGTACATCCGGTCCTTCCGGGAGGGCGAGAAGTCGGTGCGGCAACTCGCGGAAGAGACCGGCTGGTCGATCGGATGGGTCGCCGCACGTGTCCAGGAAACCCGCGAGCAGGACACTGCGGGCGAACCGGTTGAGGCCGGTGTCTGATGCCGACCGCCTACAGCCGCTGCTTCGACCCGAACGGCGCCCGCTACGGCATACCCACCTACCCGTGGCAGATGGCACCCGACGGATACGCCACCCGCCGCCAGTTGCGCACCCGCGGGTTACGGCCCGGCGGGCAGCCGGTCGCCGCACAAGTGCTGGTGATCAACCGCCGTGCGGGCTCGCCCCGTGTCGCCTACCTCTACCGCCTTGACCTGGCCAAGCCGGTCCGGCCGATGACGTCCCGCAAATGGGGTGCGCTTGCGCTGGCAATGCTCGCCCGCCGCACCTGCCCACGCTGCCGCATCACCTACAGCTACTGCCTGTCGACCCGACACGGCATCTGCGGCCCATGCCTGGCCACTGACGAACAGCGCGCCGCGTAACCCCACTTCAGCAGGCCCGACCGGCAACTTCTCACGGCCCCGGTCGGGCCCTACTCCCCTGAAGGAGTGCTCACAGCATGACGGAACTCAGCACTGAGCCGGTAGTAGTCCCGGCCGCACCGCCCCCGCCGCCCGCCACCCCGCCCGCTGCGGTCAAGGGCAAGGACGTGAAGGAGGTGGATCACACGCCCGGCGGGTGGCCCATCGGCCCGCTCGCCCTGTCCGGGGCGAACAGCACCGTCGGTGCTGTCGCCGCCGCCTCGCTGGCTGGCGGTCCGATCGCCGCGGCCGTCGCCGCGACCGGCATGGTCGTGCTCGGCACGGTCGCCGCCGCCCGCTCCCGCAAGGCGAGCCCGCGCCAGGAGGCTCGCCGGTCCGCGGCGCGCGCGGCCGGTCGTGCAGCTGCACGCTCCACGGGCCTGCGCAGCAACGGAGCGGGCGCCCGCGGGAGCTCCGGGAGTCGTTCGGGTGATTCGCGTGCCGGTGGTTCCGGTGGCCGGTCGGGCAAGGTGCCCGGCCAGCACCGCCGCAGCACCGGCATGACGACCAGCGCGAAGACCCCCAGCAAGACCGGTCACAGCAGCCCGTCCAAGCACGCGACGAGCGCGGGCAAGGGGGCTGCGGGTCGGGCCGGGCAGGTCAAGGCGCTGCGGGCCGCACAGAAGACCGCGGCAGGTTCGCGCGGCGGGCAGCGGGCGCAGACCACCAGCGCCCGACGCGCGGTCGCCGACGCTCGCCGCAACGCCAAAGCCGCGGCCGGCACCGCCCGGTTGGGCAAGCGTCCTGCTCTGGCAGGCCGCCTGACAGGTGGCGCGGTCCGCAAGGTACGTGCGGCCCGTGATGCGGCGGTCACCAAGCAGCGCAACAAGCGGGACGCCAAGACCGGCGCCACGGTCACGGCGCAGCGGGCGCAGGTCCGTAAGGCCCCGGCCCGCAAGGCGGCGCGCAAGGCGCTGCGCAGGTCCGCGGCCCGTTTCCACGGGCGTCGGCTGCTGGCTGCGCTGCTGTCTCTGCCGGTCGGGCTGCTGGGCTGCGTGTCGACGTGGCTTGGTCGCAAGCTCGGCATCCCCGCCCTGGTCCACCCCGGCCGCCGCCTGTACCGGCGGATGGTGCAGACCGCGGGCGAGCAGCGTGCCGCCCGTGACGAGACCGCCCGCAAGAACCTGCGTGAGCAGGAGGCCGCCGCCGATGCGGAGGCCGCACAGGACGGCACGGACGGTTTGGGCGAGCAGGTGGAGCGCCCGGCCGCCGACATTCCCACCCCCAGCACATCCGCGGTGAGTGAAGGAGAACACGTGTCCGGTTTCCGGTTCGAAGAGGCCGCCTCCGAGATGGAGCAGGCCGCCAACCAGTACGACCCCGAGAACGCCATGGAGATCCTCGCCATGGTCGAGAGCCTGCCCGCCGCCCTCACGTCGGTGGCGAACGTGATGAAGATCCTCGCGGAGCGCTCCGACTCCGAGTTCCCGCTGGAGAAGGAAGTCGCGGACGGCTTCAACGACATCTTCGGCGCCCTGATGAGCGCCGTCGCCGTGGCGGAGGACATGGGGCCGCTGTTCCGGCAGGCCCATGAGCAGGACATTGCCCGGCACGAGGACCCCCGCAACGGGCCGGAAGCTGAGAAGGGTTGGAACGTCTGAGATGAGCAGCACCGCCACCGCTACCGCGAAGAAGCAGCACGTCAGCAGTGGTCCGGTGCTGGACTGGGCGGCCGGTCACGGACCCGTGACCGGCGCCCTGTCCGCCACCACCGGAGCGTTCGCTGTCGCCACCACCGGCGCCGCAACCGCCATGCCCCCCGGCTGGGCACTCGCCGTCGGCGCGGCCGGGGCCCTCGGTCACACCGTCGCCGGCCTGCGGGTGCGCAACGCCGGCCGCACCCTCGCCACCCGCGCCGCCTCATGGCTCGTCGGAGCGGGCTGGACCACCTGGGCCATGACCACCGGCCCCCTCACCTGGGCCGCCCTCGGCTCCCTCGCTGCTATCGGCGTCGGCATGGGCGCCGCCGCCCGCTCGAGTGCCCTGTACGAGGAAGCGCGGGAAGACGAGGCGATCGCAGCCGAGCGGCGGGCCATTGCTGCGGAGCTCTCCGCGGAGCGGCGGGCGATCGCCGCGGAGTGGGTGGAGCGGATCCAACGGATCTGCTCGATCTCCGTACGCGTCCTCGCGGTGGAGATGTGGTCCACCGGGGCCGGC
The DNA here is from genome assembly GCF_044766465.1 of Streptomyces sp. NPDC102259. Lineage (NCBI taxonomy): Bacteria > Bacillati > Actinomycetota > Actinomycetes > Kitasatosporales > Streptomycetaceae > Streptomyces > Streptomyces sp. NPDC102259. The sequence continues at coordinate 115,194 of NZ_JBIWMA010000006.1, read as the reverse complement.
TACTCGCTCGACCTGGAGCCGCAGGGCGGGATTACCTACGACCGCATCGCGCAGTACTCCGTTGCTCTGTCTGCGGATGCCAAGCTGCCGCACGGCTGCACCGCCGCCGCGACTGCCGGCATCCACCAGGGACGCACCATCCTGGACGTCACCACCGTCAACGTCCTCAAGGAGGACTGCCCCTACCCCAGCGAGTACGGGCCGCTGTCGGTGCTGACCGGGCTGCCGTGGGGGGTGCGGACCAACGGGGAGACCGTCTCCGCCTACCTGCGCGAGCAGTGCGCGCTGGTCGTCGGCCCGACCGGATCGGGCAAGACGAACATGGTCCACACGATTCTGGCCGGGTTCGCCCGCGCCGAAGACGTCCTCACGTGGGTGATCGACCTGAACGCCGGCAGTGCTGGCCTGCCGTGGGTGCTGCCCGCGCTGAACGGGGAGATCACCCGTGAGGACGGCAAGCCTGTGCGGCCCGGTATCGACTGGCTCGCCTCCTCCCACGAAGAGGCCGTGCTGATGCTCGATGCCGCGCTGGATATCGGGCTGCACCGCAAGAAGGCGTACCAGGACCTGCTGTCCAAGGCGAACACGGACCTGCTGCCGATCAGCGCGAAGATCCCTCAGATCCTGCTGGTCATCGACGAGGGCGCCGAGATCCTGGTCAGCACCGACCGGCAGATGAAGGAACTCGCCAAGAAGATCCTGGAAGTCATCCGGATGCTGCGCGCCATGGGCATCCGCACCGTCCTCACCGCCCTCGGAGCCACCGGCAGCGTGCTGGGCAACCTGATGATCCGCCGAGAAGGCAAGGTACGCGTCGCCCTCACCGGCGGCGAGACCGAGGGCATGGACCTGGGCAAGATGTTCCCCGGCCGCCGCGGCCTGCGCGTCGAGCAGGCCCCGTACAAGGGGGCCGGGTTCATGGGCACCCCGGAGTCGCCTGCCGCGCTGTTCAAGGCGTGGCGGATCCTCCCGAACCAGATCCGCGAGATCACCGTCGCCACCTCCGACCGACACCCCCGCCTCGACGACGTGTCCGCGAAGGCAGCCGGACCGGCCTACGCCCGACGGTGGGATGCCGACCGCACCGCCTGGATGCTCGACCTCACCCCCACCGACGACGACCGGAGCGAGGAAGGCCCGGCCGGGCAGGGCGGGCTGAACCTATCCGCCCTGCGCGGCCAGGACGGCGGCGGGCAAAGCTCGCCCGAGGACGAGATGCTGCGCCGCTTCCGGCAGGAGATCGACGCACAGTTCGGCACCGCACCCGACCCCCACACAGCCGACCAGGGCGCCGGGCCGGACCCGTCGGCCGGGTTGAACCTGTCCGCGCTGCGGGGCGAGCAGGACAGCCCCGCACAGCAGGCCGCGCTGGCCGCGCTGCTCGCCGCCGGACCCGCCGGCACCGGGGCGTCGGCGATCGCCCGCGCTCTCGCGGACGCGTACGGCACGACCCGTCAGACGGTCGTGGGGTGGCTGAAAACGTGGATGCAGGACGGGACCTGCGTGCGGGTCGGGGAGGGCACCAAAGCCCGCTACGTCCACCGCTCCCACGCCTCCGACGCCTGATCACTTGTCGCTTGTCGCCTGCGCTTCCCGGCATGCCGCTTTCCGGGGTCTGGAGCCCCAAAACCGGCTTGTGACCTGGGAGGCGACAAGCGACAAGACAAGCGACAAGACAAGCAAGACGACAAGCCGCACGACAAGAGGGACGACAAGCAACGCGACAAGCACACCCACCCACCGCACGGGCCCGCGCCACCTGTCGGCGCGGGCCCGCGGCACACCCCGAGGGAGCCAGAAATGAGCCAGCACACCCCGCCCGGCCAGATCGCCCCCCACATCCCCGCCGACGCCTACCAGCGCGCACAGGCGACCGGCCAGCCGGTCGTGATCGTCGTCAACGACCGGACCCCGCACGGCACCGAGTGGCGCCGGTTACTGCTGCCGTTCGCGATCGCCGGCGCCACCGTCGCCGGCGGCTGGGGACTGGTCGCCGCCCTCTGCTTCCTGCTCGACGCCGCCGCCCACACCTTCACCGTCATCGCTGGCGCCGCCGGACCCATCGGCCTCGGCGGAATCACCCTCAAACTCGCCCGCTCCAAGGGCTGATCCCAAAGAAGGAGCACCGTGTTCGAGATCCGCATCATCTGCGCCACCCAGGACCTGCCGCGCGTCGCCCAAGCCGTCCTCGGCTCCGTCGACGCCGTATCCGTCCGCCGCTTCCCCGCCCGCGACCACACCAGGACGCGCGTGTACGTCACGGCCGAACAGCGCGGCAGCCACGACGAATGCACTGCCTGCCCCGGAGACGGCATCGCTCTGTGGCTGCTGCCCGATGGCAGTGAGCAGCGGCGCCCCTGCACCGGTCTCGGCTCCGAAGCGCTCCACGCCGCAGGCCTCACCGCCTGCTCGCGTCAGCGCGAACCCTGGCATCGCAACGCCGACCAGTAGCTACGCCAAGGGCGGTCCCTCCCTCTCGCCAAAGAAGCGGGACCGCCCTTGCCAACCAGCACCTTCAACAGGACTGGAGACCACCCAGCATGACCCAACACTGCGACATCCGGCGAGTGCCCGGCCGCAGGCCGCGCTTACTGGATCTGTACTGCAAGCAGGGCGGCGCCGCAAAGGGCTACACCGACGCCGGGTTCGACGTGACCGGCGTGGACAAGGACCCTCAGCCGCGCTACCCGTTCCGGTTCGTGCAGGCGGACGCGATCGCGTTCGTCCTCGAACACGGCGCTGAGTTCGACTTCATCCACGCTTCACCGCCGTGCCAGCACGACAGCGACTGCCAGCGCATTCAGAACAACAACCACCCCGACCTGATCGGCCCCACCCGCGCCGCGCTGGAGACGACCGGGCGGCCGTGGGTCATGGAGAACGTGGGCGGCGCCGTCCCGAAGCTCCGTGCCCCGGTGATGCTGTGCGCGACGATGTTCGGGCTTGAGAACTACCGGCACCGGTTCTTCGAGACCGGCGGCGGCTTCCTCCTCGACCAGCCGGACCACCCCGCCCACACCGTGCCCCAAGCCAAGATGGGGCGCCCTGTCCCGCCCGGCTGGTACGGCCAGTTCGTCGGGCACTTCTCCGGCGTCCCGCACGCCCGCCGCGTGCTCGGGGTGCCGTGGATGAGCCGGGACGGGATCAGCGAGTGCATCCCGCCCGCCTACGCCGAACACATCGGCCGCACCGCACTCACCCTGCTCGCCCCCACGGCGCTGGGGGTGGCTGCATGAGCGGCATCCCCGACACCGTCCCGTCCCGGCCGGGCCTGCTCGCCTGCGCGCTGGAAGCCGCACGCCGGGACTGGCACATCATCTGCCTGCGGCCCCGGGACAAGCGCCCGGCCGGCCACGCGGACAAGTACTGCCCCGGCACCGGCTACTGCACCGACGGACACCGGACCCCGGAGGAACGCGCCACCACCGACCGGGACCTGCTCGCCGCGGCGTGGGCACAGCAGCCCTACAACGTCGGCATCGCAACCGGCCCGTCCGGGCTGCTCGTGGTCGACCTCGACACCCTCAAGCCTGAAGAGCTGAAAGGAACGCCTGACGGCGCCGCCAACTTCCAAGCGCTCTGCGAGCGCGCCGGACAGGACGTGCCTGCCACCTATCGGGTGCGGACCGCGCGCGGCGGCGAGCACCTGTACTTCACCCAGCCCCCTGGCACCCGCCTCCACAGCACCGCGGGCCGTCTGGCCAGGAAGATCGACACCCGGGGGTGGGGCGGGTACGTCGTCGCCGTCGGCAGCACCACCCCCGACGGCTCATACACGCTCCTGGACGACCGGCCGCCCGCCGTCCTGCCCGCTTGGCTGCACGACGCCCTGAAACCCCCTCAGCGCCCCGCACGGGACGCGTCGGTACCGCTCACGACCCGCACGAGCGGGTACGCCGCGGCAGCACTGCGGGGGGAGGTGCACAACGTGGCACATGCCGCGGACGGCACACGCAACGCCACCGTGCTGCGGGCCGCGCGTGCTCTTGGTCGGCTGATCGCGTCCGGCGACCTCGAGCGCGGGGAGGTCGAGGAGGCTCTTAGTAGGGCGGCATCGGGCAACGCCACCCAGTCGCAGCGCTACTACGACGACGTCATCACCCGCGGACTGGACTGGTCCATCGCCCGCAACCCGGCCAGCAGGCGGACGGCATGACCACACCACCGCCTACTAAGAGCCTCCCCGCCACCCGCCCGCCGTCTGCCGCTCCACAACCTGTGGACACGACGGCCGTGGGCGGGCCGAAGGTCGCCGCCCGGCAGGGCGTCATTTCAGCCCTTCAACGCCCGAACCCGTTCCCCGGTACCGCCGCGCGCCACGACGCGGAGAACCCGACGCCGGAGCGGCCCGGAATCCGCGTCTACGCCCCGCCCATCTACCGCGACCACGACGACGGGGCCCGCTGGTCCAAACGGACCGGCGACACCCCCACCGCCGCCTACGCCTGCCCGTGCGGACGCACCCGCACCGCCACCGGCCCCCGCGCCGTGACTGCCCTGATCGCCGACCACGACGACCACAAAGCCGCCTGCACCGGGGCGCCCGCCTCGCTCACCGAAGGGAAGACCGCCGCATGACCGCAACCGACGCCATCGACGGCGCCGACCTGCTCAACGAGGTGGAAGCCTTCCACCAGCGCTTCAACGTCTTCCCCACCGAAGCCGCGTTCGTCGCCGTCACCCTGTGGGACGCGCACGCCCACCTGCTCGACGCGTTCGACTCCACCCCCCGACTCGCGTTCCTCTCGCCCGAGCCGGGCTCGGGGAAGTCCCGCGCGCTGGACGTGGTCGAAACCCTCGTACCGCGTTCCATGGCGGCAGCGGACGCCTCCGCCGCAGCACTGTTCCGATCCGTGTCCGGCATCGACGGCGGCCGGCCCACGATCCTCTTCGACGAGATCGACACGATCTTCGGCCCCAAAGCCGGGGACAACGAACAGCTCCGAGGGTTCATCAACGCCGGTCACGCACGCGGGCGCCCGATGTACCGGTGCGTCGGGGACGGCTCCAACCAGCAAGTACAGGGCTTCCCCTCGTTCTGCGCGGTCGCGGTCGCCGGTCTCGGCTCCCTGCCCGACACGATCCTGACCCGCTCGGTCATCATCCGCATGCGCCGCCGGGCCCGGAACGAGCACGTGGAACCCTTCCGCACCCGCATCCACGTGCGGGAAGGCAACCAGCTCCGGGACCGGCTCGCCAAGTGGGCCGAGACCGTACAGGAACGCATCACGGGTGCCTTCCCGGAGATGCCCGACGGGGTCACCGACCGGCCGGCCGACGTGTGGGAACCCCTGCTCGCCGTCGCGGACGCCGCCGGGGGCGACTGGCCCCGCCGGGCCCGCGAAGCCTGCCTGACCCTGGTCAAAGCCTCCCGAGCCAACGACAAAGGCAGCATCGGCATCCGCCTGCTCACGGACCTGCGCGACCACGTCCTCATCGGCATCGACCGCCTGCCCACCGTCGCCATCCTCGACCGGCTCAACGCCCTCGACGACGCCCCATGGGCCGACCTCAACGGCAAGCCGCTCGACAACCGACGACTCTCCCGGATGCTCAACGACTACGTCACCGCCGACGGCGACCCCGTCGTCTCCCGCAACATCCGCACCGCCGGCGGAATCCTCAAAGGCTTCTTCGCCAAAGACCTCGAAGACGCATGGGCCCGCTACTGCCCGCCCCCCAGCGCCGCTACATCCGCTACACCGCTACATCCCAGCTCAGAGCCCCTGAATCTGTAGCGGCAACTCCCGATGTAGCGGCTACGGCCCCACGCCCCGAAACGGCCGTAGCCGCTACATCACACCTCTCCGCTACACAAATCACGCCGCTGACCTGCGATGTAGCGGCGTAGCGGATGTAGCGGACTTCCCAGAAGGGGGCCGACGGCCCCCGCTCCCTCCCGCAGCCGAAGGAGCACCATACCCATGGCCACGGCCCACCCCACTGACGCATTCGACCCCACCCTCGTGCTGCTGACCGTCGAAGAGGCCGCCCGCCGCCTCCGCATCGGCCGAACCCTCTGCTACCGGTTCGTCAGCTCCGGAGAGCTTGAGTCCATCACCGTCGGCCACCTCCGCAGGGTCCCCGCCGACGCGGTCCCTGAGTTCGTCACCCGCCGCCGCAAGAAGCAGCACCCCACCCTCGCCATCACCACCGCCACGGCCGCCTGAGGAGTACGCACGCATGGCAGAAGACAAGAGCGGACAGAAGCGCACCCGACAGCCGAACGGCCGTTCGTCCATCTATCAGGGCGCGGATGGCAAGTGGCACGGCCGCGTGACCGTCGGCATCCGGGACGACGGGAAGCCGGACCGCCGCCACGTCGAACGCAAGACCCGCGCCGAGGTGACCGCCGCCGTCCGTGAGTTGGAGCAGCAGCGCGACGCCAAGAGCATTCGGAAGGCGGGGCGACCCTGGACGGTCAAGACGTGGCTGACCCACTGGGTCGAGAACATCGCCCCGCTCGCCGTGAACGAGAACACCATGGTCGGGTACGGCGTGGCCGTGCGGAAGCACCTGGTCCCCGCCCTCGGTGCTCACCGGTTGGACAAGCTCAAGCCGGAGTACATCGAGACCTTCTACGGGCGGATGGTGGCCGACGGCCGTAAGGCGGGGACGATCCACCAGATTCACCGAACCTTCCGTACCGCCCTGAACGAGGCGGTACGGCGTGGCCATCTCGCCCGGAACCCTGTCCAACTCGCCAAGGCCCCCCGGCTCAGCGAAGAGGAGATCGAGCCGTACACCGTCGAAGAGGTGCAGAGGCTGTTGCACGCGGCGGACGATCGTCGGAACTCCGCACGGTGGGCCGTCGCGCTCGCCCTCGGTCTCCGCCAGGGTGAAGCACTCGGGCTCAAGTGGTCGGACGTGAGCCTTGACCGGGGCGTCCTCATGGTCCGACGGAGCCGCCGCCGGCCGCGCTACGCCCACGGGTGTGGGGACACCTGCGGCAGGAAAGCCGGGTATTGCCCGCAGCGTCAACGAACCAACCCTGAGACGGCCGACACGAAGTCTCGCGCCGGACGGCGAGCCGTGGGAGTGCCCTCCCAGCTAGTAGACCTGCTGCGCACCCACCAGGCCAAGCAGCAGACCGAACGCGCGGCGGCCGGCGCCGGCTGGGTGGACGAAGGATGGCTCTTCGCTACGCCGACCGGGCGGGGCACATCACCCCGGACGGACTACGACGAGTGGAAGGACCTGCTTGACGACGCGAAGGTACGAGACGGCCGACTCCACGACGCCCGGCACACCGCCGCCACGGTCCTGCTGATCCTCGGAGTCTCGGAGCGGGCCGTCATGGGGCTCATGGGTTGGTCCACCACCGCCATGGCCGCGAGGTATCAACACATGGTCGACTCCGTCCGGAGCGACGTTGCCCGCCAGGTTGACGGGCTGATCTGGAAACCGGACGCTGCGGGCCCCAGGGGCGATGGCGACGGATTCGCTGACAGCCCTGCTTCAACAAACTGAGATCAGGTGACGAGGGGGCAGTCCGCCAAGGGGCGGCGCCCCCTCGGTTTTCTTAAAGTAGTAACGAGGCGTAGTCGTTCATGTGCATCCTGCCTCCATGGATGAAGGACTTGTGGCATTGATTGCTGCTGGCGTGGGGCTTGCTGGTGCGATTGGGGGGGCCGCCATCGGTGGATACGCGGCGGCGAGAGGCGCTCGCATCGGTGCGGAAACCGCAGCTAGAGCGACTGCCAGGCAGGTACAGGACCAGGCTGCCGTTGATCACACGCACTGGCTTCGGGAACGCCGCCTGGAGGCGTACCAAGAGTTCCTGAAGGCGTACGAACAGTGCGCTGAGGTTATGAACGCCATCTTGAAGCAACTCGCCGGGGAACCCGATCCCTCCGACCTGCCAGATTTTGCGGTTCTAGACCCGTGCACGCTGGCCCTATACCGAATCTACTTTTTGATCAGGATGCTTGGGCCTGAAGAAGTGCGTCGCGAGGCATCGAACGTCCGGCACGGCTACCAGGACCACGTGCGGTACCTGCGTGACTGGAGCAGAGCTCTCTTAGACGGCCACGATTCAGAAGCTGATGCCGCACAGGCCGAAGCGGCGGAAGCTAGAAGGCAGATGAAGGATGGGTACAGCGCGTTCGTTAGAGCGGCCAACGAAGCGATGTCCACTCCTGTGAACTCAGATGCAGTGCCGCTTACACTGCCCAACTGAGACGGGAACTGAGACGGAAGCCGAAGAGGCGCCCGGTTCGATGAACCGGGCGCCTCTCCTACCAGCGGTAGCGGAGGGATTTGAACCCTCGGTGACTTGCGCCACACTCGCTTTCGAGGCGAGCTCCTTCGGCCGCTCGGACACGCTACCGAGGGAGACCTTACAGCAAGGCCGGCCCTGGTTTGAAATCGGTATTCGGGGGTGGATCAACGGTCGCGGAAGAACTCCGTGAGAAGTCCCGCGCACTCCTCGGCGAGGACGCCTTCGACGACCTCGGGGCGATGGTTGAGCCGTCGGTCGCGGACGACGTCCCAGAGGGAGCCGGCCGCGCCCGCCTTGTCGTCGCGGGCGCCGTAGACGACCCGGTCGACCCGGGACTGCACGAGCGCGCCCGCGCACATCGTGCACGGTTCGAGGGTCACGACGAGCGTGCAGCCGGACAGCCGCCACTCGCCCAGCGCGGCGGCCGCCCGCCGGACGGCGAGCACCTCCGCGTGGGCCGTCGGATCGCCGCCTGCCTCACGTTCGTTGTGGCCCCTGGCGAGGACCGTCGTACCGTCCGGAGCCAGCACGACGGCGCCGACCGGGACGTCTCCGCCCTGGGCGGCCAGCCGTGCCTCGTCCAGGGCGAGCCGCATCGCGGCCCGCCAGTGGTCGCGTACGGGATCCGGCGCCGTTCCCGGTGCGGTCAGCGGACGGTCTCCAGGACCTCCGAGGCGCCCAGGGCGTCGGCGATCTCGGTGACCGCGTCCGCGGACAGCGACCTCAGCTCCTTCTCGCCGACGCCGAGGTCGTCGAGGATGCCGGCGTCGCCGACCGGGCCGTGCGGCACGGCCTCGGCCGAGCCGTTCACGGTGCTGACGGCACCCTGGTCCTCGTCCTCGTCGGCGTCCTCGTTCTCACCGTCCTCGGTGCCGTCGAGGTCGAGGGCGTCCAGGTCGACGTCGTCACCCGGGTCCCTTCCGAGCAGTTCGTCGGTGAGCAGGATCTCGCCGTACGAGCTGCGGGCGGCGGCGGCGGCGTCGGAGACGAAGATGCGAGGGTCCTCCTCGCCGTCGATGCGGACGACCCCGAACCAGGAGTCCTCCTGCTCGATCAGCACGAGCACCGTGTCGTCGTCGGGAGAGGCCTCCCGGGCCAGCTCGGCCAGATCCGACAGGGTCTCCACATCGTCGAGCTCTGTGTCGCTCGCTTCCCACCCGTCTTCGGTGCGCGCGAGCAGTGCGGCGAAGTACACCGTGACTCTCCCACTGGTCTTAGGCGTGCCGGTTGGGGGTCCCCCCGGCGGAGGTTGCGGGTGGAGAGAGCTCAGGCTCCGAGCCCCACCCACTCGGAATCGTGGCAGAAACAAGGCGTCCAGGGGACGTCTTCGGCTCCCTGTGTCCGGTGGTTTTGATCGCACGCCCACGAGTACGTCCATGAGCACGTCCGGAAGACGTCCGGGAGTGACTCACCAGCGCTCTCGTTGCCGCCACCAGCGGATCGTACGCGGCTTTGCCGTGCGCCCACGCACGCCCGCCCCACGTGACACCCGTGACGGTGGCGATCTTCCCCGTATGCCCCAAGTCCCGTACGGCTGCGGCTACCAGCGGAAGGTGCGCATGCGCATCGCGTGGCGCAGGCGGGCGGTCTTGGCGCGGCGCGGCTGGACCCGGTCGCGCAGTTCGCGGGCCTCGGCGAGCTCGCGCAGGAACCGGGCGCGGCGCCGACGACGCTCGGCGTCGGTCTCGTCCGGCCGCGCCTTTTTCGGCGAGTCGTTGTCGGGCAGGTTGGGCAGCTCAGGCATCAGCACACCACTTCGGGTACCCCGGTCCGTCTCCTTACCTGTCTCCCACTTTCCCTCCGACGGGCGGTTTGGCGCCAGCCACCGGCCCAACCCGGGGGCAAGTCGAGGGGGAGAGGTTCACTGTGAGTGCGGACGCCGGGTGGGTTCGGCCCGGTTACTGTTGTGGACATGCGTCTCCACGTCGTCGACCACCCTCTGGTCGCCCACAAGCTCACCACGCTGCGCGACCAGCGCACGGACTCCGCGACCTTCCGCCGGCTGGCCGACGAACTGGTCACCCTGCTCGCCTACGAAGCCACGCGTGACGTGCGCACCGAACAGGTCGACATCAAGACGCCGGTCTCCCCGACCACCGGCGTGAAGCTCTCCCACCCGCGCCCGCTGGTCGTGCCGATCCTGCGCGCGGGCCTCGGCATGCTGGACGGCATGGTCCGGCTGCTGCCGACCGCCGAGGTGGGCTTCCTGGGCATGATCCGCAACGAGGAGACGCTCGAGGCGTCCACGTACGCCACGCGCATGCCGGAGAACCTCCTCGGCCGTCAGGTGTACGTCCTGGACCCGATGCTGGCCACCGGCGGCACGCTGGTCGCCGCGATCCGCGAGCTGATCCGGCGCGGTGCCGACGACGTGACGGCCGTGGTGCTGCTCGCGGCCCCGGAGGGCGTGGAGCTCATGGAGCGCGAGCTCGCGGGCGCCCCGGTCACCGTCGTCACGGCGGCGGTCGACGACCACCTCAACGAGCACGGCTACATCGTCCCGGGCCTGGGCGACGCGGGCGACCGGCTGTACGGCGCGGCCGAATAACCCGAGCGAGCCGAATGACCTGAGCAAGCCAGGCAAGTCGGGCAAGCCGGAACGCTCGTGGATCTCGAGAACGACCGGACCGCGGGGAGGGCTGCTGCTAGCAGCCCTTTTTCGTGGTCGCCGTCGGCAGCGGCGCGGCCAGGGCCGTCAGCGCCTTGACCGAGGCCGCCTGGCTGGTCAGCGCCTTGAACTGGTTGCCGATGATCAGGTCGAGGGTCGTGCCCGTGCGGGCGGCGTCGGTGCGCCGTTCGGCGGTGGTGAGCTGGGTGGCGAGCACCGGCAGCGAGGTGTTCAGCGAGGCCGCGGGGCCCAGCAGTATCCCGGTGCCGGCGACCTTCTTGTCGTACTGCTTGGTGGCGTTGCCCACCTCGCCGATCTTGAAGCCGCGCTTCTTCAGCTCGTCCGCGGTGGTCTTGGCGAGGCCGCTGCGGGTGGTGGCGTTGAAGACGTTCACGGTGATCTGCGCGGGCTTGGGCGCCGAGCCCGCGACGGCAGCGGCGGCGGACGCGGAGGCTGCGGGGCTCGCCTTGGTCGTCTTCGTCGAGCAGCCGGAACCGGCGGCCGTGGCCGTCCCTCCGCCGCCGGTGAAGACGTCGATGAGCTGAAGGGTGCCCCAGCCGGCCACGCCGAGCACGGCGCCGCAGGCGGCGACGCCGACAGCAAGCCTGCCGCGTCGTCGATGGGGGCGCATGCGGGGATATTTGTCCCCCGTGATCCGGTACTTGCCACCCATGCCGGGGGGAGTCAGCATGCTCATGGGCGCAGCGTAGTGCGCCGGGGCGGCCGTGACGAATAAACGATCATCCGACACCGATCGAGGCGCGGGAAAGCACCCGAAAGGGTCAACCCACAGGGTCGGCCGGGGCGGGTGCGGGGCTCCTGGCGGAGGGTCAGTCCAGCTCGAGCACGCGTGCGTGCAGTACCTGTCGCTGCTGGAGCGCCGCCCGCACCGCGCGGTGCAGCCCGTCCTCCAGGTACAGGTCGCCCTGCCACTTCACGACATGCGCGAAGAGGTCGCCGTAGAACGTGGAGTCCTCCGCGAGCAGGGTTTCCAGGTCGAGCTGCTGCTTGGTGGTCACCAGCTGATCGAGGCGGACCGGGCGCGGCGCGACGTCCGCCCACTGCCGGGTGCTTTCCCGGCCGTGGTCGGGGTACGGCCGGCCGTTTCCGATGCGCTTGAAGATCACACGGAAAGCCTACCGGTCCATACGTTCCGGGCGCAGCCATGGAGACGGAGTGCGACGCTGGAAAAGATGTGATGAACGGGGGTAAAACGGAACGAGGGTCTGCCGATGAGTGGGTCGACGAGCGCCGCTGACATCGCCGCCGGGTACGCGTTCACCGGGCCCGCCCTCGACCTGGGCGCGCTGCTGTGGGACGGGAAGTGTCTGCCCGAGGCCCCCGTCCGCATCCCCTTCCCCATGCTGAACAGGCACGGACTGGTCGCGGGCGCCACCGGCACCGGAAAGACCAAGACGCTCCAGCTGATCGCCGAGCAGCTCTCGGCGCAGGGCGTGCCGGTCTTCCTCGCCGACGTCAAGGGCGACCTGTCCGGGGTCTCGGCGCCGGGAGCGGCGAACGACCGGGTGCGCGGGCGGGCGGCGGAAGTCGGCCAGAACTGGACGGCGACCGGCTTCCCGGCCGAGTTCTACGCCCTCGGCGGCCTCGGCCACGGCATCCCGCTGCGGGCCACGATCACCAGCTTCGGCCCGGTGCTCCTCGCCAAGGTGCTCCAGCTCAACCGCACCCAGGAACAGTCCCTCGGCCTGATCTTCCACTACGCCGACCAGAAGGGCCTCGAGCTGCTCGACCTCAAGGATCTCCGGTCGGTCGTCGCCTTCCTCACCTCGGACGAGGGCAAGGCGGAGCTGAAGGGCATCGGCGGGCTGTCGACGGCCACGGCCGGGGTGATCCTGCGCTCCCTGACCGCCTTCGAGGCCCAGGGCATGGCGAGCTTCTTCGGTGAGCCGGAGTTCGACACGGCCGAGTTCCTGCGCACGGCCTCCGACGGCCGGGGGGTCGTCTCGGTCCTGGAACTGCCGGCCGTCCAGGAGAAGCCGCAGCTCTTCTCGACCTTCCTCATGTGGCTGCTGGCCGACCTCTTCCACGACCTGCCCGAGGTCGGCGACGTCGACCGGCCCAAGCTCGTCTTCTTCTTCGACGAGGCGCACCTGCTCTTCAACGACGCCTCGAAGGCGTTCCTCGACTCCATCACGCAGACCGTCCGGCTGATTCGCTCGAAAGGGGTCGGCGTGTTCTTCGTCACGCAGACCCCGAAGGACGTACCCGGTGACGTCCTCGCCCAGCTCGGCAACCGTGTCCAGCACGCGCTGCGGGCCTTCACGCCGGACGACCAGAAGGCCCTCAAGGCCACGGTGAAGACGTTCCCCAACTCCTCCTACGACCTGGAGGAGCTGCTCACCGGGCTCGGTACCGGCGAGGCCGTCGTCACCGTCCTCAGCGAGAAGGGCGCTCCGACGCCGGTGGCCGCGACCCGGCTGCGCGCCCCGGAGTCCCTGATGGGGCCGGTCGACGGCCCCGCTCTCGACCGGGCGGTGCGGGAGTCCCCGCTCCACGAGCGGTATGCACAGGCTGTGGACAGAGAGTCCGCGTTCGAGAAGCTGGCGGCCCGGCCTGCCGGGCGCCCGGAGTCACCGAAGGGTTCTCGGGTCCGGGGATCCGAGCCGCGGCGGCCCGAGGAGGATCGCTCCGTCGTCGAGCAGGTCGTCGGCAGCGGCATGTTCAAGTCCCTGGCCCGTTCCGTCGGCACGCAGATCGGCCGGGAGATCACCCGCTCGCTCTTCGGCACGGCCCGGCGGAGGCGGTAGCCCGCCTCCGCCGACCGGTCAGCGGTCCCGGTGCTCCGGGGCCTGCCGCGGTTTCGCTTCCTTCGCCTGCGGTTTCGGTGCGCTGCGCGCGGCCTCCGCGCGCAGCAGGGCGCGCAGGATCGCGTACGGGTCTGTGGGCATGACTCTTTCCCTCGCCTGTTCCTTGCGTGAGCGTGATCGCCGAGCGGCTGATCGGCCGCGGGCCTGGGAACGGCGTCCGTCAGCAGCGCAGGACCACGGTGCGCAGGGCGTGCAGGGCGTACGACGGCCGGTGCGGCGCGCGGCGCGGCCGGTCCGCGGGGACACCGGGCGCGGGGGCCGGCAGGGGCGCGGGGCGTCGCAGGGCGGCGGGGCGGTGGGCGCAGGGGGCCGGTCGCAGCGCCGTGTCGAGGACGTCGTACTCGGCGAACTCGGCGGCGGCGACGGGTGCCGTGGAGACCTCGATGGCCGCGCCCGGCACCAGCAGGGCGAGCAGCAGCACGAGCGTCCGCAGCCAGGTGCGGCTGCGGGGGAGGCGTGCTGCGGGGCTCATGAGAGGTCATCTCCCCGCGACACGCCCTGGATTCAGCATGCCGGGGGTCGGATCCGCCCGTTCGGCGGACAACCGGCTCCCACCCTGTGCGGCGCCAGGCAGGCCCGGCTGCGGAAGCGCGGCGCGGTGACGATCTCGACGGCGCCGACCGCCCCCGCCGGATGCCGCCGACGGGGGCGAGGACGCCGACCGGCGCGCAGGGCAGGCGCGCTGGCCCGCCGACCCGACCGGGCGGGCCCTCGACCGCTGCCCCGGCGACCTGGCCCGCCGACTGGAGCGGGCGGGTCGTCGACCGCTGTCCCGCTGACTGGAGCGGGCGGGCCCTTGACCGCTGTCCCGGCGACCCGGCCGGGCGGGTCGTCGATCGCTGGCCCGCCGACTCGGCCCGGCGGGCCCTCGACCGCTGCGCTACTTCTTCGCGGCCTTGCCCGCCGCCTTGCCCGCCTTCTCCGTCTTTGCCGCCGCCTTCGCGGCCGCCTTCATCTCCTGCTTGTGTGCGCGCACCTTCGTCAGCGACTCCGGGCCGGTGATGTCGGCGACGGACCGGAAGGACTTCGGCTCGCCGTAGGCGCCGGCCGCCTCCCGCCAGCCGGTGGGCCGTACGCCGAGCTGCTTGCCCAGCAGCGCGAGGAAGATCTGTGCCTTCTGCCTGCCGAAGCCGGGCAGTTCCTGGAGCCGCCCGAGCAGCTCCTCGCCGCTGTTCACGTCCTTCCAGACGGCACCGGCGTCCCCGTCGTAGTGCTCGACGAGGTACTGGCAGAGCTGCTGGATGCGCTTGGCCATGGACCCGGGGTAGCGGTGCACGGCCGGCTTCTCGGAGAGCAGCGCGGCGAAGGCCTCCGGGTCCTGGGCGGCGATGTCGTGCGCGTCCAGGTCGTCGGCGCCGAGCCGGTCGGCGATCGTCCGGGGTCCCTTGAACGCCCACTCCATCGGAACCTGCTGGTCGAGCAGCATCCCGACCAGCGCGGCGAGCGGGGACCGCCCGAGGAGCTCGTCGGCCTCGGGGTCCTGGGAGAGGTGAAGGGTGACGTCCATGCGTCGATGATCCCGCCTGGGCCGTCAGCTCGCGCGCCAGTACCCCAGCGCGTGCAGCCGTTCCTTGGGCACGCCCAGGTCCTTGCGCAGATAGGTCGACAGCGTCCTGGTGGTGCGGGTGTCGCAGGCGATCCAGACGTACGGGTCGGGGGTGGCCGTCAGGAGGGCGGGCAGCTCGGCCTTCACCCGCTCGACGAGGTGGGCGCCCGAGTCCGCCCGGGGCACGTGGCGTATCTCGTGGCGGGCGGGGTCGGTCCGGAAGGGGAGGCCGCCGAGGCCGTCGGGCGGGCCCTCGAACCAGACGGTCGCCGGGGCGGAGCCGAGCGCCCCCTCGCCCTCGCCGAGCAGCGAGTTGATGGCGGGCAGGGAGGCCGGGTCGCCGATCACGAGGACGTGCGAGGGGGCGGGGGCGGGCGGTTCGAAGCCGGTGCCCTGGACGGTCGCCTCGATGGTGTCGCCGGCCTCGGCCGCCCGTGCCCAGTCGCTGGCCGCGCCCTCGTGCAGCGCGAACTCCAGGGCGAAGGCGCCGGTCGTCGGGTCGGGGTCGACCAGGGTGTAGGCCCGCTGGTGCGGCCGGCCCGCGTTCTCGAACCAGAGCCGGATCCAGATCGTCGGGTGGACGCCGGTGGCGGCGAGGAGTCCGCCGTCCGAGAGGCGCAGCCGGCGGTAGTCGCCGGTGACCTCCTCCACGCCCGTGACGGTGAGCGTGAAGTCCTTGGCTCGCATCAGTCTGAGGACCGTGCCCTCCCAGCCCCGCCCCTGCGCCATGACCTCTGAACCCCTCGCGTACGATTTCGGGACAACTACTTAGGCAAGCCTAACCTAAAGCCAAAAGGGGCCAGAGGGTGACCACCGAGATCTACCGTGACGCCTGGGGCGTCCCGCATCTGCGCGCCGACAGCGCCCACGCCCTCGCCCGGCTCCAGGGATCGGTCACCGCCCGCGACCGCGCCTGGCAACTGGAGGTCGAACGGCACCGGGCGCGCGGCACCTCGGCGTCCTTCCTCGGCGCCGAGGCCCTCCCCTGGGACCGCTTCGTGCGCCGCGCCCGCCTCGACGACACGGCCAGGCGCTGCTTCGACGAGCTCGAGAGACGGGACCCGGAGACGGCGGACTGGGTCCGGGCGTACGTCGACGGTGTCAACGAGGGGCTGGCCTCCTGCGACGCCCCCGAGTTCACCCGGGTCGGCCTCGCGCCCGGCCGCTGGGAACCCTGGACCCCGCTCGCCGTCTGGCTGGCCACGCACATCCTGTTCGCCGGGTTCCCCGCCAAGCTGTGGCGCGAGGAGGCCGCCCGCCACCTCGGCCCCGAGGCGGTCGGCCTGTTCGCCACCGACGGCCCCGGCACCTCCGGCAGCAACGGCTGGCTGGTGGACGGGGCGCGGACGGTCACCGGGCAGGCGGTCATCGCCGGCGACCCGCACCGCTTCATCGAGGACCCCGGCGTCTACCAGCAGATCCGCCTGGCCTGCGACGAGTTCGACGTCGTCGGGCTCGCCGTCCCCGGTGTCCCCGGCATCGCCCACTTCGGTCACACCGGCACGGTCGCCTGGGCCATCACCAACGCCATGGCCGACTACCAGGACCTCTACCGCGAACGGCTGCGGCGCACCGGCGCGGGCGTCGAGGCGCTCGGCCCGGACGGCACCTGGCGGCGGGTCGCCCGGCACACCGAACTCGTACGGGTGGCGGGCGAGGAGACCGTCGAGGTGGAGGTGCTGGAGACCGAGCGGGGCCCGGTGATCGCGGGCGGCCCGGAAGGCCTCGACGACGGCACCCCGCTCGCCCTGACCCTGCGCCACCCGCCCCGCGTCACCGCCGACCTGGGCTTCCAGGCGCTCCTCCCGCTGCTCCGGGCCCGCCGGGTCGCCGACGTGGACCGTGCCTTCGACCGCTGGGTCGAGCCCGTCAACGTCGTCCAGGCCGCCGACACCGAGGGCGGCCTGCTGCACCGGGTCGCGGGCCGGGTGCCGCTGCGCGCCGAGGCGAACGGAACCCGGCTGGTGCCCGCCTGGGAGCCCGGCCACGAGTGGACCGGCTGGCACGAGATGCCCCGCGCGGGACTGGCCGACGGCATCGCGGTGATGGCCAACCAGCGGGGCCCCGCCGGGGGGCTGGGCGTCGAGTTCGCCCCGCCGCACCGCGCCGACCGCATCCGGGCGCTGCTGGCCGAGCGTCGGCAGTGGTCCGCGTCCGACATGCCGGCCCTCCACACGGACACCTACCTGGCCTCGGCCGCGCCCGTGCTGGACCAGGTGTCCGCCCTCGACGGGCTGACCGGCCCGGCCGCCGAGCTCCGCGACCGCCTGCTGCGCTGGGACCGCCGGATGGAAGCCGACAGCCAGGACGCGGCGCGGTTCGCGGCCCTGCGCAGCTCCCTGGTCCGCCGTCTCGCCGCCCACCCGGCGTTCGCGGCCCTCACGACCCCGCCCGCCTACCCGGAGGTCTTCCTCCCCTGGCTGGCGCTCCTCCCGCGCATCGGCTTCGCCCTCGAACACCTCCTGCGCGCCGAGGAGCTGTACGGCGTCGACCGGGCGGCACTCGTGCGGGAGGCCGTCGAGGAGGTCGCCGGTCAGCCCGCCGCCCGCTGGGGCGACACCCACCGCCTGGCCCCCTGGCAGGCACTGCCCGACCCCGGTCGGCAGGCCCCCGCCCTCGCCGGCGACCACGACTGCGTGCTGTGCACCTCGGCCGTGCCCGGCTGGACCGACCTCGCCGCGCGCGGCCCGGCCGCCCGTTACGTGTGGGACCTGGCCCGCCGCGAGGACAGCCTGTGGATCGTCCCGTACGGCGCGTCCGGCCTGCCCGACCACCCCCACCACCACGACCAGCTCCCCCTGTGGCTCAAGGGCGAACTGGCCCCGGTCGTCACCGACTGGGCACAGCTGACGAAGGAGAGCGACGATGAGTGACCACCGGGACCGCCGGGACCGCCGCGACGTCCGGGACAGCCGGGACGCCCACGTGCACGAGCAGGTGATCGACGGGTTCGGCGCCTACGGCATCCGTCCCCTCGACGCCGAGCGCGACGCGGACGTCGTCCACGGCTGGGTGAGCGAGGAGCGGGCCGCGTTCTGGGGCATGAACGGACTGACGCGGGACCAGGTCGCCGAGATCTACGCCCACATGGCCGGCCTCGACACCCATCACGCCTTCCTGGCCGAGCTGGACGGCGACCCGGTCGCCCTCCTCCAGACCTACGAGCCCACCGAGGACCGGGTCGGCGAGTGCTACCCGGTCGAGCCCGGGGACATCGGCGTCCACGTGCTCATCGCGCCGGCCGGCGGGCGAGGGGCGCGGCCCGGCTGGTCGGCGGCGCTGCTGAGGGTGTTCACGTCGTACGTGCTGGTCGGCCTGGACCGGCCGCGCGTCGTGGTGGACCCCGATGTGCGCAACGAGAAGGCGGTCGCCCGCTTCCTCCGGCAGGGCTTCGAGGAGGGGCCGGTCGTCACGCTGCCGGAGATCGACCTGCCGGACGTGTACCTGCCGAAGAAGAAGGCGCAACTGGCGTTCCTGCGCCGGGAGGTAGCGTTCCCTGGGTGACAGACCCGGTAAAAGCAGACCCGCTCACCGCCGAAGACCTCGTCGCGCACTACGACCTGGAGCCGATCCCCCGCGAGGGAGGCCTGTTCCGCCGTACCTGGGAGGGTCCGCAGGGGCCGGACGGCCGCCCCGCAGGCTCCGCGATCGTCGCGCTGCTCACGGCCGACGACTTCTCGGCCCTGCACCGCCTGCCCACCGACGAGGTCTGGCACTTCTACCTCGGCGACCCGCTCGTGCTGCTGCTCCTCGCCCCCGACGGCACCTCCCGTACGGCGGTGCTCGGCCCGGACCTCCTCGGCGGCCAGCAGCCGCAGCTCACCGTGGACGCCGGCACCTGGATGGGCGCGCGGGTGGCCGCCGGGGGCGCCTGGACCTTCTTCGGCTGCACGATGGCCCCCGGCTTCACCTACGGGGACTACGAACACGGCGACGCGGCCGACCTCACGGCGCGTCACCCGGACCGGGCCGCCCTCATCGCGCGACTGTGCCGTCCATGACGTTGCTGGCGGGCCGGGTGGCCCTGATCACGGGTGCGGGCGGCGGTATCGGACGCGGCATCGCGCTGCGGTTCGCCCAGGAGGGCGCGGCGGTGGCGCTGCACTGTCGTACGGGGACGGAGGCGGCCCACGCGCTCGCCGAGGCGATCGCCGACGGGACCGGGGCGCGGGCCGTCGTCCTGGCCGGCGCCGACCTGACCGTCGAGGACGAGTGCCGCAGGGTGGTGGCCCAGGCCGCCGAGTGGGGCGGCGGACGGCTCGACGCGCTGGTGAACAACGCGGGCGTACAGCCGGTGCAGGACCTGCCCGGGATGTCGGCGGCCGACTGGCGGGCGGTCGTGGACACCAACCTGACCAGCGTGTTCGCCTGCACACAGGCGGCGGCGGAGGTGATGCGGGAGCGCGGCGGAAGCATCACGCACATCGCCTCCGTCGAGGCGGGGATGCCGGCTCCCGGCCACGCCCACTACGCCGCCTCCAAAGCCGCCGTCGTGATGCACGCGCGGGCGGCGGCACAGGAGTACGGGGCGGCCGGCATCCGCGTGAACACGGTCTCGCCCGGGCTGATCGACCGGGAGGGGCTGGCCGAGGCGTGGCCCGAGGGGGTGCGGCGGTGGCGGGAGGCGGTCGCGGTCGGCCGGCTGGGCCGACCGGAGGACGTCGGCGACGCCTGCGTCTTCCTGGCCTCGCCGCTCGCGTCCTGGATCACCGGACACGACCTGGTGGTGGACGGCGGGGTGTCGGCGCGGCCGACGTGGTGAACCGGATGCCCCGTGCATGCGTACGTATCTGCGAGCACACGAGTGTCGAGTCTCAGGCAAGGCGGAGCGGTGACGTGAGCGAAGGGCGCGATGACGGGCGACACGGTGGTGGGCGGTACGGCAGCCGGGGACCCGGCGGCGGCCGAAGGGGACTTCAAGGGCTGGTGCTGCTGGGCGCCGTGCTGGTCCTGCTCCTCCTCGGCGGCGGGCCGGCCTCGGCGCACGCGGCCCTCCGCGGTGCCGATCCCGCCGACGGAAGCGTCGTCAAGACGGCCCCCGACGCCATCACTCTCACCTTCACCGAGTCCGTAGGCCTGCTCGACGACTCCTTCCGCGTCTTCGACCCCGACAACCGGCGGGTCGACACGGGCGAGGCGGGCCACGCGGACGGCCGCGCCGACACCGCGCGGATCAAGCTCCCCGCGAAGCTCGGCACCGGCACGTTCACGGTGGCCTGGCGCGTGGTGTCGGCGGACAGCCACCCGATCGCCGGCGCCTTCACCTTCTCGGTGGGCACACCCTCCGCGACCCCGCCCGCCCTGCCCGGCACCTCCGTGGAGAACCCGGCCACCGAAGGCCTCTTCAACATCGGCCGCTACCTCGCCTACCTCGCCGCGGCGCTCCTCATCGGCACGGCCGCCTTCATCGCCGTCTGCCGCCCGCCGGACGTCCGGCCGCTGCGCAGGCTGCTGCTGGCCGGCGGGTGGGCGCTGGCCGGATCGACGGTCTTCCTGCTGCTGCTCCGCGGCCCCTACGAGGCCGGCACCGGCCCCGCGCAGGCCCTGGACCCGTCGGGTCTGACCCGCACTCTGGGCACCCGGCCGGGCCTGGCCCTGGTGGCGCGTCTCGCGCTGCTCGCGGCGGCCGCGGCCTTTCTCCTGTGGCAGCGGAAGGTCCTCCGCGAGGGGGAGCGGGAGCAGCCCTCCCGCGTGGCGCCGGCGGTCGGCGCCGCGCTGGCCGTGGGCCTGGCCCTGACCTGGGCCGCCGCCGAACACGCGTCGGCAGGCATCCAGGTCCCGGCGGCGATGACGTCCACGGTGCTGCACCTGCTGGCGATGGCGGTGTGGCTGGGCGGCCTCGCGGCCCTGCTCACCCTGTTCTACCGCGCGTCCGTCCCCTCGCGCGTGGTCGGCCGTTTCTCGCAGCTGGCGGGCCTCTCGGTGACCGTCCTGGTGGTGACGGGCGTCTACCAGTCCTGGCGTGGCCTCGGCTCCGTGTCCGCGCTGACGGACACCACATACGGGCGGGTCCTGCTGGCCAAGCTGGCCGCGGTGACGCTGCTGCTGCTGGCGGGGGCCCGGTCGCGGCGGACGGTGACCAGGGAAAGGACGGCGAGGAGCATGACGGTGGAGACCGCCGAAAAGCAGGAGGCACAGGAGACACGGGAGGCACAGGAGACACGGGAGGCGCGGGTGCCGGAGCCGGTGGGCGCCCGGGCCGAAAGCGCGGCGGAGGCCCTGGCGGGAGCCCGGTCGGACGGCTCGGTCGACGCCCCCGTCGACGCCCCCGTCGATGCCCCGGTGGGTGGCCCGGTCGACGCCCCGGTGGGCGGCCCGCGGCTGCCCGAGAAGCCCCGGCCGCCGGCCGGCGCGACCCTCACCCCGGCCGAGGACGCCCAACGCCGGGCGCTGCGCCGCTCCGTGCTGGCCGAGGTCGTCGTCTCCGTCGTCGTCCTCGTCTTCACGACCGTTCTGACGGGCACCCTGCCCGGCCGGGCGGCGGCCGAGGCGGCGACGGCGGAGCAGACCGCCGGGCTGCCCGTGGCCTCCGTGACCACCGTCCCCTTCGTCATCGGCTCCGGCGATCCCGGCGTTCGCGGCGTCAGCGGCCAGGTGCAGGTCACCCTGGATCCGGGCCGGGTCGGCGACAGCGGACTCCAGGCCGTGGTCTACGGCCCCGACGGCGGCTTCGTCAGCATCCCCGAGCTGCGCATCTCCTTCAGCCTGCCCGGCCAGGACATCGGCCCTCTCGACGCCAAGGTCACCGACCGGGGCGGCTACTGGGCCGCCGACGCGGTCAACCTGCCGATGCCCGGCACCTGGGAGATGAAGGTGACGGTACGAGTGTCGGAGACCGACCAGGTGAGCGAGTCGAAGCCGGTGGAGATCGTGCGCTGAGACAGGGGCCGCCCTTCGCCGGGCGGCCGGTCAGCGGATCGGGTCGGGAGTGGCGTGACGGGCCGCGAGGGCACGTTCCTCCTCCTCGAGCCGGCGGGAGCACCGGGCGTCCGGATCGTAGGCGACGGCCGTGCTCACACAGGTGCAGAACACCCGGGCGTCGCGGGTGACGCGGCTGGTGACGCGGAAGGTCGAGCGGCGCAGGTCACCGATGGTCGTGGTGATGGTGACCGGCTCCGGCTGCAGGACGAGGGGTTCCGTGTAGTCGAGTTCGTGGCGTGCGTAGACGAACCTCGGGCGGATCTCCTGCCCGGGCAGTCCGGGGCGCAGATAGAACATGTCCATGTGGGCGTCCTGGATCATCTCCAGCAGCCGGACGTTGTTCACATGGTTCATGGAGTCCAGGTCGCTCATGCGTACCTGGCGGAGATAGAGGTGCGGCCGGCAGTCGGGCACCTCGAGGGGCGGGCGCCCTGTGCTGGGGCGGCGGATGTCGGACGCCAGGGCGTGGGTCAGGGTCAAGATGTCACTCCTCGGAACATCGGAACAGGGGTCCCGGCCTCCTGGCCGGTACGCGGTACCGGTGCCGGGGCTACAGGGACTGCGGGCCTACAGGGCCCGCTCGATCAGGTCGGCCGCGGCCCCCGCCCCGCCGGCCGCCGCGATCTCCCGGCGCATGGCGGACAGGCCCGCGCGGATGTCCCGGTCGGACGAGACGCGCAGGACGGCCTCGCGCAGCGCCTCGGGGGTGACGCTCTCGCGCGGCAGGTGGACGCCCAGCCGGAGGCGTTCGATCTGGGCGGCGTTCACCCGCTGCTCGGCCATCTGCGGGACCGCCACCAGCGGGACGCCGTAGTGCAGGGCCTCCATCGTGCCGCCCATTCCGGCGTGGGTGACGAAGGCGTCCGCGTGCGCGAGCACCGCCAGCTGGGGAACGTGGGAGTGGACCTCGACGTTGGCGGGCAGCGGCCCCAGCCCGTCCGTCGGGACGGCGCCGACGGACATGACCACATGCCAGGGCAGCTCGGCGAACGCCTGGACGCAGGACCGGTAGAACTCCGGCCGCCGGGTGAACTGGGAGCCCAGCGAGACCAGCAGGACGGGCAGGTCGGGCCGCGGCGGCTGCCAGGAACCCTGGTAGGAGCGGTCCCCGAGCGCCGGTCCGACGTACGCGACGCGCTGTGCCGCGACGGTGTCCGCCCTGCGCTGGAAGGCCCGGGGGAAGAACGCGACGGCGTGTTCGGGCCGTACGAGGTCCTGGATCCGCGCGGCTTCGATCCCGTGGTCCGCGAAGGCGGCCGCCAGTCGCGCGAAGCCCGGCAGCTGCGGGAGGCCGGGCACGCCGAAGAACTCGGGGACGATGCCGTCGTAGGCGAGGTGGGTGGGCGACGCCACGACGGTCGGCACCTGCCACCGTGCCCCCAGCAGCAGGCCCGCGAAGGCGTAGATGTCGCACAGCACCAGGTCCGGACGGTCCTTGCCGAACGCCCGGGTCAGGGCGGGCAGGGCCGCCAGCGCCACCTCGACGACCCGCGCGAACCCCTCGCCCATGTCCTCCGGCGCGTCCGAGCCGTCCCCCGCGTCCGGGTAGAGCACGGGCTCGGCACCGGCCGCCTTCACCTGGTGCATGAAGTCCTCGGTGACGGCGTAGCTGACCCGGTGCCCCCGCCGGACGAGCTCCTCGACGACCCCCAGGGTCGGATTCACGTGCCCGTGCATCGGAACGTTGAACACGGCGATGTGCGCGGGATTCGGATGAGTACCAGGCACGACACACAACTCCTGTCCGGCACGGAGCCGGGGCGGGGGACTCGGGAACGGGGCGCCCGAACGGCGGACGCGGAGTCCCGATTAAAGGCGCACCGACACCGTTCGTGACCGCAAACCTGCGGCAGTGTCACCCCATCAGGGAGCCTCCACGGCCGCGCGTTGACACCTGCGGAACACCTGAGAGGTACCTGGCGGGACGACCGGTGACGCGGCGGACGTGACCGCCGGTCCGATCGGCCGTTGGGGGTACAGGACGTCGTCCCCCAGCAGCCGGCCCACGACAGGACCGGCCCACGACACGGACGGCCCACGACAGGAGCAGTCTCATGCCCGGATCGCATCTGCCCTTGATGGAAGAGGGGATGGCCCGCTGGCCGTTCGGCCCGCCCAACGCCGGGATCGCCCTGGACCTCGCGGGCGCCCCGCCGTCGTTGGACGAGCTGCGGGCGTTGGTCGAGGAACGCTGGAAGGCGCTGCCCAGGCTCACCCAGACCCTGGTAGCTCCCGGCGGCGCCCGGACGGGCCTGGGCTGGTGGACCGGCCGGCACCGCTGGGCGCGGCGGGACGGCCACGACCTGGCCCAGCAGATCGACAGCGCGGACCTCACCCTCCGGGACGCGGTCCGCCAGTGGTTCCACACCCCGTTCCCGGCCGACCGGCCGCCATGGAGCCTCCACCTGCTGCGCGGGGCGACGGACGGGGAGTTCTCCCTGCTGTTCCGGATGCACCACAGCCTGCTCGACGGCCGTTCCCTGACGACCCTGCTGCGCGCCCTCTTCGACGACGGCGGGCCGCTGGACGGCGCCGCGTCCCTGGCGGTGCCCGGCCCCCGGCGCCGGACGGTCCGCCCCGGCCCCACGGGGGGCGGCCCGCCGGGTCTGCTCACCACGGGCCGCGCGGTGCCCCTGCCGCACCGGGGCCCGCGGGAGCCCGCGTACACCGTCGTACGGCTGCGCGCCGACCTGCTGCGGGCCGCGCGCGCGGCCGTCTCCGTGGGAGCGGGGGGTTCCGCGCGCCCGGCGACCACCAACGAGGTGTTCCTGGCGACGGTCTCCGGAGTCCTGCGCGCCTGTCTGGCGGCCTCAGATCCCGATTCCGCCTCCCCGCCTGCCTCCCCGCCCGCCTCCGTCGGCGGTGACCGGGACCCGGATGCGAGGCAGGTGTGGCTGTCGGTCCCGGTCGACGAACGGCCCGACGACTGCGCCGAGTTCCTCGGCAACGCGTTCGCC
This sequence comes from Streptomyces sp. NPDC102259, assembly GCF_044766465.1. Classification (NCBI taxonomy): domain Bacteria; kingdom Bacillati; phylum Actinomycetota; class Actinomycetes; order Kitasatosporales; family Streptomycetaceae; genus Streptomyces; species Streptomyces sp. NPDC102259. Next base: position 90,113 of record NZ_JBIWMA010000006.1, on the reverse strand, counting down.
AACGTGCGGGTCCCCGCCCCGGTGACGCTCGCCGACCCGGCGGCCCGGCTGACCGCGTGCACCGGTCTGCTGACCACGGTCACCCGGCCCCGGCGCACCGCCGAGAAGCTGGTCGAGGGCACGCTCTCGGCGATCCCCGGAGCGGCCCTGGCGCTGGCCGGCGGAAAGATCTTCGCGCCCGCGTACGCGCCGGCGGCCTGCTCCTACGTCCATCTGCGCGAGCAGGGCCAGACCCTGGCCGGACGACCGCTGCGCCACCTCACCATCGTCCCCATGGTGCCCCCGGCCGACACGGCCACCTTCGCGCTGGGCGGCTGCACCAAGGGCCACACGCTGAGCGTCGCCACCAACTCGGGCAGCCAGGACGCGGGCCTGCTGGCGGAGGCGTTCCTCGACGAGCTGACGCAGCTCGCCGAGGGCGCCCGCTGACCCGCCGGTTCCGCGCATGTCGAAGGGCCCCACAGTGAACGGTGGGGCCCTTCGACATGCGCGGAACCGGGACGGCGCGCGACCGCCGACTAGCCCGCCTGGCGCCGAGCCGCACCCGTGCCCGAGAGGGATGCCTGGGCATCCTCGATCAGGAAGATCTCGTCCTCCCCGAAGTCCGGGGCCTGGAAGGGGTTGGTCGTCGGAGGCGGCGATGCCGCGGTGGCATAGCGAGTCGCCCCTTCCGGAGCGGAGAACAGCGAGGTCGGTTCGATGAGAGGTCTCCCATTCGTTACAGGGCCGTGGAGGGACCTGGCGTGCCGTTACCGGGCACAGCGGCGGTCCTACAGCTTGCTCATCTTGGTGTACGGGCTCAGGATCCGCATTTGCGCCGAACCGAAATCCACGAGTGCCGCGATTCCGTCCTCGATGCCGATCACACGCCCGAGGCCGTACATGTCGTGCGTGACCTGGTCGCCCACCTCGAAGTGCTTGGGGGACGGCGCGGCCGGGGCCTTGAAGGGACTGGTGGGCAAGTAACGCTTCGGTGCCGATGGCTTTGTCATTGCCTCCAGTATGGGCCTGGATGCGCCGCTCGTAGCGGCCGTCTTTCTCCGCTGTTCGTCACAGACCCGCACGGCGATCACCGCTTCGGCCGGAACGCGGGCAGCCATGCGCCTCTGACCTGGGGCTTCGCCGCCAAGCCCAGCGAAGCGCCCCCGGCACCCCAGCACAGACCGTTACCTTCGGATCCGCACTTCGCGGCCCCTGGATCTCCGGCGCGCGACGACATCCGGTGCGTGGCGGGTCGGCGAGGCCCGGATTTCCCGTCCGGCTCAGTGCCCGCCCGTGCGGACGCAGGCGGGCACCGTGTCTTCGGGGTGCTCCGGGACGGGAGGCGGGAGCGGTGGCCGACCCCGCGCTGTGATGTGGGTCTCATCTGGCGGAGGCGTGATGGCCCGTGATGGCGCGGTGAAAAATATGATCGAAAAGTATGACCCCCTGACGTAGCGTCACTGCGGCTCGCCGGACTGCCCGAGCAGGTACACACAGGGGTAACGATGCGCCACAAGACTGCGGCCTTGGCCGCGACGGTTCTTCTCGCCGCCGGGGCACTCGCCAACGCGACGTCGGCGTCGGCGACCGTCGATCCGCCCAGCGGTGGTTGGGACCACACGTGGACCACCTCGGACTCCAACCCGGGTGGCACGGCCTACATCGCCGAGTACGGCGACATCGTCTCGGTCTGCGACACGGACGCCGACGGACTTTCACCCCGGGTCCAGATCGCCGTCCAGTACCCGAGCGGCGCGTATCACATCCGCTACACGCTCACCGCCTCGGGCGGAGAGGGCGCATGCGCCTCGGCACGTGCTTCGCAGGGGGGCATCTACGACCTCCCCGAGGACACCTCGATCAGCGTCGCGGTCTGGCTGGGCCCGGACTACGCCAACGGGACCACGCACTACTACCTCAACGACCACTAGCCGGCGCGGGACGCACAGGGGCGCTTCCGCGGGGGCGGAAGCGCCCCTGTGCGTCTGCGCCGCAGAACGAAGAGGGCGGCCTCCCGCGGGGGGCCGCCCTCTCGACAACGACGAAGGGCCCCACCTTGCGGTGGGGCCCTTCGACATCGTGCCCGGTGAGGCACTGGCGGAGGATACGAGATTCGAACTCGTGAGGGGTTGCCCCCAACACGCTTTCCAACTGTCCGCTCGGCCGTACGGGGGCGTTCGTGGGGGTTCAATCGGCAGGTCAGATGGGGTGCGCGTACGACGGTGAACGGTGGCGGCCGTCAGTGCACTGGACAAAGACCAGGACAACGAAGGGTGTCGAACGGAACGAGGAGGGCGGAAGCCGAGACGGGCGCGGCCTCGCTTGGAGGCCGCGCCCGTCTTCTGTTGGTGCCGCATAGGCCAATAGGGGGAATTGCTGGGCCCCCTTGCCGCCGCATGGGCTCGCACGGAGAAACATCTCCACAGATCATCCCCCTATTTCCAACACTCGGGATCGCCATGAACAAGGCTCAGCTCGTAGAAGCGATTGCCGACAAGCTGGGTGGCCGTCAGCAGGCCGCTGACGCTGTCGACGCGGTTCTGGACGCGATCGTCCGCGCGACGGTCGCCGGGGAGCGGGTTTCGGTCACCGGTTTCGGTTCGTTCGAGAAGGTCGACCGGCCGGCCCGTTACGCCCGCAACCCCCAGACGGGCGAGCGGGTTCGGGTCAAGAAGACCTCCGTTCCGCGCTTCCGTGCGGGCCAGGGCTTCAAGGACCTGGTGAGCGGGTCGAAGAAGCTGCCGCGTGGTGGCGAGGTCGCTGTCAAGAAGGCGCCCAAGGGCAGTCTGACCGGTGGTGCCGCGACGACGGTCAAGACGGCCGCCGCCAAGAAGACCACCAAGGCGGCCGCGAAGAAGACCACGGCGAGGAAGGCGGCGCCAGCGAAGAAGACCACCAAGGCGGCTGCGAAGAAGACGAGCACTGCCGCCAAGAAGACGACTGCCAAAAAGACGACTGCCAAGAAGGCGACCTCCAAGAAGGCTGCAGCGAAGAAATCCACGGCCAGGAAGACTACGGCCAGGAAGAGCGCCACAACAAAAAAGGGAAATGGTGGCGGAACGGGACCCTAGGTAGAAACCCAGAAGCGGCTGGAGGTAGGTGGCATGAACCTTGAAACGGGACGCGATGCGTACTATAAGGCCGCCGACGCCGTAAACCAGCAGGTGCGCCAATTGGCACTGGCTGGAATTGCCGTTGTGTGGCTTCTGGCTGGCGGACTGCAATCGTCAAAGATCAACCTCAACGACACACTGCTGGCGGCTGGAATCTGCCTGATCTCTGCCCTGGCCCTGGACCTCCTTCATTTCGTCTTCAAGACAGCCACGTTCGCCATTTGGGTCCGCGTCAAGGAAGTTGAGAAGAGGGGGAACGATAAGGGGAAGAATGTCGACAAGGAGGATATCGGAGACGCCCCTGACTTTATCCTCCCTACCCTATGGGTGCTTTTCTATCTAAAGGTTGCTGCAATCGGGGCGGCGTATGGGTTGATTTTCAGTGACATGATCTCCCGGATCCACGTCTCCTAGGGAGGGAGGAATTCCGGCTTCTCCCTGCCCAGCTCTTGCAGGTGGTTCAGGTAGTCCTGCGCTGCCGGTTCCTTGCTATAGCGCTGCCTCATGACGGCCGCGAGTTCTCGGCTCGTCATGATGAGGGACGGGACGGACTGCCGGTCACCCTGTAGTGCTCGCTCGCCAACTGTGCGTCTTTGCGTTCGGTGACGTTCGTAGACGTTCGCACCGCAGGTCAGAGGCGCTAGACGTACGTTGGCGAACGGGGGTGACCGTCAGCGCACTGGACACGAATCTGGACAACGAAGGCCAACCTCGGAGAACCCATCGAGCAGCGGCGATCACCTCGCCCAATGCGCTGATAGCTCGGTTGCCTCGGAGGTGCTTACAGCCATCGCTGAGCACCACGTACTTCTGCGGCATCGAGACGCTTATTTGATGCACGCAAATCGCTCACCTGATGAGGCGAGGGTTCAGTAGAGCGAATTGGATGGTATTTGCGTGCCAACAGCAAGGAACTCCAGTGAACGAGTCTAAACCCTCCTCGGTTACACAGCCGAAGGCATCCCAGGAGGAGACGGGTGAAGCTTCGACGTCTCGAGCGTGGCAGCGCCGGTCGCTAACACTCATTGGTTGCCTGGCGCGAGGTGTCGCGCAGCACGTTGGTGTCATTACGGTTGGCCTTCTTGTGGGGTGGTGGGACGGCCATCGCTAGCGTGCTCGGCTAAGTCAGCCCCGCCAGCCGCCTTACGGACAGTTGGCGGGGCGGGTGCCGGCGGGAGTCCTCCACTGGTCTTGACGTCGCGGTTGAGCGCGTCGCCGCCGGGTGGGTGCGCCGTGAGAGGCGGCAAGGGACTGTGCGTAGGGCGGGACATCCGCAGTCGGCTTGCGGGTGTCCCGCCCGCAACACTTCGCACCAGGCGTTTGAGGGGTCTTATGGAGCCTCGGGCCCCGCTGACCTCTCGGCAGGTGTTGTCGTCTTCGCGGCCCTCTGGGTAAGCGGCACGACTGTCGCCGCAACACCCATGGCTGTTCCAATCGGAGCAGCAAGATCTGGGATCACGAAGACCACCGCGCCCGCCATGGACGCCAATCCAGCGACGAAGAAAACTGCCACAGTTCGGCGGTTCCTCCATGACGTGCCTGGTCGCACAAGTCGCGACTGAGTCGCAGGTCCGGGGTCGCCTCTGAGGTATTCCCGTTCGATGGGTAATGTCATTACTGACCTTTCTCTGCCAAGGGACTAGGTCAGCCCGCCCTCGCGCTCAAGGGGCAACCGTGAGCGAGGGCGGGCACAGCATCAGTGTGCCTTGACAGTTCACCCCACCGGCCTCACGGAACTCAGGTCGTGTAACCGGAATGGCATCTATTCCTTTTCGATTGTAAACCTCTCTGTAAAACGGGGTTGTTCGGGAAACCCCTGAACAGGATGCCGTCTCTGGCGTAACCCATATTCCATGGCGTTGCAATGGGATATGGGCGCGTAGTGGCGCGACGTGCTTGGTAGTGCCGAGGCTGCCTTGGTCGGGGGCCCATTGCTGCGCAATGGGATATGGGTTACGCACGGGAAGCCCTGAACGCTGCAACGAGCGGGTGTCCTTCCCGGGGCGCGGTGAGTTGCCCGCGCATAGAGGTCCCGGCGGTCCCTGATGCGGCCCGGGTCCGCTAGCAAGTGACGTATCTCACATGACCGGCGCCTGTGCGGCGGTGCTCAAGCCGCCAAGCGGGTTAGACGGAGGCGTTAGCCGGGGCGCGCCCCACCGCGAGTAGATGGGAGCTAGCGGCGAGCAGTTCCGGGTACGGCTCAGCCATCCGCGCGGCTGCCATGGCGGAAGCGATCAAATCGTCGGTGGGCCCGTCGCCTGGCTGCTGCTCGACAGCCTTGACGAGTGACCACGCAGGACCCTCGATGCCGAAAACCTCCACTTCAGTGAGACCTGCTTCCCGCAGCTCATCCGCCAGTTCCTCGGCGCGGTGGAAGTAGGCGAGGGTGAAGTGATCGCCGTCGTGTACAGCTGTGCGAAGGATTTTCGACACCGGCCCCTGCATGCGCTCTGTGTGCAAGTGCGCGTACGTGACGTGCTCGAACAGGGAGGCGTAGCGGTTGATCGCTGCTGCGACCACGAGTCCACCTGGCCTGACCACGCGCCGTGCTTCAGCGAGCGCCGTGCGGCGGTCATCCGCATCGGGCAGGTGATACAGCGGGCCAAGTAGTTGGACGACGTCGTAACTGCCATCACCCGCCTCCAACGCGCGAGCGTCTCCGAGTGACGCTGAGCAGATGGCGGATGCCTGCTCAACATGGCGAGCGACAGGGTCCACTAGAGACACCGCGTACCCGTCCTTGACCAGCCATTCGGCGTGCACTCCAGTCCCGCCGCCTACGTCGAGCACACGAGCGGGTGCCGGCGGCAAGAAGCGGCGCAGGAGTTCCTTGGTTCGAGCCAGCTCCAGGCGACCATCCGCCGAGCGGTGCAGGCGCCTGCTCTCGTCAACGGTCTCGCCGTAAAACTGCAGGACAGAGGGTGCCAATTCGGGATTCGACATAACGGCAGTATCCTGTGTACCGGTGGACCAGTCCAGCACCCTAGAGGGGAAGCCATGGCGCTACTGAAGTACGAGGAGATCGCGGAGTCGCTGCGTTCCCGGATTGCCGCCGGCGAGTTCGGCCCCGGCGAGACCCTGCCGTCTGGGCGCGACCTGGCCGAACAGTGGTCGGTGTCGCGCGCGACAACCGTCAAGGCTCTGGATGTGCTGCGGAACGACGGCGTTGTCATCGCCAAGCAGGGGACGGGCTTCGTCGTCGCGGAGACGCCTGTTGCGCGGCCTGCGGGGGCGCGGCGAGCAGGATCCGCCCGGATTGCCGGCGGCATGCCGTTCCTGCGTGTGGGTGAGCCGGACTGGGCAGAACCGCCTCCGCGTGTGGCGGCCGTGCTCGGCATGGACCCGGGCGTCTCTACGCTGCGACGTATCCGGGTCCTCCAACTTCCCGACGGGAGTCCGCACAGCTATGCGGAAGCGTGGTTCCCGCCAGACATCGCAGAAGCCTCGCCGCGACTCGCTCAGACCGCACCGATCCCGGAGGGTACGACTCGGTACGTGCGGCGTCAGACTGGCCGTTTCCCCGCCGAGGGAACGGATGTGACTACGGTTCGCTTGGCCAATGAGTCCGAAGCTCACCACCTTGGATTGTCCGAACCGACGGCGGTTGCCGTGATCCTGCACACCGCTTACGACCAAGAGGGTCGCCCGCTGGTGTGTGAGGAAGGCGTCACACCCTCCCCTCACTTCGAACAGGTGGAGACCTATGCGATGTAGGCCAGAGAGTCTCTTAGGGAAGCTGGACCGGTCCGCCGGTCCAGCTTTTTTGTTCCCTTACATCCCGCTTGAGCAGCGCAAATAGTCAACTCGCCAATCTGCACGCGAACTTGGGGCTTGACTGGACCGGTCCACCGGTCCAGTCTATGGATGTGCCCGGAGGAAAGCCCCCGCAAGGGGGTGAGTACGAAGTGAGCGCGCATTGATTGAGAACTCAACAGCGTGTTTTTTGACGGGGGTTGACCCCGTCCCCGTGGCGGCCGGGTGACGACCGTCGGCCCCGGCATCTAGCCGTGAGGGCGCGGGATCGAATCCCGCCCGGGGCGCTGGGCCCACCGCATTACGCGGGGCCCTCATTCCGGTGCGGCGGCACTCCCGGACAGGACAGCCCACCGCCCGGTCTCTCTCCCGACGTAGCAAGAGGAGACATCCACCATGCGCATGCGCAACTTTGTCGCCGGCCAGGAAGCGCACGGCGACTTCGAGTTCGCGGAACTGGCGATCGGCATCGACGTGGACCTGTTCCGGGGCCCGTTGGAGTCCGAGACGGACGACGAGCGGGCCGCCCGCGAGGACGCGGCCCGTGACGTCCTCGCCGACCTGCGGGATCAGGCGGAGGCCGGTGACGAGATCGCTGGTTGGGACGCCCTGTATGCGGACGCGTTGACCCGCACGGTGCCGTTCCTGCGCGCCGCTCGCGGTCACCGCACCGAGGCGGGGGAAGCGGCATGAACGCGACCCGCAAGCCCCTGACCCGGGTTCAGATCGGTGTGCTGGCTGCCGCGTTCGTACCAATGCTCGCCACCGGCGTGGTCGGCGGTATCGGCACCTACAGCAACATCGGTCACGCCTATGGCAAGGGGACCGCGCTCGGTGCCCTCGGTGCCGGTGAGGGCGCAACGGCCGTGCTCGCCCTGGTCCTGCTGGGCTTGACCATGCTGGGCCAGTCCTCGCCGCGCGTCGTGCGGGCCGGGTTGTGGGTGCTGCCGGCCGCCGCCGCCGTCATGGGAGCGATGGCCGCCCCGGACCCGGGCCGCACGGTCGTCTACGCGCTGACCCCGATGGGCATGTCCGTCTCGGCCGAGGGCATGGCGTTCCTCGCCCGCCGGATCGTCGTGCACACCGACGGCCGCGACGCGGAGAACGAGCGGCGCACCGCCGACATCGTCCAGGCCCTCGCCTACCACCGGGCGCGTGCCGCTCACCACCCGAGCGATCGGGTCAAGAAGTGGTCGGAGCGCAAGTCGTGGCGCCTGGCCCGCAAGGTCGGGGTCGGGGACACGGCGCTCGGATCGAGGCTGCTGGACGTCCAGCGCGACCGGATCACCGACGGCGCGGATGCCGCGCTCGCGTCGATGTTCACCCCGGCCGCACTCGACTCTACTCCGGTCACAAATGCGGAGGAATCGACTGCAAGCAGTCGAGAACGGTCTACCGCTGACCTGCCCGTATCGAGCGGGCCCACGGTCGTGCTGACGCGGCTTGCGGTGCCCGATCCGGTACCGGTCGACCTTGGCAAGGCAGGCGTCGGCATGAAGCCGATGCCCGCTGTCGCGCCGGCGGTGAAGCCCGTCCCCATCGCCCCGGCCCGGTCGCTGCCGGCCGCGTCGAGCGGATCGCGTCGGGCGACGGGCCGTGTCCCGGTCGCCGCGAAGTCGACCCGCACCCGCCGCACTCCCGAACAGCTCATGGCGGAAGCACGGAAGGCGACGGCGGGACTTCCGGACGGGGAGGTGACGGGGGAGGGCATCCGCCGGGCCCTGCGCACCTCGCCGGCGAACGCCCGCATGCTGCGTGACGCCGTGCTCGCCGAACGCGCCGCCACGGCGGTGACGCCGTGAGCAGCCTCGCCGCGCTCTTACCGGCCCTGCCTGCCCTCGGGTGGGCGGTGCACGCCCGGTGGCTGCACAGTCGGCTGACCGTCGCTCGCCGTGACCCGCTCACCGGGCTGTGGACGCGGGATGCGTTCACCCGGCGGGCCCGCCGTCTGCTGCGCGACCCGCGTGCCGTGGTCGTGCTCGCGGACGTCGACCACTTCAAGCAGATCAACGACACCCACGGCCACGCGGCCGGTGACGTGCTGCTCGCCACGGTCGCCGCCCGCCTCGCCCACGGCACCACCCCCGGCGGGGTCGTGGGGCGGCTCGGTGGGGATGAGTTCGCCGCCGTGGTCGTCGACCGCGACGGCTCGATGCCCGACCGGCTTCACATCCTCGCCCGCGTCCTCGCCCGCCCCGTCGACACCGCCCCCGACGTGCACACCACGGTGTCGCTGGGATGGGTACGGGCCGCCGACCACTCGGGCGAGGACCTGTCCGCGCTGCTGCGCCGTGCTGATGAGGCCATGTACGCGGCCAAGCGGTCCGGCCGGTCCGGGCCCCGGCGGGCCCGTCTCGGGCGGCTGCTGGGGTCGGTGGCCGGTCGCCGTTCCGGACGGCGCGGCGCGGCATGAGCACGCTGCCGGTCTTCCGGTGGCACCTCGCCCCGGACGGCTACGCCACCCGCCGCCAACTGAGGGCCCGTGACCTGCGTCCCGGCGGGCAAGGGGTGGCCGCTCAGCTCGAACGGCCGCGCCGCCGACGCGGGCCGCTGGTCGCCTACCTGTACCGCGTCGACCTGGCCAAGCCGGTACGCCCGATGACGCCCGCCCGGCGGGCGGCTCTGGCCAAGGCCAACACCGCCCGCCGCACCTGCCCCGAGTGCCGCACCGACGCCGGATACGTCATCCCGCCGTCCCTCGGCATGTGCGTGCCCTGCGCCTACCCCGAAGAACAGCGCCACCCCTGAACACCTCGCCGCCGGGCCCGGCCGCCCGCCTCCACAGCAACCGGCCGGGCCCTTCCACTCCCTTGAAGGAGCGCAGTACATCGTGACCGAGAACCCGACGTTCCCGCCCCCGAACGACCCGGACAACAAGCCTGAGGAGCGGACGGCCGACGTCCTGCCGTTCCCGCTGGAAAAGACCACCCCGCCCGCCGCCCCGGTGATTCCGGCGCCGGCCGCACCCGCAGAGGTGAAGGCCGGTGCGTGGGAGGCCGAACTCCCCGACACCGACGACCCGGAAGCCGAGGGACTGGCCGAGGGCGCCCCGGTCGACCCGCCCCGCGAGGTGTATCCGCCGTCGGTGACGGAGTGGATGCAGGAGCGGGACAAGGCCCGCCTGCCGGTGCTGCCGGACTGGGTGAAGCTTCCCGACCAGCGCACGGCTGTCCGCAAGTGGGCCGTCCGCCACTACTCCACCGTGGCCGGCTACCACGCCGTGCGCCTGCCGTGCGTGTACACGCCCAAGCTGCTCGCCTACAGCCCCCGCGGCGCCTGGCGCTGGTCGACGGCCGTCGGCCGGTGGGTGTTCGACAGCGAGGGCAAGGGCCTGCGCCTCGCGGCCGTGGCCGCCGAGGACGCCGGCGGGTACCTGAAGCTGTCCCGGCAGCGCAACGACCGCGTCCGCCTGCGCGGCATCATCGCGGCGGTGGGCGGGTTCGTCGGGCTGGTGGCCGTGCTCGTCGTGTACTTCATGGCGCCCTCGTGGGTGGTCCTGCTGTCCGTGGCCGCACTGACCACCGCCCTCGGACTGTCCGGGGCGCCGGCGGACCGGCCGCTCATCGACCGTGCGAAGGTGACGTTCCGCAAGCGCAAGCTGTCCTCCGACATCGTGGTCCGCGCGCACGACGCGGCAAGCCTCACCACCAAGAGCCAGTCCATTGCCTTCCCGCGTCCGATCGGGCGGGACGGCGACGGGTGGCGAGTGGTGGTCGACCTCCCGTACGGCAAGACGTTCGAGGACGCCGTCAAGGCGCACTCCCGCCTCGCCTCCGGCATGGACATCGCCCCCACCCAACTCTTCCTGGACAAGGACGAGACGAGCGGGCGGCGGGTGTCGTACTGGATCGCCGACCGTGACCCGCTCGCCGTCCCGGCCGGCCGCACGCCGCTGCTCGGGGCGACCCGGGTGGACTTCTGGAAGCCGTTCCCGTGGGGTGTCGACGAGCGCGGCAACCCGGTCATGGCGTCGATGCTGTGGCTGTCGCTGCTGGTCGGTGCCGTGCCCCGGCAGGGCAAGACGTTCTCCGCCCGCACGATCGCGCTCGCCGCCGCGCTGGACCCGCACGTGCGGCTGATCGTGTTCGACGGGAAGGCGTCGCCGGACTGGCGCGCGTTCACCAAGGTCGCGCACCGCATCGGGTTCGGCATCGTGCCCCGCAACGGCGTCGACCCCGTCGAGCACCTCATCAACGCCCTGATGGAACTCAAGGCGGACGTCGAGGACCGCTACCACCGGCTGTCCGAACTCCCCCTGCACATCTGTCCCGAGGGCAAGCTGACCCCGGAGATCAGCCGGGACCGGAAGCTGAACATGCCCCTCACGCTGGTCGTCGTGGACGAGGTGCAGGAGTACTTGCAGCACCCCGTGCACGGCAAGACGGTGCTGGAGCTGCTCGTCTATCTCACCCGCGTCGCGCCCGCGGTCGGTGTCTCGGTCATGAACTCCACGCAGAAGCCGGACGACACCGCCTGCCCGTCGGTGCTGCGTGACCAGCACCAGGGCCGGTTCTCCCTGCGGGTCGGCTCCTGGCAGGTCTCCGATGTCGTCCTCGGCGCCGGCTCCTACAGCGAGGGCCTGGACGCCTCCAAGCTGCTGAAGTCCCACAAGGGCGTCGGCATCCTCAAGGGCATGTCGGACGACTCCGGGATCGTGCGCACCTACCTCGCCGACGGCCGCGACGCCGACACCGTCCTCACCCGCGCCCGCACCCTGCGCGAGAAGGAAGGAACGCTGACCGGTGACGCGGCCGGCGAGACCACCAGCAAGCGCGGCGCCGACGCGATCCTCGGCGACGTCGCCGCCGTCCTCGGCCGGCGTGAGGACAAGGTGTGGTCCGAGACCATCGTCGACCGCCTCGCCGAACTCAACGCGGACGTCTACGGGGAGTGGGCCGCGCTGGAGGGCCGCGCCAAGGCCGACCAGCTGGCCGCCGCGCTCAAGCCCTACGGCGTCAAGACGGACCAGGTGTGGGGCAAGACCGACACGGGCAAGGGCGCCAACCGGCGCGGCATCGAGCGTCAGCACATCATCGACGCCGTCACGGAGCGCAACAAGAAGCGGGCCGAGAAGTAGCCGCGAAACGTCGCTAGGTCTAGCAAGCCGCGTCGCTAGACCTAGCAACCTCGCTAGCGACCAAAACCGCCCCTGATCAGCCTGCTAGCACCTAGCGGGTGACCTGCGGAAACCCTCCAAACCCCTCCCGGAGCCCCTTCATGGCCCTCTCGCTCCTCGCTAGCGCCTGCCTACTCGCCGTCACGTTGTGTTACAGCGTTCGGTGCTGGCTCCAGCCGTTCGGGCCCTGCCGCAAGTGCGACGGCATGGGCCACGCCCTCACCTACGACCGCAAGGGCAAGCCCAAGCGCGGCAAGGACTGCCGCCGCTGCCACGGCCACGGCATCCGCATACGGGTCGGCCGCCACCTCTGGAACGTCTGGACCCGCACCCGTCGCGCCGGCATCCGCTGACCTGAGGAAGGACCCACACCCACCATGACCAACCACCAGCACCACCCCGCCGTCCGGGCGGCTGTGGACGTCCACCGGCCCACCCCCCTCGCCCCCGCCGTGCCGTACGCGGCGCCTCTCGTGCCGGTGCAGCCCGGCACGGTCCCGGCGGTCGCGTCCGTGGTCCTGCCGGACGGGCGGGTTGTCACCGGCTACGCCGTCAACCCCGTGCAGCCCGAACCGCTCGCCGCCAAGCCGGCCGTGTCCCGGACGGCGGTGAACGTCGCCCTCGGAGGCGTCGGGTTCCTCGCCGTGTGCGGGGGGCTGCTGATGCTGACCACGTTCATCACCGCGCTGGCCACGCTCGTCACCCAGCTCATCACGCTGGCCGCCGTCATCTTCGGCGGATGGGTCGCCGTGCAGATCTTCAGCGGGCGCGGTCACGGTGGCGGGACGACGGTCAACATCCGCAAGGCCGTGATCAAGCGCAACCGCTTCTACCAGTAGTTACGCCCGTGGGCGGCAGCACTCCCGGACAAGGACAGCCCGCCGCCCACGGTCTCCGATCCCGACGTAGCAGAACAGGAGACCTACAGCATGACCGAACAGCGCACTATCGGCGAGGGTCCTTTAACCCTGGCCACCCGATCGGGGCGGGGGCTGCCCCGGCCGCGACTGCTGGATCTGTACTGCTGCCAGGGCGGGGCCGCCATGGGCTACCACCTCGCCGGGTTCGACGTCGTGGGCGTCGACATCACCCCGCAGCCCCGCTACCCCTTCACCTTCGTTCAGGCGGACGCGGTCGCCTTCATCCGCGAACACGGCGCCGGGTTCGACTTCATCCACGCGTCCCCGCCGTGCCAGCACGACAGTGAGTGCCAGCGCATCCAGGGCAACGCCCACCCGGACCTGATTGCCCCAACCCGCACCGCACTGGAGTCGACCGGGCGGCCGTGGGTGATGGAGAACGTGCGGGGTGCGGTGCCAAAGCTGAACAGCCCGGTGATGCTGTGCGGCACCATCTTCGGCCTGGAGAACTACCGTCACCGGTTCTTCGAGCCGGGCGGCGGCTTCACCCTCGCCCAGCCCGTCCACGCGGCGCACCTGGTGCCGCAGGCCAAGATGGGCCGACCCGTCCCGCCCGGCCACTACGGCCAGTTCGTCGGGAACTTCTCCGGCGTCGCCCTGGCCAGGCGGGTGCTGGGAGTGCCGTGGATGAACCGTGACGGCATCCGCGAGTGCATCCCGCCCGCCTACACCGAATGGATCGCCACTCAGTTCCTTGCCCAGCAAGGGAGGGCCGCCGCATGACCATCACACCCGAACCCCTGCACGTGGCCCTCGCCCTCGCGGCGGCCAGCGTCCCGGCACTGCCCCTGAGGCAGGGCAAGGCTCCGTTTGGGAACTGCCGCGCCTGCAAGGAGAGTGCCTGCGGTGACCGGCCCAACATGAAAGCCGCGGGCGCCTGCCGGTGCCCTGCGCCCTGCCACGGATGGGCCGCCGCGACCACAGACCCGCACGTGCTCACCTCGCCCGCATGGGCCCCGGCATGGCGTCACGCCGTGGCGGTCGCCTACCACCCCGGCGGGGCCGGGGTGACCGTGGTCGACCTGGACAACGCAGCGGCGGTCGCCTGGGCCCGCGCGACCCTGCCCGCCACGCGCACAGTGCAGACGACCCGGGGGCAGCACTGGATCTATCGGGGCACCATGCGCTCGTCCAACGCCGTCCGGCCGGGCGTGGACGTCAAATCCCTGATGCAGTACGCCCGTTGGCTCGGGCCCGGGGCCGGCCGCATGGTCGACCTGCCGACGGCCGTGCGCGCCCTTGCGGTGAAGGAAGACACCAATCCCGCGCGCAGCGAGTTGGTCTCTTCTCTCCCGGCATGCGCCACCTGGGACCGGACGGTGGCCGCCGGGTGCCGCCACACCGAGCGCTACGTGCGCACCGGCCTGGAGCGCGGCCTCGCCCTGGTGCGGGCCCGTACCGAATCCGGTGCCGGATCACAGGCGTTCGGCGTCGCCCGCTTCCTTGCCGCCCAGCACGCCCGGTGCCCGGGCCCGTGCGGACTGGACGTGATCGGGGAGGAGATCGTGGCTGCCGCCGTCTCGGTGGGCGTCCCGGAGAGCTACGGCCGCCGCGCGGTCGCCAACGGGCTTGAGGCTGTCTCAGGTCGTGCAGCATGAGCAATGCATCTGATAACCCCGCAAACGGCCGTCAGGGCGCCGCCCAGGGCCCGCCATGGCCGTCCGGGGGCGAACCGAAGGATGCCGCCCGTCAGGGCGTCCGAATCGCTGTTCGCTCTGACCCGGGCACGGTCACCGTCACCGGCATCCAACCGGGCCTTGAGATCCGGTGCGAGGGCGTGGCCGTCGCGGACTGGCTCTGCGCGTGCGGGCACCACGAGAGGGCCCGGGGCCGTGCCGCCGTCATCGCCCTGCAAGCCCGCGTCATCGTCGGCATCTGCCCCCACACCACCAGCGAAGGGAGGGCAGCCGCATGAATGCACAGCCTGTGGACAATGCCGAACTGTGGGCCGGACTGCCCACCCTGGAAGAACCGCCCGGCGAGGACGGCGCGACGCCGGACGTGTGGGATGACCCCATTCCCCTCACCGGCCGCCGCGAGCTTCCGCCGTTCCCCGCCCACGTCTTCCCCACCTGGCTGGAGGAGTTCGTGGCGGCCGTCGCGGAAGAGACGCAGACCCCGGTGGATCTCGCCGGATCGGTCGCCCTCGCTGTGCTCGCCACGGCCGCCGGCGGCCGGTCCGTGGTCCAGGTGCGCGGCAACTGGCGTGAGCCCACCAACCTCTACACCGTGGTGGCGCTCCCGCCCGGCAACCGCAAGACAGCCGTCTTCACACTGCTGACGGATCCCCTGTACGAGGCCGAGGAACAGCTCAAGGCGGCGATGCGGCCGGTCATCGTGGAAGCGGAGCTGACGGCGCGGCTGGCCCAGGAGACGGCGGACAAGGCCGCCGCCAAGGCCGCGTCCGCCGACGCGGACAAGCGGCAGGAGATGGTGGCCACCGCCGTCGGTCTCGCGCAGACCGCCGACACCCTCACCGTCCCCGCCGAACCCGTGCTGCTGGCCGACGACTCCACACCCGAGACGGTCACCTCGCTCATGGCCGAGCAGGGCGGCCGGCTGTCGGTGATGAGCGACGAGGGAGGCATCTTCGACATCATCGCCGGCCGCTACTCGGGAAGCCCCAACATGGAAGTCTTCCTGAAAGGGCACGCCGGGGGCCGTCTCCGGGTCAACCGGCAGACCCGCCGCGAGTACATCGACGCCCCGGCGCTGACCATGGGACTGGCCGTGCAACCCGAGGTGCTCCAGGCCATCGGGAAGATCAAGGGAGCCAAGGGGCGCGGACTGCTGGGCCGCTTCCTGTACTCCCTGCCCAAGTCGACGGTCGGCTACCGCAAGACCATCACCGACCCGGTCCCCGAACAGACGGCCGCCACATACAAGGCACGGGTCATCGACTTGACCCTGTCCCTCGCCGGATGGACGGACCCGGCACTCATCCAGCTCAGCCCCGAAGCCGACACCGTCCTGATTGCCTATCAGGACCGGGTCGAACCCCAGCTCCAGGCACGCGGCGGGAAGCTGGGCGACATCACCGACTGGGCCGGGAAACTCGCCGGCGCGACCGCCCGCATGGCCGCGCTACTGCACCTCGCCGAACACGGCGGCAACGGCTACGCCCACCCCGTCACCGCCGCCACCATGACGGCGGCGATCGAGCTGGGGGAGTACTACACCACCCACGCCCTCGCCGTGTTCGACGCCATGGGCGCCGACCCCACCGTGGCCCGTGCCCGCAGCGTGCTGGACGCCATGAGGGACAACCGGTGGCAGGACGTCAGTCGGCGGGACGTCTTCACCGTCTTGTCTCGCAGCGAGGTGCCTACCGTCGCCGACCTGGAACCCGCCCTCGCGCTGCTGGAGGACCACGGATACCTGCGCTCTTACCAACCCGAGCGCACCGGAAAGCGAGGCAGGCCCCCCGCGCCCCGCCTACGCGCACACCCCGCCCTGCACGACGGCGGCCGGTGACCCTCGGCCGCGCCCTCAACCCCTCCCGCACAAACCGCAAAATCCGCAGAAAACCCTGAACACCCCGCTGACCTGCGGCGGGCCCCCGACCCACACCGGCCAGAGGGCCCGCCGCACAATCCCGCGATATTCCGCAAAAAAGCCGAGCACCGTCCTCGCCACCGGGACCGGTCAACGGCCGCCCCTGATTTTTGCGGAATATAGCGGGTTTCTGCGGGGCACCGTCCAGCACCACCCGCACACCGCGTCACCGCAGGTCAGAACCCATTCCCGGCTTTTCTGCGGATTCTGCGGTTTGTGCGGCGGCATCCGCCCATGAACTCAGCCCCATCGGAGTGAGCCTTGGACGAACACGGCACCCTCACCGCCCCCGACGACCCAACGCTTGTACTCCTCACTGTCGAAGAGGCCGCCCGCCGACTCCGCATCGGCCGGACCACGTGCTTCGCGCTCATCCGCACGGGAGAGCTGGAGTCCATCGACGTCGGTCGTCTCCGGCGCGTCCCCGCGGATGCGCCTGCCGAATACGTCGCTCGCCGACGCGCGGCCAAACGAGCCGCTTAACGACGTCCGGGGCGGCGGCACTCCCGGACAGGACAGCCCGCCGCCCCGGTCCCCATCCCGACACCGAGAAACAGGAGTCTGCCGGTGGCAGAAGAACAGAAGCGCACCCGTCGGGCCAACGGCGAATCGGCCATCTACTTCGGGAAGGACGAACGCTGGCACGCCCGTGTGCCCATGGGCTACAAGGACGACGGGACGCCCTACCGCCGGCACCTGACGCGCCCGACGCGCAAGGAATTGGTGGACGAGGTCCGGAAGCTGGAGAAGCAGCGCGACGAGGGTTCGGCGCAGCAGCCTGGCAAGCCGTGGGCGGTCGAGAAGTGGCTGTTGCACTGGGTCGAGAACATCGCCAAGCCTGCCGTCAGTGAGAACACCTACGACGGCTACGAGGTCGCGGTTCGCGTCCACCTGGTGCCCGGTATCGGTAAGCACAGGCTCGATCGCTTGGAGCCCGAGCACCTGGAAAGCCTCTACCGCCGAATGCAGAAGAACGGCAGCAAGCCCGCCACGGCTCATCAGGCACACCGCACCGCGCGCACCGCCCTCGGAGAGGCCGCGCGGCGGGGCCATGCGGCGAAGAACGCTGCCGCGCTGGCCAA
Source organism: Streptomyces sp. NPDC102259 (assembly GCF_044766465.1). NCBI lineage: Bacteria > Bacillati > Actinomycetota > Actinomycetes > Kitasatosporales > Streptomycetaceae > Streptomyces > Streptomyces sp. NPDC102259. The sequence goes on along the minus strand of NZ_JBIWMA010000006.1, from coordinate 72,592 downwards.
GCCCCCACGGATGGAAGAAGCGGAAGACGAGGTTGATCCCTACTCGCTGGAAGAGGTTCAGAGCCTGCTGATCGAGGTCAACAAGCGACGGAACAGCGCGCGCTGGATGCTGGCACTCGCCCTCGGTCTGCGGCAGGGCGAGACGCTCGGACTGCGCTGGTCTGACGTCGACCTGGACAACGAGTACCTCAAGCTGCGCCGGAACCGTCTGCGTCCCAGGTACAAGCACGGGTGCCCGGAAGCCTCACCGTGCGGCCGGGCGGCGGCGGGGTACTGCCCGGACAAGGAACAGGTCCGGCGTGAGACCAAGAACACCAAGTCCAGGGCGGGACGGCGTGCGGTGCCCCTGCCGGGCCCGCTGGTCGCCATGCTCCGTGCCCATGCCGAAGCCCAGGCGCGTGAGCGCAAGACCGCCGGTGACCTGTGGACCGAGTCGGACTACGTGTTCACCAAGAGGCTCGGTGGCCCGCTCAGCCCGAACACGGACTATCACGACTGGAAGCGACTGCTGGAAGACGCGGGGGTCCGGGACGGTCGGCTTCACGACGCACGGCACACCGCCGCCACCGTGCTCATGCTGCTCGGGGTCCCGGCCCGGGTCATCGACCAGATCATGGGATGGGAACCGGGCACCTCGGCCCGCATGCGGGCGCGATACCTCCACGTCCCGGACGTGATGCTCAAGGACGTCGCTCGGAAGATCGCCGATGCGATCTGGGGAACCCCGGGACCTGCTGTGGACAAAAACCAGGACAACGAGGACTGAGGACAACGACGAAGGGCCCCACCTTGCGGTGGGGCCCTTCGACATCGTGCCCGGTGAGGCACTGGCGGAGGATACGAGATTCGAACTCGTGAGGGGTTGCCCCCAACACGCTTTCCAAGCGTGCGCCCTAGGCCACTAGGCGAATCCTCCGCGGCAAACAATACAAGACGTTGAGGAGTGCTCGCGAACTCGTTCCCCCCGCTCAGATCCTGTAGCCTGTGCGCAGCCCCTCACGCGGCGCTATCTGACTGAACTCCCCCAGGGCCGGAAGGCAGCAAGGGTAGGTCGGCTCTGGCGGGTGCGTGGGGGGCGCTTGCGTTCGCGGCGGGGGCCGGGCGGCGGGTCCGCGCGTGGGACCCGATGTCAGCGGTCGCCTATAACCTCGTATGCGTGTCGTCTCTCGCGCTGTACCGCCGCTATCGCCCGGAGTCGTTCGCCGAGGTCATCGGGCAGGAGCATGTCACCGGTCCGTTGCAGCAGGCGCTACGGAACAACCGGGTGAATCACGCGTACCTGTTCAGCGGGCCGCGCGGGTGCGGGAAGACCACCAGCGCGCGGATCCTGGCCAGGTGCCTGAACTGCGAGCAGGGCCCCACACCGACCCCGTGCGGGGAGTGCGAGTCGTGCAAGGACCTCGCCCGGAACGGCCCGGGGTCCATCGACGTCATCGAGATCGACGCGGCTTCGCACGGTGGTGTGGACGACGCCCGTGACCTGCGCGAGAAGGCCTTCTTCGGGCCCGCCCGCAGCCGCTACAAGATCTACATCATCGACGAGGCCCACATGGTCACGCCGGCCGGCTTCAACGCGCTCCTGAAGGTCGTCGAGGAGCCGCCGGAGCATCTGAAGTTCATCTTCGCGACCACGGAGCCGGAGAAGGTCATCGGGACCATCCGGTCGCGGACCCACCACTATCCGTTCCGGCTCGTGCCGCCGGGAACGCTGCGGGACTACCTCGGCCAGGTGTGCGGGCAGGAGGCCATCCCCGTCGAGGAGGGCGTGCTGCCGCTCGTCGTGCGCTCCGGCGCCGGTTCCGTGCGTGACTCCATGTCCGTCATGGACCAGCTGCTCGCCGGAGCGACCGACGCGGGTGTGACGTACGCCATGGCCACCTCACTGCTCGGGTACACGGACAGCTCGCTGCTCGACTCCGTCGTCGAGGCCTTCGCCACCGGTGACGGCGCCGCCGCCTTCGAGGTGGTCGACCGGATCATCGAGGGGGGCAACGACCCCCGCCGCTTCGTCGCCGACCTGCTGGAGCGGCTCCGGGACCTCGTCATCCTCGCCGCCGTCCCGGACGCGGCCGACAAGGGGCTCATCGACGCCCCCGCCGACGTGATCGAGCGCATGCAGGCCCAGGCCGGCGTCTTCGGCGCCGCGGAACTGAGCCGCGCCGCCGACCTCGTCAACCAGGGGCTCACCGAGATGCGGGGCGCCACCTCGCCCCGTCTGCAGCTCGAGCTGATCTGCGCGCGTGTGATGCTGCCCGCCGCCTACGGCGACGAACGCTCCGTCATGGCCCGCCTCGACCGCATCGAGCGCGGCGTGAACTTCACGCCGGGCGGCGGTGCGCAGGGGGCGGTGCCCGGCGGGCCCGCGATGCCGACGATGGGTTACGTGCCCGGGCCCGAGGCGCACGGCGTTGCCGCCACGACCGGGGGCGCGCCGATCCCGCCCGGTAGCGGTGCGGCCGCCGCCCGCGCTGCGGTGCGGGGCCCGGGTCCAGGTCCAGGTCCAGGTCCGGGGCAGGGTCCCGGTCCCGGCCAGGCGCCGGGCCGGTCAGCCGAGCCTGCCGCGCCCGCGCCCGCGCCTGCGCACTCCGCGGCTGCGCCGGCTCAGCCTCCGGCCGCCCCGGTCCACACACCCGCTCCCGCTCCGGTCGCCGCGGCCTCCGCCCCGCCGGTGGAGGAGGCGCCGGCCACGAGCCCGCAGGCTCCTGCCCAGCCCGCCCCCGGCGCCTGGCCCACCGCCACCGCGGCGGGCAGCGGGCGCCGCCCCGGCGGCTGGCCCACGGCCGCGCCCGCGGGCGGCGGCGGCCGGCCCCCCGCGGCGTCGGCCCCCGTCTCCGCTCCGGCCGCCTCGGCCGCTCCCCCGGCCCCGGCCCCGGCAGCCACCCCCGCGCCGCCCGCGCCCGGCGGGTACGCGCCCCCCGCCGGTGGCCTCGACCCCCGCATGCTCTGGCCGAACATCCTGGAGGCGGTCAAGAACCGCCGTCGCTTCACCTGGATCCTGCTCAGCCAGAACGCCCACGTGGCGGGCTTCGACGGCACGACCCTCCAGCTCGGCTTCGTCAACGCCGGCGCCCGCGACAACTTCACGAGCAGCGGCAGCGAGGACGTGCTGCGGCAGGCGCTGGCCGAGCAGTTCAGCGTCCAGTGGAAGATCGACGCGATCGTCGACCCGTCCGGCGGCTCGGCGCCCCCGCCGACCGGCGGCTTCGGTGGCGGCGGTGCGCCAAGCGGCTACGGCGGCCCCGGGGGTCACAGCGGCCCCGGTGGCTACGGCGGTGGCGGCGGTGCGGCGGCCCCGTCGGGCACGCCTGCGCCCCAGGCGCCGCCCGCACCCGGCGCCCCCGCCCAGTACGCCTCCCCGTCGGCGTCGGCCCCCGCCCACGCGGCCCCCGCCCCGGCACCGCCCCGCCCGCCCGCCCCGGAACCGGTGTCCCCCGAGGACGACACCCCCGAGGACGACGACCCCGACCTCAACGAGTCGGCCCTCTCCGGCTACGAACTGATCGTGCGCGAGCTCGGAGCGACGGTGGTCGAGGAGATCACCAACGAGTAGGGGGAGACCCGGAGGTCCCCTCGGCGAAGCCGTCCCCCGCGCCCGTCGCCTGTAGGAACGCACGACATCCCCGCCTCCCGGCTTTCGGAAGCCCGCACAAACGCCCCCGCCCCCGCCCGTTAGGCTGACCCCCGTGAACGTCCTCGTCATCGGCAGCGGCGCCCGCGAACACGCCCTGTGCCACTCCCTGTCCCTCGACCCCGCAGTCACCGCGCTGCACTGCGCCCCGGGCAACGCCGGCATCGCCGAGGTCGCCCAGCTGCACCAGGTCGACGCCCTGGACGGCGCGGCCGTGTCCGCGCTGGCCGTCGAGCTCGGCGCCGAGCTGGTCGTCGTAGGCCCGGAGGCGCCGCTGGTCGCCGGGGTCGCCGACGCCGTGCGCGCCGTGGACATCCCGGTGTTCGGCCCCTCGAAGGAGGCCGCGCAGCTCGAGGGCTCCAAGGCGTTCGCCAAGGACGTGATGGCCGCGGCCGGCGTACCGACGGCCCGCTCCTACCTCTGCACGACCCCCGAGGAGGTCGCCGAGGCCCTCGACGCCTTCGGTGCGCCGTACGTCGTCAAGGACGACGGTCTGGCCGCCGGCAAGGGCGTCGTCGTCACCGACGACCTGGAGGCCGCCGTGGCGCACGCGGCCGGCTGTCTGGGGTCGCCTTCCGCGCCGTCCGGGCAGCGGGGGAGGGTCGTCATCGAGGAGTTCCTCGACGGCCCGGAGGTCTCCCTCTTCGCGATCACCGACGGGGTGAGCGTCGTCCCGCTCCAGCCCGCCCAGGACTTCAAGCGCGCGCTCGACGGCGACGAGGGCCCCAACACGGGCGGCATGGGCGCCTACTCGCCGCTGCCCTGGGCCGACCCGAAGCTGGTGGAGGAGGTCCTGGAGACCGTTCTGCAGCCGACCGTCGACGAGATGCGTCACCGCGGCACCCCCTTCTCCGGGCTGCTCTACGCGGGCCTCGCGATCACCAGCCGCGGTGTCCGGGTCATCGAGTTCAACGCCCGCTTCGGCGACCCCGAGACGCAGGTCGTCCTGGCCCGTCTGAAGACCCCGCTGGCCGGCGTCCTGAAGGCGGCCGCCACCGGCGACCTCGCCGACCTGCCGCCCCTGCGCTGGAGCGACGACGCGGCCGTCACCGTCGTCATCGCCTCGCACAACTACCCCGACACCCCGCGCACCGGCGACCCGATCTCCGGCCTGGCCGAGGTGGCCGCCGAGGACGCCCCGCACGCGTACGTCCTGCACGCCGGGACGAAGTACGACGGCGCCGACCGTGACACGGTCGTCAGCGCCGGCGGGCGCGTCCTGTCCGTCACGGCGACCGGCTCGAACCTCACCGAGGCCCGCGAGCGCGCCTACAAGGCGGTCGAGCGCATCGGGCTCGACGGTTCGCAGTACCGCACCGACATCGCCGCGAAGGCGGCGGCAGGCGCGTAGGCGCGCGCCTACGACAGGCGTCAGCAGGGATCTCCCAGGCCCCGGGCCACCATGGAACTCCGTACGGAGGACCCATGGAACCCGGGGCCTGATCGTTGCCCACCGTCATCCACCTTTCCCCAAAGCCATTCCATCGTGTGAGCGCTGAGCTATCCGGCTGACGTGGGCCGGAGCGCCAACTAGGGTGCGGCGCAAGCGTTCCGGTACTCGTTCCGGCACTTGGCCCACCGGCATTGCGATGTCGGTGGTCGGTGCCACAGTGGGGGAGTGACCACTGCGAAGACAGCCGGGGGAAACGGGACCGTAGGGAGGGGGTGAGGTCCGGTCGTGACCGGTATGGGAGTGGAGATGGGCGCGCAGGCCGCGCGGGCCAGGGCAATGGCGGTGCTACGCATCCGCAGCCGGGCGCTCGCCGTCGCGCTGCTGCCCGCGGCCGCCGCGGTGATCCTGCTGGCGGGCGGTTCCACCGGGCACTTCGTGGGCCCGGGGTGGGACGCCGCCCGCTGGGCCGTGTCCGTCGTCGCGGCCGTCGTACTGCTGGCCGCCGGTGTCATCGCCCTGGTCGTCGCCCGCGCCCGCCCCGCGGTCAGCCCCACCGTCGGCATCGCCGAGGAGGCGGCCCCCGATCTGTACCGGCTGGTCCGCGACCTCGCCGACCGCCTCGACGTCCCCGCGCCCTCCGCGATAGCGCTCACTCCGGACTGCGACAGCTGGCTGGAGGACCGCACCCACCGGGCCCACGGCCCGGCCCCGTCCCGCGGCGGTGACGAGATAGCCGGCCCGGGCGGCTCCCAGGGCCCCCTCCACCGCCGTACGGCGGCGGCACCCGTCCTCGTCATCGGTTCCCCGTTCCTGTGGTGGATGCGCGTCGGCGAGCTGCGGGCCGTGCTGGCCCCCGTCGTCGCCGGTACGGGCCCCTCGGCGCACCCCGACATAGCCGCGGCCCGGCGCTTCGTGCGCGGGCTGGACGCCGCGGTGGCCGTCTGCGCCTACCGCGGTGACCGGTATCCCGTGCTGCGCCCGGCCTGCTCGGGCATCGGCTGGGTCGCGCGCCTGATGCTGCGCGGCTGTCAGATCCACGCAGGCGAGATGGAGCGGGGCGTCGCCGCCGCGGCCTCCGAGCGGGCACAGGCCGTGGATTACGGGCTGCGCATCGTCGCCCAGGAGCAGGTGGGCCTGGCCTACGCCGGCTGGGACCGTCTTCTGACGAGGGTGGCGCTGCCCGCCTGGCGGATGGGGCGCTGGCCCTCCCGGCTGGACGCGGGCGTCGTCGCCGCCCTCACCGAGCTGTCCCGGCGCGACCGACTGGCCGAGGGGTTCACCTCCCGCCTCGGCGAGCGCCCCGCCTGCGACCTGCTCGAAGAGCCCGGCACGATCGACGAGGCCGCCTCGCTGCTCGCCGCCCGCCTCTTCCACGGCGGCCCCGCGGACCCGGGCCCGGACTGGTCGCCGGTGGCCTGGGAGGACTACCCGGACGAGGTGGTCGACCGCAAGTGGCGTACCGACGCCGCCCGGCTCCACCGGGTCCTCGACGCCCTCGGCGTCCGCCGCACCTGCGACCCGACCCGCACCCCCCACTCCGGCGGCCCTCTCTCCGGCGGCTCCCTGTCCGGCGCCCCCCACAGCGGCCCCACGCTGGCCCGCGTCCTGGACCACCTGACGGACAGGCCGACGGACAGGCCCGACGACGCGGACGGACCCCACCCGACGAGCCCGACCGCCGACCAGGCTCCCCCGGCCCCCACCCGCACCCCGGCGCCCGAGCCGAGCCCGCCCGCAGCCCCCGCACCCAGCCCGACCCCATCCCCGTCCCCCACGGACCCCACGGACCCCGAGAGCCTCGCCGGCCCCACCGGCCTGGCTGGCTCCGAGAGCCCTGCTGGCTCTACCGGCCTCACCGGCTCCACCGGCTCCGAGAGCCCCGCTGGTTCCACCGGCCTCGCCGGTTCCACCGGCCTCACCGACCCGACTGGCTCGGACGGCTTCGCTGACCCGACCGGCCTTCCGACATCACCGGCCTCACCGGCTCTCGCCGGGTATCCCGCAGCAGCCCCCGCCCCCGCCGCCCCGGCCCCCGTACCAGCCGTCGAGCCCGTCCCAGCCGTCGAGCCCGTCCCAGCCGTCGAGTCCGGCTTCCTCGCCGATGACGAGGAACTCCAGCCCCCGAACCCCCGCAGCGCGGCCCTCGCCGCCGGGCTCGGTGCCGAGCTGGGGCGGGAGGAAGCCGCGGCCGCGGCGGCCGCGCCCCCCGCTCCGGCCGGCGCCCCGGCGCCCGGACAGGGCCCCGACATGGCCCTCTGGGACGAGGGCGCGCTCCCCCTGTTCCCGCTCCAGCCGCCGCGCACCGACCGCGAGCTGTTGGCCGATCACGTCACGGCGATGGTCTGCTGCGCCGCGATGGACACCGTCGGCGCCGTTCCGGGTCTCGACTGGCTCGACGGCCCGACCCTCCTGGTGGACGGTGAGCGCGTGGCCGATCTGGCCTCCCGGGTGCTCAGCCTCGTGGAGGACGGCGACGCCGTCCCCCTGCGCACCTGGCTGGTGGAGCTCGGGATACGCCCGGAGAAGCCGGTACGGCTCGGCTGAGCGCGGCGAACACCGCCGCCGCCCGCGCCGTCCGTCCCGGTCCATCCCCGGCGGCCCCCAGGCGGCCCCCAGTCGGCCCCGGCAGCCCTCGGCGGCCCCCGCCCACCCGTCGGCCAAGCCTGAACGGAGCTCTATATTCCACTTTCGGCCAATTCGCAACGAATAGTGACTACCTGCGCGCGTTATGTGATGTGCTGGGACCGATCGAGCCCATGGCAAGGGCTGGCGACATAGGACAAACGCGCAGGGCGGTCACGTACGGCGTACGCACGAGCCACCACGGGGGCACACGGGAGGGGAGCACCATGGGACGCGGACCAGGACCGGAACACATCCGCCGGTGGGAGTCAGGAGCACTGGCCCACGCCGTGACGGACCCCTTCGGACAGGGCCCCGTCCCCTGGCTGCGCGGCAGTGAGACGTACTTCGACGACACCGGCCAGGTCGTCCCCTGGTACGTGGACGCCGCCCCCGCCCGGAGCGGCCCCCGCATCCCGACCCCCCGCACCGCGCCCTCGATCGGCGGCCCCCGCTCGGCCGACGACGTGCGCCGCCAGATCAAGGGCTTCGTCTCCACCGGCGCGGTCGCCCCCGGCGACGCCGTCGACTTCCACATCACGGTCGACCCGCCCCAGGAATTCAGCGTCGACGTCTACCGCATCGGCCATTACGACGGCGACGGCGCCGCCAAGATCACCACCAGCCCGCGCCTCTCCGGAATCGTCCAGCCCCCGCCGCTGACCGCCGACCGCACGGTCTCCTGCCACCACTGGTGGCTCTCCTGGCGCTTACAGGTTCCGTCGTACTGGAACGTCGGCGCGTACGTCGCCGTCCTCACCACCGTCGACGGCTACCGCTCCCACGTCCCCTTCACGGTCCGCGACCACCAGCCGGCCGATCTGCTCCTGCTGCTCCCCGACGTCACCTGGCAGGCCTACAACCTCTACCCCGAGGACGGTCGCAGCGGCGCCAGCCTCTACCACGCGTGGGACGACGACGGCCGTCTCCTCGGCGAGGCCGACGCCGCGACCACGGTCTCCTTCGACCGCCCGTACGCCGGCGCCGGCCTGCCCCTCCATGTCGGCCACGCCTACGACTTCATCCGCTGGGCCGAGCGCTACGGCTACGACCTCGCCTACGCCGACGCCCGCGACCTGCACGCCGGTCACATCGACCCCACCCGCTACCGCGGCCTGGTCTTCCCCGGCCACGACGAGTACTGGTCGACGAGCATGCGCCGCACCGTCGAACTCGCCCGCGACAGCGGCACCTCACTGGTCTTCCTGTCCGCCAACTCCCTGTACTGGCAGGTGGAGTTGGGCCCCTCCCCGTCCGGTGTCCCCAGCCGCCTGCTGACCTGCCGCAAGCGCAAGGGGCCCGGCAAGCCCGTCCTCTGGCGGGAGATCGACCGCGCCGAGCAGCAGTTGGTCGGCATCCAGTACGCGGGCCGGGTGCCCGAGCCGCATCCGCTGATCGTCCGCAACGCCGACCACTGGCTGTGGGAGGCGACCGGCGCGTCCGACGGCGACGGCATCGAGGACCTGGTCGCGGGCGAGGCCGACCGCTACTTCCCGCGTACCCCCCTTCCGCCGCACGAGGACCGCATACTCCTCGCCCACTCCCCGTATCCCGACAGCGAGGGCGTCCTCCGCCACCAGGAGACCTCCCTCTACCGGGCGCCCTCCGGCGCGCTGGTCTTCGCCTCCGGCACCTTCGCCTGGTCCCCGGCCCTGGACCGTCCGGGCCATGTGGACCCCCGCGTCCAACGGGCCACGGCCAACCTCCTGGACCGCATCTGCAAACGCGACTGACACCCGTACGCCCGCTCGCCCCACCCGCTGTCCTTGATCGATCCCGATGTACGGGACAATCAACCCACTAGGACAGAACCACGGGGAGGAACCGTGTCCGGATTCGTAGAAAAGCCCGAGCCCCTTCAGGTGCCGGGCCTGGTGCATCTGCACACCGGCAAGGTGCGCGAGCTGTACCAGAACGAGGCGGGCGACCTCGTGATGGTCGCCAGCGACCGCACCTCCGCCTTCGACTGGGTGCTGCCGACCGAGATCCCAGACAAGGGCCGTGTCCTCACCCAGCTCTCCCTGTGGTGGTTCGACCAGCTCCGCGACCTGGTCCCCAACCACGTCCTGAGCACGGAACTGCCCGCCGGCGCCCCCGCCGACTGGGCCGGCCGCACCCTGGTCTGCAAGTCGCTCCAGATGGTCCCCGTCGAGTGCGTGGCCCGCGGCTACCTCACCGGCTCGGGCCTCGCCGAGTACAAGGAGTCCCGCACGGTCTGCGGCCTCGCCCTTCCCGAGGGCCTGGTCGACGGCAGCGAACTCCCCGCGCCGATCTTCACCCCGGCCACCAAGGCCGCCGTCGGCGAGCACGACGAGAACGTCTCCTACGAGGAGGTGGCCCGTCAGGTCGGCGCCGACACCGCCGCCCAGCTCCGCCAGGCGACCCTCGCCGTCTACGGCCGCGCCCGCGACATCGCCCGCGACCGGGGCATCATCCTCGCCGACACCAAGTTCGAGTTCGGCTTCGAGGGCGAGAACCTGGTCATCGCCGACGAGGTCCTCACCCCGGACTCCTCCCGCTTCTGGCCGGCCGACCAGTGGCAGCCCGGCCGCGCGCAGCCCTCGTACGACAAGCAGTTCGTGCGCGACTGGCTGACCTCGGCCGAGTCCGGCTGGGACCGCGCGAGCGAGCAGACCCCGCCGCCCCTGCCGCAGCACATCGTGGACGCGACCCGCGCGAAGTACATCGAGGCCTACGAGCGCCTGACGGGCATCAGCTGGTCCTGACGCGAAAGGCCCCGGTCGATGACCGGGGCCTTTGCGATGGAGCGGACGACGAGGCTCGAACTCGCGACCTCAACCTTGGCAAGGTTGCGCTCTACCAACTGAGCTACGTCCGCACTGCGCCGTGGCGCGAGGCCAACTATACCCAACCCCGCTCCCGGGCGAGCCGCACCGCCGCGTGCCGGTTCTCCGCCCCGAGCTTGGAAACGGCCGACGACAGGTAGTTCCGCACGGTCCCCTGGGAGAGCGCGGCCCGCTCGGCGATCTCCGCGACGGGCGCCCCGTCGGCGGCGAGTTCGAGCACCTCCGTCTCACGCGAGGTCAGCGGCGAGTCACCGGCGGCGATGGCGTCGGCGGCCAACTCCGGGTCGACGTACCGGTTCCCGGCGTGCACGGTACGGATGATCTCCGCGAGCCGCTGTGCGCTCACCGTCTTCGGGACGAACCCCCGCACACCCGCCGCGAGCGCCCGCTTGAGATGCCCGGGCCGGCCGTGGCTGGTGACGATCAGTGCCTGGCAGTCGGGCAGTTCGGCGCGCAGCGATGTGGCGACGTTCACACCGTCGGTGCCCGGCATCTGCAGATCCAGGACGGCGACGTCGGGCCGGTGCGCCATCGCCATCGCCAGCGCCTCCGGTCCGGTGGCCGCCTCGGCGACGATCACCAGGTCGTCCTCCAGGGAGAGCAGCGCGGCCAGCGCACCCCGGATGAGATGTTCGTCGTCGGCGAGCAGTACCCGCACGGTCATGAAGCGACCTCTCTCACAGCAGCCTTTCCGCTCAACGGAACCTCGGCGACGACCCGGAAGACGCCCGCCCCGACGAACCCGGCCTCCAGCGTCCCGTCGACGCCCCGCAGCCGCTCCCGCAGCCCGGTCAACCCCGACCCGTCGCCGTTTTCGGTGGCGGAGGATCCGGCGCCGTCGTTCTCCACCGTCAGCACCACGCGTCCCTCCGGCATCCGCAACGCCACCGAGCACCGCCCGGCGTCACCGTGCCGCAGCACATTGGTGGTGGTCTCCCGCACCACCCAGCCGAGCGCCGACTGCACCTCCGCGGGCAGCCCGCCGGCCTCCCCGCTCACCTCGCAGGCGATTCCGGCCGCTCTCAACACCCCTTGTGCCCCGGCGAGTTCGATCCCGAGGTCGGCCTCCCGGTATCCCCGCACGACGGCGCGCACCTCCCGCTGCGAATCCTGCGCTATCCGCTGGACCTCGATCATCTGCTCCACGGCCTCCGGCCGCCCGCGCCTGGCCAGCTGCACGGCCAGCTCGCTCTTCAGGGCGATCACCGCCAGATTTCGCCCCATCACGTCGTGCAGGTCCCGTCCGAACCGCAGCCGCTCCTCGGCGACGGCGAGCCGGGCCTCGACCTCCCCGGCCCGGTCCGCCTCCCACAGCACCGCCAGGTTCCAGGCGCTGCAACGACAGGCGAACAGCGAGAAGCAGGTCGCGAAGGCGGTCAGGCACCCCACCATGAAGATCCCCGTCACATCCGGTTCGGCCCAGCCGAACGCGGCCATCAGGACCACGGCGAGCAGGGCGGAGTGCCGCAGGAACCGCCGGATGGACACCACGAGCCCGTACAGCATCACGAAGGGCAGCAGCGCGGCTCCTATGCAGAGCCTGGTCGTCACCGGGTCGGCGCCGCCCACCACGGTGAGCGCCAGGGCCAGCGACAGGCCGAGGACCAGCAGCCCGGCCGCGGGATACAGGGCACGCGGCGGAAGCTGGGCGCGGCCCAGGTAGTGGTCGAGGACGGGCCGCGTGAGCCGGTTCGCCTCTGCGCACTGAAGGGCGCTCGCCAGCAGCAGCAGCCCGCCGACGAGCTGCGGCCCGGGACGCTGTTCGAGTCCGCCCACCAGAGGCAGCGCGAGCCAGGCGAAGGAGAAGAACCAGGTGGTGAAGTACCAGGTGCCCACGGTCTGCAACTCGACCCGCTCGGCCTTGCTGCGGTCCCGCCAGTGGCGCCGATGCCACCCCCGAATGCGGCCCAACATCGTTGCTCTCCCCCATCGTTCAGCCCGCCCGACCGCACCCCGGTCCCGGCATGGTGCCGCCCTACCCGGGCCCGCTCCCGCCCTACCCGGTCCCGCCCCGACCCGGGCCCGCTCCCGCTCCCGCCCTGATCCGCACGTGGTCAGCGCCGGGGTTCCCAACGGAACCACCGCCGTACAGCAAACACCGCCAGCAGGGTCCAGGCCAGTGCGGTCGCCAGGGCGCCCAGGGTCTCGTACGCCGACAGGTTCCCGGTCCAGCCGCCACGTATCAGCGTGATCACCGGGGTCAGCGGCAGCAGTTCGCAGAAGGAGGCGAGCCGGTCGGGCAGCAGTTCCAGGGGGACGGTCACGCCGGAGCCGCTCATCGACACGAGCACCATGGGCATCGTGGTGACCTGTGCGCTCTCCACGTTCCGGGTCACCACCGCCGTGACGGCGGCGAGCGCCGCGCACATCACCAGGCCCAACAGCAGCCCCAGGACGGCGAGGTGGGGCGCTTCGGGGGCCGGTAGGTCGAGCAGGACCGCCGAGCCGGCCACCAGCACCAGGGACTGCACCAGCGCCGTGGCGAGGACGGGTAGCGCCGACCCGGCGAGGATCTCCGGGTCCCGCAGCTCACCGGTACGCAGCCGCTTCAGCACCAGTTCCTCACGCCGGGCGGTGTAGATGGCCGCCAGCGCCGTGTACACCCCGAACAGCAGCGAGAAGCCGATCGCGGAGGGCAGCAGCACCAGGCCGGCGCTGAGCCCGGCGTCCTCCACCTTCATGTCCTCGACCACCGGCGTCAGGCTCACCGGCAGCACGAGCGGCATGAACACAGCCGTGATGATCGTGGTCCTGCTTCGCCCGAGGAGGGTCAGCTCGGCGCGTGCGAGGGCGGCCATCCGGCTCGCGGGAGTCGTGACCGCACGGCCGACCGCGTGGGTGGCCGAGTCCTTCACCGTTGCCCCGCTCATGCCGCGACCTCCTCGGTCTCGTCGCGCTCCGACGCCTCCCGGGCGATCCCCAGGAACGCCTCCTCCAGCGAGGCCGACCGCACATCCAGCCTGCGCAGCGCGACCTGGGCCCGTTCGGCCCACACCAGGAGCCCGGTCGCCGCCCGTTGCAGTTCCCGGGTGCGCAGCCGTATGAGGCGCCCGTCGACCTCGTGACCGCACACACCCAGCTCGCCGAGCGGAGGGAGGTCGCCCACGAAGTACCCCTCGGGCAGTTCGAAGGTGATCCGGGACGGCTGGGCGCCGGTCACCTCGGCGGGGGTCCCGGCGGCCGCGATACGGCCCTCGTGCAGGATGGCCAGCCGGTCGGCGAGGTTCTCCGCCTCCTCCAGGTAGTGCGTGGTCAGCAGCACCGTCGTACCGGCGTCGCGCAGTGCGCGCACCAGGTCCCAGGTGTCCCGGCGGCCCTCGGCGTCCAGGCCGGTGGTCGGCTCGTCCAGGAACAGCACCTCGGGTTCTCCGAGGACCGCGAGCGCCAGGTCCAGGCGCCGCCGCTCGCCGCCTGACAGCTGCTTGACCCGGACTTCGGCCCGCCCGGCGAGCCCGACCAGGGCCAGCGCCTCCCTGATCGGGCGGGCGCCGCTCACACAGCCGGCCCACATGCGCGTGGTCTCGGCGACGGTCAGCTCGGAGGGGAAGCCGCCCTCCTGGAGCATCACGCCGGTGCGCGGCCGCACGGCGGCCCGCTCGGTGTGCGGATCGTGGCCCAGCACTCTGATCCGCCCGCCGTCGGGGCGCGTGAGCCCTTCCAGCAACTCGACCGTCGATGTCTTTCCGGCGCCGTTCGTGCCGAGCAGCGCGAAGATCTCACCGCGGTCGACGTGGAAGGAGATCCCACGGACCGCTTCGAACCCGCCCCCGTACACACGCCGGAGGCCGGTGACCTCAATCACGTGTTCATTCGTGTCCATGCCTCAAGCCTCCCCGCGGGCAGAGGCCGGCAGCAGTGCGAGGTGTCACCACTCCGCATGACAAATGTCAGACGGACGCTCGCGTCGCGCCCACGCAAGGGACTCGCTCGGGCCCACGAAAAGACCCCGGTCCAGTGGACCGGGGTCTGATTCCTGAGCGGACGACGAGGCTCGAACTCGCGACCTCAACCTTGGCAAGGTTGCGCTCTACCAACTGAGCTACGTCCGCATTGCCTCCGACCGGCTTTCACCGATCGGCGCGAGCACTACCCTACCTGATCCACAACAGTGGTCAGGCAGGTGATGCAGAGCGGGTGACAGGGATCGCACACTGCGCCTTCCCCCTGGAAGGGGGATGTTCTACTACTGAACTACACCCGCGTGTACTCCGTGAGCTGGGCTTTTCGGCCTTGCCCCTCGGCGTGCTCCAGACTCTAGCTGACCAGGAGGGGTGCAGCGCAAGTCGGTGCGTTCGAGGGGGCGGTGACCGGCCGTCGGCCCGCGGCTCACGGAGAGCCGGTCAGCGCGTGCGGCTCACTGCGCTTCGGCGAATGCCTCGTAGACCTTCTTGGGGATGCGGCCGCGCGCCGGCACCTCCAGCTTGTTGGCCTGGGCCCAGGCCCGTACGGCCGCGGGGTCGGGGGCGACCTCCGTCTGCCGGTACGCCTTGCCGGACCTCGACCGCTTGCGGCCGGCGTCGACGTAGGGCGCGAGAGCCTTACGCAGTTTCTTGGCATTGGTTTCATTCAGGTCGATCTCGTACGACTTGCCATCGAGCCCGAAGGCGATCGTTTCCGCCGCTTCCGAGCCGTCGATGTCGTCAAAGAGAGTGACCACGACCTTCTGCGCCACGAATATCGGTCCCTTCGTGCGACAGCTCTGCGATGACGTGCCAAGACGTCACGGAGATGTCGACTGTCCGCCTGTTATGGGGCAAAGTATCGGCTATTGCTAATTCATTTGTACAGTGCCCGGCATTGCAATGTGAAGCTCGACTAAATCTGCCCGCGTGTCCCAGGGCAATAAGGAACGTCGGTGCACCCCGGATCTTTCCCTGAAATTTTCACGAAGGCACTGGTCCGATACCTGATCGTGATGACGCTCACGTAGTTTCCTACAACTCTACCCGCGTAGAAATTTTGTACGGGTAGTCTGAAGACACCTGTTGGAGACACCCGCAGGCACCTGCTCAGCACCACACCACCGGGAGTGCCAGTGGCACGCGTCGTAGTCGACGTCATGCTCAAGCCGGAGATCCTCGACCCCCAGGGCCAGGCGGTGCAGCGCGCACTGCCGCGGCTGGGTTTCGAAGGCATCTCCGACGTACGTCAGGGAAAGCGATTCGAACTGGAAGTTGACGGGCCGGTCGACGAGGCCGCCCTCGCCCGCATCCATGATCTTGCGGAATCCTTCCTCGCGAACACCGTGATCGAGGACTTCACCGTCAAGGTCGAGTCGGAAGAAGCAGTCGCGGGAGCCGCGAAGTGACCGCTCGTATTGGCGTCGTCACTTTCCCGGGCAGCCTCGACGACCGGGACACTCAGCGTGCGATCCGCCTCGCGGGCGCCGAACCCGTCGCTCTCTGGCACAAGGACAAGAACCTCCATCAGGTGGACGCCGTGGTGCTGCCCGGCGGTTTCTCCTACGGCGACTATCTGCGCGCCGGAGCCATCTCCCGCTTCTCGCCGGTGATGGAGACCGTCATCGAGCAGGCGAAGGCCGGTCTTCCCGTCCTCGGTATCTGCAACGGCTTCCAGATCCTCACGGAGGCCCATCTGCTTCCCGGCGGGATGCTCGGCAACGACCACCTCCACTTCATCTGCCGCGACCAGAAGCTGCGGGTGGAGAACGCGGAGACCGCCTGGACCGCCGACTACGAGGCGGGCCAGGAGATCCACATCCCGCTGAAGAACATGGACGGCCGGTACGTCGCCGACGAGTACACCCTCGACCAGCTCGAGGCCGAGGGCCGGGTCGCCTTCCGCTACGTGGACGTGAACCCCAACGGCAGCCTCCGTGACATCGCCGGCATCACCAACGAGGCCGGCAACGTCGTGGGCCTCATGCCGCACCCGGAGCACGCCGTCGAGCCCCTCGTCGGGTCCGGCCGCACCGACGGTCTCCCGTTCTTCACCTCGATCCTCAAGAAGCTGGTCAACGCATGAGCCGGACGCCTCTGGACACGGTCGAGCACGCGGCCGAGACCCCCGACGTCGAGCTGCCCTGGGCCGAACTCGGTCTGAAGAAGGACGAGTACGAGCGCGTCGTGGAGATCCTCGGCCGCCGGCCCACCGGCGCCGAGCTCGCCATGTACTCCGTCATGTGGTCCGAGCACTGCTCGTACAAGTCCTCCAAGGTCCACCTCCGCCAGTTCGGTGAGAAGGCGCCCCAGTCCGACGCGCTGCTCGTGGGCATCGGCGAGAACGCGGGCGTCGTGGACGTCGGCCAGGGCTACGCGGTCACCTTCAAGGTCGAGTCGCACAACCACCCCTCGTACGTCGAGCCCTACCAGGGCGCGGCCACGGGCGTGGGCGGCATCGTCCGCGACATCATCGCGATGGGCGCGCGTCCGGTCGCGGTCGTGGACCCGCTGCGTTTCGGCGCCGCAGACCACCCCGACACCAAGCGCGTCCTGCCGGGCGTCGTCGCCGGCATCGGCGGCTACGGCAACTGCCTGGGCCTGCCGAACATCGGCGGCGAGGTCGTCTTCGACGCCTGCTACCAGGGCAACCCGCTGGTCAACGCCGGTGCCATCGGCGTGATGCGGCACGAGGACATCCACCTCGCGAAGGCCTCCGGAACCGGCAACAAGGTCATCCTCTACGGGGCCCGGACCGGCGGCGACGGCATCGGCGGCGCGTCGATCCTCGCCTCCGAGACCTTCGACGACGCCAAGCCGTCGAAGCGCCCGGCCGTGCAGGTCGGCGACCCCTTCCAGGAGAAGCTCCTCATCGAGTGCACCCTGGAGGCCTTCAAGGAGAAGCTCGTCGTCGGCATCCAGGACCTCGGCGCGGCCGGCCTGTCCTGCGCCACGTCCGAGCTGGCCTCCAACGGCTCCGGCGGCATGCGCGTCACCCTGGACGACGTACCGCTGCGCGACTCCACGCTCTCGCCCGAGGAAATCCTCATGAGCGAGTCGCAGGAGCGCATGTGCGCGGTCGTCGAGCCGTCGAAGGTCGACCGGTTCCTGGAGATCTGCGACAAGTGGGACGTCATCGCGACCGTCATCGGGGAGGTCACCGACGGCGACCGGCTGGAGATCTTCTGGCACGGCGGCAAGATCGTCGACGTCGACCCGCGGACCGTGGCCCACGACGGCCCGGTCTACGAGCGCCCCTACGCCCGCCCGGAGTGGCAGGACGCCCTCCAGGCGGACGACGCGAACAAGCTGCCCCGGCCCACGACCGGCGCCGAGCTCAAGGACCAGGTGCTCAGGCTGGTCGCCTCGCCCAACCAGGCGTCCAAGAAGTGGATCACCTCGCAGTACGACCACTTCGTGCAGGGCAACACCGTCCTCGCGCAGCCCGAGGACTCCGGCATGATCCGGATCGACGAGGAGACCGGCCTCGGCGTCGCCATCGCGACCGACGGCAACGGCCGGTACGCCAAGCTCGACCCGTACGCGGGCGCGCAGCTGGCCCTCTCCGAGGCCTACCGGAACGTGGCGACGACCGGCGCCAAGCCGCTCGCCGTCTCCGACTGCCTCAACTTCGGCTCGCCCGAGGACCCGGCGGTGATGTGGCAGTTCGCGGAGGCCATCCGCGGCCTGGCCGACGCCTGCCAGCAGCTGGGCACCCCGGTGACCGGCGGCAACGTCTCCCTCTACAACCAGACGGGCGAGGTGGCCATCCACCCCACCCCGGTGGTGGCCGTGCTCGGCGTGATCGACGACGTCGCGCGCCGCACGCCGGTCGCCTTCCAGGAGGAGGGCCAGCTGCTCTACCTCCTCGGCGACACGCGTGAGGAGTTCGGCGGCTCGGCCTGGTCCCAGGTCGTCCACGACCACCTCGGCGGGCTGCCCCCGAAGGTCGACCTGGAGCGGGAGCGGCTGCTGGCCCAGATCCTGATCTCCGCGTCCCGCGACGGCATGATCGACGCCGCGCACGACCTGTCCGACGGCGGTCTGATCCAGGCGGTCGTCGAGTCGGCGCTGCTCGGCGGCAAGGGCGCGCGACTGGTCGTACCGGACGGGCTCGACGCCTTCACCCTGCTCTTCTCCGAGTCGGCGGGCCGTGCCGTGGTGGCCGTCCCGCGCTCCGAGGAGCTCCGTTTCAACGACATGTGCGGGGCGCGCGGCCTGCCCGTCACCCGCATCGGTGTCGTCGACGGCGACACGGTCGAGCTCCAGGGCGAGTTCGAGCTGTCCCTGGAGGAGCTGCGCAAGGCCCACGAGGAGACCATCCCGGCCCTGCTCGCGTAGGCACCCGAGACACCCGAAGCACCCGAGGCGCCTGTACGGCGGTGAAGGCCTCGCCCGTTCCCACGGGCGGGGCCTTCGTCATGACCTCACCGGGTCGCGCACCCGGTCGCGCCGGACGGGAAGGCCCCGGTGTCACAGGACGGGACGGCCCCGCTGTCACAGGCGGCCACTAGGCTCACCGCCATGCCCCCGGCCAGGAAACGCACGCGCGCGTACGACCCCGTCAAGATCCGTGCCGCGGTCACCGCGCAGTTCGGGAACGTACGGCGGGCCGTGGCGACCCTCGGCCCCGAGCAGCTCGCGCTGCCCACGCGGCTGGCGGACTGGACCGTACGGGACCTGGCCGCGCACGTGACCATGGCGGTGGCGACCGTCAGCCGCAACCTCGACCGGGACGAGCCCCCGAAGGCGGACCTCACGCTCCTCGAGTGGCCGTTCGCCACCGCCTCCCGGGCCGCCGACATCTCCGACGGCACCCGGGACCTCGCCGCGGGCAACCCCGACCTGAACGCCCTGTTCGCCCGCACCGAGGAGGGCATCGCCGAGGCCCTGGCCACCGCCCCCGGCGACCGCCTCCTCGCCGCCCGCACCGGGGCGATGACCCTCGCCGACTACCTCGTCACCCGGACCGTCGAACTCGTCGTCCACACCGATGACCTGAACGCCGCCGTCCCCGGCCTGGACATCCCGTACGACCGCCAGGCGCTCGCCGCCGCCACCCGGCTCCTCGCCGACGCCCTCGCCGTCAGGGCGCCCGGCGGCGCGACGGAGGTGCGGATCCCGCCGTACGCCGTCGTGCAGTGCGTCGAGGGCCCCCGGCACACCCGGGGCACCCCGCCCAACGTCGTCGAGACCGATCCGCTGACCTGGATCCGGCTGGCGACCGGCCGGGTGACCTGGCCGGAGGCCGTTGGGCAGGCGAAGGTCGCGGCGAGCGGCGAGCGGGCCGACCTCACGGCACTGCTGCCCCTCATGTCCTGAATCCGACCCCGGAGGGAACCGACCGCCCCACCCGCCCCGTCGAACCGGCATGTACCGGCAGAGGCACAGCCCGACGCACACGTACAAGCAGAGCATGACGCTGACCGCGGCCGTCCTGCTCATCCCGCTCGCCGCGGCCTGCGGCAGCGAGAAGGCGGACGGTGAGCAGCCCGGCAGCGGGGCGGTGAGCGCCGAGCAGCCCGTCACCGGTGTCCGCTGGAACGTCGACAGCGTCATCGTGGACGGCGCCACCCACCGCGCCCCGTCCGGCGCGCACGTCGAGATCCGGGACGGCAAGGCGGCGGGCAGTTACGGCTGCAACAACTTCACCGCCAAGGCCGCCGTCGACGGCGACCACATCCGGTTCAGCGACGCCAGGTCGACCAGGATGGCGTGCGCGGACCAGCCGATGGACTTCGAGCGCACGCTGGCCGGGACCCTAGCCGAGGGCGCCCTCAGCACCGAGGTCGACGGCAGCACGCTGACGCTCGCCACGGCCGACGGCGATCAGGTCCTGCTGACCAGGAAATGACCTCCGGCCGGCTCCCCGACCCCGGTGGACGGCGTCCGTCGGGCCCCATGGTGTGCGACACCTCACTCGCGCATGCGGAACGGGCGCCCCGGGGTTCGCCCCCGGGGCCCGCCCAACCGTCCATTGGATCACCACATCAAGCCATTGACCTGCGGAAATGAGTCGATCTTGGAGGTGGTGGCCGACGGGTGATCGAGTTACCGGCGGGTATCCCCAATTCGGACCAGTGGTCGATCTCGCCTACACTCGGAGGCGTGCCACGTGGTGACGGTCGACTCAGTCATGATCTGCTCCCCGGCGAGAAAGGACCCCAGGACGCTTGCGGCGTCTTCGGAGTCTGGGCTCCCGGTGAAGAGGTCGCCAAGCTCACTTACTTCGGGCTCTACGCCCTCCAGCATCGGGGTCAGGAATCCGCGGGGATCGCGGTCAGCAACGGCTCCCAGATCCTCGTCTTCAAGGACATGGGCCTCGTGTCCCAGGTCTTCGACGAGACCTCGCTCGGTTCGCTCCAGGGTCATATCGCGGTCGGACACGCCCGCTACTCGACCACCGGCGCCTCCGTGTGGGAGAACGCCCAGCCGACGTTCCGTGCCACCGCGCACGGCTCGATCGCGCTCGGTCACAACGGCAACCTCGTCAACACCGCCCAGCTCGCCGAGATGGTCGCCGACCTGCCCAAGCAGGAAGGCCGCACCCCGCGCGTCGCGGCGACCAACGACACCGACCTGCTCACCGCGCTGCTCGCGGCCCAGGTCGACGAGGACGGCAAGCCGCTGACCATCGAGGAAGCGGCCCACCAGATCCTCCCGCAGGTCAAGGGCGCCTTCTCGCTCGTCTTCATGGACGAGCACACCCTCTACGCCGGCCGCGACCCGCAGGGCATCCGCCCGCTGGTCCTCGGCCGCCTGGAGCGCGGCTGGGTGGTCGCCTCCGAGTCCGCCGCCCTCGACATCTGCGGCGCCGCCTACGTCCGTGAGATCGAGCCCGGCGAGTTCATCGCCATCGACGAGAACGGACTGCGCACCTCCCGGTTCGCGGAAGCGAAGCCCAAGGGCTGTGTCTTCGAGTACGTGTACCTGGCCCGCCCCGACACCGACATCGCCGGCCGGAACGTGTACCTCTCCCGCGTGGAGATGGGCCGCAAGCTCGCCAAGGAAGCGCCGGTCGACGCCGACCTGGTCATAGCGACACCGGAGTCCGGCACCCCCGCGGCCATCGGCTACGCGGAGGCCTCCGGCATCCCCTTCGGCGCGGGTCTCGTGAAGAACGCGTACGTCGGCCGGACGTTCATCCAGCCCTCGCAGACCATCCGCCAGCTCGGTATCCGCCTGAAGCTGAACCCGCTGAAGGAAGTCATCAAGGGCAAGCGCCTGGTCGTCGTGGACGACTCGATCGTGCGCGGCAACACCCAGCGGGCCCTGGTCCGCATGCTCCGCGAGGCGGGCGCGGCCGAGGTCCACATCCGGATCTCCTCGCCGCCCGTGAAGTGGCCCTGCTTCTTCGGCATCGACTTCGCCACGCGCGCGGAGCTCATCGCCAACGGCATGACCATCGACGAGATCGGCACCTCCCTGGGCGCCGACTCCCTCTCCTACATCTCCATCGACGGCATGATCGAGGCGACCACCATCGCCAAGCCGAACCTCTGCCGCGCCTGCTTCGACGGCGTGTACCCGATGGAGCTCCCGGACCCCGAGCTGCTCGGCAAGCAGCTCCTGGAGACCGAGCTGGCCGCGGGTCCCGCAGCCACGGCCGCGGCTGACGCCATCCGTCGCCCGTAACGCCGCAGAGCCCCGTTTCACCAACCCGAAAGATCCCAGGCAATGTCTGAGACCAGTGCTTCCGGTGCGTCCTACGCGGCTGCCGGAGTCGACATCGAGGCGGGCGACCGCGCCGTAGAGCTGATGAAGGAGTGGGTGAAGAAGACGCAGCGCCCCGAGGTCCTCGGCGGCCTCGGCGGTTTCGCCGGCCTCTTCGACGCCTCCGCCCTCAAGCGTTTCGAGCGCCCGCTGCTCGCCTCCGCCACGGACGGGGTGGGCACCAAGGTCGACATCGCCCGCCGGCTGGGCGTGTACGACACCATCGGCCACGACCTGGTCGCCATGGTCATGGACGACATCGTGGTGTGCGGCGCCGAACCGCTGTTCATGACCGACTACATCTGCGTCGGCAAGGTCCACCCCGAGCGGGTCGCCGCCATCGTCAAGGGCATCGCCGAGGGCTGTGTGCTCGCCGGCTGCGCCCTGGTCGGCGGCGAGACGGCCGAGCACCCGGGTCTGCTGGGCGAGGACGACTTCGACGTGGCCGGGGCCGGTACGGGCGTCGTGGAGGCCGACCGGCTGCTCGGCCCGGATCGTATCCGCACGGGTGACACGGTGATCGCCATGGCGGCCTCCGGCCTTCACTCGAACGGATACTCCCTGGTCCGGCACGTCCTGCTGAAGCAGGCCGGGCTGTCCTTGGAGGCGCGGATCGACGACCTCGGCCGCACCCTCGGCGAGGAGCTCCTGGAGCCCACCAAGATCTACTCGCTGGACTGTCTGGCACTCACCCGCACGACGGACGTCCACGCCTTCTCGCACATCACCGGCGGCGGCCTCGCGGCCAATCTGGCCCGGGTGATCCCGGACGGCCTGCACGCCGTCGTGGACCGCTCCACCTGGACCCCGGCCCCGATCTTCGACCTGGTCGGCAGGACCGGCTCCGTCGAGCGTCTGGAGCTGGAGAAGACCCTGAACATGGGCGTCGGCATGATGGCGATCGTGCCCGAGGAGTCGACGGACGTGGCCCTGGCGACGCTGGCCGACCGCGGCGTGGAGGCCTGGGTCGCCGGCGAGATCACCGAACGCGGCGAGCACCCGACGGGCGCGGAGCTGGTCGGGGACTACGCAGGCTGAGGACCGAGCGGGCCTGCCACCGGGCAGGCCCGCGTTCGGATAGGCAGCACAAGACCCGGTCGGTGACCGAAGTCACCGACCGGGCGGGTGCTCAGTACAAGGTCAAGCGCCGCGACGATGTTGCGAGGAGTCCTCGCCGTCATCCTCGTCGTCGGCCCCGTACAGCTCGGCGTACCGTGCGTACGGGTCGTCGTCTTGCTCATCGTCATCGTCATCGTCCTCGAATGGCTCACCATTCGGCGGAATATTCGATGGCGATGCGCCCAGCTCTTCGGCCAGGCGTGAGAGATCTGTCCCGCCGCTGTTGTACTTCAGCTGGCGGGCGACCTTCGCTTGCTTGGCCTTGGCCCGGCCGCGCCCCATGGCTCGACCCCCTCAACGACGGGGCTCGACGGCCCCAGGTTGACACGCGTTCATGATCCAGGACGGTCCCTCCGTGGAGAGCCCGTCGTAGGGCTCCCACGGTACCTGAGCCCACGCCCGTACGGTACGTCGCCCGTAGCACGCGCGTGTGCGCAGCACCGTTCGGTCGCCCCGTCCTTGCTGGTCAGTGGCGATTTTAACCACTTATCGGCGGCCGACCCGCCGGGAAGAGTGAGAGTTCTCTCCAACTTTCCTCCCGGCGGTACCGCCGAAACTCCCGGGCGGGTCGCCGCGGGGTCCTACCGGAGGGTCACCAGCCGCGCGCCTGAGCGGCTTCGTGCATCCGCTGCTCGGCGATCCGGTCGGCCGCCGCGGCCGGCGGAATCCCGTCTGTCTTCGCACGCGCGAAGATGGTGAGCGTGGTGTCGAAGATCTTCGCGGCCTTCGCCCTGCACCGCTCGAAGTCGAAGCCGTGCAGTTCGTCGGCGACCTGGATGACCCCGCCGGCGTTCACCACGTAGTCCGGCGCGTAGAGGATCCCGCGGTCGGCGAGGTCCTTCTCCACGCCCGGGTGGGCGAGCTGGTTGTTGGCCGCGCCACAGACGATCTTCGCCGTCAGCACCGGCACGGAGTCGTCGCTCAGCGCACCGCCGAGCGCGCAGGGCGCGTAGATGTCGAGCCCGTCGATCTCGATCAGGAGCTCGGTGTCGGCGACCACGCCCACCGAAGGGTGCTTGTCGACGATCCGGCGCACGGCTTCCTGGCGCACGTCCGTGATCACGACCTGGGCGCCCTCCTGCAGCAGGTGCTCCACCAGGTGGTGGCCGACCTTGCCGACGCCCGCGATGCCGACGGTGCGGCCCCGCAGCGACGGGTCGCCCCACAGATGCTGGGCGGAGGCCCGCATGCCCTGGTAGACGCCGAAGGCGGTCAGCACGGACGAGTCGCCGGCCCCGCCGTTCTCCGGCGAGCGCCCGGTCGTCCAGCGGCACTCGCGCGCCACGACGTCCATGTCGGCGACATAGGTGCCGACGTCGCAGGCGGTCACGTACCGGCCGCCGAGCGAGGCCACGAAACGGCCGTACGCGAGCAGCAGCGCCTCGGTCTTGATCGTGTCGGGATCGCCGATGATCACGGCCTTGCCGCCGCCGTGGTCCAGACCGGCCATGGCGTTCTTGTACGACATCCCGCGCGCGAGGTTCAGCGCGTCGGCGACGGCCTCCGCCTCGGTCGCGTACGGGTAGAAGCGGGTACCGCCGAGGGCGGGACCCAGAGCGGTGGAGTGGAGGGCGATGACGGCCTTGAGGCCGCTGGCGCGGTCCTGGCAGAGCACGACTTGCTCATGACCGCCCTGGTCCGAGTGGAACAGGGTGTGCAGTACATCAGCAGGTGCGCCGGAAACGTCGGTCACTGTGGTGACTCCCGGGTATCTAGCGGCGAGCGGGACGCAGGCACCGTAAGGGTGGCGGGGCCTGTGGACTGAGAGTAGAGCCTGCGTGGCCCGCCGCTCTCGCAGTGTTGGGGATCACCTTCTCCCGGAGTACCGCCGTGGGACGATTCGCAGGGTTTCCCGATCGGCCGAAGGGGGAGGGAGCAGGCGTGTCCCAGGTGTCCTCGGTGATCGTTCCGTACGCGGTCTATCTGCGCGTGTACGAGCCGCTGGCCGCTTTCTCCGAGCCCGAGCGCAGCCACTGGGCGCGCTACGCCGGCCGCCCCGAGCTCCCCTCCTACCAGGACGAGCTGCGCCGCTCGCTGGCCGACCTGCTGCCCACCCCGCCGGTCGCGGTGCCCGTGCACGAGAGCGGCGACGCGTTCCTGACCCAGGTGGACGGGGTGCTCTGCGTCTGCCCCTGGCGCACCCGGCTGCGCGGCTGGCTGGCCCTGGCGGAGCTGGACGACGAGCTGCCCCGGCCGGTCCTGGACGCGGCGCTGCCCGAGGTCGTGCGGCTGGAGGCCGCCAAGGACCACGAGCGGTGGCTGGAACGCAACCCCGACGCCCGCCCGTGGATCCGTACGGCCGTCTGGCAGGTGCCGCTGAACTGGTTCGTGCTCGTCTCCGACGAGGAGCGGGAGTACGAGAAGGGGACGGCCGAGGTGCCCCCCGTGCTGCGCTACCGCACACCGATGGTGCAGGCGCGGCGCCGGGTGGCCCGGTCGCTGCGGACGCTGAAGGACGCGATGGACGAGGGGCCGCTCATCGAGGGCCTGGTGGACGTGGGGCGCTGGCTCGAGGAGTTCCACCCGCGTTCGCTGGTGGAACTGGATTACGGCGGTCTGGTGCATGTGCTGCCGGCGGGTGATCTGGAGGACGATCACTCGGCGAAGGACGTGGCCGAGGGGATCGAGGCGCTGCGGATCGGGGACGGCGCGGCGGCGGGCGAGGCGTACGGGCGGCTCGTGGAGCGGTGGCGGTCGGTACGCGAGCGGCGCTCGGCGAACTGACGGCGGCCGTGCGTTCAGGGCCGCCGGCTCGGCCCGCTCGCTGTGAACTGACGATGTGACAGATGCGACAGCGCTTTCATTAGTGACGTACGTCACGGCCGTGGAGCAAGGGAACAGCGTACGGTCAACCGCACTTCACGGAACTGACGGGACGTAGGTCCCGATCCGGGCTTATGTCGCAAGGGTGATGGAACGCACGTACGCGGCCCTTGCGTCGGTTGCCCCTCCTCGTGCCAAAATAGGACAAGGAGTCCGGGGAGGGCTCCGTCCGCCTGCTTATGCTCCACTGTGGGGGGAAATCTCAGCATTGCAGCGCTTTGGGGGGTCTGGTGCCTCCTGATCGTCCTGTGACTGATCGTCACAGTGGCGTGACTGTCCGCTATGGCATGGTCCATCGGCTTCCGTCGCCGATGAACACCTGGGGGGCAATTCCATCGGTTTGGCCGACGCGGCTGGACGGATGGTGTAGTTGTAGTGCCGAGGACAAGCCGTTCGTCCTATAACCGACTCGACTCGCGTCCGCCATTTCGGGCAACGCGGGTCAAGGTGCAGAATTTAGAGGAAAGAACCGAGAAGGTTCGGTTCTCCCGAGGAGGCCGCTCATGACCGCTCGCACCCCTGATGCTGAGCCGCTGCTGACCCCGGCTGAGGTCGCCACCATGTTCCGTGTCGACCCTAAGACGGTCACGCGGTGGGCGAAGGCCGGCAAGCTCACATCGATTCGTACGCTCGGCGGACACCGCCGTTATCGCGAGGCAGAGGTTCGCGCACTGCTTGCGGGTATCCCGCAGCAGCGCAGCGAGGCCTGACAAGTGAATAACCGGGCAACACGTCAGGTCCCCCAACCTGTTCGGACGCCTGAAACCTAGCTGCAAGCGACGTGGGTCCTGCCCCAACAGGCCCCTCGCCCATCGGGAACGTCGTCGATCGCGCTGGACTCCGCCGGGTCCAGCGCGATCTTTTTTGTGCGCTTGGGGCTGGTCGAGGGCGCTTGGCGCGTCGTATCAGGTGGCTCTGTGAGCGGGCTTGTCGGAGTCTGGGGAGGCTCTGGGAGGGTTCCTGGGGGCATCCTCCGGAGTGGTGCAATTGCACATATAAAATTGACCAGTTGTAGGAGCCTGGTAAGAACCCGGGTTTTCAAAACTCATGCCGTGACTCCCGTCACATGCCAGGAGCCTTGTTGCCTCTGGCTCATGTGCGCTAGAGGAGGCTCGCGTTCCAGCACCCCACGCGGGCAAGGCTGTTGACGGACGCGAGGGTGGGCGCCGACCCGGCCGGAGGCCGTGCGGGCGCGGCTCACGCCGTCGAGGGGCTCTCGTCCTCCATGGCCCCCTCCGGGGCCTGTGGGGCCTCCAGGGCCTCCGAGGCCGGTGGGGCGCCGTCCATCGCCAGCCGCAGCAAGCGGTGGCAGATCGGGCAGTGGCGGGTCAGATGCCGGTAAGGGGTGGCGGCCGACAGGTGGGCGCGCAGCAGTGCCCGCGTCTCGTGCCTGACCGATGCCGCCATGGCCCACCTCCGTCGGGGCCACGCGGAACGGGCCCTGGCTTCTGGGGTACCGGCGGAAAGTGGCGACGTCAAGAGAGCGGCGGACAACGTCCGGAGAGCAACGCAGAGAGCCCGGATCCGAAGATCCGGGCTCTCTGTCGTTCGTCCACTGCGGTCCTGACGGGATTTGAACCCGCGGCCTCCACCTTGACAGGGTGGCGAGCACTCCAAACTGCTCCACAGGACCAGGTTTTGCGGCACTTGATGTTGCGTTGCGCTGCGAGAAGGACAATACAGGAGGGTGAGCCCGCCGGTCGAACTCACCCTCCGTACGGGACCCGTTACGGCACCGCCGCGTCGATCGCCTTCACGATCCGCTTGTCGGAGACGGGGTACGCCGTGCCCAGCGCGTGGGCGAAATAGCTGACCCGGAGCTCCTCGATCATCCAGCGGATCTCCAGGACCTGCTGGGGAACCGGCCGGCCCTGCGGCAGCTGCTCCAGCAGCCACGCGTACTCGTCCTGCATCTCGTGGACCTTCTCCATGCGGCTGGTGTCCCGCTGGACGCCGGTCGGCATCTGCTGGAGGCGCCGGTCAGCGGCCACCAGATAGCGCATGAGGTCGGGCAGGCGGCGCAGTCCCGCCCAGGTCACGAAGCCGGGCTTCACGAGGGCGTCCAGCTGTTTCCGTACGTCCGCCAGGTTCGCCAGCAGCACGGGGCTGCGCACGCCCTTCAGCCGGCGCTCACAGGCCTGCCAGGCGGCCAGGACCTGCTGCACCTGCCCGACCGTCCGCACCGTCGTGTCGACGATCTCCGCGCGCACCTTGTCGTAGAGCTTCCGGTACGACTCCTCGTCCCAGGCCGGACCGCCGAAGTCGGCGATCAGCCGGTCCGCCGCCGCCATCGCGCAGTCGTCGAACAGAGCCTGGATCGAACCGTGCGGATTCGCGGACAGCGCGAGCTTCTGGGCGTTCGTCAGCTTCTCGGATGCGAACTTTGCCGGGTTGACCGGAATGGTGCGCAGGATCAGCCGACGCGTGCCCTTCCACATCGCCTCCGCCTGCTCCGCCTCCGTGTCGAAGAGGCGTACGGACACCGTGTCCCCGTCGTCGACGAGCGCCGGGTACGCCTTCACCGGCTGGCCCGCGCGACGGGTCTCGAAGACCCGGGCGAGTGAGCCGATCGTCCAGTCCGTCAGGCCCGAGCGCTCCAGGGACTCGCCGCCCTGCCGTTCGGCGATGGCCGCGGCCGCCTGCGAGATGGCCTGCCGCGCCTTCGGTTTCAGCCGGAGCTTCAGGGTCTCGAGGTCCTTGTCCTCGGCCAGGTTGCGGCGCCGCTCGTCGACGATCCGGAAGGTGATCCTCAGATGGTCGGGGAGCCGCGACCAGTCGAAGTCGTCGGCCTCGAACGGGACGCCGACCATGCGCTTCAGCTCACGCGCCATGGTCGTCGTGAGCGGCTCCTGAAGGGGCACCGCCACGTCCAGGAAACGCTTCGCGAAGTTCGGCGCCGGCACGTAGTGGCGGCGGATCGGCTTGGGGAGGGAACGGATCAGCTCCGTGACGACCTCCTCCCGCAGACCCGGGATCTGCCAGTCGAAGCCCTCGTCCGTGACCTGGTTGAGGACCTGGAGCGGGATGTGCACGGTCACGCCGTCCGCGTCCGCGCCCGGCTCGAACTGGTACGTGACCCGGAACTTCAGCCGACCCTGCCGCCAGGAGTCCGGATAGTCGGCCTTGGTGACCGCCTCCGCCGACTCCCGGATGAGCATCTCCCGCTCGAAGTCCAGGTGATCGGGCTGCTCGTGCCGCTTGTGCTTCCACCACGAGTCGAAGTGCGCGCCGGACACGACGTGTTCGGGCACCCGCTGGTCGTAGAAGTCGAACAGCGTCTCGTCGTCCACCACGATGTCCCGGCGCCGGGCACGGTGCTCCAGTTCCTCGACCTCGCTGAGGAGCCGGCGGTTGTCGGCGAAGAACTTGTGGTGCGTGCGCCAGTCGCCCTCGACCAGCGCGTTGCGGATGAACAGGTCGCGGGAGGTCTCCGGGTCGATCCGGCCGTAGTTGACCTTCCGCTGGGCGACGATCGGGACGCCGTACAGCGTGACCTTCTCGTCGGCCATCACGGCCGCCTGGTCCTTCTCCCAGCGCGGCTCGCTGTACGTCCGCTTCAGGAGATGCCCGGCGAGCGGCTCGACCCACTCGGGCTCGATCTTCGCGTTGACGCGGGCCCAGAGACGGCTCGTCTCCACCAGCTCGGCGGACATCAGGAAGCGCGGCTGCTTCTTGAAGAGGGCCGAGCCCGGGAAGATCGCGAACTTGGCGCTCCGCGCGCCCAGGTACTCGTTCTTGTTGCCGTCCTTCACGTCCTTCATGCCGATGTGCGAGAGCAGCCCGGCGAGGAGCGAGACATGGACACTCTGCTCGGGCGCGTCGTCCTCGTTCAGATGGATGCCCATCTGCTTGGCGACCGTGCGGAGCTGCGTGTAGATGTCCTGCCACTCGCGGATGCGCAGGAAGTTCAGGTACTCCTGCTTGCACATCCGGCGGAAGGACGACGAACCGCGCTCGCGCTGCTGTTCGCGGACGTACCGCCACAGGTTGAGATAGGCGAGGAAGTCGCTCGTCTCGTCCTTGAAGCGGGCGTGCTGCTGGTCGGCCTGGGTCTGCTTGTCGGCCGGGCGCTCACGCGGGTCCTGGATGGACAGCGCGGCGGCTATCACCATGACCTCGCGCACACAGCCGTTCTTGTCGGCCTCCAGGACCATCCGGGCCAGGCGCGGGTCGACGGGCAGCTGGGCCAGCTTGCGGCCGGTCTGGGTGAGCCGGCGGCGGGGGTCCTTCTCGGACGGGTCCAGCGCGTTCAGCTCCTGGAGCAGCTGCACACCGTCGCGGATGTTGCGGTGGTCCGGCGGGTCGAGGAAGGGGAACTTCTCGATGTCGCCGAGGCCCGCCGCGGTCATCTGGAGGATGACGCTCGCCAGGTTCGTACGGAGGATCTCCGCGTCCGTGAACTCCGGGCGGGCGAGGAAGTCGTCCTCGTCGTACAGCCGGATGCAGATGCCGTCGCTGGTCCGGCCGCAACGGCCCTTGCGCTGGTTGGCGCTGGCCTGCGAGATCGCCTCGATCGGCAGGCGCTGGACCTTGGTGCGGTGGCTGTAGCGGCTGATGCGGGCGAAGCCGGGGTCGATGACGTACTTGATGCCCGGGACGGTCAGCGACGTCTCGGCGACGTTCGTCGCCAGAACGATCCTGCGGCCCGTGTGCTGCTGGAAGACCCGGTGCTGCTCGGCGTGCGAGAGCCGGGCGTAGAGGGGCAGCACCTCGGTGAAGCGGTACTTCTTCTTCTCCAGCGCGTCGGCCGTGTCCCGGATCTCCCGTTCACCGGAGAGGAAGACGAGGATGTCGCCCTTCCCCTCGCCCATGAGCTCTTCCACGGCGTCGGTGATCGCGGTGATCTGGTCGCGGTCGGCGTCCTCGGCGTCCTCTTCGAGGAGCGGCCGGTAACGCACCTCCACCGGGTACGTCCGCCCGCTGACCTCGACGATCGGGGCGTCGCCGAAGTGCCGGGAGAAACGCTCCGGGTCGATGGTCGCGGAGGTGATGACGACCTTGAGGTCCGGGCGGCGGGGGAGCAGCTGGGCGAGGTAGCCCAGCAGGAAGTCGATGTTGAGGGACCGCTCGTGGGCCTCGTCGATGATGATCGTGTCGTAGGCGTGCAGCTCACGGTCGGTCTGGATCTCCGCGAGGAGGATGCCGTCCGTCATCAGCTTTACGAAGGTGGCGTCCGGGTTCACCTGGTCGGTGAACCGCACCTTCCAGCCGACGGCCTCGCCCAGGGGGGTGCGGAGTTCCTCGGCGACGCGCTCGGCGACGGTGCGGGCGGCGATCCGACGGGGCTGCGTGTGCCCGATCATGCCGCGGACGCCGCGCCCCAGCTCGAGACAGATCTTGGGGATCTGGGTGGTCTTGCCGGACCCGGTCTCACCGGCGACGATGACGACCTGGTGATCACGGATGGCGGCCGCGATCTTGTCCTTCTTCTGGCTGACCGGGAGCTGCTCGGGGTACGAGACGGCGGGCACCCGGCCGCGCCGCAGCGCCATCCGCTCCTCGACCTGGGCGACCTCCGCCTCGATCTCGGTGAGGACGGCGGCCCGGGCTTCCGGCTTGCGGATCCTGCGCGCGCCTTCGAGCCTGCGCCCGAGCCGGTGCGCGTCGCGCAGTGACAGCTCGGTCAGGCGGGGGGCGAGGTCGCCGAGGGCGGGAGTGCCCGGGGCGGAGGCGCCGGGAGTGGGGTGCGTAGACATACGCGATCCAGGATCTCATCTCGGCGAAAGAAGGGGCGAGTGCTTTTGGGGCCGCCTCGTCCTCCGCACAGCGACGAAAACCCCCTCCGGTCACCCGGAGAGGGTTTTCGTTCCAGTGGCTGGGGCCGGGGTCGAACCGGCGACCTATCGCTTTTCAGGCGATCGCTCGTACCAACTGAGCTACCCAGCCACGAGGTTTCAGAGGAAACCTCAGCGGTCCTGACGGGATTTGAACCCGCGGCCTCCACCTTGACAGGGTGGCGAGCACTCCAAACTGCTCCACAGGACCCAGCTGTTGTGTACGACAGTGTCGCACACGGTGTTGCGTGCCCCCAACGGGATTCGAACCCGTGCTACCGCCTTGAAAGGGCGGCGTCCTAGGCCGCTAGACGATGAGGGCTATCGGCCCGCCTGGGCGCTTCTCAGCGCGTCGGGGACGTCATGAGCATATGGGATGGCGGGGGGTATCGCCAAAACGGTTTACGGGGCCGTCCTGGAGGCAGTCCCGGACGGGCTGACCGACGGGCTGAGCGAGGGACTGAGCGGCGGGCTGGGGGAGGGAGTCGGGGAGGGGCTCGGGGACGGTACGGCTCCCGGCAGGTTCTCCTTCGGCAGGTGGCGGCTGACCTCGGCCGTCGTCAGGCCCAGGCCGCCGAGCTTGATCTCGTCCCAGGCCTGGAGGCGGCGGGTGTCGCGGTCGAAGTAGAGGATCGACGCCTCGATGGGGTCCGGGTACTTGCCCTCCACGGCCCGCAGGCCGCTGCCGCCGGTCGAGCCCTCGACGCGCAGCCGCGTGCCCTTCTTCATGACCTCCATGTCCTCGTGGTGGAGATGGCCGGCCAGCACGAGGGGCACCTCGCCGTCCGTGCCCCGGGCGGCGGAGGGCTCATGGG
This sequence comes from Streptomyces sp. NPDC102259, assembly GCF_044766465.1. Taxonomy (NCBI): domain Bacteria; kingdom Bacillati; phylum Actinomycetota; class Actinomycetes; order Kitasatosporales; family Streptomycetaceae; genus Streptomyces; species Streptomyces sp. NPDC102259. The sequence continues at coordinate 39,999 of NZ_JBIWMA010000006.1, read as the reverse complement.
CGATGGCCACGTCCGCCGGGGTGCCGGCCTCCCGCTGGGCGCGCAGGGCCCCGGCGAGCCGGGCGCCGGCCGTCTCCTGGGACTCCTCGGCGCCGGCCGCGGCGGAGCGGTCGGGGGTGAACTGGGGGTCGCCGATGCCCGCGAAGCGCAGCCCGGCGAGGGTGACCGCGCGGCCGTCGTCCAGGACGTGCACGTTCTTCATGCCCTCCAGGTAGCGCTGGGTGACGAGCGAGTCGTGGTTGCCCCTGACCCAGACGTACGGCGCGCCCAGCGTGGCGATGGGGTCCAGGAAGCCGTTCTCCGCCGCCGAGCCGTGGTCCATCGTGTCGCCGGAGTCGACGATCACGTTGACCTTGTACTGCTCCACGAGCGAGGCGATGATCTTCCAGCTCGCGGGGTTCAGGTGGATGTCGGAGACGTGCAGGACGCGGACCGTGGTCGGGTCCGGCTGGAAGGCGGGGAGCGTGGAGGTGACGTCGTAGAGCTTGGTCACGTTGGTGACCAGGCGGGCGAGCTCCTGCTGGTAGACGTCGAACTCGGTGACGATGCTGCGTGCGTTGCCGACGAGCGAGGGCGCGGAGGACAGCAGGCCCGAGAACCGCGGCTCCAGCACCGACTTGGGGTTCCAGGTGGCGTACGCGGTCGCGCCCGAGGCGGCCAGCAGGGCGAGGGCGAGACCGCCGGCGGCGAGGGCGCGGCGTGGGCGCCGGTAGACGGCGAGGCCCAGCGCGGTGGCGCCGGTGACCACGGCGACGCAGGAGCGGATCGCGAGGTCGAGGGTGCCGCGCTCGATGTCGCGGGCGACCTCGTCCTGGAGGCCGGAGAGGCGTTCGGGGTGGTCGACGAGGGCCTGGGAGCGCTCGGGGTCGAGCTGGTCGACGTTCACGTCGAGGCGGACCGGGGCGATGTGGCTGTCCAGGCTGAGCGCGCCGAGCGGGGAGATGTTGATCTTCGTGCCGCCGGTGACGGACGGGCGCAGGGTCATCGTCGTGTTCATGGGGCCGACGGACACGCGGACGTCCCCGACGATCAGCAGGCCGAGCCAGGCGCCGATGACGACGACGGCGGTCAGGCCGAGAGCACGGATCCAGGGATTGGGTCGGGCGGCGAGTTCGGGGACCGGGTTCCCGCGCCCGGCGGGCTTGGGACGCTTCAGGACTGCGGTGGGGAGACGGGCGCGGACCATTGGTGCCCTATGCCCCGGTCCGGACGTTCGTATGCGGACGGTTCACGACCTCCCCCCGACCGCGTCTTACCGGACAATGGGCCTGTGCTGGAGATGACGCGTGAGGAGTTCGAGGAACTGGTCGCCGAGGCGCTGGACCGGATTCCGCCGGAGTTGACGCGGCTGATGGACAACGTCGCGGTGTTCGTCGAGGACGAGCCGGCGGCGGACGATCCCGAGCTGCTCGGGCTCTACGAGGGGACTCCGCTGACGGACCGCGGGGAGTGGTACGCCGGCGTGCTGCCGGACCGGATCACGATCTACCGGGGGCCAACGCTGCGGATGTGCGCGACGCGGGAGGAGGTCGTCGCGGAGACGGAGGTCACGGTGGTGCACGAGATCGCCCACCACTTCGGCATCGACGACACGCGGCTGCACGCCCTCGGCTACGGCTGAGCCGTACGGCAGAGGGGCGCGCGTCGGCGCGTGTCTTCTTGCGGGCGCCGGGAGTTGGACACGTCGACTCCCTGTGTCTGCCCCGGAGGTGGCCCCGTGCGCCCCTTGTACGTACCCGTTCGTCTGGCCGCGACGGTCCTGGCCGTCGCCGCGGCCGCCGGCTGTATGAGCGTGGGGCACGAGGAGGGCGGTCGGTCCGAGCCGTCGCACTCGGCGGGCCGGCGGGGCGGTGATGCCCCGGACGGGGGCTCGGCGGGCGCGGGGGGCGGCTTCGGGATGGGTGCGGCGGGCGGCGACGGCAAGCACGGGCACGGCAAGGGTGGCAAGGGCAGGGCGGGCGCCTCGGCGTCGGCCTCGGCCCAGCCGTCGGCGGGCCGGAGCGCGCCGGCCTCGGCGGGGGCGGCGCGGCCGGGGAAGAGCGAGCAGCCGGGGGCGCCGACGCCCACCGGGGCGCAGCCGCCCGCGCCCACGCGCTCACCGAACCCGGAGCCGCCCGCGCCCACGCCGGAGCCGCCGTCGCCCACACCGGAGCCGACGGTCGCCGAGCCGTCGTCCTCGGCGCACGAGGGCGACGGAGGGCCGGCGGCGCAGCTGGGGGACCGGGAGCCGGCGCCGGAGGCGGGCTCGCCCGCCTAGCGCTGGTGTTCTGTTCACCGTGCTGGTGTTCTGTTCCACCGTGCGGGTGTTCTGTCCCACAGAGCGGGTGCGCCGTCCCGGGCGGGCCGTCCGGCACGAGGCCGGTCCCTCGGCTCGGGTCCCTCGGTTCGGGCTCTTCGGCTCGGGTCCGAGATGGCCGCTGAGCTGCGGTGATGGGACTCGGTTTGCCTTCGGTGGTCAGGGTGCTTATAGTGGTAGATCGTTTGATCCCATTTGCCCGGCGCCACCGCAGAGCGCGCCGTGTGGCGCGTACTCTCCCTTGCCGTGGCTGACCGCATAGAGGCGGTCGTAGTGCAATGCGAACACGGAGTTGACGGGCGCGTGCCGACTTGAGACTCCGGAAGGTTTCGCATTCGCATGTCCATTTTCAGTACTGATCACTCCGTCGTGTCCGAGAACAACGACGAGCCGATCAACCTCGCGGTCATCGAGGTCGCGGAGACCGCCGGGACCGCAGAGGCCGTCGCCGAGGCCGTAGAGGCCATCGTCGAGACGCCCGAGGCCCCCAAGACCCCCGAACTCACCTTCACCGACCTCGGGCTCCCCGAGGGCGTCGTGCGCAAGCTCGCACAGAACGGTGTGACCAGCCCCTTCCCGATCCAGGCCGCGACCATCCCGGACGCCCTGGCAGGCAAGGACATCCTCGGCCGCGGCCGCACCGGCTCCGGCAAGACCCTCTCGTTCGGTCTGCCGCTGCTGGCGTCGCTGTCCGGCGGCCACACCGACAAGAAGAAGCCCCGCGGCATCATCCTCACGCCGACGCGTGAGCTCGCGATGCAGGTCGCGGACGCGCTTCAGCCGTACGGCGACGTGCTCGGCCTGAAGATGAAGGTCGTCTGCGGCGGTACGTCGATGAGCAACCAGATGTACGCCCTGGAGCGCGGCGTCGATGTCCTCGTCGCCACCCCGGGCCGTCTGCGCGACCTCATCAACCGTGGCGCCTGCTCGCTCGAGAACGTCCAGGTCGCCGTCCTCGACGAGGCCGACCAGATGTCCGACCTGGGCTTCCTGCCCGAGGTCACCGAGCTGCTCGACCAGATCCCCGGCGGCGGCCAGCGCATGCTGTTCTCGGCCACGATGGAGAACGAGATCTCCACGCTGGTCAAGCGCTACCTGAGCAACCCCGTCACGCACGAGGTCGACAGCGCCCAGGGCAACGTCACGACCATGTCGCACCACATCCTGATCGTGAAGCCCAAGGACAAGGCGCCGGTCACCGCCGCGATCGCCTCCCGCAAGGGCCGCACGATCATCTTCGTCCGCACCCAGCTCGGCGCCGACCGTATCGCCGAGCAGCTGCGCGACTCCGGTGTGAAGGCGGACGCGCTGCACGGCGGCATGACCCAGGGCGCGCGGACCCGCACGCTGGCCGACTTCAAGGACGGTTACGTCAACGCGCTCGTCGCGACCGACGTCGCCGCCCGCGGCATCCACGTCGACGGCATCGACCTGGTGCTCAACGTGGACCCGGCCGGCGACCACAAGGACTACCTGCACCGCGCGGGCCGCACCGCCCGGGCCGGCCGTACCGGCACGGTCGTCTCCCTCTCGCTGCCGCACCAGCGCCGTCAGATCTTCCGTCTGATGGAGGACGCGGGCGTCGACGCCGGGCGTCACATCATCCAGGGCGGCGCCGCCTTCGAGCCGGAGGTCGCCGAGATCACCGGCGCCCGCTCCATGACGGAGGTCCAGGCCGAGTCCGCGGGCAACGCGGCGCAGCAGGCCGAGCGTGAGGTCTCCCAGCTCACCAAGGAGCTGGAGCGTGCGCAGCGACGCGCGACCGAGCTGCGCGAGGACGCCGACCGTCTGGTGGCCCGCGTGGCGCGTGAGCGCGGCGAGGACCCGGAGGCGGCCGTCGTCGCGGCCGCCGAGGCGGTCGTGGAGCAGAACGCCGCGGTGGAGGCGCCGGCCGAGGCCGTGGTCTCCGAGCAGCCCGCCGAGCGTCCCGCGTACGAGCAGCCGCGTCAGCGTCGTGACGAGCGGGGCAACTACGAGCGCCGTGACGACCGTGGCGGCCGCTCCTTCGAGCGCCGCGACAACGACCGTGGCGGCTTCAGCCGTGACCGTCGTGACGGCGAGCGTGGCGGGTTCCGTCGTGACGACCGCGGTGGCGCCGGCCGTGACGACCGTGGTGGCCGTTCCTTCGAGCGTCGTGACGACCGCGGTGGCTTCAACCGCGACCGTCGTGACGACCGTGGCGGCGCCGGCCGTGACGACCGTGGCGGCCGTTCCTTCGAGCGTCGTGACGAGCGTCCCGCGGGCGGCTTCAACCGCGACCGTCGCGACGACCGCCGTGACGACCGTCGTGACGAGCGTCCCTCCGGCGGCTTCCGCCGTGACGACCGTCCGTCGGGCGGCTTCAACCGCGACCGTCGTGACGAGCGTCCCTCCGGCGGCTTCCGTCGTGACGACCGTCCGTCGGGCGGCTTCAACCGCGACCGTCGTGACGAGCGTCCGTCCACCCACCGGGGCAGCGACCGTCCGTTCAACCGTGACCGTCAGGACAACCGCCCCTCCGGCGGCGGCTTCCGCTCCGGCAGCCACGACCGCCCCTACGGCCGTCGTGACGACCACCGCGGCACCGGCACCGGTACCGGTACCGGCTCGACCGGCCGCCGCGACGACAAGCCGCGCTGGAAGCGCAACGGCTGACGTCGACTCATCTGAGTGAACGCCGTGGCCCCCACCGAACTCGGTGGGGGCCACGGCGTTTTCGCGTCTCCTGGTGACCAGTAACCCCTTTCCCCCGGGCTGTGGGGCGACTGTAGGATCAGCCGACTTGTGAGACGGATGTGAAGGCCGGGGGGCCGGGGACCGTGGAAGCCGAGAGGCGTCCGGTCCCGTCCGTCTCCGTTCCCGGGGAGGGACCTTCTTGACTCGTCATGGCTCCGCACGTCTGCGTCTCGTCGCCGCCTCCGCCGTCCTGGCGGCCGGCCTGACCCCGCTGCTGCCGTCGACGGCGGTCGCCGACGGCCCGGGGGAGACGGTGGTGCCGGCGTCCTTGCGGGCTTCGTACACGTCGGCGACTTTCGTGTCGTCGTCGACCCACGGCAGCCACGACGCGGCCGGGGCACAGGGGGTCTTCCACAGCCTGGAGGGCACCAAGGGCGCGCTGTGGACGCGCTACGCGGACGGCGAGTCGGTGAGTGTGCCGACGGCGCCCGCGGGCACGGTGGGCATGCCGACCGGCACCGACGTCCTGGCGTACAAGCACGCCGACGGCCGGGTCGACTTCTGGGACGCGGCCGACGGCTCCACCCAGAGCCTCCAGGTCCCGGCCGGGCTGGGCTACCTCACGTCCTACGACCACCTGACGGTGGCCTTCAAGAACGTGATCGGCGAGGACGGCGGGACCACCCGGGTCATGCATCTGCTGACGCCGGGGCCCGACGGCACCACCGCGGACCGAACGGTCACGGGCGGACCGGCCGGTCTCGTCCTCGGGCTGGGGGCGGGAGCGGACGAACAGACGGTGTATCTGCGTGGCTCCGTGGACGGGCGGATGGGCCTGGTCGCCGTGGACCGTGCGTCCGGTGAGGTGCGCGGCTGGAGCGGTCCGATCCCCACCGGGTACAGCAACACGAACCTGGGCGGTGGGCATGTCGTGGTCTTCGCCCAGGACAAGGCCACGGTCCTGGTGTTCCCGCGCGACCTGTCGGCAGCCCCCGTCGAGGTGGCGCTCAAGGGCGTAAGCGACGGGGTGAACGCGGCCCGTGACCTGGCCGTCGTCGGCGACTGGCTGGTCAACGGGACCGCCACGACGACCGCGCAGCCCCTCACCGGCGGCGAACCGGTGACCCTGCTCCCTTCCTCGGCCTACGGGACCGCGGCGGGGCCCGGCGGCACCGCGGTGAAGATCGGCCGCACCGGCACCGACGACTGGGGCATCCAGCGCCTCACCCCGGGCGCGGACGGCGGGCCGCCGGTCGTCACGCCGGTCAAGGCCCTGCCCAAACCGCCGTTGACGATCCAGGGGCTGTCCCTCGACCAGGGCCGGCTCGTCGTTCTGGATCACTCCGGAACCGGTGTGCGTTCCGTCCGGGTACGGACCGTCGCCCCGTCCGGCACCCCCTCGTTCGGCGAGCGCAGCACGTTCGCCACCACCGTCCCCCTCGTCACCTGCGCCGCCACCGACGCGGCCTGCGCCCAGGTCCGGGGCCTGGCCGACGGCCGCGTCGCCTGGCTCGCGCGCGACGGGGACACCCCCGCGATCGAGGTCGACGGGCCGGACGCGGACGATGTCTGGGGCCGCCCCGGGCTGCCCGCGGACGGACGGATCACCGACGTGTCGGGTCGCTACCTGCTCTACACGGCACCCGGTGCGCAGTACGTGTACCGGATCGACAGCGTCGACGGCGCTCCCGCTCTCACCCGCGCCTCCGGGCCGGCCGCCCTCTCCGGCGACACCCTGTGGACCACCGGCGCGACCCCGGGCAGTGTCACCGCGTACGACCTGACGGCCAAGAAGACCACCGAGACCCTCGTCACCGACGCGGGCTGCACGCCCACCGAACTCCAGGCGCTGGGCCGGTGGCTGTACTGGACGTGCGAAGGCCGGGCGGGCGTCTACGACCGTACGGCGAAGAGGTCCGTGCCGGTGCCGGCCGACGAGGCCGAGCTCGGCGACGGGTACGTCGTCACCCACGACAAGCGGGCCGGGAAGCTGACGCTCACGACGGTCTCGGACGGCGCCCCCTTTGGCCGGGTCATCGGCGACCTGCCCGACACGGGCGCCTCGCAGCGGGACGTGCGCTGGACGGTCGACGAGTCCGGTGGGAACGTCGCCTACGTCGACGGACAGGAGCGCGTCCACCTGGTCCCGTCCGGCGTGCCGCAGCAGCCGCTGAGCCTGCTGGACGCGGCCCGCAGCGTCACGGAGGTCTCTCCCACCTCGACCTCGCTCACCGACGTGCTGCTCTCCAAGCCGGCCGCGAGCTGGAAGCTGACGGTGCGCAACAGGGCGACCGGCAAGGTGGTCGGCGGCACGGACGGCGGTGCCGTGCGCGGCGAGCTGAGGGTCCCGTGGAGCAGCAGCATCACGGCCGGGGCGGTCCTGCCCAACGGCTTCTACGACTGGACGCTCTCGGTCGTGCCCGCGGACGGCGTCGGCGATCCGCTGTCGGTGCGCGGCACGGTCCGGTCGGTGCGCGGCGCTGCCGTGTTCCACGACTACGTGGGCACGGGGACGAAGCCGGACGGTGTCGGCGACCTGTTCACCGTGCCCCGCCCGGGAACCCTGACCTACCAACAGGGCACCGGAAAGGGCACGTTCTCCGGGCAGGTCAGCGGCACGGGATGGCCGAAGGACATCAAGGCGGTGCCGATCGGCGATCTGAGCGGCGACCGCTGCAACGACGTGCTCGTGCGGCTCGGCAGCGGGGCGCTGCGGCTGTACCGGACGGGCTGCGGTGCCGCGCTGTCGCCCGCGGCGCCGTACACGACGGTCGGGACCAGCGGCTGGACCCAGTTCGACGTCCTGACCTCGCCGGGTGACGTCACCAAGGACGGCCGGCCCGACCTGATCGCCCGCAATCCGTCGACCGGCAGGGTCTACCTCTACAAGGGGACGGCGGCCGGGAAGCTGGCGGCGCCGGTGAAGCTCTACGACGACTGGAAGACGTACAAGAAGATCATCGGCGTCGGTGACCTCAACGGTGACGGCGTCGGTGACCTGATCGCCCAGGACAAGTCGAACAACCTGTACCGCTACATCGGCACCGGCAAGGGGACCTTCACGGCGAGGGTCAAGCTGTTCGCGAACTGGGGGGCCTCGTACAACGCGGTCGCCGGGGCCGGGGACATCACCGGGGACGGGAAGGCGGACCTGGTGGTGCGGGACACCGCGGGCGGGCTGTACCGGCTGCCCGGCACCGGGACGGGCACGTTCGGGGCGCGGGTCAAGATCGGCGCCGGCTGGCAGAACTACAAGGGCATTTTCTAGCCAAGTTGTGACGTGTGTCACGCCCCCGGCAGGGGAATTGCTGGGGGCATGACAGATGACGGCACAGCGGGTCGGCCGGCCCCCGGGAAACTCTCGGACGAAGAGCGGCTGGCCCAACTCGGTTACACCCAGGTCCTCGCCCGCCGCATGTCGGCGTTCTCCAACTACGCGGTCTCCTTCACGATCATCTCGGTCCTGTCGGGCTGCCTGACGCTGTACCTGTTCGGCATGAACACGGGCGGACCGGCGGTGATCGTCTGGGGCTGGGTCGCCGTGGGTCTGATGACCCTGTTCGTCGGCCTGGCCATGGCCGAGATCTGTTCGGCGTACCCGACGTCGGCGGGCCTGTACTTCTGGGCGCACCGGCTGGCTCCCCCGCGATCGGCGGCGGCCTGGGCCTGGTTCACGGGCTGGTTCAACGTGCTGGGCCAGGTGGCGGTGACGGCGGGCATCGACTTCGGCGCCGCGTCCTTCCTCGGCGCCTATCTGAACCTCCAGTTCGACTTCGAGGTGACACCCGGCCGGACCGTCCTGCTCTTCGCCGGGATCCTGGTGCTGCACGGCCTGCTGAACACCTTCGGGGTGCGGATCGTCGCCCTCCTCAACAGCGTGAGCGTGTGGTGGCACGTCCTCGGCGTGGGCGTCATCGTCGGGGCGCTGGCCTTCGTCCCCGACAAGCACCAGTCGACGTCCTTCGTGTTCGGCGAGTTCGTCAACAACACCGGCTGGGGCAGCGGCGTGTACGTCGTCCTGCTCGGCCTGCTGATGGCCCAGTACACCTTCACCGGCTACGACGCCTCCGCCCACATGACCGAGGAGACGCACGACGCCTCGACGGCCGGCCCCAAGGGCATCGTGCGGTCCATCTGGACCTCGTGGATCGCGGGCTTCGTGCTGCTGCTCGGCTTCACGTACGCCATCCAGTCCTACGACGCCGCGCTCGCCTCCCCGACCGGCGCGCCGCCCGCCCAGATCCTGCTCGACGCGCTCGGCGCGACCGCCGGCAAGCTGCTGCTGCTCGTGGTCATCGGCGCCCAGCTGTTCTGCGGGATGGCGTCGGTGACCGCCAACAGCCGCATGATCTACGCCTTCTCGAGGGACGGCGCGCTGCCGTACTCGCGTATCTGGCACACGGTCAGCCCGCGCACCCGCACGCCCGTCGCGGCGGTCTGGCTGGCGGCCGGCGGGGCGCTGCTGCTGGGCCTGCCGTACCTGATCAACGTGACGGCGTACGCGGCCGTCACCTCGATCGCCGTCATCGGCCTCTACATCGCGTACGTCATCCCGACCCTGCTGCGCATCCGCAAGGGCGACGCCTTCGCGCGGGGACCGTGGCACCTGGGCCGCTGGTCGAAGGCGATCGGCGTGGTGTCGGTGGCGTGGGTGGCCGTCATCACCGTCCTGTTCATGCTGCCCCAGGTCTCCCCGGTCACCTGGGAGACCTTCAACTACGCCCCGGTCGCGGTCCTCGTGGTGCTGGGCTTCGCGGGGGTGTGGTGGCAGGTCTCCGCCCGGAACTGGTTCCTCAACCCCGAGCACGAACGGACCATCGCCCGCGAGGCGTCACGGGCGGGAGCGCCCGCCGAACTGCCCGAGCAGTGACCGATCTCGATCGCTTCGCGTCGACCGGCGCGCCCGTGTCTCCGATACCCGATCGGAGACACGGCCGCGTCCGGCTATGCTCGGGGAGGCAACATCGCCTGGGCCCTTAGCTCAATTGGCAGAGCAGTGGACTTTTAATCCATTGGTTGTGGGTTCGAGTCCCACAGGGCCTACCGGTTGCAGGCGGGGGACATCCCCCTTCCGACCTGCGGGTGCGGCGCCCGGTCGACTTCGGTCGACCCGGGCGCCGCTTTCGTTCCGGCCCGGTGCGTGAGCGGCTGTCCGGGCGGTTCGGCAGGTCAGTGGTCCGAGTAGCTGAAGTCGCCGATGGTCCAGGCGCTGACGTCCTCGATCGCCACGCGGTACATCCCGCCCGTCTCCGGGATCCCCACCGTGCCCTGCAGAATCCGGGCGACATGGAAGTGCAGATGCGTGGGCGGCCCGTCCCTCTTCGCGGAGGTGTCGAAGACGGTGGAGAACTCGCCCAGCTGGGCGGAGCTCGTCAGCACCTCCGACACCCGCTGCCTCCACATGGACTCGGGAGCCAGCCGACCGGTGATGACAGCACCACCGGTGACCACGGTCAAAGGCATCTGATTGCTCTGCCCCGACTCCACAAGGGCGGCGATGTCAACGATCAGCTCGTCAGGCTTCGGCATGAGATCGGATTCTATGCAACAGCCCGTCCTGGGCGGGCCCAGGGGCGCATCCGGGGGCGGGACCTGCCGACCCCCCGGCCCCGCGGACCTTCGGGCTCAGATGAGCGGCGGGCGCTCCGCGATCGGGGCGGGAGTACGGTGGCCATACCGAGCGCACCTCGCACGCCGTCATCCGTTTCGGCGTCGCCCTCGGGGAACGGCAATGCCGGAACACATCGTGTCCGGTCGGAAATGAGCCGCCCCACATGAGCCTGATGAGCCTCGGAGTACTCGCCTCCTCCCGCAAGGAGAACGAGTTCCGCCTCCCGCTGCACCCCCGCCACCTCGACCGGATCGCCCCGGACGTACGCGCGCGGATCTTCCTCGAACAGGGCTACGGCCGACGGTTCGGCATCGCCGACGACGCGCTGCGACCACTCGTGGCCGGCCTGCGCTCGCGCGAGGAACTCATCGCCGAGTGCGACATCGTGCTGCTGCCCAAGCCGACGCACGACGACATCGCCGAACTGCGCGAGGGTCAGGTGCTGTGGGGGTGGCCGCACTGCGTGCAGGACGAGAAGATGACGCAGACCGGCATCGACCGGCGGCTGACCCTGATCGCCTGGGAGGCCATGAACCACTGGACCTCCACGGGCGCCTTCAGCGTCCACGTGTTCCACAAGAACAACGAGCTGGCCGGCTACTGCTCGGTGCTGCACGCCCTCCAGCTCGGCGGGCAGACCGGCCACTACGGCCGCCGCCTGCGTGCGGTGGTCATCAGCTTCGGCGCCACGGCGCGCGGAGCGGTCACCGGTCTGGGCGCCATGGGGGTCACCGACGTCACGGTGCTCACCCAGCGCGCCGCCGCGGCGGTGGCCTCGCCGATGCCCTCGGTCGTGATGGCCCACTTCGAGGAGCAGGAGGACGATCCGTCGCGCCTGCGGGCAGTCACCGCGGCCGGTTCCGTGCCGCTGGCGGAGTACCTGGCCGGGTTCGACATCATCGTCAACTGCGTCCTCCAGGACACCGACGCGCCGCTCATGTTCGTCACCGAACCGGAACTCGCGCTGTTCAAGCCGGGAACCTTCTTCATCGACGTCGCCTGCGACGAGGGCATGGGCTTCGCGTGGGCCCGCCCGACCACCTTCGGCGATCCCATGCCCGAGGTGGGGTCCGGCTGTCACTACTACGCGGTGGATCACAGCCCGTCCCACCTGTGGAACTCCGCCACCTGGGAGATCAGCGAGGCGCTCCTTCCCTACCTGCGCAAGGTCATGAGCGGCCCCGCGGCATGGGACTCCGACGTCACGGTCAGCAAGGCCATCGAGATCCGGGACGGCGTCGTCCAGAACCCGAAGATCCTCTCCTTCCAGCACCGGTCGGCCGACTATCCGCATGTTCCCGAGGTCCCGGTGGCTCCGCTGAGCTCATAGGCCTGGGTGAACATGTCGATGTTCATTCGAACATCGGCATGGTAGAAATGTGGTCATGGATGTCGCAGACCGTCTCGACCTGACCCTTCGCCTCGTACAGGGGCACGGCCAGGACCAGGGGCACGGCCAGGACCAAGGGCATGGCCAGGGGCAGACGCGGGTCTCCGTCGCCGAGCTCGCTCAGCGGCTCGGGGTCTCGGAGATGACCGTGCGCAGGGACCTCGACGTGCTGGAGCGGCAGGGGCTGGTGCGGCGGGTGCACGGCGGGGCCGTCGCCGGGCGGCCGCGTGAGGAGGGCGGGGGCTTCGAGGCCCGCCAGGCGTGGCAGGCGGCGACGAAGGACCGGCTCGGCGCGGCCGTCGCCGCACTCGTCGAGCCGGGGTCACGGGTGCTGCTGGACGCCGGCACCACGACCGTGCACGTGGCGGAACACCTCGCCGCGCGGGGCCCGTTGACCGTCGCCGTGCTCAGTCTGCAGGCGGCCCTGCGGCTGGCCGACCGTCCCGGCATCGACCTGCTGGTCGTCGGCGGCCGGTCCCGCCCCGGTGAGCGGTCCCTGGTCGGGCCGCTGGCCCTGCGCACCCTGGAGTCCCTGGCCTTCGACGTGTTCGTGATGTCGATCGGCGGAGTGCACGCCGTGCACGGCTGGTCGGAGTTCTCCCTCGAGGACGCGGCCGTCAAGCAGGCGGGACTCGGCCAGGCGGCCCGTACGGTCGCCGTCGCCGACGCGACCAAGCTGGGCGTCCGCGCCTTCAGCCAGGTCGCCCCGCTCGACGCCGTGCACTCCTTCGTCACCGACGCCGCCGCGGCGGACCCCGCCACCCATCCCGGCGGCCCGCAGACCCTGGACGCCCTGCGTGAAGCGGGCGTCGAGACCCAGCTGGCCTGAAACCGCCCCAGGAGACCCCGTGAAACCGCTGATGATCCTGGTCGCCGGCCCGTACCGTTCGGGCACCGGCGACGACCCCGCGAAGCTCGCGGCCCATGTGAGGGACATGAACGAGGCCGCCCTCGTCCTGTTCCGCGCCGGGCATCTGCCCGTCACCGGCGAGGCTCTCGCGCTGCCCCTGCTGGAGGTGGCGGGCGGCGCCGCCCCCGGCGACCCGCTCTTCGACGAACTCTTCCACCCGGTCGCCGAACGCCTGCTGGACCGTTGCGACGCGGTCCTGCGCATCGGCGGTCCGTCGCAGGGCGCGGACCGCATGACCGAGCGGGCCCGCGCCCAGGGCAAGCCGGTCCACACCGACCTCGCCGACATCCCCGACGCCCGCACCGCCGACGCCGCCGCCACCCTCCTCGAAGGCCGCCGATGACCGACCACGTCGACACCTCGCCCGCCCCCGTGTCCGGCTCCCACGACGCCTCGTCCCGGCCCGCTCCCGGCAGGTCCGGTACCCCCGGCATCGACGTCCCGGACCCCCGTGGCCGTACCGGACTCGACCGCCACGGACGCGACCTCACCGGCAACGACCGGGTCCGCGTCCTCGACGTCGAGGTCCTGGCCTGCGACTGGTCCGTCCTGCGCCGCACCACCTTCGACTACCGGCACAGCGACGGCCACTGGAGCCGCGAGCAGCGCGAGACGTACGACAGGGGCGACGGCGCCACGATCCTGCTCTACGATCCCGAGCGCCGTACCGTCCTGCTCACCCGGCAGTTCCGGCTGCCCGCGTACGTCAACGGACATCCGGACGGCATGCTGCTGGAGGCCGCGGCCGGGCTCCTCGACGGCGACGACCCGCGCGAGGCGATCCGCCGCGAGGCGGCCGAGGAGACCGGACGGGCGGTGCACGACGTCGAGCACGTCTTCGACGCGTTCATGAGCCCCGGTTCGGTCACCGAGCGCCTCAGCTTCTTCGCCGCCCCCTACGACGCCTCCGCCCCCGGTGCCGACACGGCGGGCGTGGCGGCCGAGGGCGAGGACATCACCGTGGTCGAACTCCCCTTCGCCGAGGCCCTCGACCTGGTCCGCACCGGCGCGATCGCCGACGCGAAGACCATCATGCTGCTCCAATGGGCCGCGCTGGACGGCCCGTTCGGGCCGCCGGGGGTCAGCCCACGCTGAGCCCGGTGAGGTCGGCCAGGGGCAGCGTGTGCTGCGTCTGGAGGACCTTCGCGCGCAGGTAGCGGACGTTGTGCGGGGTCGTGAAGACGCCCGTCGGGACACGGTCGTGGACGTCGATGCCCAGGTCCCGCAACTGGCCTGCCTTGTCGGGGTTGTTGGACAGCAGGTCCAGGCTCGTGATGCCCAGGGCGCGCAGCATCTGGGCGGCGGCCGTGTAGTCGCGGTCGTCCTCGGGCAGGCCGAGCGCGGCGTTCGCCTCGTAGGTGTCCAGGCCCTGGTCCTGGAGGGCGTACGCGTCGAGCTTGTTGTAGAGGCCGATGCCGCGGCCCTCCTGGCGGAGGTAGAGCAGGACCCCGCCGGTCGCGGCTATGCGCTCGACCGCCTCGCGCAGTTGGGGCCCGCAGTCGCAGCGGGCGGAGCCGAAGACGTCACCGGTCAGGCACTCGGAGTGCAGCCGGACCAGGGGGGTGGCCCCGGGCGCCTGCTCGCCGAGGACGACGGCGATGTGCTCCTGGCCGTCGGCGAGGCCGTGGAAGGTGACCAGTTCGGCGTCGACGGAGTAGCCGTCGGGGAAGCGCAGCGGTACCCGGACGCGGGCGCGCGGGGTGGCGGCGGGGGTGTCGGGCATGCGGTCTCCCGGGTCCGGAGGACGGTGGCAAGGCGGCACCGGGCCGACTTGTGCTTCAGATTTGAAGCAGATCCAACGAATCGAGACCCTACCCCATGCTTTAAATTTGAAGCAACTGCTTTGCGACCCCGCTCACGAGGTTCCGGAGCACGGGGACGAGCGCCGGCGCCATGGGAGGTCCTCGGGTGCCGTCTCGGCGCCGTCGTTCTCCTGGAACCCGCGCGCGACCTGCGTGAAGATCTCCTCCAGCTGTCCCACCTGCTCGGGGGTGAGCCGGTCGAAGAGGGCCGCGCGGACCGTCTCGACATGACCGGGCGCCACGTTCTCCAGCACCGTCATGCCCTCGTCCGTCAGGACCGCGACGCTGCCGCGCTTGTCCCGCGGGCAGTCCTCGCGCCGCACCAGCCCGTCCTTCTCCAGCCGGGACACCGCGTAGGTCAGCCGGCTGCGGGTGATCTTCAGCCGCTCCGCCAGCTCCGTCATCCGCAGACGCCGCTCCGGTATGTCGGAGAGGTTGGCGAGGATGGAGTAGTACAGGTGGGGCATGCCGGCCTCCTGCTGGAGCTGCCGGTCGATCGCGTCGTCGAGGAGGAGGTAACCGGCGACAAACGCGCGCCAGGCGCGTTGCTCCTCGGGGGTGAGCCAGCGAGTCGTCATGCACCCAGTGTAGGTTTGTTTCAAACTTGAACCAAGTCCGCCGTCAGGCTGCTGTCGAACCGTTGCCAGACCGCCGTCGAACCGCCGTCGGACCGAGCCCCGGGAGCCGCTCGATGCCGTACCCGTACGTCCTGCTGTCCGCAGCCGTCTCCCTCGACGGCTACCTGGACGACACCACGCCCGAGCGCCTGCTCCTGTCCAGCCGCGCCGACTTCGACCGCGTCGACGAGGTACGCGCCTCCGTGGACGCCATCCTCATCGGCGCCGGCACGATCCGCGCAGACAACCCACGGCTCCTCGTGAACTCCCCGGAGCGCCGCGCCGCCCGCGTGGCCGCCGGACGGCCGCCGTACCCCCTCAAGGTCACCGTCAGCGGCTCCGGCGACCTCGACCCGGCGGCGAACTTCTGGCACACGGGCGGCGAGAAGGTCGTGTACACGACGGACAAGGGCGCCGAACGGGTCCGCGCGCTGGGCATCGCCGCGGACGCCGTCCCGCTCGGCCCCGAACTGGACTGGCGCCGTCTCCTCGAACACCTCCACGACGTGCGCGGGGTGCGCCGCCTCATGGTCGAGGGCGGCGGGACGATCCACACCCAGCTGCTCCGGGAGGGCCTCGCCGACGAACTCCAGCTGGTCCTCGCCCCGCTGTTCGTGGGCGACCCGGCCGCGCCCCGCCTCTTCGGGCCCGGCGGCTACCAGGGCGGACGCCTGCGCCTGGTGGAGACCCGGCGCATCGAGGACATCGTCCTGAACCGCTACGAGCCCACCGCCCCCGGCGCCGGACCGCTGCCCGCCGCGGCCGACCGGCACTGGCTGGCCCTCGCCTGCGCACTCGCGGCCGACTGCCCGCCGTCGGAGACCGCCTTCAGCGTCGGCGCGGTGATCGTGGCCGCCGACGGCACGGAGCTGGCCCGCGGCCACTCCCGCGAGGCCGGCGACCCGGTCGTGCACGCCGAGGAGGCCGCCCTCGCGAAGCTCGACCCCGCCGACCCCCGGCTGCCCACGGCCACCGTCTACAGCAGCCTCGAACCGTGCGCCCGCCGCTCCTCCCGCCCGGCCCCCTGCGCCCGCCTCATCCTCGACGCGGGGGTGCGCAGGGTGGTCACGGCCTGGCGCGAGCCGGACACCTTCGTCAAGGAGGCGGACGGGACCGGTCTGCTGGTGGCCCGGGGCGTCGACGTCCTCGTCCTCCCGGAGTACGAGGAACGGGCGAAGGAGCCGAACCGCCACCTCCTCTGAGGCGGCTGGGGCCCCGTGGATCAACCGGTGTGCTTTCCGCCCCGCTGATGGCGTACAGTTGTGTTCATCGCCGCGGGGTGGAGCAGCTCGGTAGCTCGCTGGGCTCATAACCCAGAGGTCGCAGGTTCAAATCCTGTCCCCGCTACTGATGAACCGAAGGCCGGAATCCGAAAGGGTTCCGGCCTTCGGCGTTTCGTCGGACCCTCCCTCACTCTTGGTGACCGGACGACCGCCCTGTGCATAACAACTGAGTCACCATCAGCGCTCCTGTGACTGATGAAGCGTTTCCGGGGCATGCCGAGGCGTGGTCAACTCGCCCGTTTTTCACCGCTGCTGGCCTAAAAGTCCAGGCCAGAAATGTTGTTGATCAAGAGGAACGGCTTGGAAACCCACCCCCGGGTCTATTAACGTTCGATAACGCAGCGCGGTCGTCCCAGCCGGCACCAGAGTCGGCTCCGTGCGGCACGTGCCGAATCCCGCAAGGGAACCGGGGAACCACCACCTTGGGGTGAATCACGCGGAAGCCGTCGTGAACTCGCAGAGTCCACGACCGGTATACGCGCGTAGGAGACCTTCCCGCTCCGAACCCGTCAGCTAACCCGGTAGGCGACGGAAGGAAAGGAGTGCGCCCGCGTGGCGTCCAACCCGCCTGCCCCCGAGGCCCCGTACGCGCCCAGCCAGCCATCCACCGAGACCTTCGGCTACGGCGGCTACCGCACCGACGAGGGCCCGTGGGAGGAGTGGAACCCCACCGCGGAGTCCACCCGCCCGGTACGCGGCAAGCACCGCGTCGCCAAGCAGCGCGGCGGCGGATTCGCCCGCAGCTCCACCGTCCTCGGCGTCGGCGTCATAGCCGCCGTCAGCGCGGGCGGCATGGCCAGCGCCAACACCGGCAAGGCGCCGGTCTCCATCTCGATGCCCGACCTGCCCAACGTGGGCTCACTCATCTCCGACGACGAGCCCGCCCCGGAAGCCGCCCCGGCCCTCGCCAGCTTCGGCTCCGAAGCCGCCGTGGACACCCAGGAGAGCGTCTCCGACGCCGGCGAGGCGCTGCGCAGCCGGATCATGGCGCAGGCCGAGTCGCAGCAGTCGCAGGTCGAGGTCAAGGCCCTCGCGGCAGCGGCCAAGGCCGAGTCCGACGCCGCCGCCAAGGCCGAGAAGGAGGCGGAGGCCAAGGCCGCCGCCGCCAAGAAGAAGGCCGCCGAGGAAGCCGCCGCGAAGGCCGAGGCCGCGCGCCTGGCCGAGCTGGCCAAGCAGTACACGCTGCCGACCTCCTCGTACACCATCACCTCGACGTTCGGCCAGGCCGGTTCCCTCTGGTCCTCCGGCTACCACACGGGTCTCGACTTCGCCGCGCCGACGGGCACGCTCATCAAGGCCGTCCACAGCGGGACCATCACCGAGGCCGGTTGGGCCGGTTCCTACGGCTACCGCACCATCCTGACCCTGGACGACGGCACCGAGCTGTGGTTCTGCCACCAGTCGTCGATCAGCGTCAGCGTCGGCCAGAAGGTCGCCACCGGTGATGTGATCGGCCGCGTGGGCGCGACCGGGAACGTCACCGGCGCCCACCTCCACCTGGAGGTCCACCCCGGCGGCAGCGCCGACGGCATCGACCCGGCGGCCTGGCTGCGCGGCAAGGGCCTCAACCCCTGAGCGGTTCCGCTCCCGCGGACACCCTGATCCACCCCGGCAGCCCCGACGCCCCGCGCGTCGGGGCTGCCGGTCTGTGCGTCGGGGCTGCCGGTCCGTGCCGTTCACAGGCGCTGTTCACATGTTCTTCGCGTCACGTCCGGAATGGGCGGGCCGTCGGCGCCCGTTGAGACGAAGCATGACTTCTCTTCGCAAGCTCGGCTCCTCCGACCTCGAGGTCTTCCCGCTCTCCCTGGGCGGCAACGTCTTCGGCTGGACCGCCGACGAGAGCGCCTCCTTCGCCGTACTCGACGCCTACGCGGCCGCAGGCGGCAACTTCGTCGACACCGCCGACTCCTACACGGCGTGGATAGAGGGCAACAGCGGTGGTGAGTCCGAGACCATCATCGGCAGGTGGGTGCGGGCCCGGGGCAACCGCGACGACGTCGTGATCGCCACCAAGGTGAGCCAGCACCCCGAGTTCCCCGGTCTGTCCGCCGACAACATCAAGGCCGCCGCCGACGCCTCGCTCCGCCGTCTGGGCACCGACCACATCGACCTCTACTACACGCACTTCGACAAGCCCGAGGTGCCCGTCGACGAGATCATCGGCGCGCTCGACGAGCTGGTGCGGGCGGGCAAGGTCCGGCACATCGCCGCCTCCAACATCTCGCCCGAGCGGCTCCAGGAGTCCCTGGAGTTCTCCGACCGCGAGGGCCTGGCCCGGTACGTCGCCCTCCAGCCCCACTACAACCTGGTCTCCCGCGACACCTACGAGGGTGGCCTCCAGGACCTCGCCGCCCGCTTCGGCCTCGCCGCCGTCCCGTACTTCGCGCTGGCCGCCGGCTTCCTCACCGGCAAGTACCGGCCCGGTACGACCGTGGAGAGCGCCCGCGCGGCCGGCGCCGCCAAGCACCTCGACACCGAGCGCGGCCGGAACGTCCTCACCGCCCTGGACGAGATCGCCCAGGCCCATGACACCGAGATCCCCACGGTCGCCCTGGCCTGGCTCGCCGCGCAGCCGACGGTGGCCGCGCCGATCGCCTCCGCGCGGACGGTCGAGCAGCTGCCGGCGCTGCTGGCGGTGGCGCGGCTGGAACTGACGGCGGAGGAGATCGCCCGGCTGACCCGCGCCTCGGCCTGACCTGCGCCTCGGCCTGACCTGGGCCTCGGCGTGACCCGCCTCGGCCCGAGCTACTGGTGCGGGTGGGGAGCGGGGTACGGCCCCGACGGATACGGGGTCCCGGGGCCGTTCCCGGGCCCGTGCGCCGCGGGGTATCCGTACCCGTACTGGTAGCCCGGCCCGTATCCGTACGACGGCTGCCCCGGCGGACTTCCGTACACCGGCGGGCTCCCGTACACCGGCGCGGTCGGGTGTCCGAAGCCGCTGGTGTGGCCCTGGCCGTGGGCCGGACCCTGGCCGTACCCGTACACCCCGTACAACGGCCAGGGCGGCGCGGTCACCCGTACCGGCGGGGCCGTCATCCGGGCCGCGTGGTCCAGCGCGGGCCGGGCGACGTCCTTGCGCCTCCACAGTTCGTTGAGCAACTCCCGCTCGCGGACCAGGAAGTCGGCGCCGGCCCGGCCTCGCCTGCCGCGGTGCCGCAGGAACGCGAGGGACGTCGCGTACGCCTCGTACCGCGCCACCTCCCGCGCCGCCGGCTTGCCGAGGTGACGGCCGGCGTACTCCCGGGCCAGCCGCCGGGCCCGCATCGATCCGAGCGCGAACGGCTCGGCCGGGGTGAGCCAGCCGGCGGCCGTGTAGGCGGGCAGTTCCTCCCGTACGGTGCGCAGCTCGCGTTGCCGCGTCCACACCACCAGCCAGGTCAGCAGCCCGAACGCGGGCACCATGAACGCCGCGTACACCGCGAAGAACCCGAACTCGCCGAACGACGAGGAGCCGTTCCACAGGGCGTGCATGCCCATCGCGAGGAGCAGTCCGCACAGCGGGACCAGCACGCGCCGCAGGTGCTGGCGATCGCCGGAGAGCGCGGCGACGCCGAAGCCGATGCCGGTCAGGACGGTGAACAGGGGGTGCGCGAACGGCGACATGATGACGCGTACGAAGAAGGTCGCGGCGGTGACGGAGGCGATGCCGGTGTCGCCGGTCAGCTGGTCGGTGCCGAAGGCGGTGCCGAGGTAGAGGATGTTCTCGGTGAAGGCGAAGCCGGTGGCGGTGACCCCCGCTATGACCACCCCGTCGACGATCCCGGTGAAGTCCCGCCTGCGGAAGAGGAACACCAGCAGGACGGCGGCGGCCTTCGCGGACTCCTCGACGATCGGCGCTATGACGGTCGCCCCGAGGGTGTCCGCGCTGGACGGGTCGGCGGTCGCGGTGGCTATCCATCGGGTCGCGAAACTGTTGGCGATGATGGCTATCAGCGCCGCCGCGCACGCGCCCCAGGCGAAGGCGAAGACCAGGTTCCGCCAGGGTCCGGGCTCCACCCGGTCCAGCCACCGGAAGGCGGCGACCAGCAGCGGCACGGGCAGCACGGCGAGCCCGAGTCCGACCAGGAATCCCTCGGTACCGGTCTGTTCGCGCACGAGCGCGAGGATGACCAGCCCGGACAGCGTGAGCAGGGTGATCAGCGCCCCGTACCGCACCCACCTGTGCTGCCACCAGTGAGCATGCCGGAGCACACCGTCCTCGGGTGCGCCGCCGGGATACGGCGGACAAGGCGGAAACGGAGGACTGATGGCCACGGCATCGACCCTAACGAGGGAGGGGACTGTGGTGGAGGGGGAGGTCGGCCGGTGATCCCTCGACCGATCCCTTGGCCGATCCCTTGATCGGCCTTTGACCGGTCAGCGATCCCCGGGCTGGACGGGATCCTGTACGCGACGGAAGAGCAGATCGTTCACGACGTGACCCTTGTCCAGACCCTGTCCCTCGAAACGGGTCAGCGGCCGGAACTCGGGCCGGGGCGCGAACCCGCCGTCGGCCCGGGTGTTCTCGAAGCGGGGGTGCGCGGTCAGCACCTCGAGCATCTGCTCGGCGTACGGCTCCCAGTCCGTGGCGCAGTGCACGGTCGCACCCGGTTTCAGTCGCGTCGCGGCCAGGTCGAGGAACTCGGGCTGGATGAGGCGCCGCTTGTGGTGGCGCTTCTTCGGCCAGGGGTCGGGGAAGTAGACGCGCAGCCCGTCGAGCGAGTCCGGCGGCAGCATCTCGCGCAGCAGGATGATCGCGTCACCGTTGGCCACCCGGACGTTGGTCAGCCCGGTGCGGTCCGCGAGGTTGAGCAGGTTTCCCTGGCCGGGCGTGTGCACGTCCACCGCGAGGATGCCGGTGTCCGGGTCGGCGGCCGCCATCTGCGCGGTCGCCTCGCCCATGCCGAAGCCGATCTCCAGTACGACGGGACGGTCGTCGCCGAACAGCTCGGCGAGGTCGACGAAGTGCCCGTCGATGTCGAGTCCCCACTTGGCCCACAGCCGCTGCAACGCGTCCGCCTGCCCGGCCGTCACCCGGCTGCGCCGGGGCTGGAAACTCCGGATCCGCCGCTCGAAGTGCGACCCGGCGGGATCGGCCTTGGGCCCGTCGGGGAACCGGGGCTCCCCCTTGGCCCGGGTGTGCCGAACGGACTCGCCCGGGTGGTGCTCGCCACCGGGAAAGGGCTGGGGGACTTCGGGGGTGCTCACGGAATCAGACACAGTGGGGTCGATTTTACGGGTCCGCTCCAGGTGCCGGCCGCGCCCGTGCGCCCGGCGCCCGACCGCTCACGCGTCGGCCAGTGCTCCCAGGGCCCGGCGGGCCACCTCTCGTCCGATCGGGAGCGAGGCGGTGGCCGCCGGTGAGGGCGCGTTCAGCACATGGACCGCCCGTGGCCCCTCCCGGATCAGGAAGTCGTCCACCAGAGTGCCGTCCCGCAGTACCGCCTGCGCCCGCACTCCGGCCGCCGCCCGCACCAGGTCCCCCTCCTCCACGGCCGGCAGCAGCCGGCGCACCGCGTCCACGAACGCACCCTTCGACACCGACCGCCGCAGCTCCCCGACCCCGTACCGCCAGTGCCGGCGGCCCATCCGCCACACCCCGGGCCAGGCCGCCGTCGCCATCGCCTCGCGGGGCCGTACGACGCCCCAGCCGTATCCCTCCCGGGCCAGCGCCGGCACGGCATTGGGGCCGACGTGCACGCCCCCGTCGATCCCCCTGGTCAGATGGACGCCGAGGAACGGGAACGCCGGATCGGGCACCGGGTACACCAGCCCGCGCACCAGCTCCGGCCGCGCCAGTTCGTAGTACTCGCCACGGAACGGCACGATCCGCACCTCGGGCTCGTCCCCCGTCAGCCGGGCGACCTCGTCGGAGTACAGCCCGGCGCAGTTCACCAGCACCCGCCCCCGTACGACGTCCCCGCGCGCGGTGAGCACCGCCACCCCGCGCTCCGGCCGCCGGTCGATCCGCTCGACCCGCGCGCCGTACCGGATGTCCGCCCCGGAGGCCCGGCCCAGCTGCCGGGCGACGGCCGTGTAGTCGCAGATCCCCGTCGTCCGCACGCGTATCGCGGCGAGCCCCCGGACCTCGGGCTCGTACTCCGCGATCTGGGCGCCGCCCAGTTCCCGTACCGCGATCCCGTTCTCCCGGCCGCGCTGCACCAGCGCGTGCAGCCGGGGCAGCTCCGCCCGGTCCGTGGCGACGATCAGTTTGCCGGTGACGGAGTGCGCGATGCCGTACTCCGCGCAGAACTTCGTCATCTCCGCCGCGCCCCGCACCGCGTACCGCGCCTTCAGCGATCCCGGCCGGTAGTAGATCCCGCTGTGGACGACCCCGCTGTTGCGCCCCGTCTGGTGCCGGGCGACCCCCGGCTCCTTCTCCAGCACCGTCACCCGCGTACCCGGCGCGGCGCGCGTGATGGCGTACGCGGTGGACAGCCCGACGATGCCCCCGCCGACCACGAGCACATCACAGTCGTAAGCGATCTTCGGCACGTGCACCACCTCCCGGCTTCGATAGTGCACTGCGCCACTGACAGTGCCTTCAAACCCGGGAGGGGCGTCATGCCGATCCCGCGCCCGCCGCGCCGCCCTAGGCCGGAGTCATCAGCAGGGGCCGGGCCCGCTCACGCAATTCCACCACCCGGGGTTCGTCGCCGTAGGGCTCCAGCCGATGCAGGAGATCCTTGACGTACTCCGTGGTGCGGGCCGAGGAGATCCGCCCGGCCACCTCCACGGCCCGCACGCCCTGCGCGCAGGCGGCGTCGAGGTTCCCCGACTCCAGTTCGGCGACCGCCGAGACGACGAGCCGCAGCCCGTGCGACCGGACGAACTCCTCCGTCGGCTGCGACAGCGCCTGCTCGGTGAACCTCCGCACCTGACGCGGCGCCTTCAGGTCGCGGTAGCACTCGGCGGCGTCGGCGGCGAAACGGTCGTAGGAGTAGAAGCCGAGCCAGGACGGGTCGTGGTCGCCGTCACGGGACCGCTCCAGCCAGCCCTCGGCGGCCTTCAGCGCCGCTCCGGCGGCCTGTGCGTCCCCCGCGCGGGCGTGCGCACGTGCCTCGACGAGCCGGAAGAAGCTCATCGTGCGGGACGTGGCAAGCCCCCGGTTGCGCTCCAGGGCCGCCTGCGCGAGGTCGACGCCCTCGTCGCCGAAGCCGCGGTAGGTGGCCTGGAGGGACATGGAGGCCAGGACATAGCCCCCCAGAGGCACGTCGGCCGCCGCGCGGGCCAGCCGCAGGGCCTGGATGTAGTAGCGCTGCGCGGCCTCCTGCTGACCGGTGTCGAAGGCCATCCACCCCGCCAGCCGGGTCAGTTCGGCGCTCGCCCCGAACAGGGCCCGGCCGACCTCGTCGGAGTACGCCCCGAGCAGCAGCGGCGCCGCCTCCACCCGCAGGCACTCCGGCACCATGGACGAACGCCAGTCGCCGCCTCCGTACTTGGAGTCCCAGCGTCTGGCGTCCTCGGCTGCCTCCCGCAGCTTCTGCACATCGCTGTGGCCGACTTTGAGCGGTGCGCCGGACTCCTCCACGAGGTGTACATCACGCGCCACCGAACTGTCGGCCGGGGTTATCAGCCACCGTGAGGCGGGCGTCGCGTAGGCGCTTACTGCGAACGATCCGGCCAGCGACTGCCAGATGCCCCCGGAACCGGCCCGGCGGCCGGCCAGGTCGAGGCGATAGAGCTCCGTGGCCGACCGAACGGCCTGGTTGACGTCCCTGGGGAAGGCGAGGCCCACCTCGGGCGCGGGATCCGCGTCGGCCAGGCCGATCTCGTGGAGCGGCACCGGGCGGCCGAGCTTCTGGCCGATGGCGGCCGCGATGAGGTGGGGCGCGGCGCCCTGCGGCACCATGCCCTTCGACACCCAGCGCGCCACGGACGTCTTGTCGTAGCGAAGAGTCAACCCGCGTTGAGCGCCAAGATCGTTGACGCGTCGCGCGAGTCCTGCGTTGCTGATTCCCGCGAGGGCGAGAACGGCGCCGAGTTTTTCGTTCGGCCCGCGTTGCTCCCTGGACATTGCGCCACCCCTCGACACAGACGGCTGCCGCGCTGGCATAACCATGCGGCATTCGTAAACCCAGCGTAGTTCGCCGCATCCCAAGCGTTAAGGGGCATTCTTCCGGTTGGCGGGATTGTGGTCCGTACGAAAGTCCGGGCGCAGGTACGGACCGTCGCCACGTGCTCCCGCTGTGTGGCCGTGCGCCCGGCCGTGCGCTCTTCTCCGGCCACCGCGGGAGCGGTTCCATGGGCCGTGCGTGGGTCGGCCCGCTGTACTGGATCCAGTGGGCTGGGGGACACCGCCGCCTACATCCCCGCGGGCGGCGGAACGGTCCGGGAGGCGGCGTCCGCCTCCCGGACCGGCGCGAGCCTTGTACGGCACGCGCGTGTGTACGGAGCGTGTGCGAAGCCTGCGCGGGACGTTCTCGACACGCGTCGCATCACGGGGATTTGGCCGAAAATCGACCCTCTGTTCTGTGGGGGACAACGCCTCCCACCATGGAAATCGAGGGCGCGCAGGGCGTCTTGGGGGAGCGTACCGGGGGCGCATTCACGTCGCAGACGCCGGGGTGCGCAGGTACTCCTCCAGAGCCGCCGACGCGTTGACGCGGGCGCAGTCCCCGGATCGCGACCGGCGCCGCCTCCGTCTACGGCGCGTTCTTCGTGGCAGCATGGTGAACCGTTCGTGCGGTGCACTCGGTTGTCCACAGCCTGTGGAGGCGTCCATGCGGTGGTTGGTGGGATGGAGCAGCACCTCCGCGGGCGCGCTGGGCGGATCCGTGGGCCACGAGGGCCGTCACGACGACGACGCGACGTACGGAGGGCGGGTCGGCCACGACGGCGAGACCCTGCAACCGGTCGGCTCCCAACTCCTGTGGGGGGACCCCGATCCGCTGTGGGCCGTCGGCGACTGGCGCCCCGACGAGGTGCGGGTGGTGAAGGCCGACGCCCAGACCCGGGTCGCGGTCCTCGGCACCTGCGGCGCGACCGACGAACAGCTGCGCGTCGGACTGTTCGCCGCGCGCGGAGGGGCACTTCGGCATCTGACGGCCTGGTCGGGCAGCTACACGGCGATCGTCCAGGTCGGCCGGCGCATCACCGTCTGCGGCGATCTGGCGGGCGCGCGCCCGGTGTTCCACACTCCCTGGGCCGGTGGCACGGCGTACGCGACGGCCGCGCTGCCGCTGGCCGACCTCATCGAGGCCAACCTCGACTTCGGTCACCTGGCGGCGCTCCTGGCCGCCCCCGACGTGCCGGCCGCCCTGCACGACTCCACCCCCTACGACGGCGTGCACCGCATTCCGCCGGGGCACGCGCTGATCCTTCGCACCGGGGCGCGCGAGATCGCCGGGTACGAGCCGGTGGCCTCGCTCGCCGTGGCGGCGCCCCCCGCCGACCCGGACAGCGCGGTCGGCGCCGTACGCGACGCGCTCATCGAGGCGGTGCGCGCGCGTCTGGCCGCGCCCCGGCACGTCCCCGACATCGACCCCGGCCCGGTGCCCGGCATGGGGCCCGCGGAACGACGTGCCGCGCGCGGGATGCCCGTTCCGGGCATCGGCGCCGACCTCTCCGGCGGTCCGGCCTCCGGCACGCTGGCGCTCCTCGCGGCGGGTCTGCCCGGCATGCCGGGCACGCTGCTGGGGCACGGCACGGGCGCGGGGGAGCGGCTGCTGGCCGTCACCTTCAACGACCTGGCCGTCGGCGGACGCGAGGCCGAGCTGGAACGGGCCGGCGCCCTCGCGGCCAACCCGCGTCTGCACCACGTCGTGGTGGCCGGCGGCGAGGAGGCCCTGCCGTACGCCGACCTGGACGGCCCGCTGACCGACGAACCCGGCCAGAGCCTGGTCACGGCCGCCCGCCACCGGGCGCGCCTCGCGGCGGGCAGCGCGGACCACTTCACGGGCTACGGCGCCCGGCAGGTGCTGGACGCCCACCCGGCCCGCCTCGCGGACCTGTTGATGGACCGCAAACGCCGTCACCTGGTGCGTCCGGTGGCCGCGTTGACGAAGGCCGACGGTTCGGTGCTCGTCCCCGCGCGCGTGTACGGCGCGGCCCGCCGACTGGCCCGTACGCCGTACCGCGCGGGACTGGAGGGTCTGGCCGAACGCCTCCTGCACCGCAGCTTCGGCTCCGACGACCCCTCAGGCGCCGTCGGGGCGTCCCTGGCCGCACTCACCTGGGGCGGAGCGGGCCCGGCCGCGCGCTGGCTGACGGGCGAGGCGCTGGCTGAAGTATCGGTTCGCCTCCAAGGGGCCGCACACCGCACCGGCGTGGGCCCCGGCCAGCGTCCGGGCGACTACCGGGCCCGCGCCGCCCTCGCCCGACACGCCATGGACCTGCGCGTCCTGGAACAGGCCGCGGAGATCCGCTCCCAGCGACTGCACGCGCCGTTCCTCGACAACCAGGTCGTCCGCGCGTGCCGCGCGCTCCCCGAGACCCTGCGCGTGCAACCGGGGGCGCGTGCCGCGATCCTGCGCACCGTCCTGAAGGGCGCCGGCGTCACCGACCTCCCGTCCGGCTGGGGCGCCCCCTCCCAGGCGTCCGCCACCGCGGCGGCCCGGGCGGGCCTGCGCATGGCCATGGACCCCCTCCTCACCCTCTTCGAAGCCCCTCTCCTCGCGGAGGCGGGCCTGATCGAGGCCAGAGTGGTCCGCAAGGCCCTCCGGGCCGCCGCGGCGGGCGAACCCCTCCCCCTGGACGGCCTGGCCGACCTGATCTCCCTCGAACTCTGGCTCCGCCGCCTGCTGTCCCGCAGGGGCACCTGCTGGACGGGCACGCCGGCACGCGCGCGTGCGGTACCGGCTGGCATCGCTCCCCAGAGACGGGCGGTCTCCTCCGGGGGGTGAGAAACGCACCGCCCGCAAACCCCGTGCCCCACGCCTCGCCCCCGGTGACAATGAGCGGGTGCGGTACAGAATTCTGGGCGTCACCCAGACAGCGGACGACCAGGGCACCGCCCTATCCGTCCCGGGCCCCCGGCTCCGCGCCCTCCTCGCGGCCCTGGCGCTCCGCCCGGGCCGGCTCACCGCCCCGGAGACCCTCATCGACGAGGTGTGGGCCGAGGACCCGCCCCAGGACGCCCCGGCCGCCCTCCAGGCCCTGATCGGCCGTCTCCGCCGTGCCGTCGGCAAGGACACCGTCACCTCCGCCCCGGGCGGGTACCGCCTCGCCGCGACCGAGGACGACGTCGACCTCTTCGTCTTCGAACGACTCGTACGCCAGGGCGACGAAGCGCTGCGTCGGGGTGACGCGCCCGCCGCCGCCCGCACCCTGGACGACGCTCTCGCCCTGTGGCGCGGCCCCGCCCTGGCCGATCTCCCCGACCGCACCGCGGCCGCCCGCCCCGAGGCCCTCCGGCTGGAGGCCACCCGCGCCCGCGCCGAGGCGGACCTCCTCCTCGGCCGCGCCCGCGAAGCCGTACCGCGCCTGACGGAACTGGTCGCGGCGCACCCGTACGACGAGCCGCTGCACGCCCTCCTCATCCGCGCCCTGCGCGACACCGGCCGCGAAGCCGCCGCCCTCGCCGCGTACGAGACCGCCCGCCGCACCCTCGCCGACGGCCTCGGCGCCGACCCGGGGCCGCGGTTGCGCGCCCTGCACGCCGAGCTCCTCGACCGCCCGGAACCGACCCACGGCACCCCGTCGGCGCCCGGCACCGAACCGGATGCCCCGACGCCCCGCACGTCGCTCCAACTCCCCGAGCGCACCGGCAACATCCGTCCGCGGCTTACCTCTTTCGTGGGCCGGGAACCCGAGCTCGACGCCATCCGTTCCGCATTGCACAGGGCCCGTCTCGTCACGCTCACCGGACCGGGCGGCTCCGGGAAGACCCGTCTCGCCGAGGAAGCCGCCGCCGGGCTCCCGCAGGCGTGGCTGGCCGAGCTGGCGCCGCTCGACCGGCCGGAGGCGGTGCCGGGCGCGGTGGTCAGTGCCCTCGGTCTGCGCGAGACCGTCCTGCTGAGCACCGAGCTGGCGGCCCTTCAGGACGACCCCGTCGCCCTGCTCGTCGAGTACTGCGCCCCGCGCAGCCAACTCCTGATCCTTGACAACTGCGAACATGTCATCGGCGCGGCCGCCGCCCTCGCCGAGACCCTCCTCACCCGCTGCCCCGGGCTCACCATCCTCGCCACCAGCCGTGAACCCCTGGGCGTCCCCGGCGAGTCGGTCCGCCCGGTCGAGCCCCTCCTCCCCGACCAGGCGCACCGCCTCTTCACCGAGCGCGCGACCGCCGCCCGCCCCGACGCGCCGGCCGCCCTGCGGGACGAAGAGGCGATCGCCGAGATCTGCCGGCGACTGGACGGACTGCCGCTCGCCATCGAACTGGCCGCCGCCCGGCTCCGGCTGCTCACCCCGCGCCAGATCGCCGACCGCCTCGACGACCGCTTCCGCCTCCTCACCTCGGGCAGCCGCACGGTCCTGCCCCGCCAGCAGACCCTGCGCGCCGTCGTCGACTGGTCGTGGGACCTGCTCGACGAACCGGAGCGCACCCTGCTGCGCGAGCTGTCCGTGTTCGCGGGCGGCTGGGACCTGGAGGCGGCGGAAGCCGTGTGCACCGGCCCGGTCGCGGACCTCGTCGGCGCGCTCGTCGACAAGTCCCTCGTCGTGGCGGCGCCGTTCGAGCCGGGCGGCGGGGGCGCCATGCGCTACCGCATGCTGGAGACGATCCACGAGTACGCCGACGAACGCGCCGCCGAGCTCCCCCCGTGCCGCGCGGCGGCCCGACGGCGCCACCGCGCGTGGGTGCGCGCACTCGTCGAGCGGGCCGACCCGCTGCTGCGCTCCGCCGGGCAACTCCCCTGGATCGCCCGCCTGGAGACCGAACGGGACAACATCCGCGTGGCCCTCCAGCGCGCGCACACGGCGGGCGACGAGGAGGAGGCCACCGCCCTCTGCATCGCCACGGGCTGGTTCTGGTGGCTGCGCAACTACCGTCGCGAGGGCGCCGAGTGGTGCGACCGGACCCTGCGCCTGGGCGCCGTCCTGGACACCCTCCGAGAACCCGCGCCCGAGCCGCCGTTCACCGTCGCCGACCTCACCGCCCGGATGGCCGCCCTCGACCCCGTCGACGTCCTGCT
This sequence comes from Streptomyces sp. NPDC102259, assembly GCF_044766465.1. Lineage (NCBI taxonomy): Bacteria > Bacillati > Actinomycetota > Actinomycetes > Kitasatosporales > Streptomycetaceae > Streptomyces > Streptomyces sp. NPDC102259. The sequence continues at coordinate 10,383 of NZ_JBIWMA010000006.1, read as the reverse complement.
CGGCACACCGGCCGCCACGGAGAACGCCCACCCCCGGCACGTGCAGCGGATGAATCTGCGGATGCTGAACGTGTTCCTGTTGTCGGAGTCCGATCCGAAGGACCTCGCGACGGACCCGCGCTACCAGGAGTACCTGGTCCGCCTGCGCGCCGACTACGAGCCGGGCGGTCCCCGGGCGGCCCGGATGCCCGGCCTGCTCTGGCCGCTGACGGCCTTCCAGATGCGCGACATCGTGGACGTCCGGGGGGTCCTCGACCGGATGGTCGACAACTGCCGGGTCCACGGCGGCGACTGGGAACTCGGCTGCGCCCTGATGTTCCGCACCCACATGGTCGTCGACTCACCCGGCGGACTGCTCGGCGTCGACGACGACCTGGCGGAGCTGCGGATGCTCAGCCTGCGCGTCGGTGACCGCTGGATGCGGGCCCAGGTGTGCGGCGCGGCCGGCGAGGCGGAGTTGGCGCGCGGCCGTTTCCCGCAGGCGGAGCGCGAGTACCGCGAGGCGCTGCGCCTCGCCTACGAGGTCGGGGCGTACGCCGAGTCGCCGTTCCTCATCGCCCGGCTCGCGGAGATCGCCTACCGCTCGGGCGACGTCGAGAACGCCCTGGCCGCGCTGGACGAGGCGAACAGCGCCGCCGACCGCTACGGCGTGCCCGACGTCCGGGCGTTCGTCCTCCTGCTGCGCTCCCACATCGCGCTGATCGAGGGGGAGGTGGCACACGCGCGGGTGCTGTGCGACGAGGTCCGCGTGGCGGCCGGAGCGGGCACCCCGCCGCCCCAGTTCGTGGCGGCGCTGAACATGCTCGACGCGGACCTCACCGCCGCCGAGTCCGGCCCGGCGCACGGCCTGCCGATGCTCGCCGACACGCTGCGCCAGGCGATGGCCGACCAGTGCGCCGAGGCGGTCACCTCGTCGATCCTGGACGGCGCGGCGGACCTGCTGACCCGGCTCGGGGACCACCCGCGCGCGACCCGTCTTCTCGCGGCCGCCGACACCCTGCGCGGCCCCCACCCGCGTCCCGCCCCGCAGCACGCCCGGGCCGAGCTGGCCGAGGCCGCCGCCCGCGACGCCCTGGGCGCCGAGCGGCACGCGGCCGAGCGGCTCCTGGGCGCGCCGCTGACGGTGGCCGATGCCCTGCGCGAGCTCACCGACAGCGTGCGCGACCACCCGGTTGGACCGCCGGCCGTGACCGCGCGGGCGCCTACGAGCAGGTGAAGCCGGACTCCGCCCAGTCCGCGAGCGCCACGGAGTCGAGGCCGCTGTGCGGCTCGACCACCAGACGGACGGTGGTGCGGCCGACGAGATCCACATGGACGGGCACGGCCGGGTCGCCGCCCTCGATCACCCCGGACACCCAGACCCGGCGCCCGTCGGCGTAGACGGCGAAGGAGACCGCGCCGAGCTTCATCGTCAGGTCGTCGACGCCGACGAGCGCGTCGTAGGAGGTGCAGGCCCGGTTGAGGTCGACGGTGACGGAGGAGTGGCCGTGCACGGTCACCCCGCGCTCGTACCGCCGGTCCGCGATGGACAGGCCGTACCGCTGCCACACCCAGCTGCTGCCGCCCAGCCGGATCTCGGGGCCGGTTCCGTCGCCGCCGACGTCGAAGGACACCTCGCTCAGCGGATAGACGGCCGGGGCGGGCGGAGGCGTGGGCGTGGGCGTGGGAGTGGGTGTGGGCGTGGGGGGCGGGGTCGGCGTCGGGACAGGGGTGGGCGTCGGGCTGGGCGTGGGGGTCGATCTGGGCGCCGGCGTGGGCGTCGACCCGGCGGCGCGGGACGGTGTCGGGGCGCCGGCCTGGACGATCGCCGGAGGCCGCGGCTCGCGCTCCTTCGTCGGCGTCGGCGCGGGTGTCGGCTCCTCGGGCCGCGCGACCGGCGCCGGCGCGGACGCCGGGGGCCGGGCCTCGGGCTGCTTCGCGGGACCGCCGTGGCCGACGAGCGCGAGCGCCACCGCGACGGCCGCCACCGCGACCACTCCGGCCGCGATCCCGGCCTTCACGGGGGCGCCCAGCCCCTCCGAGGCCAACGCTCCGCCACCGGCGCCCGCTCCGCCCGAGGACCCGCCTGCCCCGGCCGCCGCGCCCGCGACGCCCGCCGCCCCCGCTCCGGCACCGCCGGCGATGAGCGCCACCGCCTTGGCGTACCCGGCGGCGCCGAACCAGCCGATGACCGCGACCGGCACGACGGCGGGGATGCTGCTGGCGACCTCTTCGATCTGGAGAGCGGCCAGCCGGCACCTGGCGCACTCGTCCAGGTGCTTGCGCAGCCCCCGTTCGGCGCGGGTGCGCAGCCTGCGGCGGGCGTAGGTGCCGAGCTGGTCGGCGTAGCCCGCGCACTCCTCGTCGCTGGTGAGGGTGGAGCTGACATGGGCCTGGAGATAGGCCTGCTTGAGGCCCTCACGGGCGCGGCTGGCGAGCACGCGGGTGCCGTTGGCGTCGAGGCCGAACAGCATGGCGACCTCGCTCGGCGACTCGTCCTCGACCTCCGTGTGCCACAGCACCGCCTGCCACCGCTCGGGCAGCGAGCGGAAGGCCTGCATGGCCATGGACTGCTCGGCCTCGTGCATCGCGCGCACATCGGCGCCCAGTTCCAGGCCCGCCCCGAAGGAGCCGCCGGACACGGCGTCGTCGGCGACTTCGGAGGAACGGGCGGACTGCGTGGCGAACACCGCGAAGTCGTCCACGAGTTGCTCCCGCTTCGCCGACTGGATCCAGCCGGCGGCCACCCGCCGGACGCAGGTGAGGAGGTAGGCGCGGACGGCGTACTCGGGTCCGGAACCGCCGCGCACCGCCTGCAGCATGCGGGCGAAGACCTCGGCGGTGAGATCGTCGGCGGTGTGCGCGTCCCGGCAGCAGGTGCGGGCGTAGCGGCGCACGGCGTCGGCGTGACGCCGGTACAGCTCCTCGTACGCCGTGTCGTCGCCCGAGCGCATCCGGCCGAGCAGGTCGGTGTCGGCCGGCGGCAGGTCCCGCGGCGGCGGCAGGACGACCTCGGTTCGCCGCTCGCGCTGCGCCGGAACGCTGCCCTCGGAGGGGCCGTCGAGCGGACGTACCGGCGGACGGGGCACCGGATCGCGCGGGCGACCGCCCGTCGGACCGCCGAAGAACCCGCTCGCGCGTCCGCCCTGGCTCGGCACCTGCGGTGCGGTCGGGCCGTCGGCCTCCGTGTCACCGTCACCGGATGGACCGAGCGACTCGTCCCCCCCGTCAACACTCATCGCGGAATGCCCCCGCCGCCGGCCCAACCAGTCCTGACCACCGGGTCAGAGTGCCATATTGGCTTTTGGTCAGGACCCCGTGGAAACAGCCGTCCACTCGTCCGTGCGGACCTGACGCAATCCAGTACTAGTTCTCACCCGTACAGGGAAGGTTCAACTGTCGTGCTGCGGGCAGCAGTTGAGCACCCTGTCCGGAATGTCGCGAACGTCGGGCATGGTGGGTGGGGTGAGGGTCACGCGGTACCCCCACCCCACCATCACCCTTTCGAGCCACCCGCCCGGAAGCCGCTGACGCTGCCGGCCCCGCCCCTCACGAAGAGGGGCGTGACCGCAGGCCCTCCAGCAGGATGTCCAGCAGCCGCGCCGAAGCCGCCGCCTGTTGAGCCGGATCCGGCAGCGAGGGCGCCGCCGTCGCGATGACCAGCAGCACGTCCGACACCGACACGTCGGTGCGCAGTTCGCCCGCTTCCCGCGCCCGCTCCACCAGCAGCCCCACGACCTCGAGCAGCGCCGCCGCCCCGGCGTCGTCGACGGCGGCCGTCGTGCCGTCGCCCGCGACGAGCCGCAGTTCGCCGCCGCCCGACTGGGTCCGCTGCTGCGGCACCCGCGCCTCGTCGGCCGGCACGCCCTCGCCGTCGTCCTCCGCGACGCCGACCCGCAGCACCTGCGGCGGCAGCAGCCGCCCGGCGCCGGACGCCACGGACGTCCGCAGGAAGCGCGACAGCGCCGACCACGGCTCGTCCTCCTGGCCGAGCGCCGCCCGCGCCTGATCGGTCAGCCGGGACGTCTCCTCCTCGGCTATCCGCCGCACCAGGACGTCCTTGCTCGGGAAGCGCCGGTACACCGTGCCGACCCCGACCCGCGCGCGCCGCGCCACGTCCTCCATCGGCGCGCCGTAACCCAGCTCGCCGAAGACTTCGCGCGCCGCCCGCAGTACGTGCTCCAGATTGCGCTGTGCGTCCACGCGCAGAGGCGCTGTCCGAGCGCCCTCTCCGCGTCCGTTGCCCATCGCCGCACCGACCGCGCCGCCGTGTGGCAGGGCGGACGTGGACGACCAATGCGAGTTGTGAATGTGCATGAATGATCCCCCGGTAATGACGTCTCCCCCCGGAGACTCTCCCCGCCATCGAAAGTCGGGGGCGTGGAACACAGGGGACGGCCTCCCCGGGCCCACCCGTCGCAGACCCGCAGAGCACTTCCCCCTGACACCCCGTCGACACACGAACATAGTTGAGAGGGAGTCAATTCAGAAGGGGCAGGTTCCGCACGGAGCGCCCCCCGATCGGAGTACGGGCCGCATACGTCCCGATTGCACCCCTTCCCGCACCCCGGCGCACCACCTCTGACCTGCGCTCATGCCCCGCACTCCGGTGTTTCGGCCAACCCTGCGCACACCCGACTCGCGGTCACACAAATTGTCGGGGCTGTGGACAAACTCCGGCGTCCGGTGCGTCATGGGACGGTGAAGGAACGTGCGCGCATTCTCGTTGTCGGCGGCGGCTACGTCGGGATGTACACGGCCCTGCGGCTCCAGCAGAAGCTGAAACAGGAACTCGGCCGGGGCGAGGCCGAGATCACGGTGGTCACACCCGACCCGTACATGACCTACCAGCCCTTCCTCCCCGAGGCCGCCGCGGGCTCCATCTCCCCCCGGCACGTCGTCGTGCCCCTGCGCCGTGTCCTGCCGCACTGCCGGGTCGTGGTCGGCGAGGTCACCGCCGTCGACCACGCCAAGCGCAGCGCCACCCTCACCACCCTCGCCACCGACGAAGAGGGCACCGGCCCACAGCAGCTGACGTACGACGAACTCGTCCTCGCGCCCGGTTCCGTCTCCCGCACTCTGCCCATCCCCGGCCTGGCCGACCACGCCATCGGCTTCAAGACCGTCGAGGAGGCCATCGGGCTGCGCAACCACGTCATCGAACAGATGGACATCGCCTCCTCCACCCGCGACCCCGCGATCCGCGACGCCGCCCTCACCTTCGTCTTCGTCGGCGGCGGCTACGCGGGCGTGGAGGCGCTCGGCGAGCTGGAGGACATGGCCCGCTACACCACGCGCTACTACCACAACATCAAGCCCGAGGACATGAAGTGGATCCTGGTCGAGGCCTCCGACCGGATCCTGCCGGAGGTCGGCGCCGACATGGGCCGCTACACCGTCAGTGAGCTGCGCCGCCGCAACATCGACGTACGCCTCGACACCCGCCTGGAGTCCTGCGCCGACCGCGTCGCCGTCCTCAGCGACGGCGCCCGCTTCCCGACCCGTACGGTCGTGTGGACCGCCGGCGTGAAACCCCACCCGCTCCTCGCCGCCACCGACCTCCCGCTGAACGCGCGAGGTCGGCTGAAATGCACCCCCGAGCTGACCATCGACGGCGTCACGCACGCGTGGGCGGCCGGAGACGCCGCCGCCGTCCCCGACGTGACGGCCGACGAGTCCGGCAGGGAGACCGCCCCGAACGCCCAGCACGCCGTCCGCCAGGCCAAGGTCATCGGCGACAACATCGTGCGCTCCCTGCGCGGCGAACCCCTCCAGCCGTACTCCCACAAGTACGTCGGATCGGTCGCCTCGCTCGGCCTCCACAAGGGCGTCGCCCACGTCTACGGGCGCAAGCTCAAGGGCTACCCGGCCTGGTTCATGCACCGCGCGTACCACCTCAGCCGCGTGCCCACCTTCAACCGCAAAGCACGCGTGCTCGCCGAATGGACCCTCTCCGGGCTCTTCAAACGGGAGATCGTTTCCCTGGGATCCCTCGAACATCCCCGCGCGGAGTTCGAACTCGCTGCCGGTGGAAAGCCTTCTGACGAGTCTTCCGGCGACCCGAAGGGGTCGTCCTGACCGGATCCAGGAACTCCACCGACCGCCCCCACGTCTGACGAATGTCGGCCCGGACGGCGGCCACACTGCCAGACTGCTCCCTGCTCCAGTCCCTCCCGAGCCCTTCCCGGCGGGCCACCACCCGCCCCCCGACCCACGAGGCCGTTCCACGTGCTCCACACCCCGGGTGCTGTAACAATGTGCGGCCACCGCCGCGCGGCCACCGCAGCCCAGGCCGGGCCCGGAGCCGGGCCGCCGACGACTACACGAGGCAAGGATTCGTGAACTTCACGCGCTGGAGCGCCCGGCTCCCCGGAACGCAGCGCCGCGCCGCCGCGCGAGCCGAGCACCCGGTCACCACCACGGACCGGCGGAGCGAAGGCTCCGTACCCGCGGCCCGCGCCGAACGACTCACCGACGAGCCGCCCCCGGTGCCCGCCGTCGACGAACTCCCGGTCCGTGAGGTCATCGACCGCGTCCCGGCCCTCGTCGCCCTCGTCCACGGACCCGACCACCGCCTCGCCTACGTCAACGACGCCTACGCGGCGGCCTTCGGCGTACGCCCCTGCGGCGAACCGGCCGCCGAGGCGCTCCCCGAGCTCCGCGACCTCGGCCTCATGCCCCTCCTCGACCAGGCCCTGCGCAGCGGCAAGCCCCGCACCCTGAAGTCCCGCAAGGCCCCGGACGGCCGCTCCTACACGTTCACCTGCACCCCGGCCGCCGAGGACAACGGCAAGGGCACCGTCCTGATCTTCGCCACCGACGTCACCGACCACGCCGAGGCCGCCGAACGCCTCAGAACCAGTGAACGCCGTCAGCGCGAGACCGCCGTCACCCTCCAGCGCTCCCTCCTCCCCCAGGAGCTCGAGGAGCCCGACGACCTGCGCATCGCCGCCACCTACCAGCCCGGCGGCACCGAGGCCGCGGTCGGCGGCGACTGGTACGACGTCATCACCCTCGGCGGCGGCCGCACCGCCCTCGTCATCGGCGACGTCATGGGCCGAGGCGTCCGCGCGGCAGCCGTCATGGGCCAGCTCCGCACGGCGGTCCGCGCGTACGCCCGCCTCGACCTGCCCCCGCACGAGATCCTCCAGCTCCTCGACGGCCTCGCCGCGGAGATCGACGCCAACCAGATCGCCACCTGCGTGTACGCCATCCACGACCCCAACGAGGGCCGACTGGTGTACGCCTCCGCAGGCCACCTGCCCATCCTGGTCCGCGACGAGAGCGGCACCGTCCTGCGCGCCGACGAACCCACCGGCCCGCCCCTGGGCACCGGCGGCTGGATGCACGCCTCCGGCTCGATCCCGCTCGGCCCCGGCTCGACGGCCGTCCTCTACACGGACGGCCTGGTCGAGCGCAGGGACGAAGACCTCGACGAAGGCATCGCCTCCCTGGAACGCGCCCTGTCCGGCGCCACCGGCACCCCGCAGGTCGTCTGCGACCGCCTCGTCCGCTCGGCCGGCGTCACCGCCGACCACGACGACGACGTCGCCGTCCTGGTCCTCCAGCACCCGGCCCGCACCGGCCCCGACGGCGAGCTGTTCCGCAACGCGGCCCTGGAGCTCCTCGGCGGCGTCGAGGCGGCCCCACGCGCGCGTGCCTTCGCCTCCGGTGTCCTGACCAGCTGGCGCTTCCCGCCCGACCTGCACGACCTCGGCGTCCTCGCCGCCAGCGAACTCGTCGCCAACTCCCTCCAGCACGGCACCCCGCCCATGCGGCTGCGACTGCGCCGCACCGACCGCCGCCTGATCATCGAGGTCACCGACGGCGACGACCACCTCCCGCGCCGCCGCCGCGCCGAACCGGGCGACGAGTCCGGCCGAGGCATCGCCATCGTCGCCACGATCGCCTCCCACTGGGGCAGCCGCCGCACCCCGGGCGGCGGAAAAGCGGTGTGGTGCGAGTTCGTCCTGCCGAAGCCGCAGGAGTGACGCGAAAGGCGGCCGCCGCCCTCTCGGACGACGACCGCCTCCCCCACCCGCCTCACGCCTCGGCGGCCACCGGTTCCGCCACCGCGCCACCACGCGCGACCACCCGCTTCCGCACCAGCCACGGCTGATCCTGGACGGCGGTCAGCTGCCGCCCCAGCCGCAGCGCCAGATAGGTGATCCCCAGCGAGAACAGCAGGAACGTCACGATGTACGGCGCGTGCAGAGAGGCCCCCATCGGCCCGCCCACCGCCGGCCCGACGGCCAGCGCGAGCTGCTTCACCAGGGCGAACGCCGAGTTGTACTGCCCCGCCAGGCCGGCCGGCGCCAGATCGGCCACCAGCGGCGCGACCGTCGGCGACAGCATCGCCTCACCCAGCCCGAACAGCGCGTACGTCGACACGAACGCGGCCGTCGCCATCTCCCGACTGCCGTGGCCCAGCCCGGCGTACCCGGCGACGACCCACGCGACGGCCCAGATCAGCCCCACGGCCGCGATCACCCGAGACCGCTTCTGCCGCTCGACGAACTTCAGCACGGCGAACTGCGCGACCACGATCATCGCGGTGTTGGCGGCGAGCGCGGTCCCGAGCGCGGACGTCGAGATCCCGGCGGCCTCCACCCCGTACGCGCTCAGCCCCGACTCGAACTGTCCGTAGCAGGCGAAGAACAACACGAAGCCCAGCACGCACAGCTGCACCATGGCCCGATTGCCGAGCAACCGCTTCCAGCTGCCCCCGGCGGACTGCGGGGCGTCCCCGACCCGCGGAGCGTGCGGCAGCCGCACGGTCGACATCACCACGGCCAGCAGCAGGAACATCGCCGCCTCGATGGCGAACAGCAGCGTGAACGAGGACACGCGCGAGGTGTCGACGAGATGCCCGCCGATCAGCCCACCCACCCCGAGCCCGAGGTTTTGAAGGAAGAACTGCGTCGCGAACGCACGCGACCGGGTCTCCGCCGTCGAGCAGTCCACGATCATCGTCGCCAGCGCCGGCTGCATCACGGCCTGCCCGGCGCCGAGCGCGGCCGCGGCACCCAGTACGGCGGTGGCATTACCGGCGAGCCCCAGGCTCAGCGCCCCCAGCGCGGCCGTGACCAGGGCGGCGAGCAGGACCGGCAGTGGACCGCGCCGCACGATCGCCCTGCCGGCGAACGGCAGCACGATCAGCGCGGCCACGGCGAAGACGGCGAGGACGAGCCCCGCCGTCATGGCACCCAGTCCCCGCACCTGCGCCACATAGACGTACAGGTAAGGGACCGTGAAGCCGAGCCCGAACGCGCTGAGTGCGTTGCCCACGTGGATCCGGCGCATCGCTGCGCCCCTCGCCCTGGTCACGTTCACCTCAATCAGGTAGTCGTCCTCGGTACCGCGTCCGGGCAGCGCCAGTACTACTTCCGCCGCCTCAGTACTTAGCACCGAAGACTTCGAAGCTAAAGTTAGAAGCTAAACTGTACACCTCGAAGAACTTCAACGCGAACGAGCCCCGTGCGATACTTGGGCCCATGGGCGACACCCCCGGCACGGTCGGCACCGGCAACGGCGGCGAGCCGACCCTCGAAGAGCAGATCGCGGCCTATCAGCGCGAATTCCAGGACCTCGACCCCCAGGTGGAGAAGATCGTCTCGGCGCTCTCCCGCCTCAACCGCCGGATGAACGTGGCGTACGGCCGCCAGACCGCGGACCTCGGCATCAGCAACGCCGAGTGGGAGGTCCTCAAGGCGCTGGTCCTCTCCGGGGCCCCTTATCGCCTGGGCCCCAGCGATCTGGCCAAGCGCCTCGGCCTGACGCCGGCCGCGATGACCCACCGGATCGACCGCATGGTCGCCGAGGGACTGGTGACCCGGGAGCGGGACGAGTCCAACCGCGTGCGCGTGATCGTCGAGCTGTTGCCGGAGGGTCGCGAAAAGTGGCTGGACGCGATGCGCATGGCGACGGTCTTCGAGGAGGATCTCCTCCAGGACCTCTCCGCGGACGAGCGGACGGTCCTGGGTGAGGTCCTGACCCGGCTCCTGCGCCGGGTGGAGCACGCCCAGCCGGACGCCGGCGGCCGGCTCAGCGACCTCGACTGAACGGCCCCCGCCGGCCGCACTAAAAGATCTTGACAGGGGTGGTTGACATCCCCATCCAGGATCCGTAGAGTTCTTCGGGTTGCCGGGGAGGCGTAACGGTTCTCCGACAGCACCTCCGCCGCAGTAGCGGCACTACAAACCATCAGCACGATCTCCCAACGGGGCGAATTCGGCGTGCCCGAATTCAATTCGATTTGGAGTCGGCAGCCCGATTAGGAGCTGCCGAGCGGATCCGCTAAGGTTTGAGACGTCGGAACGGCCCAACAGCCGGGAAGACAAGCCCCCTCTGACTGGGAATCAGGCCCGAAAGGATCTGATAGAGTCGGAACCGCCGGAAAGGGAA